>CAKNFP010000002.1:696422-1392845 GCA_930633525.1 Hyphomicrobiales bacterium
GGCTTCGGAAGCACACCGACCGGCCTGCCAATGATGGGCGAAGTGCCCGGGTTGAACAATGTCTATGCTGTCATGGGCTACGGCGGCAATGGCTTCACTTTCAGCAAGATCGGCGCCGAAATCATCGCAGCCAGGATCGGCAAGAAGAAAGATCCGGACGCGGACCTGTTCCCGTTCCGGTGACGATAATCAGGTCAATGCGGGGCCGCACCGTGGTTACGGGGGGCGGGGCCGTGCCACGGAAGCGCCGATCAAAATCACAGAACCGTTACAAATGTGCAAGATGGCTGACATGCAGCATCGCTAGCGTCCGTCGCGTCCCCCCGTGACAGGAGTTTGCATGCGCCGTCTTCTCGCACCCATGGCTGCCTTGGCTCTTTTCGCCGTCGGCCAGGCCCAGGCCGCCGATCCCGTAACCATCAATTTCTGGCATTATCAGACATCAAACCGCGAAGATCTGACGCGAACCATCAACGACTTCATGGCCAAGAACCCGGACGTGAAAGTCCGCGAGCAGTTCAAGGACAACAACAATCTGGCCACCGAGGTTCAGGCGGCGGCCCTTGCCGGCCGCGCACCGGACGTTGCCCAGCTGCTTAGCCGTCTCACGATCGGCCTGGTCATGAACACCAAACCGGTCGCCCTCGACAGCGGCCCGGACAAGGGCGCATTCCTCAAGAATGTCGCGCCGAACTTCCTCGCGATCGGCACCTACCGGGGCCATCCTTATGCGGTGCCGCATTCCTTCGGCACACCAATCGTCTACTACAATAAGGATCTGTTCCGTGCCGCGGGGCTCGATCCGGAGAAGCCGCCGCGGACCTGGCAGGAGATGCGCGAGCTGGCACGGCAGATCAAGACAAACACAGGCAAGCACGGCCTGTTCGTCTCCACCGGTGGTCGCGACGTCGGTCCGCAGCAGATGATCGTCAATACGGGCGCCGACATGCTGTCCGACGACTTCACGCGGGCGACCTTTGCCACGCCGGATGCGATTGCCTCGATGCAGCTCTGGCAGGACATGGCCGTTGCCGACAAGTCGCTCGCCATTTTCACCGAGCGCGAGAATACCTCGCTCTTCATGGCCGGCCAGATCGGCATGATGGTGACCTCGGTCGCCAGCTTCCAGGGCGCCAAGCGCAGCACCGAGGGCGTCTTCGAACTCGGCATTGGCCATTACCCGACCTGGAATGACAAGCCGCGGCGTGTTCCAAATTCCGGCGCGGCGCTGATGGTATTCTCACAGGACGAAAAGCGCCGTGAGGCCACGTTCCGGTTCCTCGCGTATCTGATGCAACCGGAGGTCAGCAATCGCTGGGCCGTTGAATCAGGCTATCTGCCGATCGCCCCCGGCGCGCAGCAGGCCGAGATCATCAAGGAAGCGGTCGCCAAGGAACCGCGCTGGGGCGTCGCTGTCTCGCAGATGGATGACCTCGTCGCCACGGCCCGTTGGCCCGGCAGCCGTGTCGTCGAGATCCAGATCGTTCTTGAAAACATGGTCCAGGCGCTCTGGCAGGGCAAAGCCCCGGCGTCAGAGCTGGTGCCAGCCGCGCAAGCCGAGATCACCCGGCTGATCGCCCAGGGCAGCTAGCGCCGCCACGCACTGAGTGGTCGGCCGTCGCGATCGATGGGCCGGCCGACCATCACAGTCCATCGAGGAGCGTTGCCGGCGCGAGCCGACACGGTCCCACCTTCGCGGATACGCCAATGACCAACGCGATCGATATCGCCGCCGTTGCCGATGCGCGGCCGACACGGCGCCGCCGACGTTTCGACGTAAGGCCTGCCCTCTTCCTCACGCCCTTCATCGTTTTGCTCGGGCTGTTCACCTACTGGCCCTTGATCGATACAGTCTATCTGAGCTTCATGAAGCTCAATACCAATGCGCCCGCGAGCTTTGTCGGCCTGAGTAATTTCCGGGGGGTTCTCGACAACAGTCAGTTTCACGATGCGGCGATCAATTCGTTGATCTACGTATTCGTTTCAATTCCATTGAAGGTTCTCCTACCGATTCCATTGGCGGTCTTCATCTGGACAATTGGTGATCGCGCCGCGAATATCTACAAATCGCTTCTTTTTTTGCCAACTTTGCTCAGCTTTGTCGTCGTTTCCATCGTGTGGATATGGCTGCTCAATCCGGTGATGGGATTGTTCCAATCCCTCATCCGCCCCTTCGGCCTGCAGATGCCGGCGCTGTTGTCCGATGTCGGCACCGCGATCTACGTCATTATCGGCGTCGGCGCCTGGAAACTCATCGGCTTCAATGTGCTTCTCTATCTGGCTGGCCTGTCGAGCATAGGGCGGGACTATATCGAGGCCATGCGCCTCGATGGCGCCGGTGACTGGACTGTCCTGCGGCGGCTCATCATTCCCCTCCTCTCGCCAACCATCTTTTTCGTGCTGATCTCGACGGTGGTCTTTACCATCCAGCAGGTTTTCACACCGATCGACGTCATGACCGAAGGTGGTCCGCTGAATGCGACCACGAACCTGTTCTACGTTGTCTATCAATACATGTTCCAGAGCTTCAATGTCGGGTACTCCGCCGCCGGGACAGTCATTCTATTCGTATTCCTCGGCGCATTGACTGTGTTCAAAGTCCTTGTGATCGAAAAACGCGTGCATTATTCCTGAGGCCACCCCCATGATGAAATTGTCGCGGCCCTGGGCCGCCACCGGGCAGATCATCCTTTTCATTACAGGGCTGTCCGTCGCTCTGCCGCTGCTGCTTGTGCTGGGTACCTCGTTCAAGCCCGCGAATGAGATCTACGCGGGCTATCCTTGGCCGCTCAATCCGACATTCGAAAACTACCGCGAGGTGTTCGACAAGCTCCCCTTCGGCGCATATCTCTTCAACAGCGCTGCAACCACAGCCTTGCGCGTCACCGGCCAGCTCATCATCGCGCTGCTCGCGGCCTATGCCTTCGCGCGCTATACATTCCGCGGTCGCGCCTTCGTCTTCGCGCTGGTGCTCGGCGCGATGATGATCCCGCACCAGCTCACCTTCCTGCCCGTGTATCTGCTCGTCAACAAACTGGGCTGGTTTGACAGCTGGGCGGCGCTGATCGTGCCCAACCTCGCCATGCCGCTGGCGGTCTTCCTGCTCCGCCAGCACCTCCTGTCCTTCCCGCGCGAGCTCTACGACGCCGCCTCCATGGATGGCGCCAGCGAATTGCGCACCCTGTGGTCCATCGTCCTGCCGAACATCAAGCCGGTCATGGCGGCGCTGACCATCGTCCTGTTCGTCGACTGCTGGAATGAATACTTCTGGCCGTTGGTCGTGACGGAAACCGAGAACGCCATGACCGCGCAGATCGGCGTGCGCCGTTTCCTCGACGCGGAACGCGGCGACGACCTCGGGCCTCTCATGGCGGCTGTCACGCTGATCAGCCTGCCGGCGGTCGCCGTCTTCGTCCTCTTCCAGCGACAGATCATCAACACCTTCGTCTCCGTAGGCATCAAAGGATAGACCATGGCCTCCATCAGATTTGCGGGCATCCGCAAGGTTTTCGACGATTTCGTCGCTGTCGAGAGGCTCGATCTCAGCATTGCCGACGGCGAGTTCGTTGTCTTCGTTGGCCCTTCCGGCTGCGGGAAAACGACTTCCCTGCGCATGCTGGCGGGCCTCGAGGATGTGACCGACGGCCATATCTGGGTCGGCCCGCGGGACGTCACCGCAGATCCGCCCAAGGCCCGTGACATGGCCATGGTCTTCCAGAACTACGCGCTCTATCCGCATATGACCGTCGCGGAAAACATCGGCTTTTCCCTCGGTCTGCGCGGTGTGCCCAAGGCCGAGCTCGCCCAGCGTGTCAGGGCCTCGGCGGAGATGATGGGCATCGTGCATCTGCTCGATCGCCGCCCCCGGGAGCTTTCCGGTGGGCAACGCCAGCGCGTCGCCGTGTGCCGGGCCATCATCCGTAATCCGAGCGTTTTCCTGTTCGATGAGCCGCTCTCGAACCTGGACCCGCAATTGCGCACCTCGGCGCGCGGCGAGATCCGCGCCCTCCAGCGCCGGCTGGGCGTGACCTCCGTCTACGTTACGCACGACCAGATCGAGGCGATGACCATGGCGGACCGCATCGTGGTGATGCGTGATGGCCGCGTCCAGCAGATCGGAACGCCGGAGGAGCTGTTCGAACGGCCGCAGACGATCTTCGTCGCCGCCTTCATCGGTGCACCGCCCATGAACCTCGTCAGCGGTGCGGTCGAGAACGGCCAGGCCTGGGCCCTTGGCCGTATGGTCGATGCAGCCTCGCCGGCTAAAGGCCTGAAAGTGGGGGTTCGACCGGAAGACATCGCCTTTCGCGAACTCCGAGGAAACGACGACGCGGCCTTTCGCGTCGACCAGGTCGAGATGATCGGCTCGGAATGCCTGGTGCACGGGGATGTCGGCGCCGAGCGGCTTGTCGCCCGCGTCGCGCGGCACCTGGCGCCACGCATCGGCGAAAACGTCGGATTCGATTGGCCGATCGGTCAGACCCACATGTTCGACCCGTCGACGGGAAGCAGGATCGCCTCCAGCATGGAACTCGCCGCATGAACGCGTTAGCCCCCATCTCCGTCCGCCGGTTGAAGCTTGACCCATCGATCTCAAGGTTTCTGTTCCTGCGCCACGGCCGCACCGCCTACAATCTGCGACGCATCGTTCAGGGCCATACCGATATTCCGCTGGACGCGGTGGGGCGCGATCAGGCTGTCGCGGCCGCCGAACTTCTCCTCGGCCATGGATCCATCGACCGTATCATCTCGAGCGATCTCTCGCGGGCCAGCGCGACGGCCCAGACGGTGGCGAGCCGCCTTGACCTGCCGCTTCTGCTCGATCCGGACCTGCGCGAACGTGGCTTTGGTCCGTTCGAGGGCGGGCCGGCGATCCAGGGGCTTTGGTCCCGGGATACCGAGGGCATGGAGACCCTTGACCTGTTTGCCGGCCGCATAGCACGCGCCCTCGGACGCCATCTCGACGCGTCCTCATCCTTGCTGGTGGCCCATGGCGGTGTCCTGCGCGTGCTCGGTCTCATGCTCGGCGTGACGATTTCCGACGACCTCGTGCGAAACGCCGCGCCCCTCGCGTTCAGCCGTACCGACGCGGCGTGGCAGGTGACGGACTTGTCCGTCGCGATCAATCTTTGACAACGGATTTAGCAAACATGGCACAGGATTTTCGTATCGTTCAGGTCTCGGATCTGCACCTGAGCGGCACACGCGCGCGCTATCAGGACAATTGGGAGATCACGCTAGAGTGGATTCACGCCGAGAAACCTGACCTCGTCGTGGTCAGTGGCGATGTCGCTTTGTCGGACCCCGATGTGGTCGACGATCTCGTTTTCGCGCGGCGCCAACTCGACCGCATCAGCGTGCCCTGGCGGGTCATTCCGGGCAACCACGATATCGGCGACAACGTCGTGTCCGGAGGCATGGCCAAATCAGTCGATGCTGAACGACGGCAGCGCTGGCTTGATCTGTTCGGACCAGACTACTGGCATGAAACCTGTGGTCAGTGGACGGCGATAGGCGTCAATGCCCAGATTCTGAACTCCGATGGTTTGTCCGCCGAGGAGGAGCAAAGCGAATGGCTGGCGCGGACATTGGCTGAGATCCCGCGCGAGCGGCCGATCGCGCTCTTCGTCCACAAGCCGCTGTTCATGGATCATCCCTCGGAGGCGAGCGTCACCTCGGATTGCCTAGATCCCGAGGCGCGCCAACGCCTGCTGCGCCCCTTTGCCGACAAATCGCTGAAGCTCGTCGCTTGCGGTCACAAGCACCAGTACCGCTCCTTTGGCATCAACGGCGTCGTCCACATCTGGGCGCCCGCCACGAGCGCCGTCAATCACCCTCCGGAGGTGAAAATGTGGGGCCTGCGCGAGGTCGGCTTCGTGGACATTCGCCTGAGCGAACGCGGCATTCGGCAACAACTCGTTGGACGCGACATGCTGTTCCGCCATGAATCCTATATTTACGCCAATGAGTATGGTTCGGCGGCGGCAGGGCCGGAGCAACCGGTCTCCCGATGACACGCCCGGAAAGAGACAATCATGAGCCAGCCCGCGGAGACGCGCTGCTTCTCGCGGCCGGCGAAGAGAGCCGGCTGCAGCTCGCCACTCGCGTCGCCTGGATGTATTTCATCGAGGGATTGAAGCAGGAGGATATTGCGGTTGCCCTGGGCATCAGCCGCATGCGCGTTAATCGTCTGCTCGCCGCGGCGCGGGACGAGGGCATGGTGCGTATCGACATCACCTCTCCCTTTCGCACCAGTGCCGATTGTGAGGGACGCCTGCGTGCGGCCTTCGGGCTGCGCGAAGTCGTGCTGGCGCCGACTCCGTCGAAACCGGATCAGATCGACGTGGTCGTCGGCCATGCGCTCGGCAGCTATCTGAACCGCCGGCTCGCCAACGGCATGACCGTGGGCGTGCACCACGGGCGCTCACCTCACGCCATGTTCCAGGGGCTCAAGCCCGCGGTGATGCCGGATATGGCTGTCGTCTCCCTGAAAGGAAGTCTGTCGGCGGAAGGCCGTATGGCGCCCTATGAGACGGTCGCGCGGCTCGCATTGACCCTGCAGGCCAGCTGCTACCAGCTCGCGGCGCCGAGTTATGCCCGCACGGTCCAGGAATATGAGCTGTTCATGCGCCTACCGATGGTCGAGGCTGTCATGCGCCGCGCTGCGGCTTGCGACCTCGCGATCCTCACCGCAAGCCGCATCACCGACGACGGCGGTCTCGTCGGCTATGGCTACATCAGTCCTGCCGAGGCGAAGGCCCTGCGGGAACTCGGCGCGGTCGGCGCCGTTCTCGGCACCTTCATCGACGCGACCGGGCAAGTCATCGACCACGCGCTCAACCATCGGCAGATCGGGCTGGGATTCGACGATCTCGCCGCCGTGCCGGAGGTCATCCTGACCGGCGCGGGCTCCGGCAAGGTTCTCGCGCTGCGGGCTGCCCTGGCTCGAAGGCTAGCGACGGTCTTTGTGACAGACGAAGAGACGGCGGAACAGATTCTTGCCGTCTGAGTAAGCGCGCGGCTTAGTCGCAGACGGAGGTAGTTCGCCTTCGGCAACTGCGGCGCAACTGGACCCGGCTCCGCTGTCGGATGACAATGCCCTGGTTATCTCGTGACCAATATGACGTGAGGGTCATCCATGAGCTTAGCCTTTCTCCATTCTCGCGGGACAGAGATGCCGATCAAGATCCCGGCCATAGGGCTCGATCTCTTCGTTCGCATGCCTCCTGACGCGAGTGCTGGCGCGGTCTGCATCATCGAGACGATCAACGCGCCAAACGCCGGACCGCCCAGACATCGCCATCCGGAAGCCGAGATATTCCGCGTTATCGAAGGCCGCTATCTCTACGAAGTCGATGGCCGTCGTTTCTTCGCCGAAGAAGGTGATATCGTCAGCATCCCGGGTGGTGCAGCCCATGGCTTTGTCAACGTGTCGAGCCGGCCCGCGCGGCAGCTCGTCATGATAATGCCGGCCCTTGACGCCAGCCGCTTCTTCGCCGAGCTCGGACAAGTCATGGAGTACGGAATGCCGGACCCGGCGCGCCTGAGCGCCTTTGGCCAGCGCTGGAACGTCGAGTTCCTGGGACCTCCCGTTCGCGCGACGGACGGAGCGAGTGAACCATAACGACCGTTGGAAGGCGCGTTCCATGGAACCACGAAGCCCGAGAGCGATTGAGCCGTCGGAGGTATACATGATGGCCCAACGCTCCTTCTGGAAAGGTTATCTCAAGCTCTCGCTCGTCACCTGCTCCGTGTCGATGACACCCGCTCTCTCAGAGAGCGAGAAGGTGCGGTTCCATACGCTCAATCGCAAGACCGGAAACCGGGTCGTCAGCCGCTATATCGATTCAGGCAGTGGGAAGCCTATCGATGAAGACGAGGCGGTCAGGGGTTATCCGCAGGGCGATGACGAGTACGTCGTGCTGGAAGACGATGAGCTCGAGGCCGTTGCGTTGGAAAGCACCCGCACCATCGATATCGAGACCTTCGTACCGATCGAGAGCATCGAATGGATCTGGTACGACAGACCGCACTATCTCGTGGAATAGGCAGCGACCGACCGAATGTCGGTTCCCGCCGTGCTTGCACCGCAGGGTCCCAGCAAAGCTCCAGTTGGCGCGCATGGGCGCATGGGCGCATGCTGACCTGTCATGTCCAGGAATCAACGGCTCCCCACACTGGATGTTCCAAGCTGGTCAAACACCGGATGCTCGGATATCGGGAGGTTAAACACGACTGGATGACGGATTAAAGGCCGGATGCACGGAACTAAAGCGCCCGGCGCAGGTCCTCGCTCGCAGGCATGATAATAAAATTTCACCGTTTGTCGGAACGAATACTGCGGACTCGTGTTCGTACTGATGAATGAACGATCAGTGAAGACCGAAGTCGATATTTTCGACGATGCAAATCTCCCCATTTTGGTGCATGAGGAGTTAAAGTCGCAACCTTTCCATGTGCAAGGCTTGAACTGAAGATGAGTGCCAGTTGCAGTGGGGAGGCCCGTTCGAATTTCGACGGCCTCCACGTGCTCTTGGGGCGGAAAGCTTCACCGGCGCAGGAGAGTTAGGAGACATTCTATGGAAAAAGACGCTGAACTGCGCGCGAAGAGCCAATCCGAAGATCTCAAGGGTGGTGACCCCATCCCCCCTATGCGCGCCGATGACCATTCAAGTGGTGATCCCGCCGTGCAAACACCTGTCGAGGCGCGTCAAGGCTTTCTTGATCGGCCTGTTTTGACGGTATTGATCGCGGGATTGACGCTTGCCATGCTGGCTTGGGTAGCAGTCGAGGTCATTGCCTCATGACGAAGCGAGGGCCCGTCCAAACCTCCTTCGCCGCACTGCCGGTCGGAACCTTCAGGAGGCCATGCCATCCGTAAGGCCGCCTACCCGAGGGACCGCCTCAATTCAGCAAACCGCCGTTCGAGATATTCTATCGCCTCCCTGGCTGCCTCGGCTTCATCCTCAACAGGCAGAGGTGTGATCGGTTGAAAGTTCTTGATGCCCTTTATCACCTCTCGCGCGATGTCGTCGAACTGCTCGGGAAAATGAGGAGCGCCGGCTGATCGTTGCAGCAAGATGACGACAACAGCGTGGAGCGCGTTGGCAAGCAAGGCATTGAAATGTGCATTCGCCCGCCAATAGCGTATGTCGTCTTCATTCATCCCGTGGGGCCCCTATCCCGATACCAGCTAGGGGTACTTAGCGTGCAGAATCAAGATTATCCAGTAGATGCTGTACATGGCAGGCATGCTGCGAAATCGCATATTCGTGGGAGCGAGCCGTCTTCGAAAAAAGCAAAAACCCGTCTAGCGAATAGTGTTGAGGCGACAGCGGGCCCTCCTCGAATGACTTCCACCAAGGAATTGAGGCACCACGGATTGATGAACCTCCCAATGCTTTTCGTTCACGAATATAAGGAATTTTTAATGGCGATGCAGCAATCGGAGACACGCAATCGTCTTCTCTCACTGCTTCCTCACGATGACTTTCTTGCGCTTGCTCCGCATCTTCTCCCGATCGCTCTGCCCAAGGGTTACCTCATAGCCCGCGCGCAGCAGGAGATGGCGCATGCTTACTTTCTCGAAGCGGGTATTGGGTCCATTGTCGCCCATTCCCCTGAAGGACAAAAGGCGGAGACAGGATTGGTCGGCCGTGAGGGTGTTCTGCCCGTGGCTTTCGCCTTGGATGTATCGATAAGCTCCCAGGAAATTATCATGCAGGTCGAGGGACACGGGTTACGAATCGAGAGTGGCGTGTTGCGCGAGCTATTGGCGAGTCGGCCGAGGGTTCGGCAGATTATGAGCCGTTTCGCGCATGCAATGTGGATCCAGACAGCACAGACAGCCCTCTCCAATGCAGTTCATACCGTCGAGGAGCGACTGGCGCGTTGGCTTCTCATGTGTCTCGATCGGGTGGATGACGGAGAGATCGCACTCACGCACGAGTATATGGCGATCATGCTGGCCGTGAGGCGTGCGAGTGTCACGACGGCGCTCCACGTCCTGGAAGGCAACCGTTTCATTCACGCCGACAGGGGCCGCGTGATCGTTCGCGATCGAAAGGCCCTTGAGGCATTTGCGGCCGACGCCTACGGCGCGCCCGAGCTCGAATATGGTCGCCTTATCGGTCCGCTGACTGCCTGGAGCCGGCCGCGAGGCATTGAGGCGTGACGGCACGCGAGCCGGAATAGCCGCTCACCTGCGTCGCTGCGGCTGGGACAAATCCCGCAGGCCATCGCCCAGCAGGTTGGTCGCGAGGACGAGCAGGAAGATCGCGATGCCCGGAATCCAGACGAGATAAGGCTTGGCAAACAGATAGGTCCGTCCCTCGGCTATCATCAACCCCCAGGAGGGCGTCGGTGCGCGAATGCCAAGGCCGAGGAAGGACAAGCTCGCTTCGCTCAGGATCGCCATCGCCATTTCAAGCGTCGCGATGACCAGAATGTGGTGAAAGACATTCGGCCGTATCTGACGCCAGATGATCGATGGAGCGGAGGCGCCCGCCACTTTGGCGGCCGCTACGAAATCGGCGCTGCGCACCTGTTGCGTCGCGGTTCGCACGACCACGGCATAGCGATCCCAGAACAACAGCCCCAGCACGAGAACGATTGTCAGCAATGAGCCACCAACGAGCGAGATAACCGCGAGAGCCACCAGAAGGCCCGGCATGCTGAGGCGGCTGTTGATGATATAGGTGACGACATCGTCGACCCTGCCGCCGAAATAGCCGCCGATGAAGCCCAGCGTCGAGCCTATGATCCCGGAGATCAGCATGGTCGAAAAGCCGACGATCAACGAGATCCGGCTGCCGTATAGCAGCCGGCTGAGATAGTCCCGCCCCAGATGGTCCGTGCCGAGCAGATGATCTGGCCGGCCACCCTGCATCCAGGAGGGCGGCAGCAGGCGGCCGGACAGGTTCTGAGCGATCGGATCATAGGGCGCGATCAGGGGCGCGAAGATCGCCACAGCCAGCGTGATGAGAAGAATGGCCGCGCCGAAAACAAAGCCGCCGTGGCGAAGCGCCCGGCGTAGCCGCAGGCGCCGCTCAGGCAGAGGGGGGACGTAGGTTTCGGCCATCAGCCCGTCCGCCGCTGCTGCAGCCGGGGATCGAGCCAGGCGTTCAGGACGTCGGCGAGGAGGGTCAGGACGATATAGCTCACCGACACGAACATCAGCGTCGCCTGGACAACCGGAAAATCACCTCGCTGGATCGAACGGTAGGTGAGGAGGCCGATCCCATCGATTGCGAAGACGGACTCCACGATCACCGATCCCCCAAGCAGGGCGCCGAGTTGCACCGCGGACAACGAGATGAGCGGCAGGATCGCATTGAGCAGCGCATGCCGGACCATGATACGTACGCCCGACACGCCCTTGGAGCGTGCCGTGCGGATATAGTCCTGGTCGAGCACCTCCAGCATCCCTGAACGCGTCATCCGCATCAGGGCCGGGATGGCGCCGATCGCCAGAACCGTAATTGGCATGACAAAGTGGAGCGGTGTGGTGGAGCCTGAGATCGGTAGCCAGCGCAGGGTGACGCCGAACAAGCTCACCATCATCAGAGCCAGAAAGAAGCTCGGTACGGCCTGACCGGCGAGCGCCAGAGCGCTGACCAGGCGATCGAGCCAGGAATTGGGGTGGAGCGCCGCCAGCATGCCCAGCGGCAGGCTCACCACGATCGCCAGGATCAGTGCGCCGACGGCGAGAATGGCAGTGGTGCCAATGCGGGCCAGGAACAGCGACAGCACGGCCTCGCGGCTGAAGAAGGATTCTCCGAGGTCCCCGCGGAACGCGCCAGCCAGCCACTGCGCATATTGTGCGAGCAGTGGCTGATCGAGACCCATCTGGCGGCGGACGGCTTCTATCTGCGCGGCACTCGCATTTTCTCCGGCGAGCGTGGCAGCCAAATCGCCGGAGAGATGCAGCAGCGCAAAGCCCGCCAGCGACACTGTCAGCATCACGAGAAGTGAAACGATCACCTTGCTGCGTATGAAGCGCCACATCTCCTCAGCCCGCTAGCCGCCTCACTTCGCCCAGGCCGCAAGCGAAATATCGGGAAAGTCGATGGCTGGCACCGCGAATTTCACCTGATCGGAAGTCACGTAGGTCGCGACCGCACCGTAAAGGGGCAGGACATAGGCCTCCTCGTTGATCCGCGTCAGCGTCTTCCGGTAGAGAGCTTCCCGTTCAGCCTTGTCCATGGTGCGCGACGCGGTCGCGTTCCACGCGGCAATGTCCTTGTCCTTGACGTAGTCGGTCGAGGATCCGTTGAAGAAGATGCCGAGCGAGTTGGAAATGTCGAGCGACGACACACCGCTTCCCCAGCCGACGATGCTCATCTGCGACTCGCCCTTGATATAGCGTTCGCGCCAGGCCGGAAGCGGCAGGGTCTCGAGATTGACCTTGATGCCGATCGCCGACAGATACCCCTGCAGCGCCTCTCCGATCGGGCGCAGGCTTGCCTCCGCCATCAAGGTCACGGCGAAGCCGTCGGGATAACCGGCCGATTTCATCAGGGCCTTGGCCTTCTCACGATCAAAGTCATAGACCGGCTTTACATCGGTGATGCAGAAGCGTTGCGAGGGATTGCAGTCTGTCGCCAGCACGGCCGCATCGGGACTGACGAGACCATGCACCATCTCCGGCTTGTTGACCGCGTAGGAGATGGCCCGCCTCACATCGGCATTGCCGAGCGGATTGTTCTCCTTAGCCGCGACATTCATGCTGAGAAAATACATGCGGGTGGCCGGCCCCGTCTGGACGACGACGCCCGGCGCGCCCTGCAGGGCGATCGTATCCGCCGCGCTCAGCGAAAACGCCATGTCGACCCCGCCCGACATGAGTTCGGCGATCTGGGTCTGGGTCTCCGGAATGACGCGGACTTCGATCGTCCCGATGGTCGGCTTCGGGCGCGGGCCGCCGAAATAATCGTTGTTCTTGACCAGCGTGTAGGAAGAACCCTTCTGCATGTTTTTCAGCGCGTAGGGTCCGGTGCCGACGGGCTTGGTCGCATGGATCATATGGCCGTTGGCTGCAGTATATTCGTTAGGCCAGATGCCGACGCGTGAAGCCAGCACGTTCTCGAACGTCGGCTCCGGCTGCTTCAACGTCAGCTTCACCGTGTAGTCGTCGATCTTCTCGACCGCGGCGATATTGCCGAAATCCTGCTGCTGCTGGCGGAACTTGTTGTCCATGTCCATGAGCTGGCGGAAGGTGAAAACGACGTCGTCGGCGTTGAAGGCCTCGCCGTTCTGGAACTTCACGCCTTCACGCAGCTTGAACTCGACCGTTCTGTCATCCGTCCACTTCCAGGACGATGCGAGCAGCGGCTTGAACTCCCCGGTGGCGCGATCCGCGTAGATCAGCGTGTCGAAGATGATGGTTCCGAAGAGGTCGGAATCAGCGCTGCTGGTGTGGATGGAATCTACGAAATCCGTCTCGCGAGAAACGGCAACCCGAAGCGTATCGTCAGCTTGACCCGCCCACGCCGTTGCGGCAGTCAGGACGAGTGGGATGAGGAACAGGAAGCGCGTGGACCGAATGAGTCGATTCTTCATGCCTTTGTTCCCTCCGTAAGCCACATTACTTGCGCTCCCCTGCTTATACTTAGAATGTCGAAGGGGGCAAGAAGGGAGCAGTCCAGCATGGAACGCTATTTTTCAAAAGATTATTCCGAGGCTCGGCAGCGTTTCCTTGCGGGGGCAGAGGAAAGACACATCGCCATCGCAACTTACGACAACCCGTCGCGCGGACCAGCCGGCGAGGCCCTGTTCACCGACGTGGCGCGCATCGGCCCCGTATCGGCGCGTCGGGTGCTGATCCTGGAATCGGCTCTGCATGGGGTGGAGGGCTATGCCGGCTCCGCCATTCAGCTCGCGGCACTGGAGGGGATTGAACTGCCTGCGGATGGTGAGGTGGCGCTCTTGCTCGTCCACGCCATCAATCCCTGGGGCTTTGCCTCAAACCGTCGTTTCAACGAGGACAATATCGATCTCAACCGGCATTTCATCGATTGGGACGAGGCAGGCAACCTCGACAACCCCGGCTATCGGGACATCGCCGATGTCGTCATTCCGGCTGATTTCTCCGAGGAGGCGCTCGCCGCTTCCGATGCGAAACTCGAAGCCTACAGGCAGGAAAAGGGCGACCAAGCGCTGCGCTCGGCCATCAAGCTCGGCCAATATTCACACCCTGAGGGTCTCTATTATGGCGGCCTGACGCCCTCCTGGTCGGCGCGCACGGTCCAGCGCATCGCGGAGGAGCATCTGCGCTCGGCCGAGATCTGCGGGCTGATCGACGTACACACGGGGCTTGGCCCCTTTGGCTTCGGGGAATGCCTCAGCGGCATGGCGCCGGACAGCGAAGAGGGTATGCGTTGCAGCGCCTGGTACGGCAATGTGGCCCATACGAAGAGCCCGAAAACCGACTATGCCGGAAGCGCCGCCTCCATTCTGGATGGCTACAAGCGCGCGGCACCCTGGCCAGTCTGGACACCGATCGGGCTGGAGTTCGGGACACGATCGGAACGGGTGGTACGCGACGCCGTTCGCTTCGATGGCTGGCTCCACCTGAATGGCGGCGCGTCGAACCCTCGCGCCGCTGCGGTCAAAGCCACGATGCTTCACGCCTATTGTCCTGATGAGGCCGAATGGCGCGTAGCCGTCGTCAAGCGCGGCCTGGAGGTTGTGGGCTTGGGGCTCCAAGGGATTTCAGGTTAGGGGCGATCCCTCACCCTGTCCCTCTCCCAATCGGGAGAGGGAACGCTTACGATTCATCTCGCGTATCGTGGGCGAGTGCGGGTTGTGGTGAAGGGGACGCCGCCAAATCGCCGTCTTGAAAGACGGCAACATCCACGCCCAAAGCCGGTCACGCGGTTACCCGCTAGCGTCCCCTTTCCCGATTGGGAGAGGGACAGGGTGAGGGTCTACGGCCGAGGCCAGCCCAAACCGAATAGCATCTCAAGACCAGTGCCGGGCGATGTCCGCGGCGACGCGCTCGCCGCTTGCCGCTGCGCCCGTGACCAGCGATTGCGCGAGGTAGTCGCCGCAGAAATAGACCCGGCGCCGCGCCGCTGACTGGCGGTTGCGAAAGCTAACGACGGTGCTGGTATAGCCGGGATAGAAGACCGGCAGCTTACGCGCGATCCACTGGTTGTGGATGTCGACGCAATCACGCTCCAAAGTCGGATAAAGAGCCAGCACGCGTTCCTTCACCAGGTTATCGAGCCTGTCAGTCATGCCCCGGCGCAACGCCTCATCCACCGCCTCCGGTGATAACTGGGCATAAAGCTGCGGGGCCTGTCCTATCGCCTCATTGCCCGGAACCTGCTGCCATGTGGCCAGCGGGCCCGACGCGTCGCGGGTGAAGAAATTCATGGCCGGCGCCACCTGGCAGCCAAGCTGGTAATGGACGATGCCGAGAGCGTTATAACGCACGCTGGCAAGGAAGCTGCGGTCTTCTTCCTCGAGATAGGGAAAGAGCGCGGCGGCGAGCGAGCCTTCAGTCGCGCAGACGATCACGTCGGCCTCATGCAGCACCGCTTCGCCCTGCTGCTGCGCATGAACACGACAGGGCCCGACGATCGGCGTCTCGACCGTCACAACCCGGGTATTGCAGTCCACGGTCAGCCCGGCCATGAGGGCCGTCGGGAGCTTCCCCATGCCACCGGCGAGCACGTGGACGGTGTCATGCCCGACCATATGCGGCGTGACCGACGCGAAAAAGGCGGCCGAGACGTCCTCGGTGTTCCAGCTGCGTGTGCCCCGGAAGACAGGCTCAATCATACGCTCGAGCACACCCGCACCCAGGGCTTGACGGATGTAGGCGGCAAGGGTGACGTCATCCTGCGCAAGCGCAGACGCGGCATCGTCGGGGTCGGTATGGGCGCGTGCGGCGAGCGCGCGGAGGCCGAAGGACACGAAACGCAGCCGTTCGGTCAACGACAAGCCTGGGGTGAAGAGGCTCTTCACCCCAGGCATCAGCTCGACCGTCCAGCGCCCATCCGAGCCTACACATTCGGCCGAGAGACGCCGTATCGGGATCAGCGCCGGCATCAGGCCGATTTCATCGAGCAGGCGGTTGAAGGGCTGGCTGAAGGCATAGAGAAGACGGGCGCCGGCATTGAATCGGATGCCTCGAACCTGCCGGTCGCCGACACGCCCTCCCGGCGTCTCACCAGCCTCCAGCACACGCACGCTATGACCCGCGCGCGCAAGCCTGCGCGCCGCGACAAGCCCGGCAACGCCAGCGCCGATGACGATGATGCGCTGCCCGCTCACGGCCGCAGCGCCTCCGGCCCGGTGATCAGTTCTATCAGCGCGGGGCCGTCCGCCGACAAAGCCGATGCGAGGGCAGGCGCGAAGGCCTCAGTGGTCTCGACCCGGAAGCCATCCGCGCCGAAGGCCCGCGCATAGGCCGAGAGATCGACGGGCGACAGATCCGTGCCGACCGTGCGGCCGAAATGCCTGCTCTGGCTGGCCGCGATCGCGCCGTAGCTACTATTGTTGACGACGATCACAATCACCGGGAGCTTGTGCAGCACGGCAGTGGCGAGTTCCTCACCATGCATCAGAAAGCAGCCGTCGCCCGCCATCGCGACGACGCGCCGCCCCGGGCAGGAAGCCTGCACGCCGATCGCCGCTGACAATCCGTAGCCCATGGCTCCACTCTTGGGCCCAAGCTGCGTGCCGTAGACGGAGTGTGGGAAATACCGCTGCGGCCAGTGGGCATAGGCGCCGGCTCCAACCGTGAGCATGGCGTCCGCCGGCAGCGCCGCGCGCAGAACCCGACAGATCTCGCGCATGTCAATCGGCCCCTTGCCCGGCCGGCCGACGGCAAATGCCTCCCGCGCGGCACGCAGCGCGCTCCGCCAGTGCGACCAGTCAGGCAGGCTATGCGCAGACAGCGATTGGCCAAGCGGCTCGAACAGCATCTCGGCCTCGGCGCAAACGGGCAACGTGGCGCGATAGACGCGATTGAGCTCGCTGGCGTCTGGATGGACGTGGACCAGCGTCTGGGCCGGCTGCGGCGCCGCGAGCAGGCGAAAGCCTTCGAAGACCCCAGCGCCGAACGTGTTGATTTCCCCAAGCCGCATGCCCGCCACGATGACGAGATCAGCCCGCGCGACCGCATCGAGTACAGCCGGGTCGGCCCCTATGCCCAACTCGCCGGCGAAGCAGGGATGATCCGCGGGCATGAGATCGCGCCGACGATAGGATGTCACCACCGGCAGGCCTGATGTCAGCGCGAAGGTTTGCAGTGCAGCCACGCCGGCCTGCGACCATCCGGTGCCGCCGACGACAAGGACGGGATTGCTCGCCCCGGCCAGCATCGCCGCAATGGCATCGGCGTCGGCAGCGGGTACGCGCGGCCGCGCGATGGCCGGCGGGGATAGGACCGGCGCGTCCACGGATTGCGCCCAAACGTCCTCGTTGACAGCGACGACAACGGGGCCGCGCTGTCCGGTCATGGCCGTTGCCCAGGCCCGCGAGAGCATTTCGGGCAGGCGGGCCGCGTCGGAGCAGGTTCCGATCCACTTCGCGACAGGGGCGAAAGCGAGTGAGAAGTCGTTGTCGAGGAACGGCTCGCGACCCGACTGACGCATGGACGGCTGGCCGATGATGAGGATCATCGGGGCGGCGTCCGTAAAGGCTGTATGGAGCGCGAGCGCTGAATTGAGTGCGCCGGGCGCGCGCCCCGCGAGGCAGATGCCCGGCTTGTTGAGCGCATGCCCGGCCGCTTGGGCCATGTAAGCCATACCGGCTTCGTGGCGGCACGAGATCAGCGGCGCCCCGATATCGGCAAGCGTAACATCGGCAAGCGCATCGAGCGCTTCCAGGATCCCTTCACCGGGCACATGGAATATGGGGCCGCAATCCCAATGCCTCAATGTCCGCGCGAAGAGCTGCGCCCCTGTCATCCCGGCTTTTCCCGGCCCGGCGTGTCCTGGCATCGCTTCTGCATCCCTCCTGCTCTGGGGTCATTTGTCGCAAACCTGGGTCAGGCCGCAACCACACGCCGTATGGAGCCGGCCGCGAATGGACGGATTTCCAAAAAGCTATGCCCGGAAGAAAAAAGTCGTGCTCTGGCCAGATCGCATTGGGCCGCCGATACTCCATCCTGAAAAAATCCGCACGCGCTGCTTGCCTAGCGGACAAGAGAGTGGAACGTAAGATGAGTGACGACGCCAATTCCGCAATCACGATGGACCGCCGTCAATTGCTGCTGTTCGGTTCGGCTGCTCTGCTCTCCGGCGCCATGACGCCGAACGCGGCGTTGGCTGCGACGGGCACCCTGGTCATGACCATCAATCCCGAGCCGAATGCGATGGTGAGCGCCTTCAACACGGCGTCGCCCGTCGCCGTGATCTCCGGCAAGATGACGGAAGGGCTCGTCCACTACGATTTCGGGCTCAATCCCCAGCCGGAACTCGCGACATCTTGGGACATAGCACCGGATGGCCTGTCCCTGACCTTCAAATTGCGGGACGGCGTCAAATGGCATGACGGCAAGCCTTTCAGCTCCGCTGACGTGGCCTATTCGATCATGGAAATCCTCAAGCAGCATCACCCGCGCGGCCGTGGCGTCTTTGCCAAGGTGACGGCTGTTGAAACGCCCGATCCCCTCACCGCGGTCATCAGGCTCAGCGAACCGACCCCTGCCATGATTTACGCGCTGGCGGGGTGGGAGTCGCCGATGCTGCCGAAACACGTCTATGAAGGCAGCGAAGTTCTCAAGAACCCCGCCAATAACGCGCCGATCGGCACGGGCCCCTTCAAATTCGTCGAATGGCAGCGCGGCAGCCATATCATCCTGGAAAAGAACCCCGACTACTGGGACAAGGGCAAGCCACTCCTCGATAAACTGATCGTGCGGATCTATCCCGAGCCGAGCGCGCGCGTCGCAGCTTTCGAGGCCGGCGAGTTGAACCTCGGTGGTGACGGGCCGATTCCGCTCAACGAGGTCAAGAAATTCCAGGATAATCCGGCGTTCAAGGTGGAAACGCGCGGCACGGAAATGAACAACAGCCTCGACGTGCTGGAAACAAACCTGCGCAATGAACATCTCGCCAAGCCCGAGGTGCGCAGGGCGCTCATGCATGCCCTCAATAGGGATCTCATGGTGAAGACGGTGTGGTATGGGCTGGCCCAGCCCCTGACCGGCCCCATTCCGCAAACACTGCCGCACTTCTACAGTGCCGATGTGCCATCCTATCCGTTCGATGTGGCCAAGGCAGAAGCCCTGCTCGACGCGGCGGGATACAAGAAGGACGCCAAGGGCACCCGGTTCAAGCTCCGGCTCATCTATCCGACCACGGGTGACACCTATGATCGGGCCGGGCAATTCCTGCGTCAGCAATTCCGAAGGATCGGCGTCGAGCTGGACCTGCAGTCGGCCGATGTGCCGACATTCATCCGGCGGGTCTACGGCGAATATGATTTCGACCTCTCGATGGTTCCCGCGTCGGTCACGGCCGATCCCTCCATCGGATTGCAGCGGTTCTACCATTCGGCGGCGGCCAAGCAGGGCACACCGTTCGTGAATGCATCCGGCTACAAGAATCCGGAAATGGACGATGTCTTGTCCAAGGCGGCCGTCGAGCCCGACGCGAGCAAGCGGGTGGAACTCTTCAAGCGGTTCCAGCAGATCGCCATGGAGGATCTGCCTATTCTTCCCCTGGTAAGGCCGATCTACGTCACCGTCGCCAGTGCCAAAGTGCAGCATTTCGTCACCGGGCCGGAAGGTGTGCGCAGCCATTATTCAACACTGAGCCTGGGGTGAGGCGGAGCCGGGCTATCCCAGCAGGGCAATACGTCTCACGACTCCAGGCGCCCATGCGGCGGAGCCGCGTTCTTGGCATAGGCCCCAGGTTGACGAACGAGCGCGCCGCCGTAGGCGCAGTCGGGGACGCATGCGCGAACCAGCCGTCTCGATGCGGCGCGCCTGATCGAACGAGAACCTGATGTCAGCACCGCGACGAAATCTGCCGCTCCGCTTCATCGGCAAGCGAATTCTACAAGCCGTGCTGACGATCCTCGGCATTGCGATCATCAATTTCTTCCTTCTGCAACTGGCGCCCGGCGATGCGGCCGACGCGCTGGCCGGCGAAGCCGGGACTGCGGATGCGGAGTACCTGGCCAATCTCCGGCGGGAATTCGGTCTGGACCGGCCCTTGTGGGAGCAGCTCGCGGCTTTCCTGATGCGGATCGCCACATTCAACCTCGGCTATTCCTTCCGCTACGGCGAAAATATTTCCGCGCTGATCCTGAGCAGACTTCCGGCAACGCTGCTGCTCATGGCAGCAAGCATCCTCATCGCGCTTTTGGTTGGCATTCTCTTCGGCGTGACCGCGGCGCGATATTTCAACCGCTTGCCGGACCGGCTGATCTCGCTGCTCGCTCTTCTTTTCTATGCCACGCCGCCTTTCTGGATCGGCCTGATGATGATCCTCGTCTTCTCGGTTTGGCTAGGCTGGGCGCCGACAGGCGGCATGCGCGACATCACCGCACCGGATCGCGGCCTTGCCGGCTTTCTCGACATCGCTAGGCATCTCGCCTTGCCGGCGCTGACGCAGGCCTTCTTCTATCTCGCCATCTACACCCGGCTGGTGCGGGCGGGCATGCTGGAAGTGCTGAGCCTCGACTACATCCGTGTGGCCCGCGCCAAAGGCATCTCGGAGCAGCGCGTCGCCTATCGCCATGCGCTACGCAATGCGGTGCTGCCGCTGATCACGGTGGTGGGAACGAACATCGGCGGCTTCCTCGGCGGCGCGGTGCTGACGGAGACGGTGTTCTCCTGGCCGGGGATCGGGCGGCTGATGTTCGACGCCATGATGCAGCGCGATCTCAATCTGCTGCTGTCGATCCTGGTCCTCAGTTCGGTTTTCGTCGTCATCGCCAACCTCGTGGTGGACCTGCTCTATCCCGTTATCAATCCGACGGTGGAGCTGCGGTGATGCACTACGTCTGGCTTGTGCTGCGGAACTGGACGACGGCGCTCGGCATCCTGCTCCTGGCTGCGGTCGTGATGATGGCGCTAACGGCCCATCTGGTCTTTCCGACCGATCCCTACGAGATGGTCGGCGTTCCCCTGACATGGCCGGGGCAGGAGCCCGAGATGCTGCTCGGGACGGACAGTCTTGGTCGGGACATGGCGGCCGGCCTCTTCTACGGTTCACGCGTGTCGCTGCTGGTCGGCTTTTCCTCGGCCTTCGTGGCGGCGACCGTTGGCGTCCTGGTCGGCGCCTTTGCCGGCTACTACGGCGGGTGGACCGACGATGTGCTGATGCGCATCACCGAGCTGTTCCAGACAACCCCGCAGTTCATGCTGGCCCTCGCTGTCGTTGCCGTTCTCGGGCCGTCGGTGACGGTCATCATCTTTTCACTGGCGGCGGTATCCTGGCCAGCCGTCGCGCGCCTCGTGCGCGGAGAATTCATGGTCATGCGCGAGCGGGCTTTCGTGCATGGCTGCATCGTGGCCGGAATGAGCGACCTGCGCATCATCTTCGCGCAGATCCTGCCCAATGTGGTGCCGGTCATCATCGTCATGTCCACCATCCTTGTCGCCACCGCGATCCTGATGGAATCGGCGATCTCCTTTCTGGGCTTCGGAGACCCGAATGTGCTGACCTGGGGCACCATGATCGGCATGGGGCGCGGCCAGTTGCGCGACGCCTGGTACATCATCGCCATTCCCGGGGTAGCGCTGCTGCTTACCGCGCTTGCGCTCAATCTGGTCGGCGAGGGCCTCAACGACGCGCTCAACCCGCGCCTGAAGCAAAGGAAGGGATGATGGGCGCTCCCTTGCTGAGCATAGAGGACCTTCAGGTCCGCATTCGCGGCAATCCGCAGGCAAGGCTCCTGCGCGGCGTGTCCCTGTCCGTCGATCGCGGCGAGACGCTGGCGGTGGTCGGCGAGAGCGGATGCGGCAAGTCGCTCACCTCGCTCTCGGTCATGGGCCTTCTTCCCGATGGGCTGGAAAAGCACGGCGGCGTGATCCGCTTCGACGGCGCGGATCTTCCAGTCACCGACAACGAGGCCATGCGCAAGGTGCGCGGGCGCCGGATCGGCATGGTTTTCCAGGAGCCGATGGCGGCCCTCAATCCCGTCTTTTCCATCGGTGACCAGGTCGCCGAAGTCATCCATGAACACGAGGCGGTAAGCCGCGCCGAAGCGACAGCGCGCGTCGTCGATCTGCTCACACAGGTGCGGCTGCCGGAACCGGCGCGTATCATTCACGAATATCCGCATCGCCTTTCCGGCGGGCAAAGGCAGCGTGTGGTGATCGCCATGGCGCTTGCCTGCCGCCCAGACCTGTTGATCGCCGACGAACCGACGACCGCGCTCGATGTCACCGTGCAGGCGCAGATTATGCGACTGCTGCACGATTTGCAGGAGGCGATGGGAATAGCGATTTTGCTGATTACCCATAATCTCGGACTGGTGGCGCAGATGGCAGACCGTGTTGCCGTGATGTATGCCGGGCGCAAGGTCGAGGAAGCAACGGCGCGCATGCTGTTCGCCCGGCCGCAGCATCCCTATACACGCGGCCTCCTCGCCGCGACGCCGCGCCCCGGGCGGCGCCGGCCGGGTGAGCCGCCGCTGACGGAAATCCCCGGCGTCGTTCCCGCGATTACCGAAATGCCGTCCGGCTGCCGCTTCCGGCCGCGCTGCATTCTGGCCACGGACGCTTGCAGCCGAGAGGATCCGCCATTCGTCAACGGCGTCGCCTGTCATCACGCGGCGGCCTTCCAGGAGCTCGCGCCATGACCCCGGTCCTTGCGGTGCGCGATCTCCACTGCAGTTTCGCGACGACGCGCGGGCCGGTCCACGCGGTGCAGGGGGTGAGCCTCAACCTCCATGCCGGAGAGACCCTGGCGCTCGTCGGGGAATCCGGATGCGGCAAGACGACGTTGGCGCGCTGCATTCTTGGCTTGCAGAAACCGACATCCGGCGCGGTTCTGCTGGACGGAAACAATCTCATAGGCCTGTCGCGGCGCGAGGCGCGGCGGCACAGGCCGCGCATGCAATGCGTCTTCCAGGATCCCTTTGCATCGCTCAACCCGCGCAAGCGCGTGGAGGACCTGATCCGCGAGCCGCTAGACGTGCAGGGTGTCGGAACGGCCGCCGAGCGGCGCCGGCAGGTGCTTGAACTGATGGAGCGGGTCGGCCTTCGCCCTGACTGGGGCCGGCGCTTCCCCCATGAATTCTCGGGCGGCCAGCGACAGCGCATCGGTATCGCGCGCGCGCTATCGCTGCGGCCCGCCGTGCTCATCTGCGACGAGCCGGTCTCCGCGCTCGATGTGTCCGTCCAGGCGCAGATCATCAACCTGCTCTGGGAACTCCAGCGCGATCTCGGCATGAGCTATCTGTTCATCACCCACGATCTGATGCTGGTGGAGAATTTCGCCGATCGGGTCGCGATGATGTACAAGGGCAAGATCGTCGAGGAAGGGCCCGCACTCGAGGTCTGGCGCAATCCGCAGCATGAATTCACCCGCACCCTGATCGACGCGATCCCCATACCCGATCCGAACAGGCCGCTCGGGTCCGGGCGCTCCGCATTCACGGAGTAGGTCCGAGCGGCATTCAAGAGTAACCTGAGGGGCCCGTTGGCATCACCGGGTTCGTCCCGGTGATCCCGATCGGAAAGTTACCTCATAGGATCGGGACGGCCGGGACAAGCCCGGCCATGCCAGTCGGACAGGTGCTCTGGATGTCGATTGATTATTGCCCCTGAGCGATCTTCTGCAATCCTCGACCGATAGAGCTCAGGGCATGTCTGTCGGCACCAGCCGCTGGCGCGCCTGTTTCGGTGTCAGCCCGAAATGCGCGCGAAAGGCCGACGTGAAACTGGCCTGATGGCGGAATCCGACGGCCTGCGCGACCGTGGCGATAGGCGTATCGCCTTCCGCCAGCAATTGCATGGCGCAATGCATGCGGTGGCGGTTGCGATAAGCAAAGATCGTTGTGCCGTAGAGCAGCCGAAATCCGCTCTTCAGCTTGGTCGCGTTGGTACCCAACTTTCGGGCGAGCCTTGGAATGGTCTGCGATTCGGAGAAGTCGCTCGCCAGGACGTCCCGCGCCCGATCGAACATCGCCAGCTCGCGCGCCGTGAAGACGATCGACTGCTCCTCCGCCTTGCCGCCGCGATCGACGGCGTCAACGGAGAGCACAAGGAGCTCGATGATGCGGGCGGCAGCGAGCGGAAGATCCCGCGGGCCGGTGAACTTGATCTCGAACAGATCGCGCAGAAGACGCAGGAACTCCGGATCGATCTTTTGCTCCGACATGGCCATTGTGCCCTCGCGAGGCGACAGTAACTGCTGTGCCATGCTGTGCGAGACGTCCATGCCGAAGCTCTCCTCGAGGAGATCCGGCCTGACGTAGAAACTCGCCATCTTGTAGGTTCCGGGCTGGCAGACAACGTCATAAGCCATGCCCACCGCCTGCTGACAGACGATCAGCGAAACATTGGTCGGAGCGGTCGCGTCCCGTTCCTGGGGAAGGGAGAGCTCGACCGGCCCCTCAAGGAGAAAATGGAACTCCAGCAAACCCTCAGCGGCCACGCGCTCGTGGCGCATCGTGAAATATTCGCAGTCGGTCAGAACCGCGAATATGCCTTCGGAAGGGGACAGGAAACGCCACGCACCCTTCCCCTCCTTCGCGGGCAGATCAAAGCACGCGTGGAACAGGCCGAGACGTTCGTCGACTTGGAGTCTGACATCGGACTTTGCCAGGTTGCGAAACGTGGCGGAAACCGTTCCCTCCGGCCCTCCGAAATAGGCGCGGAACAGCCCTTTTGTATGCGCCGCGTCTTCACAATCGTCCATTCTTGTCTCCAGCCCGCTCGCACGGTCCGGACAAATTATCATTGATTGTGAAGATTCGGCACGCAGGCGTCTCCCTTCGGCGATCAGCATCGCCTAAAGGTCGGACCGGACGTGCCAGAGTTCGGGGAACAGCTCGACCTCAAGCATCCGGCGAAGATAGGAAACGCCGCCGGTGCCGCCGGTGCCGCGCTTGAAACCGATGATGCGCTCCACTGTGGTGACGTGGTTGAAGCGCCAGCGCCGGAAATAATCCTCGAAGTCGACGAGCTTCTCGGCCAGTTCATAGAGCGGCCAATGATGCTGGGGATCGGCATAGATCTGCCGCCACGCCTCCCGCACCTTCGGATTGAGGGTCCTGGTCTGACGGATGTCGGCTCGCGGTTCGTCGCCGACATCAAAGCCGTTGCGCCGGAGAAGCGCGATCGCCTCGTCATAAATCGAGGGCTCGGACAGAATGCTCTCCAGCTGACCGAGGGTTTCCGGCCTGTGCTCGTGCGGCCGCAGCATGGCCAGGTTGCGGTTGCCCGCCAGATATTCGATCGCCCGGTATTGCCAGGACTGAAAGCCGGAGGACTGGCCCAGCGATGGCCGCATGATGTTGTATTCGGACGGCGTCATGGTCCGGAGCACGTCCCAGGCGGAATTGAGCTGGTCGAAGATGCGGGCGACACGCGTCAGCATCTTGAAGGCCGGCTGCAGCTGGTCGCTTCGCAGTGCTCTCGAAGCCGAGCGCATCTCATGGATGGCAAGCTTCATCCACAATTCCGCGGTCTGGTGCTGGATGATGAACAGAAGCTCGTCATGCGCGCCCGAGAGCGGCTTCTGTGCATTCAGCACCTCATCGAGATGCAGATAGTCGCCATAGGACATCTTGCGGTCGAAGGACATTTCCGCGCCTTCGACAGACGGATCATAGGGCTCGGTCATGTCACGGCTGCCTTGAGATGATAGTCCGGTGTGTCCCACAGCCTTTTGTCCAGCACTTCGGCCAATACGGCCACCGCCTTGTCGATGTCGGCTGCGCCGAGATAGAGCGGCGTGAAACCGAAACGCATGGAATCGGGTGCCCGGAAATCACCGATGACACCCCTGGCGATCAAAGCCTGCATGACGGCATAGGCATGGGGGTGGCGAAAGGACACCTGGCTTCCGCGCGCCGCCGGATCGCGCGGACTGCCGAGTTCAAGGCCAGGACAGGCAGCCTCGACCCCAGCAATGAAGCGCTCGCTCAAGGTGATGGACTGGGCTCGCACCGCGCTGAGCTCAACGCCTTCCCAGATGTCGAGCGCGACGTCGAGCACAGTCAGCGCGATAACGGGCGGGGTGCCGACCCGCATCCGCTCGATGCCCGGCGCCGGGCGATAGTCGAGGTCGAAGGCGAAAGGCGCATCATGTCCCATCCAGCCGGACAGGCTGGGGCGGGCGCGGTCGGCATGGCGCGGGGCGACATAGATGAAGGCAGGCGCGCCGGGTCCGCCGTTCAGATATTTATAGGTGCAGCCGACGGCGAAATCCGCGTTCGCGTCCGTCACATTCACGTCCAGGGCGCCAGCGGAATGGGCCAGATCCCAGACCGTCACGGCGCCGGCGGCATGGGCCCTGGCGGTGAGGCGCTTCATGTCGTGGAGACGGCCGGTGCGATAGTCGACCTCAGTGATGAGCGTGACGGCGACACGCTCGTCAATGGCCTCCTCCACCTCCTCGGGATTGACGACCTTCAGCTCGTAGCCACGCCCCAGCGAGGCGAGGAGCCCTTGGGCGATATAAAGATCCGATGGGAAATTTCCGCTGTCGGATAGCACGACGCGCCGCTCCGGCACGAATTCGAGCGCCGCCGACAGCGCCTGATAGACCTTGATGGACAAGGTATCGCCCATCACCACCGTACCGGGCGCGGCGCCGATCAGCCGTGCCACCCGGTCGCCGACCTTGCGCGGCTGCACATACCATCCGGCGGTGTTCCAGCCGCGGATCAGTTGATCGCCCCATTCCTGCGTCAACATCCGGGCCAGGCGCTCACCAGCTGCGACAGGCAGCGGCCCGAGCGAGTTGCCGTCCAGATAGATGACCCCGTTAGGCAGATGGAAGGCAGCGCGGGTCTTGGTGAAATCGATCATGCGCCTCGGTCCTGATCAAGCGGCCACCGAACGGATGACGATCGCCTTTTTGCGGAGAAAACGGCGAAAGCCGCCATAACCATAGCGGGTGCCGCCGAGGCCCGAGCAGCCGAACGCGGTTTTCTCCGCGCGGGCACCGACACCGCCCATCGTATCGAAATCATTGATCCACAAGCCGCCGGCATTGATGCGGCTGCCGATCGCGATCGCCCTGGCCTCCTCGCCTATGACGGCCGCGGAGAGACCGAATTCGGTGTCGTTGGCAAGCTTGACGGCTTCTTCTTCCGTGTCGAAGGCCATGATCGGAATGATGGGCCCGAAGGTCTCGTCGCGCATGACCGCCATGTCCTGCGTGACGTTGACCAGAACGGTCGGCTCGCACCAGAGCCCGCCGTCATGCGAGATGATTCTGCCGCCGGTCAGCACCTTGGCGCCCTTGGCGAGCGCATCGGCGAGCTGGTCGCGCAGTATCTCCGCCTGACGGGCGAAGATGACCGGCCCGAGTTCCCCCTGCTTGATGTCGGCGGTGTTCATCACGAGCGCCTTCATGCGCGCGACGACCCGCTCGCATACGGCATCGTAGACGCCACGCTGCACATAGACGCGCTCGATGGCGCAGCAGAGCTGGCCCGCATTCTCCACCGACCCGCGCACGATGATCTCCGCCGCGAAATCGGGCTCGGCACTGTCCAGCACGACAGCCGGGTCGCTGCCGCCGAGTTCGAGGAACACGGTCTTGAACTGGGCGGCCGCGCGCTCCTGCACCTTGCGGCCGGTACGCACCGAGCCGGTGAAGACCAGCGTGTCGGTGAGATCCACGATCATCGCGCCCGTCTCACCGTCGCCCTCGAAGACATCGAGCACGTCGCGCAGATACTCGACTTCCGCGATGGCCGCGCGGAAGGGCTTGATGAAGCGTGGCGTGACCTCAGACGGCTTGATGGCGACGGCCGAGCCGGCGAGCAGCGCCGTAATGGCGTCGATCATGCAGAGAATGAGGGGGTAGTTCCACGGCGAGATGATGCCGACCAGCTCATAGGGCACATGCTGCTGCTGGAAGCGCAGCGTTGGATCTGAGGAAGAGCCCGTCGCCTCCGCGAGCGCCTCGGCCGCCGTGGCGCAGCGCATGCGCGTAATGCCCTTGAGGCCTTCGATTTCATTGACCGACCACTCGTAACGACCGGTGTCGGCGCAGAGCGCCTCGAGGATCGCGTCATAGTGGCGATCCACCGCATCGCACAGGGCCAGCATCGCCTTCGCCCGGTCATCGATGCCCAACGCCAGCCACGCGGGCTGGCCGGCGCGCAGTTCCGCGCAGCGCGCCTCCAGCGCCTCACGGTTCAGGGGCGTTATCGCATAGTCATTCGCGCCGGTACGCGGATTGCGGATCTCGAGCGTGCGGGTCATCGTGCATCCTCTTGTCTCGACCAGAGCATGGCCGAGCGTCCCGCTTCTGCAAAGGGGCGCCTGCGGCGTCCTGCCGAATTCCAAAAAGTTAGGGCTGGCGAAGAAAAAGCGAAAGCTGTTATCGGCTGCCGCAAGCGGATTAACTGGCGGAACCGAGAAGGAGACGACCATGCGGCGATTCATCGAAGATCTGGCCCAACGCGGCGAACTTGGCGTCGTGCACCGTGCGGTCGATCCGCGCCACCAGCTCGCTGCCATCACAAAAGCCGTCCAGAAGGCGGGCGAGCAGGCAGTGTTGTTCGAGACCGTCGAAGGCACCGAACTGCCGGTCGTTTCCAACCTCTATGGCAGCCATGACCGGCTTTGCCGGCTGATCGGCGCCGGCGACGGCCAGACCTTCTGCCAGCGTTGGATCGAGCTCACAGACGCCTGTATCGCCGCGCAAGACGATGACGTGCTGGAACAGGCGCCCCTCTCGGTCCAGTCGGAATTCGTGTCGGGCCGGCTCTCCGACCTGCCGGCTGTCACCTACCACGCACGGGATGCCGGCCCCTATTTCACATCGGCCATCTTCCTGGCGCGCGAGCCGGACAGCGGTGTGCCCAACCTGTCTTTCCACCGCGCCATGCAGGTCTCGGATGAGGAATTGCGGGTGCGCCTCGGCTCGACGCACGACCTCGCCCGCTACCAGGCCAAGGCGGAAGAGCGCGGGCAGCCGCTGGAAGCCGCGCTGCTGCTCTCCTGCCCGCCGGACATCTTCCTCGCCGCCTGCGCCTCCCTGCCCTACGAGGCGTCGGAACTGGCGATGGCCGCCAAGATCAGCGGCGGCAAGCTCGCAATGCGGCGCTGTGAGACGATCGACCTCAACGTCCCCGCCTCGGTGGATATCGTGGTCGAGGGCCGCTTTCTGCCCAACGTCAAGCGGCCGGAAGGACCGTTCGGCGAATTCATGGGCAATTACGTCGGTGTCGGTGACAACCACGTCTTCGAGGTCAGTCATGTGAGCTATAGGCCAGGTGCCGTCTTCCACGGGCTGGTGTGCGGCTCGCCGGAGGACCTGCGGCCGCTGGAAGCTGTCACGGCGGCCCGCATCTATCGCCATGTAGCCTCGCAAATGCCCGGCGTCATCGATGTCTGCTGCCGCCCCAACGTGATGATTTCCATCATCAAGATCCGCAAGACCTACGAGGGCCAGGGCAAGCATGCGATCCTCGCGGCGCTCGGTTCCCATCTCGACTACAACAAGGTCGTCATCGTGGTGGACGAGGACGTGGACATCTACGATCTCGACGACGTGATGTGGGCCTATATGACGCGCGGCCGCGCCGATACCCGCGCCATGATCCTCAACGACATTCCCGGCTTCTATCGCGATCCGCACAAGGATCATTGGGGTCGGCTCTGCATCGATGCGACCATGCCCTTCGGCCGCGAGGCGGAGTTCGCGCGCAAAACCATCCCCGGCGAGGACAGCATCGATCTGCGCGAATGGCTGGCGTGAGACAACCCAGCTTCGACACGGCTTCGAGGCCCGGCGCATGCCTTCTGCCGCTCGCCTAAAAGCTTCGCCCGATTGCGCAAGCCTCCGGCATTCCGTGCCAGCCGGCCTTCGCTAGTGTCTCCTCCAGAGCATCGGCCCGAAAAGTGGAACGCGGTTTTCGGGCAAGCCGATGCACAGACAATGAGCTACGGCATAGCGCCGGATCCGGCCTGATGCTGTAGCAACATGAGGAGCTTCACCTATGAAGAACCGGATCTTCTCCGGAGCGCCGTCCGAGGACTTCGCCGGCTATGCCAAGGCGGTGATCGACGGCCCGACGATTTATGTCTCTGGCACGATGGGGCAGGATGCCACGGGCGCCCTGCCCGAGGGCGTGGCGGAACAGGCGCGCAACGCACTCGCCTCCATCGACGCGGCACTGGTCAAGGCCGGCGCCAGCCTGAAGAACGCGGTCGCCTGCCGCGTCTACATCACCGACCCCGGCTATCTGAAGGAGGTAGCCACCGTCCTGGGCGAGGTGTTCCGAGATATCCGCCCGACCAACACACTCCTCGTCTGCCAGCTTCCGGCGCCGGGCGCCAAGGTCGAGATCGAGGTGACGGCCTCGACGCGCGGGTAGCGATCTGTGGACATACAGCATGCCCCCAGGTGTCGTCACCGGAGAGAAACCGCTGATGACATCTGAGGGGCTCTCCGGTCACTTTCCGGGTATGAGGCCCTGAGGCCTGAAGCGCAGCACGACGATCAGAATCACGCCCATCACCAGGAGCCGCATATGTGCGGCGCTTTCCATCAAATGCTGTTTGAGCGGTGATCCTTCGCCCATCCCGGATGTGGCGAACGCCATCAGGCTGTTGCCCCAAGGCTCGACCTGCACCCACAGATACCAGATCAGAAAACCACCGAGCACCGCGCCGAGATTGCTGCCGGAGCCGCCGACGACGACCATCACCCAGATCAGGAACGTGAAGCGCAGAGGCTGGAACGCGCCGGGGGTGAGCTGCCCCTCCAGGGTGGCCAGCATCGCGCCCGCGATGCCCAGCACCGCGCAGCCCAGGACAAAGATCTGCAGGTGCCGGCGCGTCACGTCCTTGCCCATCGCGGCAGCGGCCACCTCGTTGTCGCGGATGGCGCGCATCATGCGCCCCCAGGGGGAATGCAGCGCGGCCTCCGACAGCCAGACGAGCACCAGCAGCACCGCGAGGAACATGCCGGTGTAGAGCAGCTTGACGGCCACAGCCGAGGCGGCGACAGGATCGGCGCCAATCCATGAGGCCAACGACAGGAAACTCTGGCTCGCCTGGAGGTCGACTTCGAACGGAACGGGACGGGGAATATCGACGATGTTTTTGACGCCGCGATCCAGCCAGTCTTCGTTCTTCATCACCGCGATGACAATTTCGGCAATGCCCAGCGTGGCGATCGCGAGATAGTCCGAGCGCAAGCCGAGCGCGGTCTTGCCGATAAGCCAGCCGGCGCCCGCCGCCAGCAGACCGCCGACCGGCCAGGACAGGAGCACGGGTAGCCCGAGGCCGCCGATATTGCCCTGCAACGCCGGGTTGATGGCCTCGACGGCGGCGACTGCAGGATCGAGGATCCAGCGATAGACAACGAGGCCGACGATCAGCAGCAGGGCGAGGGCGAGAATCCGAACCCGGCCCCGCGGCAACCGCCGGTGAAGCAGCGCTGCAGCAGCAATGATTGCCGCGCCGAACAGCAGGGCCGCCATGATCCGGAAACCTCCGGCCTGCCATGCGCCGGGAACCGGATCGAGCGCCACAAGGACCGTCGCCAGGCCGCCGAGGGCGACGAAGCCCATCGTGCCGACGTTGTAGAGGCCGGCATAGCCCCACTGGATGTTGACGCCGAGCGCCATGATCGCGGAGATCAGGCCCATGTTGACGATCGTCAGCGCCGCATTCCAGCTCTGCGTCAGGCCGGTGAGCGCGATCAACGCGCCGACGATGAGGAAAAGCAGGACGTTGCGCGTGGTCTGGCTCATGCTGCCCTGCCGCGAAAGATGCCGGTTGGCCTGAACAGAAGGACGAGAACAAGGACAATGAAGCTGACGGCGACCTTGTAGTCGGTGCTCAGGAGCTGCAGCAGCCCCTCCGGTTGCCAGCCGGATGGAAGCAGGTAGGTCGCGACCTTCTTGAAACTGTAGGTGAAGACGATTTCGGAGAAGGCAACGACGAAGCCGCCGGCAACGGCCCCCAGCGGATTGCCGAGCCCGCCGACAACGGCAGCAGCGAAAACAGGCAGCAGGAGCTGGAAATAGGTGATCGGACGGAATGACTTGTCGAGGCCATAGAGGACGCCCGCAAGCGTGGCGAGCGCCGCCGATAGTATCCAGACGATCCTGACAACGCGCTCGGGATCGATGCCCGAAAGCAGAGCAAGGTTTTCATTATCGGAAAAAGCCCGCATGGACTTCCCGGTGCGGGTGCGTTTCAGAAACCAATGCAACCAGCCGACGACGAGGACCGTGGTCGCAAGAGTGATGACTTGCGTCGTACGGAGCGCCATCGTCTCCGCCAGCCCCGTCCACTGGCGGAACTGCGCCGCGGTGAAAATGAAACGCGCCCCATCCGCGAACTGGCGATCATCGACTCCGATGAAGATGCGGACCAACCCACCCATGACGAACATGACGCCCAATGAGGTCATCACAAGCGTAATCGAATGGACTTTCCTCATGCGATAGGGGCGATAGACCAGTCGGTCGGTGGCCAGGACCACAAGGATGGTGGCGACAACGCCGACTGGCAGGGCGAGCAGCGCGACCGGCAGCGGCGCGATGCTCACCCCGACCGCCTGCAGCGTCCATGTCATCAGGATGGTCGCCATGGTGCCGAAGGCCATGGTGTCGCCATGCGCGAAGTTCGAGAAGCGCAGGATGCCGTAGACCAAGGTGACTCCCAGCGCGCCAAGCGCCAGTTGGCAGCCGTAGGTCATGGCCGGTAGCAGGACGAAATTAGTGAAGGCGACGAGTGCGTTGAGCACATCCATATCGTCAGCCCCCCAAAAAGGTGCTGCGCACCTCTGGGTCAGCGAGCAATTCCTTCCCTGTTCCGGTGAAGCGGTTTGCGCCCAGTACCAGCACGTAGCCTCGGTCGGCGATCTCGAGGGCCTGCCGGGCATTCTGCTCCACCATCAGGACCGTGACGCCGATGCGTGCGATATCGATGATGCGGTCGAACAATTCATCCATGACGATGGGACTGACGCCTGCCGTCGGCTCGTCGAGAAGGAGCACAGACGGCTCGGTCATCAGGGCACGGCCGACCGCGACCTGCTGACGTTGGCCGCCTGAAAGTTCACCGGCGGCCTGGAAGCGCTTGTCCTTGAGCACGGGAAACAGCGAATAGACTTGTTCCATCGTCGCTCTGAAATCGTCGCGCCGCAGGAAGGCGCCCATCTCGAGGTTTTCCTCCACCGTCATGGACGGAAACACATTTTCGGTCTGCGGTACGAAGGCCATTCCCATGCCGACGCGCTCTTGCGGTCGAAGGCGGGTGATGTCCTCGCCGCCCAGCCGCACGGTTCCTTCGCGCAGTTGCAGCATCCCGAAGATGGCCTTCATGGCCGTCGACTTGCCTGCGCCGTTGGGGCCCACGATGACGGCGATTTCGCCCTTCTCGACCGCGATGGTGCAGCCGTTGAGGATGTCGGCGCCGCCGTAGCCGCCCGTCATGCCCGCGCCAACCAAAAAGGGGGACGTGCTTGCGATGCCGCCTGCCGTCACGGTGCGGCCCCGCCGATCATCGCTTCGGAGATATCCCTGCCGACGACCTTGTTCTTCAGGCCGGTGCCGAGATAGGCTTCTATCACCTGCTCGTTGCGCACGATTTCAGTCGGCCGGCCTTCCGCCAGCATCTTGCCCTGAGCCATGACGATGACGCTGTCGCACAATCGCGCAATGAAATCCATATCGTGCTCGATGACGCAGAAGGTGTAGCCACGCTCCCTGTTCAGCCGCACGATCGCATCGCCGATCGTCCTGAGCAGAGTCCGGTTCACGCCTGCGCCGACCTCATCCAGAAAGACAATCCGTGCGTCGACCATCATCGTGCGGCCGATTTCGAGCAGCTTCTTCTGGCCACCGGACAGGTTACCCGCCAGTTCGTCGCGCATGGGGCTGAGCTCAAGGAAGGCCAAGACTTCCTGTGCCCTGGCGCGCAGCTCCTCCTCCTCATGCGCGATTCGACGTCGATGGACCCAGGTGTTCCAAAGCGTCTCACCGCTCTGGCGCGCGGGCACCATCATCAGGTTCTCCAGCACACTCATGGTGGGAAATTCGTGGGCGACCTGAAATGTGCGCAGCACACCCCGGGCAAAAAGCGCGTGCGGCGGCAGCCCGGTGATGTCTTCGCCGGCCATCGTGACGCTGCCTGCCGTCGGTTTATGGACGCCGGCGATGACATTGAAAAGTGTCGACTTGCCGGCGCCATTCGGCCCGATCAAGCCAGTGATGGCGCCGTCCGGTATCGTCAGCGACATACCGTCGACAGCGCGGAAGCCGCCGAAATGCTTGTGAATGTCATGACAAACGATCATCCGCCCCCCGCCGGCTCCGAAACCGCTGGACGTCCCGCCCTCCGGCAGATCGGCTGAGCGACCCACCGCTCTTCCGGCAATGGGTCACCAAACCTCACGGTATCAGTGGTACTTCACGGTCTTCATCTCGCCGTTTTCCACCACGATTTCGCGATAGGAACCAGCACTTTCCCCCTTGCCGATGAACTCGACCGCCGAGGCGCCGACATAGTCGATGTCGCCACCCTCCTTGAGAATCTTCAACGCTTTGGCAAGTTCGCCAGGATAGATCTTTTCGCCCGGGGCATTCACGACGCTCATGATCTTGGACTTGTAGTCAGACGGCTTCGCGGATCCCGCTGCCTGCATGGCCAGCAGCATGATCGCGGTGGCATCGTAGGTTTCCGGCACGAAGGTGGCCGTGCCATTGATGCCGGCGGCCTTGGTCATCTCCAGCAGCTTCGCCGCGCCCGGGCTGTCGGAGCCAGGACGATCGCCGAAGGCGCCATCGAGCTGCTTCCCGAACTTCTTGATCAGGCTTTCGCCCCACATGCCGTTGGGGAATACGAATTTGGAGAACGCTCCGGTGTCGAGGACGGTCTGCACAACACCGGCCCCACCCTGGTCGGCATAACCCGCCACGACGATCGCGTCGCCACCAGCGGAAGCGAGAGCGCCGATCTCCGCCGAATAATCGCTCTTGCCGTCTTCATGAGGGGCACTGAGCGTGATCTTGCCACCGAGCTTCTCGAAGGCGGACTGGATGGAGGACGCGATGCCCTTCCCATAGTCGTTGTTGGTGTAGCTGATCGCAGCGGATTTGATACCGCGCTCCGACATCATCTTCGCGAGAATTTCGCCCTCACGAGCATCTGACGGCGCGGTGCGGAAAAACAGGCCCTTGCCGTCGATTGTCGAAAGGCCCGGCGATGTCGCCGACGGCGAGATCAGGACCATGCCATTCGGAATCGCGACATTGGTCAGGACTGCGCTCGCGGCCCCTGAGCAGGTTGGCCCGATAATCCCCGACACTTTGTCGGAGGTGATCAGCCGCTCGGCCGCAGCGGTGGCCGCACCTGCGTCGATGCAGGTCTCATCCCCCCGGATCGGGATGACCTTGGCTCCATCCAGGAAAATGCCGGAATCGCTGACCTCCTTCATCGCGAGTTCAGCGGCTTGCGCCATCGGCGGCGTCAGTGTCTCGATAGGCCCGGTGAAGCCCATTTCGATGCCGATCTTGATGTCCGCAGCCTTGGCCATGCCCGTCAGAGCAAGGCTGGAAATGGACGCGATCAGAAGCCGCTTGATTGCTTGTCCCATAAGTCCCCTCTCTACCGTCTGGGACGCGGCGTTTTTTAACGTCCTGCGTCCGATTCCAGGAATTTGCTTCCAGTATGTGACCTTATCGCGAGCAGTTTCACAATGCGGCTGTCGCAGACGGTCTCATTTTTCACATTTCGGCTTTTTCGCGCGGTTCTGGCTGACTGCCGCAACCGAGCAGCGCCCGCGTCAGGGGATGCTCGGCGTCGGCGAGCCCGTCGAGAATGTTGAAGTGATGGCGATCCGGTTCGACGACGACGGTCGTCGCGGCCCCAAGCCCGCTCCAGATATTCGCCAGCAGCGCATTCTGGCGCAAAAACTCCTGGCGTTCAGCCCCACCCGCCCAGCAGATGATGCGGACAGCGGACATCGGCCGCAGCAGCGCCGGGCTCTCAGCCAACGCCTCAGGCTCGTCGATCCGCAACACCGCGTTCATGCTTGTCTTCATCAGGGGGCGCAAATCGTGAAGACCGGAGATCGAGATCACGTTCCGGATGCGCTGCCGTGCAGCATCGGGAAGGGGCGTCGTCGCGGAAACCATCCGGCTTACCAATTGTCCGCCAGCGGAATGCCCGCTCAGCACGATCGGCCCCTCGATCAATGCCGCCGCCGTCCCAATGGCCCGGGCTACCTCGCCCGCGATGCCAGCGATCCTGATGTCGGGGCACAGGGTATAAGTCGGCATTGCCACAGCATAGCCGCTGTCCACCGACCCGGCTGCGAGATGCGACCAAGCGCGTTGATCGGACTCCATCCAGTAGCCGCCATGGACAAAAACCACCAGCCCCTTGGGTTTGGCCTCAGGCAGAAAAAGATCGAGCCGCTGGCGCGGGGCGCTGCCATAGGCGATGTCCAATCTGGCGCGACCGGCGGCTGTCAGACCATCGCGAAATTGCTCCGCCGCCTCCATCCAGAGGGCAGGCCACCGGTGACCGCCAGCGATGTTGTCACTGTTCGAATAGGCGCCGTCCCAGTCCTCGACACAATATTCGAGCATGGGTCCCTCCCCCGTCGACGGTGCCGTAGCAATGGCCAGCCGTGGCCAGTTAGGTCAAGGGGCGGGAACAAAAAACTTTAGGCATAAATTAACTTCGGACGCAGGCTTTTCCGTCGCCGGCCAGAAGCCGGCCTGGCCAGGTTCAGCGACGCGTTGATCAGTGCGTACGTGGCCATTCATCGCTGAAGGGGTTCTCACGCAGATAATCCTCGACCCGACTGCGGGCCTGATCGGGCACGTGTTCCAACCCATAGTAACGAACCGAGACCCAGGACATGAATGCAATGATGTCTTCTGAGGTTTTGCCGAGCGCGTCGACAATCATCTTCGTCAGCATATCGAGGTCCTGTGGGGCCAGCATGATGCCGGTTTCCCTTTGGAAAGCCTGGCGCATAATGTCATTGTCGTAGGCCCACATCACGAAGTCGCGCCATGCCATAGCGTTGGTAGCATCAGTGGCGGTGCTCATACTTCGTCTCTATTGCGTGGCGAAAAGCCATGTGAATGACAGATGTTATGTATCTGTAAATCACAATAACCCCCACTTTCCCAGCTTCCAGCAGGCATTAACCCTCCGCCCCCGACCGGCACAGTCATTGCCTTGCGGGCTCCAAGAGCGGGAGCCTGGGTGCAGATGGTCGCGGCCCCGTCGCCCAGCCAATGCTTGATGAGATTGAAGGCGTCGGCGAGGCCCCGCGCGTCCAAACGGACGATATCGATCCGCTCCCGGATGTATCGGGCCGTCGTCGAGTGACGGAGCTTCTCCGGCCTGCTGATACGGCAAGCTGGCCAGGGAAGAATGCTGGAATCGAGGAATGCTGCGGTTAATCTTCTTCGTATGTGATCGCTGAGATAGCCGCTATCGGGATAAGGGTGCGGAATTTCTTCGTAGGATCGCCAACGACGACGTAATCGGAGGCGAGCTCGATGATTGCGCCATAGGCCTTTGTTTCACGGTCGTTCAGAATGTAGTTCACCGCCTTCTTCGATCCGTGGATCGTTTTGAGGAAGGAGAGCAGATTTGCTCGCGTGGCTGTGGGGCTCATTGGTTCTCCTACTCTTTTAACACGGCCCAGCATAGCTGCCGCCCCGAAATGAGGCCATCATGTCATGCAGCTTCCCGGAAAGGGGGGATGTTTCACGCAGCATAGCTGGTCAACGTGGCCGCTCCCGGCTCGATAAGACGATGGCGCGCAATACGCCGTGCGGGGCCTTGTCTCAGGGTTGCCCGAGGCGCGTAACGGCCGAGGCGAGCGGCCCTTGGGAAACCCTGATATAGCCGAGGTAAGGGTGGTCCATATCGATAATCAAGGCCAGCGCGCCTGTTATCGACAGCGAACAGACGAACAAGGTGAAGACCACGGTTGCGTTACGAGGAGCCAAAAGGCCAAAAGAGCCGAAGAGCAGGGCCAGCCAAACCACCAGGAATGCAACGAAGAGGCTCGGAAATTCCTCAGATTCGGTTTCCGGTCTGAGCCAATGCGCCTCGGCAATCTCCGCGCTGAGTTGAAGTGCTCGCGTCTGCAGCCACCGCTGAGCGTTATTCTCAGGCACCAAGCTTCTTAAGCCATGCTGGATCGATTCGACATCGAGGCCGTCTTCAACGGGAAGCGCAGCGTCATAGTCCCCGCTGATTCGGCGCTGTCTTGCCTTAACCACTGCCCGGAGTTCACCGCGCATCTCCTTCGTCTCCGGACCATAATGAGCCATGACCCGGTCAAGTAGAACCACGCGTGCCGACCAGGTTCTCAGTTCAATATTGGCATCGTCGAGCGACCGCTTTGACGAGGCGATTAAGAGGCCAAGGGCAAGGGCCGAGAGGGTTCCGATAATGGCGGTCGCCAGCTTGATCGCATCCCGCGAGTCTCCCGATAGATGACCATCCGGCAGGCGGGAGTGCAGGAGCATCCCCAGACACGCGGCGCCAAAAACAAAACAAAAGGCAATACCGCCGATTGCAAGTGGGCTCATAGGTACCCGCTGCCTCTCCATTCAGCAATGACATGCGTTAGCGGGATACTACAGGAGAGAAATGCCCAAGCACGATAAGATATTGCGCATGTATTGGGACATGAAGGAAAGCACGCGGCCTTCCATTCTCTCGATCGCTTTCGAACCGCTTCCGCGTCGTGTGGTGTCTCCACAGCCATTCGAAGTGCGATGGATGACACTATCCGGCGGCCATCCGCGTGGAGCGCGCGACAGGCGCTGGCCCGGTGGATTGGCGGACGGTCAGTGACGCCGGAACCTTTTCGCGTTCGCGCAGCATGGGCAGCCCGAGCAACCGGGTGAGAAGCATGTTCGTCGCCGTCCGCGCGACCTGATCGATCCGAGCTGTCAGCGTCGTCAGCGGCGGGGAACAGAAATCGGCGCCGAAAATATCGTCGCATCCCACGACGCTGATATCTCCCGGTACCGACACGCCAAGCTCCGCGAAGCGCTTCAAACCTGCGATCGCCAGCATGTCGTTGAAGAAGAGGCAGGCGGTGACCTTGTGATGCAGGGCGGCGTCGGCGGCCGCGGCGCCGGATTGAGTCTCCCCGAAATTGCCCAGATTCAGACATTCGACCTGCAGTCTGTCCGCAGCCGCCTGCAAGGCCTCCCAACGTTTGCGGCTCGACCAGGACGAGAGCGGGCCGCCGAGGAAGGCAACGCGCGAATGGCCGAGCGACGCGATATAGTTCAGGGCCTGCGTGACGGCGGTCGATGTGTCCACGACCACACTTTGCACGCCCTCAATCTCCCGGTTCACGACAACCATCGGCAGCTTCTGCGCAATCGCGACAAGACGCTCGTCGGACAACCGCGATCCGGCGAGGACGACCCCGTCCACCGCCGCAGAAAGCTCTTGGAGATACTGCTCCTCCAGGTCGGCGGAGGCCTCAGTGTCCACCAGCATGTGGCGATAGTTGCGAACCTTCGCTTCCGCCTGGGTGCCGCGGATAAGGTCGAAAAAATAGGGATTGGTAGCGCCGGGGATGAGGAGCGCCAGGGTATGGGTACGGCCGGACGACAGCGAGCGAGCCTGGAGGTTGGGGCGATAGCCGAGTTCCACGGCAACGTTCAGGACGTGCTTGCGCATCGTCTCGCTGACACGGCCGGATTGAGTCAGGGCGCGGGAAACCGTTGATGTCGCCACCCCGGCCTCGCGGGCCACATCCAGGATGGTGACCGCCTCCTTCAGATTCTCCGCACGTCTCTTCATTCCATATCCTCGTGGCCGCCAGGCCTCATAGCCCGCCGAAACAGAGCCTGCCATAGCCAAATAAGCCTTCCGCCATACTTTGGCAAACGTCTGCCAAACTTTGCGAACCTTATTTCACTCACAATCTAGCAAATTTCCCTTGGAAATAAAGGAAATGAGTCTGTTGACAACGGATGGCAAGCGATTGCACAGTTAGGGGGCCAACGCGAGTTTCGGGTTCAACCGAACGTCTTTGCTCATGACAAGTTGGAGGAAACCGATGAGGGGTGTTTTCGGAACACGTCGGCAGTTTCTGACCGCTGCCGCGACCACGGCGCTATTTGCAGCTGCCAACCGCGCGCATTCCGCACAATCAAACGTCATCACCATCTGGGTGGGAAGCTGGTGGGAACCTCAGATCCCGTTGGCGCAGCAGCTATGGGCGAAGGACTTTCCAGATGTCCGCCTGAATATCCAGGCCTTGCCGATCAACGGCTATCTCGACAAGTTCACAGCTGCCGCGCTCGGCGGCTCTCCGCCCGATGTCAACGATCTCGACACGACGTGGGTTTCGACGGTGGCGGCTCAAGGCCTGCTCGAGACCCTGGACAAGCTGGTCGACAAGGTCCCCGTTGCGGATCTCGCCCCCGCCGTCTGGAAGGCCAGCCAGTTCAAGGGCACGCAATATGCCATCCCGATGCGGAGCGGGCCGGGCGTCTATTACTATAACAAGACTGTCTTCGATAAAGCGGGCGTCCCCTATCCGAAGGATGGATGGACCTACGCCGACCTGCTCGACATCGCTCAGAAAACTACAATCCCGGGGCAGCAATATGGGATCGGCGTCCCGGCCGACATCAGCGATCCCTCGAATGTATTGACTTTGTTCGCCCCCATCCTCTGGGCCAAAGGCGGTGACTTCATCACCCCGGATGGGTCCGCTCCCGCCATCAACACGCCCCAGTCCGTCGCGGCCATCACCTACTGGTCCGATCTCTATCTCAAGTACAAGGTCACGCCGGAGGGCACGCCAAACTTTACGACGACGCGCGACATCCAGCCCTTGTTCGAGGCCAACAAGGTTGGCCTCCTGACCTCCTCCTCCAATGCTTTCGACACCTTCTCGAAGAACGCCAACCTGAAATGGGGCATGGTGCTCTCGCCCGATGGCGTCAATCGCGGCGGGGGCTGGACCATGGGAGTACCGGTGGGCGCGAGCAACCCGGATGGGGCCAAGCAGTTCCTCGTTTGGCTGTCCCAGCCGGACATTCTCGCCAAGGTGCTGAACCGTTTCCCGGCGAACAAGAAGGCACTGGAGCTCCCACCGTGGAATAATCCGGCAATCGCCATCTTCAAGGAGGCCGAACAGGGCGCGCGCTCCGTTCCCTCAGTGGCGGGTTGGTTTCAGATGCAGGAGGCCACGATCGTCGAGCTGCAGAAAATCCTGGTTGGCCAGAAGTCTCCGCAGCAGGCGGCAGATGCCGCCGCCGCTACGATTGCGCGAATTATTTCCGAAAATAAATAGTCCGCGCCACGACGCGACGCAATTGCATCACGACATCCGCGATCATCTTCGTGCGCACCGCGCAGCGGTGCGCTGCGTTCAGCGGACAGCATTAACGGCGAGAACACCGATGATAAGGTATGGCTTCAGCACCATTGGCTGCCCGAACTATGACGTTCCCCAGGTCGTTGCGCTTGCGCGCTCCCATGGTTTCAAGGGCGTCGAGATCCGGTTCCTGCGCGGAACCGTGGATCTGGCATCGCTGGCGGCATTCTCACCCGCCGGCCTCTCTGACACGCGCAAGCGTTTCCAGGATGCGGGCATCGAGGTCGTGGGGATCAATACGGGTGTTCGCATGGTCTCGCTTGACCCCGCGGTCCGCGAGCAGCAGCGAACCGCAGCCAAGGCCAATCTGGATATCGCGCTGGGGCTCGGCGCGCGCTACCTCAGGGTCTTCGGCGGCCCCATACCGGCCGATCAGGACCGTGAGCGCAGCCTGGATGCCGTCGCCGAGGGGCTTGGAGAGATCGCCGACCTCACATCCGCGTCGGGTGTTCACTCCCTGATCGAAACGCATGACGCCTTTTGCCGAGCGGACAGCATTCTTGATCTTTACAAGCGCGGTGCCAGCCGCAATCTCGGCGTTCTCTGGGACACACTCCATTCCTATCGCCATGGCGAAACAGGCGAGGAGACCTGGGCCAAGCTCAACGACCAGATCAAGCTCGTCCACGTGAAGGACGCCAACACGGCAACGCCGGAGACGTTCGACTTCGCGCTCACCGGTGAAGGCACCGTGCCCGTCGGCTCGTTCCTCGACCTGCTCGAACGCGAGAATTTCGACGGCTTCGTCAATTTCGAATGGGAGAAGGGCTGGCACCCCGAAATCGCCGATCCCGAGGTCGCCATTCCGCATTTCGCGCGTTTCATCACCGCCCGGGGAGGATGAGCCGTGGCTGCTTCGCATGCAGGAGCCGCGCCGATGGTGAGCACGCGCCGGACAGCGTTGCGGCGCAGCAAGAGCATCAGCCTCAAGACGCAGCGCAGGCGACGCGCCTACCTGCTCGTGGCGCCGGCTATTATCTTGATCGCGCTCATGATGATCTATCCGATCGTCCAGACGATTTACTTCAGCTTCTCGAAAGTTCAGCTCCCGGCACTGCGGACCACTTTCGTCGGATTCGACAACTTTGTGCGAATTCTCAACAATCCGGAAACCGGCCCGCTGGTACAACGCACCCTCGTCTGGATCGCGGGCAGCGTCGCGCTGAAGATGGCGCTGGGGCTGATCGCTGCACTCGTCTTCAACGCGAAGGTGCGCGGGACGGTGTGGATGCGTGTGCTCGTCATCCTGCCCTGGGCCATCCCTTCCGTCGTCGGCGCCAATCTGTGGCGCTGGATCGTGCAGACCGATGCCGGTGTCCTCAACCAGACACTGCGATCCTGGGGCCTTGAGAGCTGGGCGCTCAACTGGCTGGGCGACCCGAGTACAGCCATGTTCACAGTGATCGTCGCGTACTCCTGGGGCGGTTTTGCCTTCGTCATGCTGCTTATTCTGGCGCGGCTTCAGGGATTACCAGAGGACATCAACGAGGCCGCGCGCGTCGACGGCGCCAACTGGTGGCAAATCTTTCGCTATATCACCCTGCCCTCCCTGAGCGGCGTGCTAGCCGTCGCGCTGATCCTCGAAATCGTCAGCGGCATGAACTCCTTTGACACCCTGATGATCATGACCGGCGGCGGCCCCGCCAACGCCACGCGTATCTGGGGCATCGACATCTACAAGACCGGCTTCACCGAATTCAATCTCGGCGGCGCTGCCGCGCAGAGCGTGCTCATGTTCGCCGCCGTCATCGTCGTCTTCTCCATCTACGGAGGCGTCAACAGCCGCATCGCGCGGCGCCAGGGAGAGCCGGCATGACCGCCATCCCTTCAATCGGGCGCCCGAAGACGGCGCGTGACTATGCCGTGCGTCAGATGATCGGCACGATCGGAAAATATGGACTCGTCTACGGCTTGGGACTGATCTTCGTCCTGTTCAGCACCTTGCCACTGATCTGGGGCATCAGCACGGCCCTGAAGGTGCCATCGGAGGTCTATGCCTTTCCGCCAAGCTGGATACCGACAACGCTGACCTTCGAAAACTTCCTTCTCGTGGTGCAAAACAAGAATCTGCTGCGCGCTTTCCTCAACACGCTGATCATCGCGTCGGGTACGACATTCGTCGCGCTGATTGTCGGCGTTCTCGGCGGCTACGGATTTGCGCGTTATCACTTTCCCGGCCGTAACATGCTGTTGTGGTCGGTGCTGTTCACGAAACTTTTTCCGCGCGTCGTGGTGATCGTTCCGTTCTTCGTCACGCTGCGCAATCTGCAGATGATGAACACTTACCAGGGCCTTATCCTGGTCTATCTGATGGTGACGTTTCCGGTCGCCATCTGGCTGCTCAAGGGCTTCTTTGACAAGATCCCGGTCGAGATCGAAGAGGCAGCCGTCATCGACGGATGCAACCTCCCGCAACTGCTCTGGTATGTGATCCTGCCCATGTCGCGGCCTGCCCTGATTGCCGTGGCGATGTATTCCTTCATCCTCGCCTGGAATGAATTTCTCTTTGCTCTCGTGTTCACCAATGGTCTTGAGCGGCGTCCACTGTCGATCGCACTCGCCTTTTTTATCGATGAAAATGGAATTCGCTGGGGCGAGCTGATGGCTGCTTCGGTCGTCATGAGCCTGCCCGCCATCATTGTTTTCAGTTTCGCGCAAAAGCTTCTCGTGCGCGGCCTCAGCGACGGAGCCGTAAAGGGATGAACGATCGCAAGGGACAAGTGGCCCTGGTTACCGGCGCGAGCTTCGGCGTCGGACGCGCCACGATCGCGGCACTCACGGCTCGTGGCATGGAGGTCATCGCCGCCGCGCGCGACATCGGCCGGCTGGAGGCGGCGATCGGCGAGCTAGCCCCGGAGCATCGCGATCATGTCACGCCGATCGCCGCGGATGTGCGCAAAGAGAGTGACGTGATGCGCCTGAGCCACCAGGCCATCGACCGCTTCGGGCGTATCGACGTCCTGGTGAACAGCGCCGGGGTCAGCATGTCGGCGCGCACCCGGCTGGTCGACAGCACATCGGAAGAGTGGCACAAGATCATCGAGACCAATCTCACCGGCACCTACCTCATGTGCCGCGCGTGCCTGCCGCATCTGGAAAAATCCCCGGACGGCTACATCCTCAATGTCCAGTCGACAGGGGCCTATCGGGCGAGCCCCGGCGTCAGCCTCTATGCGGCCTCGAAGTTCGGCGTGCGCGCGTTGAGCGAGGCGCTGATCGAGGAATATCGTCATTCCAACATCCGCATCACGTCCGTCAGTCCAGGGCCCATCGACACCAATATCTGGTCACACAAGGTCGAGCCGCCCTCGGCGGAACGGCGGGCCCTGATGCTGCGGCCGAGCGACATCGCCGACATCTTCGTCTGGCTGCTCGATCGGCCCCGGCACATGCATATTCCCGATATCACCGTCACGCCGTGGACGGGCATCTAGCGAGACAATCCATGAAAACCGTATCCGTCGGCTTCATCGGAGCCGGATTCTCCGCCCATCTCCATGTGGAAGGTTTGAAGAAAGTCTACGGTGTTACCGTGCGCCTGGCCGGTGTCACGGCGACGCGCCCGGAGCGCGCGGTGGCTTTTGCCAAGGCCCACGGCGTCGCGGAAACATTCGCTACCTGGCAGGATCTCCTCGCTTCGCCAGCAATCGACGTGGTGTGCATCTGTGTGCCGAATGGGCTCCACGCCGAGATTGCCATCGCCGCCGCGCTGGCCGGCAAGCACATCATCTGCGAGAAGCCGATGACCGGCGCCTTTGGACCGTCCAATGGCCTGACCGGTGCGGCGCGTGCCCATGACGAACGCGAGCGGGCGCTGGCCTCGATTGATGCCATCCGCCGGGCGGTACAGGAGGCAGGCGTGCTCTTCCTCTATGCGGAGAACTGGGTCTACGCACCCGCCATGCTCAAGACGAAGCGCCTCCTCGAAACCGCTAAAGGCGCCATCATCGATATCCGCGCCGAGGAAAGCCACAGCGGCTCCCATGCCCTGCGGTCACGCCGGCGGGAGACGGCCGGCGGCGGCGCGCTGATGATGCTCGGCTCTCATCCCATCGGCGCCGCCCTTCACCTCAAGGACTACGAGGCACAGATTGCAGGCGTGGCGCCCATCCGTGTGACGGCCGTGACCTGTGAAACGCGCGCGCTCTACGATACCGAGGCCGTCCGGCGCGCCGGCCACACCTGGATCGTCTCCGATTGGCAAGACGTCGAAACCTGGGCCAACCTCATCATAGGCTTCAGCGACGGATCGCAGGCGGTTATATCAGCCTCCTTCGCCATGCTTGGCGGCGTGCGCAACACGTTTGAAGTCTACACCACCAATGCGGTCTATCGCGGCAACATGACGCCGAATGACGGGCTGCTCGTCTATACGCCCGATCCTCAGAGTTTCGGCAACGAATACCTGCACGAGAAGATCGAAACACGGACCGGCTGGATCACCGCCGCTCCCGACGAAGACTGGGTGCGAGGCTATCCGCAGGAAATGCAGGACTTCATGGAGGCCATCGCGTCCGCCAGGCAACCCGTGTCTGGCCTCACCCTCGCGGCCGATGTCGTGGACGTCATCTATGCCGCCTATCAATCAGCGGAAGAAGGTCGACGGATCAACCTCTGACCCGGCGCAGAATAATGACTGGAGAGATACGGTGATTTACGAACTGAATCATTACGGCATCGTGGTGCGCGACTTACAGAAATCCCTCGATTTCTACCAGGGACTGCTGGGCGCGCGGATCGTCTACAAGGGATTCATTCCGCCCTCCAAGACGGATGTTATCTATTTGCTCATCGCGGGCGGTCTCATCGAACTGCTCCACCCGGCCGAGCCGGGCCCGGATACGAAGTTCGGCATTACCCATATCGCTTTCATGAGCAACGATCTGGACGGCGACTACGAGCGGCTCACCAAGTTGGGTTACGTCGGGCATGTCGCCCCCAAGGTGGCAGGGAGCGGCGTCGGCCGGCTCGCCTTCCTCGGCGATCCCAACGGAGCCCGCATCGAGTTGATCCAACGCGACGTGCCGATGCGCGACGACCCGCCCAGGCACGCTGTCATCCGCGCGTTCGACCACTACTCGCTGCTCGCCAACGACCTCGATGGAGCGCTCAAGCTCTATCGCGACGCCATGGGCATGAAGGTGCTCAAGGAGATGACGGTCCCTCACCCGACCAATCCGCTATCGATCGTCTACCTCAACTGGGACTACGACGTCCTCGAACTGCTTCATCGTCCATCGCCCGATCCGAAGGCCGAACTCTACGGCCATTTCGCGCTGCGCGTGGATAGCGTCGACGACGCCCTCAAATACTTCGCCGATCACGGCGTTCCCGCCGAGCCCGGCACACCGAAGGCCGCCGGCACCGGCATCGGCCGCATCGGCATCATCCGCGATCCCGACGGGGTGAAGATCGAGCTCGTCGACCGCGCTGACCTGCGTGACTTGCCATGAGGTTCTCGCTGTTCACCGGCTCCTGCCCGGAGTGGGCACCCGATGAGGTCGCTCAGCACTGCGCCGCGCAGGGCTGGGACGGGGTGGAATTCCGGATCGCCGATCAGGCCCCAAGCGCGACGCCCGGCTTCTGGGCCGGGAATCGCGCGACCTTTCCCTTGACCGGTCTGGAGGACAACGCGGGACATCTCGCCGATGTGGCGCGTCAGAACGGGCTCGCTCTCTCCGGGCTCGCTCCCTATGTCCCCCTGGCGGACCACGCCAATGCCGAGCGCGTGCTGCGGGTGGCGGCACAGACAGGCGCGAAGCGTGTACGCTTCACGTCGCCAAAGCCGGCGGACGATATCGGGTTCGACACGCTCTTCACGAAGGCACGCGCCGATCTTGAGGTTCTTCAGGACATTGCCAGGCCATTGGACGCGCAGGTGGTGATCCAGATCCACCACGGCAATATCGTATCCACGGCCTCATGCGCCCGTCGTCTCGTCGAGGGCCTCGATCCACGGGCCGTGGCCGTCATGCACGATCTCGGCAATACCACCATCGAGGGACGCGAGGGGCTGCTCAACCTCAAGATGGGCCTGGAGATCCTTGGGCCTTATCTCGCCCACGTGCATATCAAGAATGCCGTCTGGCAGCCGGCTGGTACAGACGAGGACGGCGCGGTCCAATGGAAATGGGCATGGGCCACTCTGCGCAAGGGCATGGGTGATGTGAAGGCTTATTTTCGAGCACTGAACGCCGTGGGTTACGACGGCTGGGTCACGCTTGAGGAGTTCACAACGGAGCTCCCCCTGGAGGAGCGGCTTGCCGATGACCTCGCCTTCCTCAAGTCCTCCGCCGCTGCGGCGGGCTATCGTTAGGGATCGTTCGGGTCCGGGGGCTCGGTCAGCTCGAAACCTCCTTCCTGTTATGCGGAGCCTGCCTCCTCCCCGGCTCACCTCAGGTCGCGCTGAGGTGGCTGAACAGGATGGAAATGCCGAGACAGACAAGGGCCAGCCCACCGAGGCGCTCGGCCCACCGGCCAAAAGCAGCACCGATCAGATTGCCCGCCATCATGCCACTGGTGGACATCAGAAAGGTCGCAAAGCCGATCGCGCAAGCAACCAAAACGATGTTCACATCGAGGAAAGCCAGCGAAACCCCCACAGCCATAGCATCGATGCTTGTTCCAATGGCGGTCGCCATCAACACCCAAAGGGAGCGGCTCGGCGCCTGCGCGTGCTCGGCCGATGGCCTCATCGAATGGACCACCATGCGCCCACCCACGACAGCAAGCAATACGAAGGCTATCCAGTGATCGACGGCGGCGACATATTGGCTTGCAGCGATCCCCGCACCCCAACCGAGCAACGGGGTGACGGTTTCCACAAGTCCGAAAACGATGCCCGTGCGGAGCGCCTCGGTGAAACGCGGACGCTTCGACAAGGCGCCCCTGCTGATCGAGGCCAATAGGGCATCGATAGACATGCTCACGGCAAGAACGGTAATGGACGCAGGCGACATGACACTCTCACTCGCGGACGCGGGACCGGACGGATCTCGCCCCTCATCCGCAGGGACTTGATCGTCACGGTCTCGTCGAGCCGGATCATGCCCAGCCGGCCGCACCACGCGGATACTCCGCGAGCGTGTTGATACGACCATACGCCTCAGCGTACCGCTACTCCCCGCTGCGGGGATGTTTAGCGGAACAGCTATAAATCGTCAATAACATAGAATTATCAACCCATTATGAATGCGACGCATTCGCATCTACGGATGAATATCTGAATGGATATAGAAAATTTGCAAATTCGCGAAAATTATATATCTAATAGAACTTACCATACAAAAATATCATGTTTACTTGAGAAAAGATCACACTTCTACAACAAGATTCTCCCATAAAACTCCCAGCACCATAAATATTGTTTCCGTCATGCCTTCCGCCGGCCCGCGCTGGCAAAAGGCCACACATACCGGCCTCGGCAGGCTACAAGAGTGCGCCGCGCTCTCCCGAGGCGAGATCATGCGCCCGGTGATCATGAGCGCATGGCGTTAATAGAGAGCCAGAGGACATATTTCCGAAAAAGTTCTGGACGTCATGGCGCTCCAGAACCACGGTTACGCTTCCGCCCTGACGATCGCCACGGCCGATTTGGCTGCACCCGAGAGCAAACCCGTATCGCCGTTCACCGTGACCATGCGGAAGCCCATGCGCACAGCTTCCCTGGCAAAGGCCGGTGCGCCGCAGTGAAGCGCAGCGATGATTCCGTTGCGCTCAGCAGCAGCGACAACAGCCGCATAGGCATCCATGAGCTCGGGGGCCGTGTTATCGATGCGCGGTTCCAGCCCCATAGAGAAGGCCAGATCGGTCGGGCCGACATAAAGGCCGGCGATGCCCGGCACCGCGGCAATAGCTTCCACATTGGCCAGAGCTGCCGCTGTTTCGATCATCGGCAGCAGAACGACGCGCGCGTTGGCGACCTTCTGATAGGCACCCGGTTCGTGATAGAGCACGGCGCGCGTCGCGCCATTACTACGCCGGCCGGCCGGCGGATACAGGCTGTCGGCGACGAAGCGGGCGACGTCATCGGCCGTCTCGATCATCGGACAGATAAGACCCGCGGCGCCAGCGTCGAGGAGCTTGCCTGTCAGAGGCGATCCCAATTCCGGAATGCGCGCCAGCGGAACGGCACCGGCGGCGCCCATGGCCTGGAAACTGGCCAGTGCGTCCGGGAACTCCAGCATGCCGTGCTGCAGATCGACCACCAGGCTGTCGAACCCGGCTCTCGCCATGATCTCGGTGCTGAAGGCGCATGGCAGGCTGATGAACGCATTGATAACGGTACCACCTGCATTCCAGATCGCGCGCAAGTCTTTCATGTCCCATGTCCCGGCTTGATTTGCTGAGCCCGATTGTCGCCAGCTGTATAGGCATCGGACCGAAAGCTGTTGAGCGACTTTCATGATAATCCAACGCTCGAACGAAACGATGAATTTCCGGCGCCAGCTGATCGACACCGTCAATTATCATGAGTACTTTATTTTTTCTTCGCCGCCGCAATACCATCCAGCGTATCGCGCGCCGCCTGGGCAGCCGTTTTACGCCCGAGCGCCGCGGCCTGCATATTCTCCAGATAGAGATCCTGCGCCTTGCCGATGCCGTCGAAGGGGGAGATCACGAACTTCGCCCCGAGAACCGCCTGTTTCTCGGCATCGGCATAAGGGACGGCCTCCTTCACCCTTGGATCGTCATAGGCGTTGGTGCGCACCGGCCCATTCCCGTTGAGCGTCATCCGCACCACCGTCTCGGGGTCTGCGAGTTGGCGCAGCAAGGCGCAGGCGCGCTCCTTGTTCTTGCTCGCCGCCGGAATGGCGGCTGACCACACCGTCGTGCGGGCCACGAACGGCGGTGTCTGCCCCTCTGTCGCGGGAAAGGCCGCAACCTTGATCTGGCCGGCATAGTCCGTCTTGGCCTTGTCGTTGTAGGTCAGGTAGCGGTTGAAAGGTTGCACCGACATGGCAATCCGCCCCTGCCAGATGCCTTGTGTAATCTGGTCGATGCCCATGGCCGTAAAGTTCGATGGCAGCGCACCGGCCGCGTAAAGATCGGCCAAGGCCTGGAAGGCGCGGGTGAGCGCCTCCGCATCGGCCGACACCTGGCCCTTGGCATCGGTGAGGGTCGCGCCATACGCCATCAACACATTGAAGGTGCCGCCGGCATTGGTGCCATCGATGGACAACCCGTAACGGCCTGCGCCGCGCTCACTCAATGCCTTGGCGGTCTTCACCAGGTCCTCGAAGCTGGCTGGAGCCTGCTGAATGCCCTTCTCGGCGAGCAATGCCGCGTTGTAGTGCAAGGCGGTGGTCGCATGGCGGATAGGCAACGCCTTGAGCTTCCCGTCCTGGGTGACCTGATCCAGGAAGGTTTGCGGGATATCGCTGAAGTCGAGACCTTTCAGGCACGCATCCAGAGGCTCGAATTTACTCAAGGCGGCCTGCGTCGCATAAGAATCGAGAATCAGGCCGACGTCGATCGCCGTCGACGACAAATTGGCCTCGCGCATCAGCCGGTCATGCAGCGGTCCAATGTCCGCCGTGACCCAGTTGATCTTGGTGCCATTCTTCGTGCGCCAGTCGGCGAGCGTGTCTCCGCCCGTGCCTGTGGTGCCCATGACAGAGGCCTGAATGCTGGGATGGGCGAGAACCGTCAGTTCCTGCGCCCGCCCGTCCGCCCCGCCCGATACCAGAACCACGCCCGCAGCGATCAGCGCTTTCACACCCTTGAAAGTGGACATCATTGCTCCTCCCCATTTGGCCGGCCTGCGCCGACGCCTGAACTCACAAAACAGCAACTTATAATATAAATCAAGAATTGACAGCCAGCCGGCTTTCGATAAATTTCCGAGCAAATGCCTTGATTTTTCCACGATGATCGCGCCAGAAAGCATCATCTTATATCATAGGTACAGAGAATGAATGATGTGGGGAGCGTAGACCGTCACGGTCGTAGCGCCCGTTTCGCGGGCGCGCTCATGCTGGCGCCGATGCAGTTGCAGCTTATTGTCGTGCTCGCGATTCCCTCGCTCTATGTGCTGTGGCTGAGTTTCACCCAGTCGAGCTATGGAGCGGATTACAGCTTTGTTGGATGGGCCAATTACGCCGCTATCCTCGCGGACCCGATCTTCTGGCGATCCCTGATCAACACGCTGATCGTGGTCAATATCGTCGTTTATGTTGAAGTTGGCCTCAGCGTGGGCGTGGCGCTGCTGTTCAAAGGCGTTCGCAGTGGCCGCGCCATCCTCATGGCGGCCATCCTGGCCCCTTATGCCATCAGCGAAGTCGTCGCGGTGCTGGCCTGGCGCTTTCTACTTGAGCCCGACATCGGAATGCTCACGGCGTTGCTGTCGTATTTCGGCTATGTGCCGAACTGGGCCACCAATCCGAGCGAAGCGCTCATTCTTGTCGCGCTGATCGGGGTCTGGTTGCATCTGCCATTCAGCTTTCTTCTGATCTATGCCGCGCTGATCGCCATTCCTGGCGAGTTGCATGAAGCAGCTCACATCGATGGCGCGCGCCCATGGCAGGGGTTTCGCTACGTCACGCTCCCACTGCTGATGCCCGCCATCCTGATCGCTATCATTTTCCGCTATATCTTCGGCTTCCGCATCTTTACCGAAGTATGGCTGCTGACACAGGGAGGTCCGGCACGGGCCACTGAGGTCATGGCCGTCTATCTCTACAAAAATGCCTTCCGCTACAACGAGTTCGGCATGGCCGCCGCGACGGGTTGGCTCATGGTGCTGGGAGCGCTTCTGATGGCTTCCTTCTATGTCTATCACATCTATCGCTCGGGATTCCGCAATGAAGCCTAAACTGCACACGGCCATGCTGCGCAGGGTGGGTGTGACGTTGCTATGCATCTGGTCACTCGGCCCGATCGTCATGATCATCCTGAGTTCGTTCCGACCGGAGCGAGACATCTTCTCACCAGCGCGGCGCTTCGTCCTTGAATTCACGACCACCAATTATGTGCAGCTCTTCGTTTCATTTCCGCAATTCGTCAGCAGCATGGGCAATAGCCTCATCGTCGCGATCGGTGCGACAGCGCTTGCGGTGATCACCAGCACGCTGGCTGGCTTTGTCTATTCGCGCCAGCGCGGAAAGATCCTGGCTGCGAGCGCCTTCTTCGCCATCCTGATCCGGCTGGTGCCCCCGGTCGTCGTATCGCTGCCATTGTTCCCCATCGCCGATGCGCTGCACTTGAGCGATACCCACATCCTCCTGATCATACTCTATTCGTCGTTCTGGGTTTCCATGCTGTCGGTGATGATGAAGACCTTCATCGACCAGATCCCCACGACGCTCGACGAAGCAGCACGCGTCGACGGTGCCGGCACCTTTCAGATCTTCATCAAAATTGTACTGCCACTTTCAATAACGGGCATGATCGCGGGCGGCATCTTCGTCTTCGTCTTTGCATGGAACGAGTATCTATTCGCCTTCATCTTCACCAGCACATATGCCGTGACGGGTCCCGTCGTCGTTTCCAACATCATGGACTCCGTGGCGGGCACGCAGTGGGGGGTGCTTTTCGCCGCGGCCACGCTGCAGCTCGCACCCGTGCTGGCCCTCGTCATCATCTTCCAGAAATTCCTGATCGCCGGCCTGATGGCCGGATCGGTCAAGGGCTGATGCCATTTCTTTATGGGAGCTTTCCAATGCAGCCTCACGTCAACCGTTATACTGATCCACGACTGGATCGCTTCGATCCCCTGCCACGGATTCTCGTCCATGACGATTTCAACCATGGTCTAAATGGCTGGATCGGGCTGATCGGCAATTACGAGGATTCGCTGGACAAGATGTTGCCGGTCTTCAAGCCCATGACCCAGCCCATGCTCTCCACGGCTGTGGGATGGGACAGCGGCTCTCACGGCGGCCTGTCCGGCGCCTATTCGATGAAAGTGGCGACCCGCCCGATCAAGGGCACCATGAACCTCGCGCTCAAACGCCTGAGCTTCCGCCATCTCGGCGAAATCCAGCTTGAGGCGTATCTCGCAGTAAAGCCGGAAGCTTCGGAGGCAACGCTCTCCATTGAGGATGTGCGTTCCTTCGGCATGTTCATGGATCTGCAGTCAAGCCGCTATCGTGGGCTGCCGCATGTGCGTTTCCTCAACTGCCTGGACGGCACGTTGCGCCAGACATGGCAGTTCAAGCAGAAAGTCCCGCCGGACACGATCGTGTCGTCCTCCTCGCGCACGCGCTCACTGCAGCATCTCTATCCCGAAGGCTGGGAGGACGTGCCCGACGGATATCAGGAAATCTGCTACAACGAGCTTCCAACGAAGATGAACTGGCAGTACTTCAAGGCCGGTATCGATCTGGCCGAGATGCGTTTTACATCTCTTCAGTTCAACGATCGCAAATTCGATCCCGCAGGCCTCGGCGTCATGAAACTCGATCCCTGGGCCAATCTTGAGTGCATGCTCAATATTGGTTTCTTCGTCGAGACCGATACGGACAAACGCGCCTTTCTCTATGTCGATTCCGTACTGCTGTCGGGAGACGTCTGATGCTGAATGCCACTGTCGCAACTCTCACACGAGGCGAACCCTTCAGCAGCGGGGACGTCACGGAGCCCTATGAGGCCGGCTGGGCCAGCGAGGCCGTGTTCTTCGCCCGTGGTCTCGACGCGGGCGAGACGGGAGGCTCGGCCTTCGTCCAGATATCCCCCGACGGTATCCGCTGGTGCGACGAGGGAACGGAGCTGGCACTTAGCGCCGGTAATCGACTGACCTTCGCCCGGATACGCGAGTTCGGCCATTTCCTGCGGCTGCGCATCGAGCTGCCAGAGGGACACGCGCGCGCCTTCCTCGTCACCATTGCACTCAAAAGCTAGGGAGGCATCGATGGAACGAGCCCGGTTTCACTATATCAATGGCCAATGGTGCGAGCCGGCCGGCACGGACTGGATCGACGTGCGTAATCCGGCCAGCGAGGCCGTAGTCGCGTGTGTGCCGGCTGGTACCGCTACTGATGTGGACCGGGCGGTTGCGGCGGCCCGGGACGCCTTCGCCGGGTTCTCCTCGACCAGCCTGGCCGATCGGCTGGCGCTGCTGCGGCGCATCATCGAGGTCTATCGCACCCGCCAGGATGAGATCGCCACTATTTTATCCCAGGAAATGGGCACGCCAATCACGCTTGCCAGATCGCTCCAGGCGCCGCGTGGCGGCGACCATTTTGCCGCCACGGTCGATGCGCTCGAGGCCTTTTCCTTCGAGGAGCGTATCGCCAACGGGTTGGTCATCCAGGAGCCCATCGGGGTGTCGGCCCTCATCACGCCCTGGAACTGGCCGCTCAACCAGATCGCCGCAAAGCTCGCGCCCGCGCTTGCGGCGGGATGCACTGTCGTCTTCAAGCCGAGCGAGGTGGCACCGCTCAACGCGGTCATTCTCGCCGAGGTTCTGCACCAGGCTCAGGTTCCACCCGGCGTGTTCAACCTCGTGCACGGCGATGGCGCGGGCGTAGGCCGCGCGATGGCGCAGCATCCGGACATCGACATGATCTCCTTTACGGGATCCACGCGCGCGGGGGTCTCGGTGGCCATCGACGCCGCGCCTTCCGTCAAGCGTGTCGCGCAGGAACTGGGCGGCAAATCCGCCAATATCCTCATGCCCGACGCTGATTTCGAGGCAGTGGTGCCTCGTGGCTTTGCCAGCATGTGCACGAATGCCGGGCAATCCTGCAATGCGCCCGCACGCATGCTCGTTCCAGTCGATCGCTATGAGGAGGTCGTCGCGCTCATCCGCCGGACAGCTGCAGAAATCCCCATCGGTCAGCCCGCCGATCCCGCGACTGTGTTGGGGCCAGTGGCCAACGCGAGCCAGTTCGCCCGGGTGCAAGGGTTCATCGAACAGGCCATTGCGGAAGGGGCCGAACTCATCTGCGGCGGGCCCGGACGGCCACCCGGCTTCAACGCGGGCTATTTCGTCCGGCCGACAGCCTTTGGACAGGTCACGGCGACGATGACGATTGCGAAAGAAGAAGTGTTCGGTCCGGTGCTCAGTGTCCAGACCTACAAGACGATCGACGAGGCGATCGCCATCGCCAATGATTCCATCTATGGCCTGGCGGGCTACGTGCAGGGTCGCGACCAGGAGGCGGTTATGGCGGTGGCGCGCCGCCTCCGGGCCGGTATGGTATCGGCCAATTATCCGAAACAGAATCTACAGGCCCCGTTCGGGGGCTACAAGCAATCCGGCAACGGCCGTGAATATGGGAAGTTCGGCCTGGCAGAATTCCTTGAAACCAAAGTCGTTCTCCTGGACTGAGCCTACGTCTTGACGGCCTTGAGCGCAGCCCCCCAGGATCGATGATCAGAGGAGCCCCGAATTCGGGGCTCGCTATGCCGATGGCTCAGTCGTTCTTGGCGAATTCTTCGCCGCCGCGCTCCAGCATCTCGATGATCCGCTCTGGCTCCAATGAAGGCTTGCCGTTAGGGCGCATGGCCAAGGTCTTGGCCTCGCTCGCATCGAAATGGTCGGACATGGCTTGGCGCGCGGCCGCCGGATCTCCCGAACTAATGGCCTCGACGATCGCGGCATGACGCGCGATGGTCGCGGAGCGGTCGGGTGTCATGCCCTTTTCGTGCAGCATCCGGATTGTCTCCCGGATGGTTCCTTTGAGCGCATGCATCAGGAACATCAACAGCCGGTTATCGCTTGCGTCGACCAGCGCCATATGGAAGGCGATATCGGCCTCCACGAACGCCTCTGGATTGGTCCGCGCCTTCTCCATCATCTTCAGGGCCTGTCGGAGCTGCACCAATTCCGACATCTTGATATGCCGAGCTGCCCGCTCGGCGATGTAGGTCTCCAGGCCGCGGCGCAATTGCACGGCTTCCACGAGCCCGTTGTCGGTCTCCATCAGCGCGAAGGAGAAGAAATATTCGAGTGGCCGTGGCGACAAGCGCTTGACGAGGCACGCCCGCCCCTGCCGGATCTCGACCACGCCCAGGGCTGCCAATTGCTGGAGTGCGGCCCGGATCACCACCTTGCTGACGTTGAATTGCGCCGCGAGTTCCCCCTCGGAAGGCAGCGAATGGCCGGGCGGATAATCGCCCCGCAGCAACGCGCGGCAAAGCGAGTTATACACATATTCCGTCAGGCTCGATCGCGGACGATCCTCACTCCCAAGGTTTGGCGACATAGCTCCCTTACCTATACATATAGCATATGTTATATGTTAGGGTATATCGACCGGTTTTGCAATGTGCACCCGCTATCGATGGCACCTCATTCCTGAAGCCGCCCTGGGCCGCGGACGTCAGCACAAGTGAATATGTTTTCACGACTGTCGGGCGGGCGATAAAGCGCCGCACGTCTCGATCATCGCGATGATGCCTCACCGCAGTTTCAGTGAGAAACGATAGCGGTTTTCTACAGTTTCATCGCACGGGGGACGGGCAATGCCATCGCGACCGATGGCTTCACTGGTTCATGCGGAGGCTGGCGATTGAAACATGGCGGCGGTCGTCACGACCGAGGGGAGGACCGCCCACAATCAGCTGTCAGGGGCAGACATAACCTGAAGCATTTGGCGCGCAGCGCACACCATTCGGCAGCACCAGATCTCCGTTCACTTCACGGCGAACGTATGCGCCATTGGGAAGTGCGAAGCCTCCACTGGCGTCGGGCGTAACCATCGTCCCGTCCGGCAGGGCGAGCATGTTACCGCTACGCACGATCTGTTTGGCCGATGGCCCCTCAGTCACGGAAGCCTGCCTATGCGGTGTGCATGCCGAAAGCACCAACGCGCAAACAATCGCGGCCGTCAAACGCATGCCCATGCAACAATGGTCTCCACGAACGTCTTTTTCGAATAGCAAAATAACCGCCGCCCCTCAACACCGATGGGAGGTTCTTTGCCCGCTTATGCTGGCGGTCGAATAGAAGTTCATTGTCGAGAAGGCCCGGCTAACGCGACCGCATCTGGGCCTCGTCACATTCGGCCTGATGAGACCATGCCAAGGGCGCCGGGCGGCAGGGGCCCGGCGAAACGATGGTAAGCGGCTCCCATTGGATCGGCTCAAGCTAGGTCGGGCCCAGCTTGCCGGTTTCAGGCGGAAATCTGCGGGCGCCAGTGTCAGGCTGGTGCCCGCGAAAGCACGGTCTCGGCGGCGGCGGCTATCGCCAGGATCTGGCGATCACGGCCTGTGGCACCAGCAATCGTCACGCCGACCGGCGCATCGGTACCGCCATTGCGGACGGGCACAGAGATGGCGCAGCCATCGATCATGTTGATCGCCGTCGCGTTGCGCAGACTGAGAAGATTGGCGCGGGTGAAGGCCTCGTCATCGGCCAGATCAGCGATGCGTGGCGGCACAGTCGCCACGCTCGGCATGACCAGGGCATCGACCGTCTCCAGACGCCGTTGCGCGCGCTCGATCAGTGATCGGCGAGACGCGATCAGCTCGATGTAGTCCGCAGCTGTCTGGCTCGCGCCGCGACGGATACGAACAGAGACGCGGGGATCATAGCCGGCCTCGCTTTTCTCCAAAAGCGATGCATGCCAGGCATAGCTATCTGCGGCCGTGAAACCGCCCTTGGCGTTGATTGCCGCGACCTCGGCGAATTCCGGGAAGGGCGCCTCCTCGATCCGCGCTCCGGCCGCCGACAGACGCCGCAAGGCGGAACCGAAAGCTGTCGCCACCTCGGCATCGAGATCGTCGAGCATGACTGTCGTTGGCACGAGCAAACGCAGCCCTTGCAACGACATGGGCTCCAGTGCCGCAAACGGCTCGCCGGCCATCACGGCATCGAGCGCGGCGCAGCAAGCCACTGTCCGCGCGATGGGGCCGATGGAATCAAGAGCGGAGGAAAGCGGCAGCGCGCCTTCCAGCGGCACGCGGCGCGCTGTCGGCTTGAAACCGGCGAGACCGTTAAAGGCGGCCGGAATGCGGCAGGAACCGCCGGTGTCCGTGCCGATCGCCCCGTGAGCCATGCCGTCCGCCACGGAAATAGCCGCGCCGGAGGACGACCCTCCCGGAACGCGCCCTTCCGCCCGCCGCCAGACCGATCGAGGCGTGCCGTAATGCGGATTGATACCGATGCCGGAATAGGCGAACTCGGTCATGTTGGTGCGGCCGATGACGACAAAGCCGGCGCGGCGCAACCGCGCGATGGCCGGCGCGTCATGGGTCGCCGGTGGCGCATCCGCCAGCACGCGCGAACCGGCCGTCGTGACCTCACCCGCGATGTCGAACAGATCCTTCACCGAGATCGGAATGCCGGCGAAGGGCGATGGCGCCGCCCCGGCACCGCGCAGCAGATCCATGGCCCGCGCAACGGCGCGGGCTTTTTCCGGCGCGACGGCGATGAACGCCCGCGCACCCTCCCCGGCGGGATCGGCGATCCGCGCCAGACATTCCTCGACAAGTGTCTCGCCGGTCGTGCGACCCGCGGCGAGATCGGCACTCAGTTGCATTAGGGAAGGTGCGGTGTTCATCGCGCAGTCCTGTCTCAGACCGGATCGAAGTAGTGGATTTCCAGCAGCATGCAACCACCTTCCGACTTGAAGGGGCCATGGAAGGCTCCCGGCGGGCGCACGGCATAGGTGTGCGGCGGGAAGGATTCACCGCCTTTGCCTTCGGTATCATTGCCGACGGTGAGGTCACCGCTCATGAGATAGACCTCTTCCCAGTACTCATGCACAAAGGGCGCCGTGGTGAAGACACCGGGATCGAAGCGCAGGAGGCGGGTGCGCGTGCCCCGCTTGCCCGCCTCGTCCAGAGCGCCGGACAGGATCTTCTGCTGGATACCGGAGGGATAGCCCGGAGGCACCTCCCATCCCGTCGACAGATCCACCGTCCTGAATTCATCGTGCAGCTTGTTCACGGCCATGGCCAACAGTCTCCAGAAGGATGAGTGATGCACTGACGCGTCATGGCTTAGATCAGCCGCGACACGCTCGAATGAAATGAAGCCACATGCGCGCGCACGGCCGCCTCGGCGCGGTCGGGATCGCGTGCGCGCAGCGCCGCGACGATGTCGGCATGTTCGCGCTGCACGGCCTCCCGCTGGGTCTGCGCGGTCAGCGAGAGGAACCAGAAGCGCAGGCACCGCTCGTGAAGCTTGCCGAGCAGGTCCTGCAGGACCTCATTGCGGCTCGCGGCGGCAAGCGTGGCGTGAAAATCCCGATCCAGCAGCAGAAGCTGCTCGGTGTCGCGCTCGGCCGTCGCGCGCTCGCCGTCCTCAAGGATTTTCGTAAGATGATCTATTTCAACGCCATTGGCATGCTCTGCCGCAAGTCTGGCGCAAAGGGCCTCATTCGCGGCGCGCACCGGCACGAGCTGCATCATCTCCCCGAGGCTGACATGGCGCACGACCATGCCCTTGCGCGGCATGATATCAACGAGCCCCTCCACGCTCAGGCGGTCAAAAGCCTGATGGACCGGCGTGCGCCCGAGGGCCGTGGCCTGCGCCACCTGCGCCTCATTGATCAGTTCGCCGGGCCTGTAAGCACAGGTCAGGATGCGCCATTTGATCAGCTCATAGGCCTTGTCACGCAACGACTGCGGGCGTTTGCGGACATGCGCCGTGCTGGTCGCAGGGATTTGGACGTCTGTTGAACTCATCCCAATTCCTCAGCGCGCCGTAAGCTCGCGATCATCGAGATGCGCGTCAGGAACTGGCGCGTTTTCTCGGGATCAGCTGCTGTTGCACGTAATTCATCGCGGAAGCGCTGACGATCCTGCTCGTCGCGCGCTTCGAGATCACGCTTGTTCTTGATCGTCGCTGTCTGCACATACTCGAGCGTAACCAACCGCCGCTGCAGATCATAGCGATTAAGCTCGCTCTCTGGCGCACCATTGTTGGTGACCTCACCAAGCCGGCCGGTGAGATTGATGGCGTCGTGAATACCACCGTTCATGCCCATGCCTCCGAGCGGATTGTTCACATGCGCAGCATCCCCGACAAGGAAGGCACGACCCTGCCGGAAGCTCTTCGCCACGCGCTGATGCACACGGTAGAGCGTGATGTGCTGGATGTCGTACACCGCGTCGGCCGGAAACACGCTCGTCATCGCAACCCGCGCATAGGCTTCGCCGCTGGCGACATCGTCGGCCACCTCCGCCTCCACCGGCACCATCACCCGCCATGCCCCGGGGATACGGAGCAGAAAATGCCAGCGCTCCGGGTCGGCGACATAGGTGACCGACGCAAGATCAGGAATGAGAGCATCGACGTCAAAGGCCGTCGTGACGACCAGAAAACGCTCCGGCCACGTGAAGCCCTCGAAATCGATATCGAGGGCGCGCCGCACAACCGAGCGAGCCCCATCTGCACCGATGAGCCAGCGGCCACGTCTCGTCTCCGGGCTTTCCCTGCCGATAACGACGCTCACACCATCGGCATCCTGGGTCAGTGCAGCGACTGGCTTGCCGAACTCGACCGAGAACAATGGATTGTCCTTCAGTCCGTCATAGATGATGCGCGTCAGCTTGAACTGCTCCGCCTGCAATCGATAGGGATGCCGGGTGAGATCGCCGATCGCGCCGAAATCGAAGGCCCCCAGAATGCCATCCGCCTTCGTGCGATACTGCACCGTAGGCGCCACCAGTCCCTGAGTGACGAGGGCTTTCGCAAAGCCGAGCTCGTCGAGCATGTCGAGCGTCGGTGGATGAAAGGTCGAGGCACGGGACTGTCGGCTGAGGTCATCAGACGCCTCGAATACGGTCACGGGAATGTTCTGGCGCACGAGATTGGCCGCCGCAGTCAGGCCAACCGGCCCCGCACCCACGATCAGAACCCGATCATCACCCTGCATCGACATCGTTTTCCTCGACCAAGCGGTCTGCGCGCGCACCCATTCAGGCGCGGGCAGGGTCTGGACGCGTAACTCCCGCACAAGCCGCTCCGAGCCTTCGCATGGCGGCCCGAGGCTTTGCACGACAGCAGACAAATTCTACGTTTGAAAGTGTAGAAATCATTGTGATGTTTCACAAGCATTTTAATCTTGCCGCCCGCAAAAACATGAGGGATAAAAACTGAAAGTGTTTCCGGCGGAGCAAACCATGGGTGTGAACATACCCCTCGACATCGAGATTCACTCCCGGCAGGGCCGCGAGTCCCTGCGTATTCCGGTGTCGTCTCTGATCATCGCCGGTTGGACGGGCCGAGACAAAGTCGCCATGCTTCACCACATTCGCGAGTTGGAAGCGCTCGGCGTCGCCCCCCCTGCCTCAACCCCGATCTTCTATCGAATGGCGGCCTCGCGCCTCACATCAGCATCGCATATCGAGGCGTCCGGGCCTGACTCCAGCGGTGAAGTCGAGTTCGTGCTTCTTCACCACGCCGGCCAACTCTATGTCGGGATTGGGTCTGACCACACCGATCGCCGTGTCGAAGTCTATTCGATCACGGTCTCCAAACAGATGTGTGACAAGCCCGTCGGCCGCACCTTCTGGCCCTATGACGAGGTGGCACCCCACTGGGACCAATTGCTGCTGCGTGCCATCATCCGTGAAGATGGAAAGGACGTGATCTACCAGGAAGGTGGCATCGCCAAGATGCTTCACCCGGAGACGCTCCTTGCCCAGCTCGCGGAAAGTGACGGCGCACTTGCCGACGGCGATGTCATCTTTGGCGGGACATTGGCGGCGATCGGAGGCATCCGGCCCTCCTCCCGCATGGAGGTTGCGCTGATCGATCCCGTGCTGGATCGCGCCATCGTCCACCGGTACGACGTCAAGGAACTGCCGATGCGGGGGTAACCTCGCGAACCATATACGTGGATGGCACTGATGACTGCTGATCTGCTCAAAATTCAATCTTCCGACGGCATCTCGCTCGCGATCGAGCGTGTCGGTCAGGGCGCACCAGTCCTCGCGATTCACGGCACCACATCGACGCGAGGCCGATGGGCCCCCGTCGTGTCGGCTCTCAGCGCACATTTTGCGCTTTACCTGATGGACCGGCGCGGCCGCGGTGCGAGTGGCGATGCAGCCGGCCATAGCATAGCGCTTGAATTCGCCGATGTGGCCGCGGCCGCAGAAGCGATCAGCCAGCAAACCGGCGTCGGCGTTACTGTTATTGCCCATTCCTATGGGGCGATATGCGCCCTCGAGGCTGCCCTGCTTACACCCGCGATCAGCCGGCTCGTCGTCTACGAGCCGCCTATTCCGACGGAAGGGGCACCGGAGTCTCAAGACGAGAGCCATGTCGAACGCCTGTCGGTCCTGATCGCTGGAGGCGACAATGCTGGCGCTCTACTCTACTTCTATCGGACAGTGCTTGGCATGCCCGAGGCGCAGATCGAACGCCTGACAGCGCGAGGCGACTGGCCTGCCCGCACGGCCGTGGCACCGACCCTGCCGCGTGAAATCATGGCCACACGCCGCTACCGCTTCGATACGCAACGTTTCGCGCAGCTCACCATTCCCACACTTGTGATGGTCGGGGCTGACAGTCCGCCGCGCTACCAAAGCTCGACGGCCCTTCTGGCACGCACACTGCCCAACAATCAGACCGTGTCGCTCGCAGGCCAACAGCACAATGCCATTGACGCAGCGCCTGATCTGTTCATCCGCGAAACTCTCCGCTTCCTAGCCCCTTGAGAGGCCTGTCGCCCGGCGACAACGAAAGGACAAGCCCATGGCCAAGACCAACCCGATGAAGCTCGGCCTTCTGCTCAACAGCATCGGCTTCCATATCGCGGCCTGGCGCCACCCTGACGCACGACCCGATCTGGCTTCGACATTCGCGCCCTACGCTGATATCACGAAGACCGCCGAGCGTGGGCTGTTCGACCTAGTCTTTCTGGCTGATAGCGCTGCCGTTCATCACGCGCATGACTTCGACATCATGACGAAGATGGCTCCGTTCTATCAGATGGAGCCAACGACGCTGCTGTCCTCGCTGGCGGCTGTCACCGACAAGATCGGCCTCGTGGCGAGCATCACGACCACCTATAACGAACCCTTCCACATCGCCCGCAAGATGGCGACGCTTGATCATCTCAGCGCCGGCCGCGCGGGCTGGAACCTCATCACCTCCGCGAACCAGGCCGAAGCCTTCAACTTCAGCCGCGATGCCCATGTCGATCATGCGCAGCGCTACGAGCGCGCGGAGGAGGTCGCCAGCATCGTGCGCGGGCTCTGGGACAGTTGGGAGGATGACGCCTTCCTCTACAACAAGGAAACTGGGCAGTTCTTCGAGCGAGAGAAGCTGCATCTGCTCGATCACAAGGGCCCCCTGTTCTCCGTCCGTGGCCCGCTCAATGTGAACCGCCCGCCCCAGGGCCAGCCGGTCATCGCCCAGGCAGGCTCTTCCGAGCCGGGCAAGGAGCTTGCCGCAGAGACGGCCGACATCGTCTTTACGCAACAGCTCACGCTCGAGAACGGCAAGGAGTTCTATGCCGATCTCAAGGGACGGATGGCCAAGTTCGGCCGCGAGCGCGACGAGATCAAGATCATGCCCGGCGTGGTGCCGTTCGTTGGCCGCACGGAGCTATGGCGGAAAGTGGGTGATGCTGGATTGAGAAAGGCGGCGTATCGAGGCGGGTGTCGAGCCTGCCAGAACCTCTTCGAGAGAGCGATACGCCATGAACGCATCTACCAATGTTTTACGCCTGCGTCAGCCCAATGAGATTGACGATCCCCTGACGGATATTCTGCGAACCGGTGCCCGCAAGTTGCTGGCTCAAGCCATCGAGATCGAAGCCGAGGCTTATCTCGCCAGCATGCGCGATCTGAAGCTGCCGGATGGACGCGAACGCCTGGTCCGGCACGGCCATGGGCCGGAACGGACCATTCAGACCGGCATCGGCCCGGTGGAGGTCAGCCGCGTCAAGATCCGCGATCGTGGTGCTGAGGGAGAGGACCGCATCCGCTTTTCCTCGGCGATCCTGCCGAAATGGGCGCGCCGCACCAAAAGCCTGGATGCGCTGCTGCCGATCCTCTACCTGCGCGGGCTCTCGACCGGCGACTTCCAGGAGGCGCTCTCAGCCTTGCTCGGCAAGGATGCTCCGAACCTCTCGCCCTCCGCCATTACCCGACTGACGGGCGAATGGCAGGCCGAGTACGAGCATTGGCAGGCGCGGGACCTGTCGGCCCGCCGATACGTCTACGTCTGGGCCGACGGCGTCTATCTCCAGGCCCGGATGGAGGATCAGGCCGAATGCATGCTGGTGCTGATCGGCGCCACGCCGGAGGGCAAGAAGGAACTGGTCGGCTTCCAGGCCGGGGTGCGCGAGAGCGCCCAGAGCTGGCGCGAGCTTCTCGTCGAGATCAAGCGAAGGGGCCTGTCCATCCCACCCCGGATCGCCGTCGGGGATGGGGCACTGGGCTTCTGGAAAGCGCTCGACGAGCTCTTTCCCGGCACGCATCATCAGCGCTGCTGGCTGCACAAGACCGCCAACGTGCTCAACAAGGTGCCGAAATCCGTGCAACCGGGCCTGAAGGCGGCCCTGCGGGAGATCTATCTCGCGCCCACCCGCGCGCAGGCCGAGGTGGCCGTCGATCTGTTTGCCGAGGCCTACCAGGCGCGCTATCCCAAGGCAGTGGAGTGCGTGCGCAAGGACCAGCGGGCGCTGCTGGCGTTCTATGACTGGCCGGCGGAACACTGGATCCATCTGCGCACGACGAACCCAATTGAGAGTGTGTTCGCTACGGTCCGACACCGTACGGTGCGTACCAAGGGCTCGCTGTCGCCGACCACCGCCCGGCTGATGGTGTTCAAGCTGGTGATGGCGGCCGCGAAGAGCTGGCGGAGATTGATGGGCGAAAACCAGTTGCCCAAGGTGATCGCCGGTGTCAGGTTTAAGGACGGCAGCGAGGTCATTCCGATGCCGACAAACAGCGCCGCCTGATCGGCCCGTCACCCAATATCCATCATAGCTCGGCCGCACGCAGGAGGAGGCCGACGAAAACTTCCAGAAGCTGCAATCGCTGATACTGCCGGAAGTCGGCCTCGCCCTGTTGCGTGAACTCCTCGGCGGCGTGGACCTTTCGCAATATCCCCTTGACGGCCCGATGCCCGACCTCACCGAAACCAATGCCGGCAAAGGCCGCCTGAAGAATCTCACTGAGCTTGCCAAGCGCGAGAACATGTCGATCCGCCAGCTCTACCAACACGCGGCAGGATCGCGCGGCCACTGGGTGCTGCGCGGGACACCAACTTATATCGCCGACGTCCTTGAGCAGTGGATCAAGGAGGAGGCCGCCGACGGCTTCGTCGTCATTCCGCCTTATCTTCCCGGAACCATCGACAGCTTCGTCGAGCTCGTGGTTCCGGAATTGCAGCGGCGCGGCATCTACCGTAATGCGTATGAGGGCAATACGCTGCGAGATCATCTGGGCCTCGCGCGTCCACGCAACAAGTTTGCGAAGGCTTGATGCGGCACGTCCGTTTTGATTTCGAAGTTTTCTCAATGCTCGATATCAGAATGACACTAACCCCCAACTCACGACCCTAGCCCATAGATCGCGCCGGATCAGATCAATGACGGACCGTCACAAGAACAGGGGAACGAGAATGTTGACCATGACCCGACGTAATCTTTTGCAAGGCACCGCCGCGATGGGCGCCCTTGCCCTTGCGGGTGCGCGCCCGGCTTTCGCCCAGGCGCCGGAGGATACGAAGGCCCTGTACGAGGCAGCCAAGCAGGAAGGCACGCTGACCTACTACGCGACCGCTCAGGCGCCGATCACGAAACGCGTCACGGATCGGTTCTCGGAGCTCTATCCCGGGATCAAGATCAATGTGCTGCGCCTGGCTACCGGGCAGATGGCGCAGCGCTTCGCAAGCGAAATGCAGGCGGGCAACATCGTCGCTGACGTCATCCAGATGGCCGACCCCCTGGCCTTCGAGGATGCCGCCAAAGCGGGCTGGCTGGCAAAGCCCGGCGATCTGCCAGCCTGGTCGGCCTTCCCCAAGGACTATCTCACTGAGCATTGGGCGCTCATCGGGATCTCCCCACACACCATCGTGTCGAATACCGATTTGGTGGAGGAGAAGGATTATCCCAAGGACTGGAAGGCCATGCTCGATCCGCGCTGGAAGGGGCAGGTCATCCTGAGCGACCCGCGCAACAACATGGAAGTCGCCGACTGGGCCTATACGATGTTCGACGCCTACGGCCCCGAGTTTCTTACCGGTCTCAAGAACCAGCAACCGCGCTTCGTGGAGTCCATTCTGCCCGGCATCCAGATGCTGGCCGCCGGCGAGGCGATGATCCTGGCGCCGGCGCTGCATCAGGCCACCATGCTCATGATGGATAAGAAGGCGCCTGTCATCGACTTCTCCCCGGCCATGACCAGCGGCCAGGAAACGATGATGGGTGTCGTGGCCAAGGCTCCGCATCCCAACGCCGCCCGCCTGCTCGCCGACTTCCTGCTCACCCGGGATGGCCAGGAGCGCTATTGCCGCGACATCGCGGCGTCACCGCTGCCGGACATTCCAGGTGCCCTCACCCTGTCGCCGCAATATCAACGCGGCCGCTATCGCCAGGCCGCGGCGAAGCGCGCCGAACTCGCCGCTCTGCTGGGGCTGTCCTAGGACGCCATCGGAAGCGCAGTCATTCGTGCGGATAACCCCCCGCGCGACTGGCTTTGTGTTAGGGAAGCTTTGTGATCAGGGGCGAATGTCCGGTTCCCCCGCCGCCTGATCGTGAGCGCCGGATAGCAAGGAGCGCGGGGCGCCGACAGCGCGCGCGTAGCGAATGCGATGAACCCAACGAGCCAGCCACGCATCCGCGTGAGCAATCTGGTGAAGCATTACGGCGCGGGCCGCGGCGCGGTGTTGGCGTTGGACAACGTCTCGATCGAGGTGAAAGCCGGGGAGAAGCTCGTGCTTCTCGGGCCAAGCGGCTGCGGCAAGACGACCTTGCTGCGCTGCGTCGCCGGCTTGGAAACGCCTGACGCCGGCGAGATCGAGATCGACGGCAAGATCGTCTTCTCGTCGTCCCGCGGCATCTCGGTCGCGCCGGAACATCGGCCGATCAGCATGGTCTTCCAGTCCTATGCGCTGTGGCCGCATATGACGGTGTTCGACAATGTCGCCTATCCGCTGGTGAATACCCGTGTCGCCAAAGCAGAAATCAGGACGCGCGTCGCGTCCGTGCTCGACATCGTCGGCTGCGGCCACCTCGCCGCCCGCTATCCCGGCCAGCTCTCCGGCGGGCAGCAGCAGCGCATCGCACTAGCCCGCGCGGTCGCTGGCAACGAGGGCACGATCCTCTTCGACGAGCCGCTGTCCAACATCGATGCAAAGGTCCGGGAACAGCTGCGCCTGGAACTCGTGGCCCTGCAGAAACGCCTTGGTTTCAGCGCACTTTACGTCACCCATGATCAGACCGAGGCCTTGGCGCTTGCCCATCGTATCGTCGTCATGGAAGTCGGCAGCATTGCGCAGGTCGGCCTGCCGCGAGATATCTACGAAGCGCCACATTCACGCTACGTCGCGGCCTTTACCGGCGCCACCAACGCGGTGGAGGGCAAGGTCAGGGCGGTGTCGGGCGACACGGTCATCGTCGACACCGCGCTCGGCCCCATCAGCGCCACCACGAGCAACGCTTTTAATATTGGTCAGGCGGTCGACCTTCTGATGCGCCCGGAGCGGCTCGTTTTCAACCCGCCGGCAAGCGAAACCAATCGCTTCGCGATGACCGTCGACAGCACGATGTATCTTGGCCTCTATCTCGAATATGCGTTGGTCGCCGGAGACAAGCGCTTCGTGCTGCGCAGCACGCAATCCAGCGAGATCGCCGACGGAGAGACCGTCGCGGTCGGCATTTCACCGACGCATGTGGGCATTTTCCCGCGTGCGCGGGCGGCCTAGGGGACCACGATGACCACCACACGCCGCTGGACCGCTGCCCCCGAGTGCCGGAGCCCGTGATGCACGGACGCGCAGCCCCTCCCGCACCTGCAACGGAAACCGCCCCTGCCGGCCAAAGCCTCGCCGGCCGCCTGATTTCGCTCCGGACCCTAGCGCTGGTCATTGCCGCATTGCTATGCGCTTTGATCATCTACCCCATCGGCACGATGATCCTGCGCGCCTTCTTCTCGCCAACCGCGGTTGGTGATGAAGGAATCATCAAGGCGCTTGCGGACACCGGCTTCGTGCCGGTGCTCGTCAATACGCTCGTTGTCGTGGGGCTCAGCGGGACGCTCGCGCTCGTCGTGGGCGCGACTTTCGCCTGGCTGAATGAGCGAACCGACGCCTCCACCGGCTGGATCGGCGGACTGCTGCCGCTGGTGCCTTTGCTCGTACCACAGATCGCCGGCGTCGCCGGCTGGGTGATGCTGCTCGCCCCACAGGCTGGCATCGTCAACGGGCTTCTCCGCGACGGCCTCACCTTCATCGGCCTGCCGATGCGGACCGGGCCGGTCAATATCTATTCCTTCGGCGGCTTCGTCGCGATCATGGCGTTGTATATGGTGCCGTACGTCTATCTGACGGTATCGGCGGCGTTGCAGAACCTCGATCCGCACCTGGAGGAAGCCTCCCGCCTATGCCGCGCCGGCGCCTTCACCACCTTGCGGCGAGTGACGCTGCCCGCCATCCGCCCGGCGTTGATGGCGTCCGTGCTTCTTCTCATCATGATGGGATTTGCGATCTTCTCCGTGCCGGTCGTGATCGGCTCGGGCGCCCATATCGAGCTGCTGTCGGTCAAGATCTACCGACTGATCTACACCTATCCGCCGCGCACCGACCTTGCGATATTACTCGGGCTGTTCCTTACCTTCGTGGTGCAGTCCGCCCTGCTGCTGCAGGCATGGATCGCGAGCCTGAACCGCGCCGCCACGATCGGCGGCAAGGGCCTGCGCGCGGCGACGACCAAGCTCGGCCCCTGGCGGTTCGTGGCGCGCGCCGTCATGATCATCTACCTGCTGGCAGCGGCCGTGCTGCCGGTGGTCGGGCTCGCCATCGTGTCGCTGCAACCCTTCTGGTCGGCGCGCATCAACTTTTCGGTGCTGGACCTACAGAACTACGTGACCGTGCTCGTCGAGAATGACATCACCCGCCGCGCGCTCTTCAACAGCGTGGTGCTCGGCATCGTCGGCGGCACCGTCGGCATGCTGATCGCCGCTATCCTTGTCGTCGCCGCGAAGTCTGAGCGCCGCTGGTTCGGCCGCGCCGTGGACATCATCACCGCGACACCAGCGGGCATCCCGCATGTCGTTATCGGCGTCGGCTTCGTGCTCTGCTTCTCAAGCGGCTGGCTCAATCTGAGCGGCGGTTTCCTGATCCTCATTCTCGCTTATCTCGTCATGAACATGCCGCAGGCCATGCGCTCCGCCGCGGCGGCCGTCGACCAGGTGGGACGCGAGCTCCTGGAGGCCTCACAGGTCTTCCGTGCCTCCCAGGGTCGCACCTTCCGGCGCATCTTGCTCCCCTTGATGCTGCCGAGCCTCGGGGCTGGCTGGATCATCCTGTTCGTGCAGATGTCCGGCGAGCTGACAGCTTCCGCCCTCCTCGCCGGCACGACCAATCCCGTGGTCGGGCAAGTCATCCTCGACTTCTGGCAGAACGGGTCCTTCCCGCAGATCGCAGCGCTCGCGATGACCATGACGCTCATCAACGCGATCGTCGTCGTCGCAGCGCTGCGTCTTGCGCGCGGAAGAGCACGCTAGCTTCACAAAGGAACTAACGCCAATGGCCATCGATCTCGATCGAATTCCCTCGACCTATCTGCAGGATTACCACCCGGAAGTCGGTGGCAGCTTCAAGGCGATGCGCCAAGCCATCGCGAAGGGCCCTCTTGACTACGAAACCTGCGAATACATCGTGATCGCAAGCTTCGCGCAGGCAGGCTTCGAGGAGCCGCTCAAGATCCATGTGACCCGGATGCTCAACCGTGGCACACCGGTTGCCAATCTCAAACACGCGGTTGAAGTCACGCTCGGGGCGACCACCCCGCTCTTTGCCGTCGTCCGCGCGCTGCGCTGGATTGACGAGGCGGTTGCCGAGCACGGCAAGGCGTAGCAGCCGCACCTGCCCATCTGATAGACTCCCCCACTTGGGCTTGAGGGCGGATCTGGGAATCGATCGCTCCCGCCTCTGCGTTTCAAAATCGCGGTAGCATGTTTACCGCGATGGTCATGCGGGGCGGGCTGGACGGACGCGCGTCTTGATCCATCGCCAAGCCGGCGAGATACAATAGCTCATTGCCGGAATGGCAGCCGCCCCAATCGCAATGCCGACCAGACCGGCACCCGCAGCCTGCACAAGCCAGGAAACAAAGGAGCCGATGGAAGGAACGATATGCGAGGCCTCGTCCCCGGCATCGTGCAGAAGATGGCTCAGCCAACCGTAGCCATATCCCGCGAAGCCGTGAAGAATGATGCCGCCGCCAACCCAGACCATAGCCGCTGTTCCGAGAATGCCCAGCAACTTCAGAAAATGCGGCATGCCCTGAACAAGCACCCGACCGATCACGCGCGACAAGACACCAATTGGCGAATGCGACGACACACGCGCGAGCACAAGGCCGACATCATCGGCCTTCACGATCAGAGCAACCGCCCCATACACCGCGATCGTGATGGCAACGCCGACAACCGCCAGGACCAGTGCCTGGGTCATAAGGCCCGCGTTGGGGACCGAGCCCAGGGTGATGGTCATGATTTCGGCCGAAAGAATGAAGTCGGTCCTGATTGCACCCGCAACCTTCTGGTCCTCGAAGGAGCGGGCATCGATGCCGATCGGCTCCACCTCAGCCTCATGTGCGTGCGCGGCATGGGGAAAGATGAGCCCGTAGATCTTCTCCGCACCTTCATAGCAGAGATAGAGCCCTCCGAGCATGAGGAGTGGCAAGATGACCTGGGGCGCGAGCAGGCTCAACACGAGGGCTGCCGGCAGCAGAAACAGAAGCTTGTTTCTCAAGGAGCCGAGCGCGATCCGGCCGATGATCGGCAGTTCTCGCGAGGCGGAAAAGCCAGTGACATAACGCGGTGTCACCGCCGCGTCATCGATGACGACGCCGGCGGCTTTTGTGCCTGCTTGCGCGGCCTGGCTGGCCACGTCGTCGAGCGATGCTGCCGCAACCTTGGCCAGTGCGGCGATATCGTCGAGAAGGGCCATCAGGCCGACACTCATGAAGAACCTCCATAGTTCAGACCGACGAGCGAGCTGTCGGCTGGGGGAAGCAGGCACATGACCCGCCGATAGAGCACTTTCGAGCGAAGTGGATACCGGTTCGCGCGAAGAAAGGCGTAGAAATTAGGACCTTGAGCAAATCCGGCTTGGCAGGAATCATCAGCTTCCTACCAAGCCGGTGAGTTTGCTCGCCTATTTTAAGCACAGCAAGTCCGCAACAGAAGGATTTGCTCTAGCGGGCGACAGTATCACCGAAGTCCTTATTCGGCGGGGACTGGGCTCAAGCCGCCTTCGTCCATCGGCCGATTCTGCCCCGCCTTGCGAGCCGCCGCACGCGCCACCACGCTCTGTCGGTTGACGGACCTGCGCTCGGCATCGATGCGGTTGATCAGCAGTTCAGCGCGCTCGATGGAGCCAAGCAGCGCGAGGATCGTGCCACGCTCGCCCGCACCGGCATTGGGACCGAGCGCCAGCGTGCGGCCACGCAGCTCCTCAAGTTCTGGATAGACGACATGCCCGGCCGGCATCTGTGGGTCGGCGATGCCGTGGTCGGGCATGATGGCGCGCAACGCGACGTCGAGCTTGTCGAGCGCGCCGTTGACAATGACTTGCGCCTGACTGCTGAACGTCTCGCGTTTAACGCGCCGGGCCACCTGATGCATCGATTCCGTCAAAGCCGCCGTGAAGTCGGCTTCCTCAATCAAGCTGGCGATGAGGTCAAGCTGCTCGTACGGCAGGTCTTCCTTCATCAGATTGGCGGTATATGCTCGGATATCCCGGCTGAGAATGTCTGTCGCCAGATAGTGCTCGCCCGGATCGGAGGGAGCCGTTTTGTCACCACGCGCGATATTGAGGAACATGGCGCCTGCCTGGAGATGACGGGCGGTCTCCTTCTGGACGGCGGGAACGGCCTTGGCAAAATCATCGGCAAGTTGGCGGTCAAGGAACTTCGGCGTCGAATAATCCTCGATATCCTCCTCATCCGAGCGCCCGACGCGCGACAGCACGCGCTCGAATACGCCCACGAAGGGGAACAGGAGCAGCGTGTTGAAGATGTTGAAGACGGTTGAATAAAGACCGACGGCAACAGGCACGAGAGGGAAGGTTTCCTTGCCGTTGACCACCACCGGAACGCCGGGATTGCCGCCGAACCACTGCATCGCCCATTGCAGGACGTCAATCGAGACGAAGAACAACGGTATGGTTATACAGACACCAATGATATTGAAGGAAATATGGGCGTAGGCTGCGCGCTTGGCATTCTTCGACAGATTGAGCGAGGCCATCCAGGACGTGATCGTCGTGCCAAGGTCGGCGCCGAGCGAGAAGGCGACAGCTGTTGTCCAATCGAGCACGCCGGCAGCGCCGAGACCCATGACGATACCGATCGTCGCCGACGAAGAGTGGATCATCGCCGTTACACCGGCGGCGATCAAAACACATTTCAGAAGATTGAAGTAGGAATCGGCCCTCAGTGTCTGGAGAAGCTCCATCACCTCCGGCATGTTGCGCAGGGGCCGCAATCCGCCGGTCATGAGGTTGAGGCCGTAGAAGATTAACGCAAAGCCCATGCAGGCGAGCGCGATATTGCGGACCTTCTCGTTCTTGGCGAAGCAGTAAAGCAGCGCGAAGACACCCGCGAAGATGAGGCCAAGCGGCCCAAGCGGCAGCGCGATGAGGCCGTTGCCGAGCGTGGTGCCGATATTGGCCCCCATGATGACGCTGATGGCGGGCCTGAGCGCGACGACGCCGGCATTGACAAGGCCGACCACCATCACCGTCATGGCCGTGGAGGACTGGATGACGCCGGTAATGAGCGTTCCCGCCATTACGCCCTTGATCGGCGTGCCCGCAGCCTTGGCGAGGAACTCCCGCATCCGGTTGACGGAGAGCGCCTGAATTCCGTTCGCCATGAACTCGAGGCCGAGCATGAAGATGCCTAGCCCGCCGATGACCGGCACGAGAATATCCTTGAAGATATCGATCTGCATGAGAGCTCTCGATTCTGGAGAGGCGGCTCGAGGAGCCTAGTTGTTGACGGAGCTGAGGTTCTTCACCCAATAGGCGTCGATTTGATCGGCGAGTTCGGTCGATACCGGGATGTATCCCAGGGCGACGGCCTCATCGCCGCCTTGCTTGAAGGCAAGCCGAAACAGGTCGAGCACGCGGTTGATGCGCTGAGGACCACGGTCCTTGGGCAGAACCGCGTAGGTGACCACGACCATCGGATAAGCATTTGCCTCCGCAGGCTTCACTCTATCGGCTGAAGCTTCAGCGGAGGGCTTCCACCCGGCCTTGGCCAGCCCGGCCCGAAAGCTTTCCGGACCAGGGCGCACGAAGGTCCCACTGCTGTTCTCCAAGGACACGAAAGGCATGCCGGCGCGGATGACCTGGCCATATTCCAGATACGCGATGCTGTTCTTGGTCGCGGCGGCGAGCGCCGCCAGGCCGCCGGTGCCCCGCTCGCCGCGTCCACGCGGCCATGGGATCAGCGTATTGGCACCGTACTTGTCCTTCCACTCCGGACTGGTCGAGGACAGGAAAGTGGTGAAGGTGAGCGTGGAGCCCGAACCATCCTGGCGATGCAGGACCTCAATAGTCGCATCGGGAAGGGAGAGGCCCGGGTTCAGCGCCTTGATGGCGGGATCTGACCAGTTGGTGATCTTGCCGAGATAGATGTCTGCGAGAACCGGGGCGGACAGGCGAAGTTGGCCGGCCCCGACGCCATCGAGATTGGCGACCACGGTGATGCCGCCCATGACAATGGGGAACTGAGCCCAACCACGCTGATTCAACTCTTCCGGCAGAAGCGGTGCGTCTGTCGCAGCAAAGTCCACGTCCGGCTGGTTGAGGCGCATGACCCCGGCGAGCGATCCAACCGGTTCGTAGTCAACCTGCCAATCCGGCGAAGTATAGTCTCCGCCGTCAGTGCGAAACGCCTCGTAGTCATGCGACCACTTATTGATGATTGGCGCGGCAAAGGTTGAACCGGCGCCGCGAATTGGCTCGGCTCCCGCTATCGGACTGAATATCAGGGACGTGAATGCGAGCACGCCGACTACGCCGGTTATAAGACTTAATCTCGCGCTGCGGGGGGGAGAGAGCCATCCGATCATGCATTACCCTTTCGACACTGAGAGAGCGTGTCTTTCGGAGGGGCGCACTCGGTCCTCGGGCGTTGGAATACCCAATTCCTTCCGCCCCCCAGCATTGGAATTCTTGATGTAGGTAATACGCATACCTAACAGCTCTGTGACAGCCGCTCATGTCGCCGGCTAAGCAATGGCTCCGGGCAAAGTCACCCAATAGTTCCGTTAAGCCAATGGATTTCGGGAATAGGAATTTCTATTACGACTTTCATATGACAACACGATCAACGTCTCTGCTCATCGACGTCATTATGTTGTTACGCTCAGGGCGTTGATTGCGTCGCCGTCGCAACCCTTTTGATAGCAGGCGGATCGTTTATGAACCACCGCCAGGATTTCCTGAACAGGATCATTAAATGAAAATCGAAGACGTTCGCCGAGCCTATGCGATGCCCCTGTCCAATCCTGCCTATCCGCGTGGACCATATCGCTTTGTTGACAGGGAATATGTTGTCATCAGCTATCGCACTGACCCGGAAGCGTTGAGAGCAATTGTTCCTGAGCCACTTGAGATCGCCGAGCCGATCGTCAAGTATGAATTCATCAAGATGCCGGACTCGACGGGCTTTGGTGACTATACCGAGACCGGACAAGTAATCCCTGTTCGTTTTCGGGGCGAGGACGGCGTTTATGTCCACGCCATGTATCTCGACGATGACGCACCTATCGCCGGAGGCCGGGAAATATGGGGCTTCCCAAAGAAGCTCGCTTCTCCCAAGCTCACCCACGAAGGTGAGGTGATTGTCGGCACCCTGCACTACGGCTCAATGCTCTGCGCGACGGCCACAATGGGCTATAAGCACGTCACCATCGACAAGGAGCAAGTGCGCCGAGCTTTGACTCAGCCGAACTTTCTCGTGAAAGTCATTCCGCATGTCGATGCGACGCCTCGCATCTGCGAACTCGTGCGGTATCACCTCGAGGACATCACTGTGAAGGGTGCGTGGGCCGGCCCGGCTGAGCTTGAACTATACCGCCATGTCATTGCCGATGTCGCCCGGCTGCCCGTCCTGGAGATCGTCTCCGCCGTGCATTTTATCGCTGATCTTACGCTCGGCCTCGGAGAGGTCGTATACGACTATATGAGGGATTAGAAGGATTCAGCCGGATGCCGTTGGCGACGGCCGTCACTGACGCAAATACGCGAGAGCTCGCTATCAAGAAGCTGGTTTGATCTGATTGACTGATCACGCGGCCAGCCAGAGACCGGCTCGGAGCATACCGGGCCGGGGCAATGACTCACGCTGTCGAATGCCGGTACCATGGGCTACGATTGCACTTTGCGGCAATACGCTTTTGGGACATGACGATGATAGATCTGCCCCCAGCGGGCGACGTTAGCCTCGGCCCGGTCCCGGAACATGCGGACGCACCCGACGGTTTGATGGTGTTCGATGGCATGTGCAATTTTTGCTCCGCGCAGGTGCAGTTGCTGCTCCGGCTAGACACCGGCGGCGCTATCCGCTTCACAGCGATTCAATCGCCCTATGGCCAATATCTGAGCGCACGCTTCGGCATTGACCCGCTCGACCCATCCACGTTCCTTTTCTTCGAGGACGGGCGCGCCCTGAAGCAGAGCGATGCGGTAATCGCGATGCTCAAGCGCCTGCCACGCCCCTGGCGATGGTTTCAGGCGCTCGGCGTCGTTCCTGGCCCCATACGCGATGCCATCTATCGCTGGATCGCGCGCAATCGATATAGCCTGTTGGGACGGCGTGACACCTGCATCGTCCCGCCGGCTCATGTGCGGGCACGCTTCATCGACCAGATCCCGCCGGAGCCCCTAAGCCAAGCGAACGATCCGCCCGGCGTGACGCTCTGACAACTCGCCTCAATCGTGACCGGCCTATTCTTCTCTCTCTTTAATGGGAAAAAGAAATTCGTATCGTTGAGACACATTTGATGTCCCGCGGAGGCTCCCTCCATCGTTGAAGCCTAAGAGACATGGCGCTCAGGGATATCGGAGGCTGGCGTGGCTTCTGCCGCCAGCGGCCGCGGTGCAACACGGATGGTGACGCCTGCGTCCGCGAGTTGGCTCGCCCAATCGCCATTCGGCAGCACATCCGTATAAAGAGCCGCCACTTGTGACAAATGAGCGACCTTTGCCATCGCGTGGCGTCCGAACTTCGTGTGGTCCGCCAAAACGAAACAGACTCGGCTGCATCCAATAACGGCCTGCGTGAAAGGCGCGTCATCCAGCGAGAAATCAAGAACGCTTCCGTCAGCGGCGATGGCAACGACCCCAAGAATGGCATAGTCGAGACGGAAACGATCGATAAACTCTCTCGTTGTCTCACCTACGATCGCGAGATCCCGATTACGCACGGTTCCCCCACAGACCACCAGCTCGAAGTCATCTTTTTTTGCAAGGATATTCACGACATTCAGATTGTTCGTGACGATCTTCAGGCCATTTTTTTCCAGAAGCTCTGCGGCGAATGCCTCGGCGGTGGTCCCGATATCTATGAATATGGACGAGTGATCGGGAATTTCCGCGGCAACCGCCTTTGCGATTGCCACCTTCTCGTCCGCCATGGAGTCGCGGCGCGCCTCATAGGGAAGGTTTGTAACGCTCGAGCGGAAGGCCGCGCCGCCGTGGAAGCGTGACAGAATTCCGTGCTCGCAAAGATAATTGATATCGCGGCGAACGGTTTGGTGGGTCACGCCTAGCCATTCGACCAGTTCGTCCACACGCACATAGCCGCGCTCACGCGCCATTTGAACGAGCGATTGTTGCCTAGGGTTCAGCGTTGCCATGCCTGCCTCCAAGGCTCGTTTAGCAGCCCAAACGGGCCACTGTCGAGCCGAATGAACCGCAATCGTCAAAATACGAATAAAAACGAACATTCCTCGAAAACATCGCCTGCGGAATCTGTCATATTCAGCTCTGTTATGTTCGATTTCGAACAAATTCCTATTGAAAACGATCAAACAATGCGCTACCTCTGCGTCAGATCAAAAGGGGACGGAAATGCCTGCAGAACAGGGAGCAGCCGCAGAAGCGACACTGATGTCAGGCCAACGCGTCCGCACACGACTTTTAGCGGGAGAACGGCTCGCTGGCGCCTGGCTCAGCCTTGGATCGTCGATCGCTGCCGAAATTGCGGCCGGCGCGGGCTTCGACTGGCTCCTATTCGATCTGGAGCATGGGACATCGGAATACTCCGAACTGCTCTATCAACTCCAGGCGATAAGCGCGTTTCCGACAGCCAGCATCGTTCGTGTACCCGCCATTGATGCGTCAATCTTCAAGCGTATCCTGGATCTTGGTGCCCATGGCTTGATGATTCCGCAGGTCGCGAGCGCGGAACAGGCGCGGCTCTGTGTGGATTTCGCGCGCATTCCCCCACAGGGAATTCGTGGAGCCGCTCAGACAACGCGGGCTTCCGGCTACGGCCTTCACTACGAACAATATCTGCGGGATGCGAATAGCGCGATCATCTTGCTCGCGCAGATCGAATCCCGCCAAGGCGTTGCCAATGCCGACGCCATTGCCGCCGTCAACGGTATCGACGCCCTCTTCGTCGGTCCCACCGACCTCGGCGTCGATCTCGGCACCTCGCTCAAGGACCCCGATGGCGAGTTTCGCGCATCCATACTCGCTGTCGCCGACGCTGCGAAGCGGCATGGAAAAGCGGCCGGCGTCCTTGTCCGCAATCTGGAGCAGGCGCGTGGCTACGCGGAGCTGGGCTATAGCGTCATTGCGCTTGGTTCCGACCGTGGTCTCATTGCGAGCGGCATGCGGGCCAACGTCGCCGCGCTTGGCGGGCTTCACGTCGCGCGGGCACAGCCGAATTTGAAGGCCGTGTCCAAGGTCGCGCTATGAGCGGCGAGCCGATCAGCGTCGCGATTGATCTCGGCACGCAGAGCCTGAGAGTATCGGCGCTGTCCGCAACTGGCGAACGCCTGATGTTCTGGCAGCGACCGATCGCGACGGTGATCCAGGGCGAGCGCTATGAACAGGACAGCCGCGAATGGGAAGAATGCCTGCTGGCGGGGCTGGACGCGACGGCGCAGGCTGGCATTGTACCGGCGGCGATCCTGGCCAGCGGCCCCCTCGCCGGTTTTGTACCGATTGCAGCGGATGGCGCCCCTCTTGCACCCGCCGCGATGTACAATGACCGTCGTTCGGCGCGAGAAATTCCGTCTGTCGAGCAGGCTCTGCCTGACGGTTCGGCCGTCGCGCGCGTAACGATTGCAGATCCGTTGCCGCAGGCGCTGCGCCTTATGCGAGAAGAGCCTGAGGTCCTGGAGCGGACGGTGCATCTGCTCGATGCAACGGGATGGCTGAATTTCTCACTCACCGGCCGCGCAACGATCAATTCCTATACCGGCATCCGGCTCTATGACGAGGCGACACGCACGCGACTTGGCCTGGCAACCATCCCCTTTGGAACAGAAGTGGCGATCGGTGAAGTCATTGCACCATTGCAAGAAGTGCTCTCCAGCCGCTTGCGGTGGCCGCGCGTGCCTGTCGTAGCCGCGACCTTCGACAGCAAATGCGCCTATCTGGGCAGTGGCATTGGTGTGCCAGGTGAAGGCCTGGATATCTCAGGGACGGTGACATCCTTCGGCGCCGTGGCCGGCCAACACATCACCGACGAGCGCCACCGCATCTATTCCGTGCCAATGGGCTCGTCTTGGCTCGTGCGCGGATCGACGGCCGCAGCCGGCAGCGTGCTGGAATGGGCGCGCCAGCTGTTGAGCGTGGAAATTTCGCAGATCGACGCGCTCGCCGCCGCCGAGACGTTGGATGTCTCTGATCCAATCTTCGTGCCCTATCTCGCGGGAGCACGCGCGCCCCTTTGGCAGCCTGAGGCGCAAGGCGCCATCAGCGGGATTTCACTGTCCACAGATCGTGCGGCGATCGCGCGTGCTATTTATGCCGGCCTGGCACTGTCGTTGCGCCATATCGTCGAAACGATGGAGGACTGCGGCGCGCCCGTTCGGTCGGTGCGCCTCGCGGGTGGACTTTCACGCTCCGCCGCTTTGGCGCAGATGAAGGCGGACATCCTCGAGCGCCCCGTTACGGTCATGGCGGACAGTGAGTTGACGACCTTGGGGCTGTTGGCGATCGGTGCCACAGCCCTCGGCGCTTTCTCCGATATTCGGAGCGCGGCCCGGGTTCTGGCAACGAGCGGCGCGACTTATTCGCCGCGTCTGACGCCAGGATTAGCTCGCGCTCTCTTTGCCCGCTACCTGGCCACGGCCGAACTCTCGCTCACACTGGCGGGGAAGTGATTGCAGGACGGCCGAGGGACGGGAGTTTTTGAGCGTTAATAACAGGCCGCTGAAGGCCAGACTGAACGCCCATGAGGGAGGGAACAATGAAGCGTGATGAAGGAACACCCGGTCGCCGCATCACACGCCGCACCTTTGGCAAGATGACGGCCGCCTTCTCGGCAATCCCAACGCTGGCCCTGGCCCAACAAAAGCTTGAGCTCGGCGTTCTAACCGGGGCATCTTTTTCGCCCTCTGCGCCTAGTCCAGCGGTGGCCGATGCCTATAGGGCGGCGTGGTCCCAGTTCATGGCACAAAACCCGGGGATCACCCTCAAGATCGAGCCGCATGCCGGCAGCACGGAGGCTCTCCAGGAAATCCTGACGCGCGCCTCGGCCAAGCGGCTTCCCGATATTGGAATCATGGACACCTATTGGATCCCCCGGCTGCATGCCGGCGGCTATCTGCAACCGATGGACGATGTCCTGAGTGAAACCGACAAGGCGGATTTTCTGCCAGGTGTCCTGAAGGCGACGACCCATGGTGGCGCGCTGCGCTCCATCTATATCTACAACTCCTGGCGTGGACTGTTCTACCGGCCGAGCGTCGTCAAGGCGCTGGGCTTCGAGGCCCCGCCGACCGATTGGGCCGCGTTCATGAAATTCGGCAAGGCAGCGCGAGCTTCCGGTGCTCCCAATGCCGTGATGCTGCCAGCGAATACATCAGAATTGACGATGCTCTACCTCTTCCCGCAGTTGCTCGGCCTGGGCGGAGAGATCCACGACGACAAAGGTAAGCCGAATTTCTTCGAGCCCCCTAACCGTGAAAAACTGGCGCAGGTCATGCAGATGTGGCGCGATCTCGTGGTTGAAGGATTGATGCCGGCGCAAGTCGGGGGGATGGATGAAGTCGCAACCCGGCCCTTCTTCTACTCGGGCGAGACAACGACCATTGGCAGCTCGAGCTCATTCATCAATCAATTCTACACCGATGTCCCAAAGCTAAAGGGGGATCTCGGTGCCGTGCCGCTTCCACTGCCTGACGGCGCAACGCCTGTGCCGCTGCTCGCGGCCTGGGGCTACGTCATATTCACGAAGGACCCGGAGCGTCTGGAGGCTGCCAAGCGTTTCATTCGCTTCATGCTCGATCCCGCTCAATTGAGCGTGCTCAATGCCGTCCAGGGCCATCTACCGGTGCGGCGGTCAATATGGGAAACGAGCCCCGCATTTTCCGGCGATCCCTTGTTTCAGCAACTCTACGTCATCCAGAACGACCCACGGCTCAGGGAACGGTCGATCTTCCCGATCTACCCGGCGATCAAGGACGCTGTGACGGCTCAGATGGCCGATGTCATCGCCGGCCGGACAAATCCGCAAGCCGCGATTGACCGCGCTCGCGAGCAGGTCATGACAGCCTACCGTCGTCTGGAACGTTAGCCTCGAACTCGGCGAAAGGCGACGGCTCCAAGCGGGCCGCCGTGGTCACCATGAGCATCAATACGGAAGCAGGCCGGTCCATCGCCGGGGCGGCCTACGGGAACACGCAAATGGCGAAGCGGCGTCGGCTTCCCGCACCACTTCGCGAGCGTCCCTATCTCGCCTTCATCGTTCCAGCGGTCATCTATGTCGCCGCCTTCACGCTATACCCGGCGTTGTACAGCGTGTTCATCAGCTTTACGAACCTGAACTTCGGCTATACGGACTGGCACTTCGTCGGCTTCGAAAACTACCTGCTGCTTCTCGAATGGCAGTATTTTCCGCTTGTATTGAGCAATACAGCAATCTTCGTGTTCGGGGTCTCTGCCATCCAGATTTGTTTGGGATTTGCTGTTGCTTTGGTCCTCAACCAACAATTGCCGCTGCGCCGGACGGTGAGATCCATCGCCGTCCTTCCGTGGATCGTGCCATCCATCGTGATCGCTCTGCTATTCCAACAGATTTTCAACGGCAGTCGCCTCGGCATCGCCAATGCGGTCACCGCCCAGTTTGGTCTCGATACGCAAATCTGGCTTGCCGATCGACCGGCTGCGCTCGCCATTATGATCGGGGCCCTGGTCTGGCGCGGACTACCGCTGACGATCATCATTCTGCTGGGTGGCCTGCAGAGCATTCCTCGCGATGTCTACGAAGCCGCGGTCGTTGACGGCGCGAGCCGTTCGCAGGCGTTCTTCCGTATAACCATACCCCTCATGAAACCGGTTCTCCTCATCAATCTGATTATGGTGACCTCGGGAAATCTCAATCATCTTGATATCCCTTATGGGCTCACCGGTGGCGGACCTTCACATCAGACTGAAGTCCTGTCCGTGATGCTCTATACACAGGGTTTTCAGCAACTCGACGCCGGCTTCGCTTCGACCGTTGCGACCCTGATGCTGGTATTGAACCTGGCAATGACGGTTCTCTACGTCTCAATCCTGAGGTCCCGGCAATGACGACCTTTCTTCGCGCCGACAAGACACAGCGATTCCTTGGGTTGACGCTCTATGCGCTGGTCGTCCTCGTCGTCATGCTACCGTTGTCCTGGGCTTTTTTTGGCTCGTTCAAGCCACAAAGCGAAATCTTTGCCTATCCGCCTCGCCTTCTGCCCGAAGCGTTCAGTATCTCCGCCTACGCGGAAATTCTATCGCGGACGGAGATTCCTCGCTTTCTGCTCAATTCGATCATCGTGACCTTGGCGACCACAATCCTCGTATTGATTGTGGCTTCGATCGCCGCCTACGGCTTCTCACGATGGGAGTTCCGCTACAAAAATGGAATAATGGTCGCCCTGCTCGTTTGCCAACTCATACCGAGCGGAGTCATAATTATACCATATTATGTCATGATGAGCGAAATCAATCTGGTCAATACGCATATAGGACTCATTCTAGTCTTTACTTCAACGCATATTCCCTTCGCGCTCTGGATCATCAAAGGCCAGTTTGACGCCATCCCCACCACACTCGACGAGGCTGCGATCATCGACGGAGCGTCGCGCGTGCGCATTCTGTGGACCGTCATCATTCCTGTCAGTCTGCCAGGACTGGGCGCGGCGGCCTGCCTGACTTTCATCACTGTATGGGCTGAGTTCCTGGTGCCAATGGTACTCGCGAATTCGCCTGAGACGACGCTCGTCAGCGTCGGCTTATACAACCTGTTCGGGCGTGACTCGACGACCTTCTACAATCAGCTATTCGCAGCGGCAACGCTCGCGACCGCACCCGTCATCATCGCCTATCTGCTCGCTCAGGAGCAGTTCATCTCCGGCTTGACCGGCGGTGCAGAGAAATAGACGTTATTTTTGCGGGGAACGGCAGATGACAGCAGACTTTGAGGCGTTCAGTGATGACATGCTGATCCCGCCTTTCATCAACACGAGGCCTGGCTCGGTCTATCTGGATCGCTGTCGAAATTACAACATGGTGATCGGGGCGGATGTCACCCCTGGCGGACGTATCTGGACCGCCTGGGTGTCGGGCGGTGATGATCCCAACGCGTATTTCGTTCTGGCAACCAGCGACGATCGGGGAGTGACTTGGTCGCAGCCCCGTGTTGTCATCGATCCGCCAGACCATCCATCCGGCCTCAAGATCAGTATTATCGTCGGAAATCTCTGGACGGACCCAAGAGGCCGCCTGTGGCTATTCTTTGATCAAGGGTTCGAACAGTTCGACGGGCGCTCCGGAAATTGGTGTATACGTTGCGATAATCCTGATTCGGATCAGCCGCGGTGGGACGAGCCACAGTACATCGGCTTCGGGATGAGCCTGAACAAGCCCATCGTCCACTCGAATGGCGACTGGCTGCTGCCGGTCTCGCTTTGGGACCGCGGAAAGATCAAGAAAAATGTTCTCGCTATGGATCCTCGCCCGTTTCCGGAGCTCGATCCTTATCGCATGTCGAATGTATTCGCTTCTCGCGACGAGGGCAGGACCTGGGAGCGCCGTGGCGGCATCGCAATTCCCCGCCCACAGTTTGACGAAGCAGTTCTCATCGAACGCAAGGATGGAAGCGTCTGGATGACGTGCCGCAGTGAGACCGGGCTCTGGGAGAGCATCTCCACCGACTGCGGGCTGACCTGGAGCGCGCCCATGCAGAGCACCATAGGCCACATCAATGCGAGGCACTTCATCCGCCGCCTTCGATCGGGGCGCCTTCTGCTCGTCAAGCACGGGCAATCCGTCGGCACAGCGACTGACAAGCGTCGCGAGCTTTGTGCATTCTTGTCCGACGACGACGGCCGCAACTGGCAGGGAGGGTTGCTTCTCGAAGGGCGAGCAGAACGCGACTGCTCCTATCCCGATGGCTTTCAGTTCCACGATGGGATGATTGGTATCGTCTATGACTATGGTCGCGCAGACCCGAGTGAAGTTCTGTTCGCGCGCTTCACAGAGGAAGATGTACTGACGGGACGGTTAGCGGACCCACGCTCACAGCTCGGCATGCTGGTCAGCAGGGCGACTGGCCCGAGGTAAGAGCGTGCCGCATCAGGGGCAGGCCGGTCGTTTTTCGATCGTCGTTTCCTTCATTTTAGCTCTGATGTACTGGAGCAATGCGCGGAAGAGAGTTCCAGACGGGACCGGGTTGCGAGCTGTGTAATGAAGTCTATGACAGCCCGATGCGCGGCAAGTTCCCTGGTGTCGGCGTGAGCGACCAGCCAATAGGAACGGTCGAGCCGGACGGTGTCAGGCAAGACCGGCCGCAGCACGGGACTTTCGCCGGCCATGAAGAATGGCAGCACACACAGGCCAAGCCCGGCCTCCGCCATCGCGCGCTGGGCCATGAGGCTTGTTGCCTGTACCGTTGCGCGCAATTCCGGCGCGACCTCCCCGAGGTAATTCAGATCCGGCATCACGATGAGATCGTCCACATAGCCGATCAGGGGATGATCAGCGAGTTCGTGAACGCCGCCGATCGCTGGATGCGATCGCAGGTAATCCTCCGAAGCGAACAGGCCGAGTGAATAATCACAGAGCTTACGGGTGACCGCCCTCCCCTTCAGCACCTGTCCGACGGTAATGGCTATATCGAACTCGCGTTTCGATACCGACATCAAATGCGGCATGGTCACGAGTTGCAGGTTCAACCCGGGATTTCTTTCGCGCAATGGCGCCAGCCGCGGCGCCAGATAAGCGCAGAGGAAACCCTCCGGCCCGGCGATCCGCACCGTCGCATTGAGCGCAATTGCGCCGTCCGAAAAATGGTCGAGGATCGCGAACGCATTGCCCTCGATGATCTCGGCCCGCGCCAGAAGCGCTTCGCCCGCTTGCGTCAGCGCATGGCCCTGCGGGCCACGCTCAAGCAGCGGCTGGCCCAGTTGCGCTTCAAGCCGTCGGACCCGGCGGCTCACCGTGGCCTGGTCGATGCTCAGCCGGCGGGCGGCATCGGCAGCGCTCCCCGAGCGTGCCGCGACAAGGAAGAACTGCAAGTCACTCCACGATAGTTCAAAGCCGGTGTATCTGTTTTTTTGCATCACTAGGGTGGCAGCCTTGCCCATTCCATCGACATATTTTCAGACCTAGTAAAATAGCAGCCTATGTTTCGGCAATCAGCGCCTTGCAATCGCAATAAAGAGGCCACGGGGGGAGAAACGATGATCGACGCGGGAACATTTGACTATGTCGTTATCGGTGCCGGCACAGCCGGCTGCCTCATGGCCAACAGGCTGTCGGCTGATCCTAAACGCAGTGTTTGTCTTCTGGAAGCGGGCGGGCGCGACAACTGGATCTGGTTTCACGTGCCCGTAGGCTACCTCTACGCCATCGGCAATCCTCGCGCCGACTGGATGTTCACGACAGAAGCCGAGACCGGGCTGAAAGGCCGTGTCCTCAACTATCCCCGCGGCAAGGTGATCGGCGGCTGCTCGGCCATCAACGCCATGATCTACATGCGTGGCCAGCGACAGGACTACGACCGGTGGCGTGACCTCGGCCTCAAGGGCTGGGGTTGGGAGGATGTGCATCCGCTGTTCCGCCGCCATCTCGATCACTACCTCGGCGAGGGCGAGCACCACGGCGTGGGCGGAGAGTGGCGCGTCGAGGAGCCGAGAGTCCGCTGGGCTCTGCTTGATGCCTTCCTTGAGGCTGCGGTCGAGGCTGGCATTCCCCGAACTAACGACTTCAATACCGGCAGCAACGAAGGCATCGCGTATTTTCATGTCAACCAGAAGCGTGGCCGCCGCTGGTCTGCCGCGCGCGGTTTCCTGAAGCCCGTGTTGAAGCGTCCCGGGCTTAAACTTGAGACACAGGCCCATGTCGCGCAGCTTGTCGTGGAGGATGGCCGGGTGACGGGCGTCGACTTCATCCAAGGTGGCGAGCGTAAGCGTGTGCGCGCCCGCGCCGAGGTCGTCCTATGTGCCGGCGCGGTTGGCTCGCCGCAGATCCTGCAATTGTCGGGAATTGGTGACGCCGAGCGCCTGAGCGCGCTCGGAATCCGCGTGACCCACAATGCTCCGGGCGTCGGAGAGAATCTGCAAGACCATCTCCAACTCCGACCGATCTATCGCGTCAAAGGGATCCGCACGCTGAACGAGGACTATGGCTCCTTACCCCGCAAGGGTGTGATGGCGCTCGAATACGCCCTGTTCCGACGCGGTGCGCTGACGATGGCGCCGTCCCAGCTCGGCGCCTTCACACGGTCGTCTCCCGACCATGCAACGCCCAACATCCAGTTTCACGTCCAGCCGTTGTCGCTCGACAAGTTTGGCGAGATGCCCCACGCATTCCCGGCATTCACCGCGAGTGTCTGCAACTTGCGCCCAACGAGCCGGGGCAGCGTGCGGCTCGCCTCCCCGAATCCGACGGTCCAACCGGCGATCCGCTTGAACTCCCTGACGACCCCCGAGGACGAGCGCGTCGCCATCGACTCGCTGAAGGTCGTTCGCCACATCGCCTCCATGCCGGCCTTGCAACGATACCATCCCGAGGAGTATCGGCCCGGGCCCGCTGCAGTGACGGACGATGATCTGCTCGATGCCGCCCGTCAGATAGGCACCACCATTTTTCATCCTGTCGGGACCGCCAAGATGGGAACGGATGACGATCCGATGGCGGTCGTGGACAACAGGCTGCGCGTTCGCGGACTGTCCGGGCTGCGTGTGGCAGATGCCTCGGTCATGCCGTTCATCACGAGCGGCAATACGAATTCGCCGACCTTGATGATAGCCGAGAAGGCGGCTGCCATGATCCGCGAAGACAATGCATGACGACGTTATTGCACCGGAATGCCAGGCCACAGACAGGACCCATCCAGGCAGGTGAGCGTCTTTGGATTGCGGAAGGGATGGCGTGGCCCGATCGCCGGGTTGCATGAGTGCGGACAAGTGGTGGGACTTGGCCGCGCCGCCGAGGCAAACAACATGTCAACGGCGACTGAGCGTCGACGCGCCGATCGCCGAGATCGAGACCTTGTCTATTGCGGATCTCGACACGGTCGAGCGCAAGGCGAAGGGAACAGCCTACGATGCGAGGAACGTCAAAAGTTCGCTTAGCGTCTCCTCGGGCGCTTCTTCCTGCGGACAATGGCCGCAATCGATCGCGCGGCCCCGGACGTCGCTCGCCTTCTCCCGCCAGGTGTCCAAGACATCGTAGAGGCGCCCGACCGTACCTCGAGCTCCCCAGAGCGCGAAGAGCGGCACCCGGATACGGCGATCGACATCGGCTCGATCGTGATCGAGATCGATGGTGGAGGCGGCCCGGTAATCCTCGCAAATGGCATGACGGGTCGCGGGGTCCAGGTAGCAGCGCAGGTATTCGGCGAAGAGCGCCTCGCTCGTCGCACCCGGAACCTTGATCTGCCCCTCGATATGCCGCCGCAGAAAGAACTCAGGGTCAGCTGCGATCATACGCTCTGGCAACGGAGCAGGCTGGATCAGGAAGAACCACCAGAAATAGCGTGTTGCGAATTCTTGGTTCGTGCGCTCGTACATGGTCAAAGTCGGCGCAATGTCGAAGACCGCGATCCGCTGGACGGCCTCCGGATGATCGAGCGCCATTCGGTGCGCCACGCGGGCACCGCGGTCGTGGCCGGCGAGATCGAATCGCGCAAAGCCAAGGGCGCGCATCACCTCGATCTGATCGGCCGCCATCGCGCGCTTGCTATAGTTGACGTGATGCTGCCCGCCCGCGGGCTTGCCGGAATCGCCGTAGCCGCGGAGGTCCGGCAACACGACCGTGAATCGCTCCGCCAGGCGAGGCGCGATCTTGTGCCAAGTCAGATGCGTCTGCGGATGGCCGTGCAGCATCAGCAGCGGCCGCCCGCTCCCGCCGATCGCCAAGTGGATGCGCGCGCCCGCGGTCTCGATCTCCTTCGTCTCGAAGCCGGGCAGGAATTCACTTGTCATCATGGGATTCCGTCCTCGTTCCAGCGAGCGATAGGCCCAGAACGCTTCATTCAGTCCACTCCTGCAAACGCCGGGACTGAGCATCCAGAGCATCTCCGGTGAACCCAGGTCCACCAGAGATGCTGAACTTCAGGGTCGACGATCGATCACCTGGGACCAAGGGAGGTGCCCCGTCGTGGGTTGGTCGAGGCCATCGAGATAGGCAACGATGTCTTCCCAGTTGCTGGAAGAGGCGGACGCGGCGACATAGCCGTCCGGCCGCACGAGTTCGATACCCTCCCCGGGCGAGGCAGGCCGGATCCCGGCCTCGACCAGTCGCGGATAGCGCGCTGCGATCTCCTCTGCTTGGCCGGGCTCGGCCCGCAGGCTGAAGCGCGGTAGATTGCCTGAGCCATAGGGCGGCTCGTCAGCCAGAGGCCGTGCGCGGGCGCCGACGGCAAGGCCCTCACCCGAAGCCGGACCATTGAGCGGACTTTCTGGGTAGCCGATCGAAATTTCCGCCATAGCCTCCACGATGGCCCGGCGGACTGGCGAAAGACCCATGACGGCGTGGGCGACCAGGTTACGAAGGCTCTGAGCGGTATGGCCGTGCAGCATAGCCGCCTTCGTCAGCCGGCCCGATGACTGGATCACCGATGCCCCGACAGCTTTCCGCTCAACGCTGTAGCTGTCGAGCAGCTCAGGAGCTGTCGAAAGACCGTGACAGACCAACGCCAGTTTCCAGGCCAGATTGAATGCGTCCTGCATGCCCGTGTTCATGCCCTGTCCACCGGCTGGGCTGTGGACATGCGCCGCGTCACCCGCCAGAAAAACCCGGCCGGAACGATAGTCCTCGACTTGCCTTTCGTTAATGCGGAAGGCGGTCGTCCAGATCGTGTCCGTCAAGACCAGCCCACCGGGCCCGCGGCGATCGACCACCGCCTGAAATTGTTCACGCGTGAGCGGAACGGGCATCTCGTCGGTCGAGGGACCGAGATTGGCGATAAGGCGATAGCGGTCGGGGCACATCGGCAAGAAGACGATGACCCCGTCCTCGTGCCAGTAAGTCGCGAGCTCCGACGGGGGAAAGGGGGATCCTGAGAGATGGAAATCTCCAAGCGTCCAGTCATTGGCCATTGTATCACCATCGAACGCCAGGCCGAGCTGATGTCTGATCGTGCTGTGCGCCCCGTCACAGGCTATGAGCCATTGAAAGCGCTCGGTTTGCTCCCGTCCGTCAACAGAGCGTAGAACGGCGGAAACCCCGTCGGCATCCTGGGTAAAATCGACGAGTTCGACACCGAGCTCCGACTTCGCGCCGCGATCTTCGAGACAATGCTCCAGGACGGCTTCCGTGTCGCACTGCGGAACCATCAATGCGAAGGGATAAGGTGACTGGACCTCCTCGAAGCCGATGCGCCCGATCAGATGACTGCCGGCAAGTATATTGGCGACAGTGACCTTGTTGCCGATCGCCAGCAGATCATCCGTCGCGCCCGCCCGGTCCAGGAGTTCCAAGGTTCGGCTCCAAAGCGCGACCGCCCTGGACTTGTCGCTGCGGACTGTCATTCTGTCGATCAGGCGGACGGGAACATTGTATCGTGCAAGCTCGATCGCCATCGTCAGGCCCACAGGGCCCGCGCCAACGACGAGAACACGGTCGGCCATTGTCAGCCCCCTTGGAAACACGGCCCAGGCCGCCATAGGCCGCTTGCCCGAGGGGACTGTCAATCGCGATTTTGAGGCCTTGCCATTCAAGACGGGATGCGACGCAGGACACAACGGCGCCTGTGTCGGGCGTCTTTACAGCGGCTGCCTTTAATGTCCTATTCTTATAGCAATTTTTTCGTTCTGCTGCGGGAGCATGGATTGGTGTCCTCATGATCCCGGCATCACCCGACAGGCCAGTCTAGCGAGACGAGGGTTCCATGGTTGAGCACGCAACAACACTTCTGCTGCTCGTTGATCTCCAGAACGCCTTCTGTGACGCCAATGGGTCTATAGCGGCGCAAGGCTGGGATATCACAACACTGACCGCAGCGGCGCAGCACTGCAATCGTCTGGCTAGCGAAGCCCGCGAGCGCGGCATCCCTGTCGCCTGGACGAGGATGATGTTCCGCCCGGATTATTCCGACGCAGGCATAGTCCGCCGTATGCGGCCCAACCTCTGCCGTATGGGAGGCCTGCGCGCCGGCACGGCCGATGTCGAATTGACGCCGCTCGTGAGTGTCGCGGCCGACGACATTCTCATCGACAAGGCGCGGCACTCCTCGCTCTATGGCACGCCACTCGAGGTCATTCTTCGGGCAAGGAATATCGAGCGCGTTATCGTGGGCGGCGTTACGACGTCCATGTGTGTCGAGACGACAGTCCGCGACTTGGCGCAACGCGATTACGAAGTCATCGTGCCCCGCGAAGCATGTGCCGACTTCGACGCCGAACGGCACGAGGCGTCCCTGACAGTGATGGCCTTCGGCTTCGCACGGGTCGTACCGATCGCGGAAGCATTCACGACGCCTCCCCTTCCGATCGTGTGACACTCACCAAACAGACCCGCCCGCAATTCAGGCTTGCTAAATGTTCTAAACATATACCAATATAATAAGAGAGAATGAAAAGAGGGGCGTTCCGGTGCAAGGCGTCATTGATGTCGTTGTGAATCCTTTGACACCACAGATTGTAGCGGCGCGTCCTGCATGGACCAAGACCTTCCACACCAAGAAGATCGGCCGTGCAGAAGAGGACGTTGCGTCGGTCACTCATGACGAGATGATCGCCCAGATGGATGCCGCCGGCATCGAAAGAGCGTTTCTCATTGCCTGCAAGCTGGGTCAGGAGGGAACTCCCGGCGCCTGGCACATGCCCTACGAATGGATCGCTGAAGCCGTCGCAGCCCATCCGACCCGTTTCCACGGCCTCGCTGGCGTCGATCCCACGGAAGGGATGGAAGGCCTTCGGCGCCTCGAATGGGCCGTCCGGGACCTCGGGTTCATCGGCGCCCATACCTATCCGCACTGGTTTGAGCTGGAACCCAACCATCGCAAGTATTATCCGTTCTACGCGAAATGCTGCGAACTGAATATTCCGATCCAGATGCAGGTGGGGCAATCCCTGGTCTATTATGACAAGCGCCCCCTACGGAGCGTTGCGAGGCCCATTCTCCTCGACGACATCGCCTGCGATTTTCCCGAGTTGAAGCTCATCGGGATTCACATCGGGATTCCGTGGACGGATGAGATGATCGCGATGGCGTGGAAACATCCCAACGTCTATATCGCATCGGATGCCCATAGCCCGAAATATTGGCCGGCGAGCTTCGTGCACTACATCAACAGCTACGGTCGCCACAAAGTCATGTTCGGCACGGACTTCCCCGTGCTCGCTTTCAAGCGCACGCTCGATGAAATCGAGGCGCTTGGCCTGCGTCCCGAAGCGCAGAAGCTCTTTTTGCGCGACAATGCCTTGCGAGTCTATGGTCTCACTCCGTAACCACGAAGACGTGCCAGCCAAAAAAACAGAGGTGGCCTCCATGAAAAGCACGACGAACGCTCTGCTGGTTTCCATTGCGATCACGGCGATGCTCGGCACCGCGGCCATCGCTGCCGACGGCACGGTGACGCTCGGTGTCGTCACCGCACAGACCGGCCCGCTCGCTCCGGCCGGGAAATTTCAGCAGAATGGCTTCAATCTCGCCGTTGAGCAGATCAATAAGGCGGGTGGGTTCACAGTCGGAGGCAAGACCTACGAGCTCGCTCTAAAAACCTACGACACACGCTGCAATGTCGCGGAAGGTGCCTCCGCGATGGAGCGTCTGGCGACTGTCGACAAAGTGCCAGTCGTGCTCGGTGAACTCTGTAGCCCCGTCGCGGCGGCTGAAGCGCCCGTGGCCGAGGACTTCAAGGTTCCCTTGATCATCACGGTGCCCACTGCCGGCAATCTCACGGAGCAGGGCAATCCCTATTTCTTCAGGATCAATGCCCGGGACATTCAGCTTAACCATGGGCTAGCCAAATACATCACCGATGCCAAGCTGGCGCCGCTCGCCTTTCTCGCCTGGAATAACGATACGGGACGCGGTGGTATCGAGGCGATGAAGAGCCTTCTGCCAGACAGCACAAAGATCGGGTATGTCGGCTATTTCAACGTTGGCGAGGTCGATTTTTCCAGCCACGTGACCAACATTCGCAATTCGGGCGCAAAGGCCGTCGTCCTTCTGATGGACGAAGAGCCGGGATCCATTGCGATCCGCCAGCTGCGTGATGCCGGTGTGGATGTGCAGCTGATAGGGACCCTGGCCATGGGTTCGGACCGCTTTTTGCAGCGGCTCAATGCGAAGTATCTTGACGGCATGGCGCAATACAATTCTTTTCCGCCGAATAGTCCCGTTGATCGCATCAAGACGTTCAGTACAGCATACAAGGCAAAATTCGGCGAGGAGACGCACGGATTTGCCGCGCAGTCCTACGACGCGATCTTTCTCGCGGTTGAGGCCATGAAAGCGGCCGGAACGACAACAGATGGTGCAAAAATTCGCGATGCTCTTGCAACCCTCACCTACAACGGTGTTATCGGTGAGGTGAAGTTTGACAGCAAGGGACAGGCGAACCCACCGGTCTATGTCACGCAGTGGTGCGCGGACGGCACCCGAAAGATCGTGTTGCCCGCCGCTCTCGCGGCCGATTGTGGGAGCGGTTGATTAAACGATTGTGTGGCGCATCATGTCGACGCCACATCAACTGTTTGCTGAGGGCCTCCGGTTCCCAGAGGGACCGGTTGCCTGCAGAGACGGAAGCCTGCTCGTGGTGGAGATCGCCAGCGGTGCCCTCACACGGATTGGCCCCGACGGCGTCATTCGAAGGCTCGCCACGATCCCAGGCGGTCCCAATGGTCTCGCAGTCGGTCCGGATGGCGCCTATTACGTCTGCAATAACGGGGGCTTCCTGTGGCACGATGAAAACGGCGTTCTCAGGCCAACTGGAACACCGCCAGACTATGTCGGAGGCTGCATAGAGAGGATCGACCCGGTCAGTTTCTCTGTAAGGTCTCTTTATACCGAATGTGACAATCACCAGCTTGAGGGCCCCAACGACCTCGTATTCGATCGAGACGGTGGATTTTACTTCACTGACTATGGAAAGGTGCGGCATCGCTGGCGCAGTCATGGCGGCGTATACTACGCGTTGCCGGATGGGTCGTCGATCGTCGAGGTCGCATATCCCATGCTTACCCCCAATGGTATCGGCCTATCTCCCGATGGGGGCACGCTCTATGTCGCCGAGACGGAAACCGGCCGGCTTTGGTCGTTCGACGTTATCGGCCCGGGACATGTTCGTAAGGCGGGCTTTCCCTCGCCACACGGCGGACGACTACTCTGCGGGCTTCCCGGTTTCCAGAAATTCGATAGTCTCGCGATCGATGAAGTGGGAAATATCTGCGTCGCCACACTCTATTCCGGAGTGATTTCTATTATCAGTCCCTCTGGCCAACTCATACGCCAGGTCAACATGCCTGATCTGTTCGTGACAAATATCTGCTTTGGCGGCAGCGATCGCCGGACGGCCTATTTGACACTGTCCAGCACTGGCAAGGTTATATCCATGGAGTGGCCGGAGGCCGGCCTTGCTCTCGCTTACGACTGCTAGAGGGCGAAACATGCCGCGTGATCGACATATGAATTTCGGCTGCATCCTCGAGAACTATGGCAGCCACCCAGCGGCCTGGCTGGTATCGGAATCGTCGGCGGACAGCGCCACCGACCCGAACCACTATGTCGGCTTGGCGAAACTGGCCGAGAGTGCGAAGCTCGATTTCGTCTTCGTTGCCGATACGCCGTGTCTCCCGGAAGGCGACATCGAATCGTTGAGCCGTTCACCCCGCTACATCAATGGCCTGGAGCCGCTGACCCTCCTCGCGGTGCTCTCGGCCCACACCAGCCATATCGGCCTGGTCGGCACGCTCTCATCCTCCTACAACGAGCCCTTCAACGTCGCGCGCGCTGTCGCTTCGCTCGATCATCTCAGTGGTGGCCGCGCGGCATGGAACGTTGTCACGACCGGCAGCCTGAACGCGCCGGCGAACTTCGGCCGCGATGCGAATCTGGATCATGCAGTCCGCTACGAACGCGCACGTGAATTTGTCGAAGTCGTGCGTGGTCTTTGGGATACGTGGGGCGATGGCGCGATCATTCGTAACGTGGGGGAAAGCCGATACTTCGATCCGCGGAAGTTGCGTCCCCTGAACCACAAGGGGAAGCACTTCTCTGTAGCAGGTCCCCTCAATATCGCTCGCCCACCGCAGGGCCATCCGGTGGTGGTTCAAGCGGGAGGCTCCGATCCCGGCAGGGAGTTGGCCGCCGAGACCGCCGACATGGTCTTCATGGTTGAGAGTTCGCTTGAGGGAGCGCGCAGTTACTACAGCGACCTGAAGGGACGGATGAAAAAATTCGGCCGACGACCCGATGAGCTCAGACTGATGCAGGGTATTACGATCGTCGTCGGCAATACTATCGCTGAAGCTGAAGCCAAGACCGCAGTATTATCTTCTCGCATTCATGAGGATGTCGGCAAGACCGTGATAGGCACCGCGATTGGAGTTGATTTAAGTGGCATGGACTTCGACGCCAGGATCCCCCCTGATCTTATTCCAGCTGAATCCAATCGCGGCCAAACCTATCATCGCGTAATTTCACGCATGGCGATCGAGGAAAAACTCACCATCCGGCAGATGAGCGCGCGTTTTGCCGAATCACGTATCGGCAACACGCTCAAGGGAACGCCCGAAACGATTGTCGATACGCTTGAAGCGTGGTATCGGGCCGACGCTGTCGATGGTTTCATGCTGCGGGCGATGGCATTTCCCGACAGCTTGCGTGATTTCTCCGAGCTCGTTGTACCTGAACTTCAACGGCGCGGGTTGATGCGTCAGGACTACGCTGGGAAGACTTTGCGCAGCCACCTGGGTCTTGCTCGGCCGGGCAACTGAACGGGGTCAACGCTTGGTTGCTGAAACGGCCAAACCCTCCCGGTAATGCTTCGGGAGGGTATGCTAACTCTGACTACCGCCCGGGAACATAATCAGGCGATGCTTTTCTCGACCTGGCGCATCGATTGAACGGAATCGTAGCTCTTGCCAAGTGCAAGCAACTCTGGCGTGCCGATGACACTGTTTAACTCGGTGAAGTCAAACATACGGTTGCTGAATGGCGCATTCGTGCCATGGGTGGCGAGCGACTGATAGTATTCCTGCGCCGTCCGCGCCAGCGCTCTCACAATACCACCACCAAAAATGACGATCTTGAAGCCGGCCTCGCCAAGTTCCTCAGCCGTGCTGAGCGGCGTGTCGCCACCTTCAACCATATTAGCGATGAGCGGGCGCAAGCCTCCGAATTGGCGCCCGATAGTCGCCATCTGCTCACGGGAGCGCGGCGCCTCGATAAAGAGGATATCGGCGCCCATTTCGACATAGAGATGGGCACGCTCCAGAGCAGCGTCGAAACCTTCGACCGCAATGGCGTCCGTACGCGCGATGATCAAGGTTTCCTCGCTCGCACGCGCATCCACCGCCGCCTTCACCTTGCCTGCCATCTCACCGGCGGAGATCAGGGACTTGTCGCGCAGATGGCCGCAGCGCTTCGGAAACGACTGATCCTCAATCTGGATGGCCGCAGCGCCCGCACGCTCAAACAATCGCACCGTGCGCCGAACATTGAGGGCATTTCCATACCCCGTGTCGGCATCAACTATGAGCGGAATTTCAACGCGGTCGCGTATCTGCGTGATCACGTCGGCGACTTCAGCCATCGACACAAGACCAATGTCGGAGCTACCGAGGCGCGTGTAAGCGATCGCCGCACCGGAGACGTAAAGGGCCTCGAAACCGGCGGCAGCTGCGAGCGAAGCTGTCAAAGCGTCGAAGATCCCGGGCGCAACCAGAGGGCCGTCTGCCGTAACGCGGTTTCGCAAGTTCATAATTCTACGAATCTCCTACCTTATACCCGGAAAGCGCCCGCTTTACTCGTTCGCGCCTATCTGGCCAAGAACTCACCTGTGCCAAGACGGATCGCCATCGCCGGAATGGCAGCACGACACTTATGCGCCAGCAGACGCCTCGCCACGACGGGCCTCACGATTGGTGTCTCACCGTCTCAGACAAGGATTTGAGCCATCGACAAAGAATATACACAACTTGTCATATCATTAATACAAATGCCCTGCCTGTCAAGCGAGCATGCCCGCGTTGCTGTGCACTCCGCAACAGCACACGGAGCGCCAGCGCGTGCTACCCGCTCAGAGAGCGGCACATTCCTCACATTGTATCCTGGCCAGAATGAACAATTACCCGACGAATTGCGTCCGAGGTATTGCCGTGACTATAATTCACTCCTCTCGTCTCTTATCGCCTTGCCACTCCTAAAGCGTATTGTTATACATTTATAATCATAAGAAAGGCGACGGCACATCGCAGCCGACGAAAATTATCGGCCTGCGTTCCAGACGTTCCGCCCAGAGCAACAACGACACATTCAGAGTGGGTGGACTTCAATGGCTTCTATACCGCTTCGGCATGGCATGTTTCTCCCGCCGATTCACCCGAACAAGGAGAACCCTACCCTTGCCATCCAGCGCGACATGGAGCTTGTAGAACATCTCGATCGACTTGGTTACGAAGAGGCCTGGATCGGTGAACACCATTCATCCGGCGCCGAGATTATCGCCAGCCCCGAACTCTTCATCGCAGCCGTCGCTGAACGAACAAAGCGCATTCGGCTCGGCACAGGCGTCATATCCCTCCCCTATCATGCGCCGTTGACGGTGGCCAATCGTATCATTCAGCTCGATCATCAGACCCGCGGCCGCATCATGATGGGTGTCGGACCGGGGCTTCTGACCGCGGATGCCATGATGATGGGCATCGAGCCTGAAAAACTGCGGGATCGCATGTCCGAGGCCCTGGACGTGATCCTTCGGCTGCTCAATGGGGAAACGGTCACCGAGAAGACCGAGTGGTACAATCTGGTCGACGCACGTGTCCATCTGCTGCCTTATACCAAGCCGCATCTGGAAGTATGTGTCGCCAGCACGCTCACGCCTTCCGGTGGGCGTAACGCGGGCAAGTATGGGCTTGGCATGTTGTGCGTGGCGGCCACCAGCCCAACGGGTTTCGATGTGCTTGGCACAAACTGGCGCATTGCCACTGAAGTTGCCGCCGAGCATGGTCATGTCATGGATCGCTCGCGCTTGCGTCTCGCAGGGCTCACGCATATCGCGGAAACGCGCGAACAGGCGATAGAGAACGTCAAGTTCGGCCTGCGCCATTGGCTCGACTACCGGGAAGCCGTCAATCCGACGATCAAGCGTAAGACACGCGGTGAGACTTTCGAGGGGCTGGTCGAGGCGGTCGTCAAGGACCACGGCGGCGTCATCGGCACACCGGACGATCTCATTGCCAAAATAGAGCAACTCTACGAGAAACAGGGCGAATTCGGTGCTTTCCTACAGGTCGCGCACAATTGGGCTGACTTTGAAGCCACGAAGAAGTCTTGGGAGCTCGTCGCACGGTATGTGATACCGCATTTCAGCGGCGCAAACCGCAATCGTGACGAGTCGCTGAAGTGGTCGATGGAGCACGGCATGGAGTACGGCTCGCGCTCGGCGGTCGCCCAGCGCAAGATGTTCGAGAAGCACGAGGCCGAACAGCAAGCTAAATTAGCCCGGAAGGACTGAGTGCAGCCCGTCTCCCGCGCCTAGTTGAGGGCACTCAATGCGCAACTTAGTGGCAGACATAGTGGGCGCCACGTCCGGCATTGGTCCTGGCATTACACATGTCTTCACTGCCGCGAGTCTTCAGGTCGCGACATACGATATCCGCAAAGCGGATCTCGACGACACCGTCGATCAAGTGCGGACCACCGGCGGAAAAGCCCATGGCTTGTGCGACAACGTGCCCGACTGTGACGCGACGGGGCGAGCCGCCGCTGAAATCGACCCCGTCTCTCTCGGTGCCGACATCCTCGCGAACAACCCCCTTGTGATACCAGAATCAGGCAGCATTGGCTTCTCGATGTCCCCAACGAGAGCCTCGACCGGGTGCTCGACGTGACCCCCCTGCCTCTTCTTTTTCTGATTCGGCAGATTGCCAAGCGAACGGCTGCGGCTTCGCTATCGACAGATTTCCATCGCTGCATCATCCCAATTCTATCCACAGCGGCTGGCCGAGTCAGAATAGACCCTGCCGAATGCGCAAACCCTGTGCTCGGCTCGATACCATCCCTCATCCGTTGGCTTTCCAATGCCACCTGCTGCCTTGCGGACGGAGGTCGTGCAGGCCGTCGTTGCATGCGCATCCCGCGCCATGCCCCGCGCGACGGGCGACTGCATCTGCCTCGACAGCCCTCTTCGACGCTCGACTATACCTCCACCCGATCGCAACATGACCTGCCATGGCATCGGGAAAGTGTAATGTGATGCCCGTGCCGATGCCATGACGACCACAAAAATAACCAAGGGGATGTAAGAGAATGACGAGGTATAGATCAACGCTCGCCGCCGCATTCGCCATGGCGGCATGTTTGGGCGGGGTGCCTGCATATGCTGAGGACGTGGTAACGATCGGCATCATCAGTGCCACGACCGGTCCCATGGCGGCCCCAGGCTCCTACCAGATCAATGGCTTCAAACTGGCTGAGGAAGACGTCAACAAATCGGGCGGCGTGACAATCGGGGACAAGACCTACAAGGTCGCCCTCAAGGTCTACGACTCCCGCTGCAATGTCGCCGAGGGGGCCGCAATCATGGAGCGCCTCGCGACCGTGGATAAAGTCCCGGTTGTTCTGGGCGAGTTGTGCACGCCGGTCGCTGCCGCGGAAGCTCCGATTGCTCAGGATTACAAGGTACCCCTCATCCTGACGGTCCCGACGGCCGATAATCTGACGACCCAGGGCAATCCCTATCTGTTTCGCGTCAATGCTCCCAATGCGGCGCAAAATCGCATGCTCGTCGACTTGTTTGTCGAGAAAAACTTGAGCCCTATTGCCGAACTCACCTTCAACAATGACGCGGGTCGCGGTGCGGTCGCCGGCCGACGCGCGATCCTGCCGGAGACTATCAAGTCCGGCTATATCGGCTTCTACAATGTCGGCGAAGTCGATTTCTCCAGTCACATCACCAACATTCGCAACTCGGGCGCCAAGGCTGTTGTGCTCGGCATGGATGAAGAAGCAGGTGCGCTCGCCATCAAGCAGATCCGCGATGCCGGCCTCGATATACAGATCATCGGCACACTGGCGATGGACTCGGATCGCTTTCTCCATCGCTTGAATGCCGACTATGTTGCGGGAATGATCCAAGGGTCGGCCTTCGCACTGACCGCGCCCGGCGAGAAGGCCAAAGCTTTCACTGAGGCCTACAAGGCGCGTTTCGGCGCCGAGACACACGCCTTCGCGGCCCAATCCTACGACGGGCTGATGGTTGCCATAGAAGCCATGAAGAAGGCCGCCAGCGTCAGCGACGGAGAAGCGATCCGGAATGCGCTGGCCACTGTCGACTACAAGGGCGTGACCGGCGATTTGAAATTCGACAGGAACAACCAGGCCAGCCCGCTCTTCTATGTCACCCAGTGGTGCAAGAACGGCACGCGCACCATAGCCATGCCGCTGGCCCTCGCCGCGGCTTGCAGCAGCTGACCGCTTAGTTTTCCAGGATTGGAGTGAAAAGGCATGTTGGCCTTTGCCGAACAGGGCATGAACGGACTGATGATGGGGGCCATTTATGCCCTGTTCGCACTTGGAATGGTGCTGATCTATGGTGTCATGCACGTCCTCAATTTTTCCCACGGCGTGCTTTTCATGGCGGGTGCCTATGTCTGCCAGGTCATATTTGCGCAATTGACCGGAAATTACTTCATCGCGATTCTTGGGTCCATGCTTGTGCTGGCTCTGGTGGGCTGCCTGCTCGAAAAAGGCATCTTCCAACACCTGCGCGGCAGCCTGAGCATGCAGATCGTGGCCTCCATGGGGCTGATCATGATCGTGCAGAACAGCATCATCTATTTCTTCGGGCCGCTTGCGCTACACATGCGCGTCGAAACCGTAGAAACAAAGATAAGGCTAGGGCCGCTGAGCTTCACCGCCCAGCATTTCGTGATCATCGGCGTGGCGCTGGTTGCCGTCGTGAGCCTTGATCTCTTTCTGCGCCATACGCGGCTTGGCACAGCCCTGCGCGCGACCAGTCAGAACCTGGAAGCCGCCCGAGTTGTCGGTATAAATCCCGACAGTATCTTCTTGATGACTTTCGCCCTCGCCACCGCACTCGCGGCGCTGGCGGGCGCGCTGCTCGGTCCGCTCTTCCTCATTTCGCCAGCTATGGGCGATCTCCCTCTCTTGAAGGGTCTCACGGCCATTGTGCTTGGCGGAATGGGCAGCGTCCCGGGCGCGATCATCGGTGGTTTCCTGATCGGCGTCCTGGAGGCGCAGGCCACACTGGTGCTGCCGACGGATTATCGTGATGCGGTGGTCTTCGCCGCTCTGATCGGCATTCTCCTCTTCCGACCCTATGGTCTGTTCGGCAGGCGGGAGCGCGGCGAGCCATGAAGCCCTTGAAGTTTCTCGCGCTGGTTGCGGCTGTCATCGTCGCGGCTTTCATTCCTGTCCTGTTGCCGGACCAGCCTTATATTGTGAACACGCTCACGCTGACGCTGTGCGCGATTGTTCCCGCGATCGGCCTTAACCTGCTCTACGGCCAAGCCGGCCTGCTCTCCCTCGGGCACATGGCCTTCACCGGCATCGGCGGATACACGGCCGCGCTCCTGATGAAAAATGCCGGATGGGCGCTGCCGGAGGCGATGCTCGCCGCCGCGGTCGTCGCCGGCTTTGCCGGCTTGCTCGTTGGCATCCCCTGCCTCAGGCTGCGTAGCCATTTCTTCGTCATCGTTACGCTCGGCGTCGGGATGATCCTCTATACATTCTTCAATAACCTCGACGGGATTACCGGTGGCGCTCAAGGTCTACCCGGCGTTCCGCGACCGCGGCCCCTTTCGATCGGCGACTACACGATCGAGTTTAGGACGCCCCGGGGTTTCTACTGGCTCGCGCTGCTCACCATGCTGGGAACGTTGTTTGTGCAGTGGCTCATCGCGCGATCCCCTTTTGGCTTCTCGCTCGATGCGATCCGCCAGGACGAGACGATGGCGGCTTCGCGCGGCGTCGACGTGTTCGCGCATAAGCTGGCGGCCTTCGTCATCGCCTCGGCGATCGCAGGCGTGGGTGGGGCCCTGAGTGTCACGTTCCTGCGCGTCGCCGCGCCGACGTTATTTGATCTGCACGCCAGCATGAATGTCGTTGCCATCGTCCTTGTCGGCGGTCCAGGCTATCTCGCAGGCCCCATTCTTGGCGCCTTCATCTTCATTGCCTTGCCGGAGTTTCTGCGCGTCGCCGCGGAATTCCGCCTGATCGTCTTCGGCTTTGTGCTTGTTTTCATCGCGCTCTTCGCCAATCGCGGCTTGCTTGGTCTTGCCGACAAACTGTGGTCGAGGATGAAACGGGATCGTGCCGCGGACGAGTTTTCGGGTGGAGGCCCTCGACCCCTGAAGAGCGAGGGATAGACCGATGGCTCCAATTCTCGCAGTCTCAAATATCGCCAAGCGGTTCGGCGGTGTTGTCGCGCTGGATGGCGCGGGCTTCAGCGTTGACAAGCCCGGCATCGTCGCGTTGATCGGTCCGAATGGCGCGGGCAAGACGACATTATTCGACGTGATCTGCGGTCGCCAGAATGCCGACAGCGGCGAAGTTCGCTTCATGGGCGAACGCGTCGATGGCCTGCCGCCATTCCGTCTCTCCCGTCTCGGCTTTGCTCGCAGCTTCCAGGAATGCCGGGTTCTACCCGAAGCGACCTGCCTGGAGAACATGCTGTTCTCGGCGCAGAACAAAACCCTGGGCAGCGAACTCGCAGGCATTTTCCGCGGAACCGGGCACAGCCGCGCCACCATCGACAAGGCGCGCGAACTCCTGCGGATGGTTGGCCTGGAGCGTTTCACCAACCGGCCGGCCAACGATCTCTCCTTCGGCCAGAAGCGCCTTGTCGAGATCGCCTCGACGTTGATGGGATCTCCCAAGGTGCTGCTGCTCGACGAGCCGGCCTCGGGCGTCAATCCAACACTATTAAATATCCTGCATGACTTTCTGCTCGATCAAGCGCCGAAATTGGGCCTCCTGCTTGTGGTGATCGAGCACAACATGGAGTTCATCATGTCAGTCGCCGAGCGTATCGTCGTCCTGCACCAGGGCAAAGTCCTGGAGGACGGGCCGCCGGCGGCGATTCAGGCAAGCCCCCAGGTTATCGAAGCCTATCTGAGCTGAGGCGAGAGATGAGCGCACCAACATCCCAAGCAATCCTCGCTGTTCGCGATCTCAAGGCGGGCTATGGCGGCGGGCGCATGATCGTCAACGGCGTCGATATCAATGTCGCCCCAGGCGAGATCGTCTGCGTCATCGGCCAGAACGGCGCCGGCAAGTCAACGTTGCTCAAGGGCATCGTCAATCTGATCCAGGTTCGGCAGGGGAGCGTGCAACTCGATGGCAAAGACGTCAGCGATTTGCCCGCCCAGAAGTTGCTGTTGGAAGGCCTGGCCTATATCCCGCAGGGTCGAAGCATATTTCCGCGACTGACCGTCGCCGAGAATATCAAGATGGGCGGTTACCTCATCAAGGATCGCAATATCCTGAAACGTCGGCAGGAGGAGATGGAGGCTATGTTTCCGGCGCTGGCCGAACTGCGCGGCTTGCAGGCATCGAGCCTGTCCGGCGGCCAGCAACGGCAGCTGGAACTCGCGCGCACCCTGATGATGGATCCCAAGGTGCTGATGCTCGACGAACCGTCGATCGGTCTCGCGCCCCGTATCGTCGATCAGGTCTTTGCGATTTTACGCGACCTCGCCAAGCTCGGCAAATCTGTCCTCATGGTGGAGCAGAATGTTCGCAAAGCCCTCGCCGCAGCCGACCGAGGCTATGTTCTCGAGTTAGGCAAGGTTCGTCTTGAGGACCGCGCGCAGGCGCTTCTCGAAGATGAGCGCGTCGCGCAACTCTATATGGGCATGCGTCCGAGCGCTGCCTAGCGCATGCACCCCTCACCACCGAGGCGGCGGCCGGACATCGCCGATGCTTCCATGACAGTTTCGCTGAGGCGCGTTGCCTGGGCGAACTATCAGCATACCATACGGCACAACACATGTACCGATCGGACTGCGGCTTTCCATCGAGGGCGCGCTCTACGACGCATTGCGTTCGGGCGGCAGAAGGTCCCGTAGTTCCCTGCGCAATACCTTGCCCATGCTGTTGCGCGGCAACTTCTCGACGAAGATGAATTCTTTCGGCACCTTGTAGCGCGATAGCTTATCACGGCAGACAGCGGCCAACTCGTCGGCACTCACCGCCGCGCCTTGACGCAGCCCGACAAAGGCGGCGACCGCTTCACCCCAATACGTGTGGGGTACACTCGTCACGGCGCATTCAGCCACAGCGGGATGCGCCAGCAGAACTTCCTCGATTTCGCGGGGGTAGATGTTCTCACCGCCAGAAATGATCATGTCATTCTTGCGATCGACCAAATAGAGATACCCCTCCTCATCAATGCGGGCCAGATCACCGCTGATGAACCACCCATCACGGAACGATTGGGCTGTTTGCTCGAGAAGGTTGAGATAGCCTGAAAACATATAGGGCGAGGCGATCGCAAGCTCACCGACCTCGTCAGTGCCCGCCTGTCGCCCATCCCCGGTCATCACCTTGAGGCGCGTGAGGGGAAGAGGCAGGCCGACACAGGCAATCTTTCTCAGCTGGTCCTGGGGCCGCAGACATGAAGTGACGCCCGCCTCGGTCGAGCCATAGCGCTCATAGAGCTTTCCCGCGCCGAAATAGGCAATCGCCTCCTCCTTCAGGGCCTGGGATAATGGCGCAGTCCCGGATGCGACGGTACGCAGCGACCGTGTGTCGAATTGGCTTGCCTTGCTGCCCAGATTGCGCAGGGCGGCGAGATGGGTCGGGACCATATAGGCCGATGTTGCCTGCAGACGGGTGATCGCCGCAAGAAGAGTCTCGATGTTAAATTTACCGAGAATTTCTACGGTGCCGCCGAAGAAGACCGGCGCTAAAGCCATGAGAAGGCCCGCGCCGTGAAACATTGGGGTTGTGGCAACCGCACGATCGTCAGGCGTGTAGCTGCCATGTTCAGTGGCGAGGCAAAAGGCAGAAAGCACGCGGCTTCGATGAGAAAGCAACACGCCTTTGGGACGCCCGGTCGCACCGGATGTGTAAGGAATACTGAAGATATCAGTCTCGCAGACCTCGACGGGGCACAGCCCCGCGGAGGATTTGGCCAGAAGATCCTCATAAGGCGCGCCAAGAGGAATGATGCGCTCAACGCTTGGCGGCACACAGGCTCTTGCCTTTTCCTCAAGCGCGGGATCGACGAAAAGGACCCGCGCGGCGGAATCCTCGCAAATGAACCGGATTTCTGGCCCGGAGGCAACCGGGCCGATCGCCGCCGTGGCAACGCCCGCCGAAGACAATCCGGCGATGATCTCCATATATTCCAGGCAATTTGGCGAAAGGATCGCCGCACGGTCTCCGTGGCGCAGGCCAAGCCCCGCATGCGCCAGATTGGCAACCCGGTCGATCCGCTCAATCAAGGCCGCGAAAGTGAGACGCCGCTCGCCCGCGATGATCGCCGTCTTCGACGGCGTTCTGCCGGCCGCCGCCCGGATACCATCGGCAACGATCATTCCTTTCGCGGACCCGCTACGAACATCGGAGGATGGAGTGTTCGAATGCATCATGTTCCACTCTTTGTTCTGATCGTGACCGCGCTGAACACCCGCTTGACAGGCCGCAGATTGCTCGCTGAGGGATGATCATGTCACGGGCGCAAAACTTCGTTTGTATTATCATTAAGACATACATATCCTCACGGGATCGGTAAAGAGCCGAGTGGAGCCTCGTCGATCGAACGAGGTCTTGCGGACTCATGGCGTGCCGGCCTCGGCTTTCCTTAGCTAGAATCCAGCTCGCGTTCCTCAGCTTTGCGGGCTGATGACCGCGGACCAGCACGTGTTTGCACACTGCTTGCCGGACGCTGCTTCACCCATGGGAAAAGCGCGTGGTCGATGTCACCCATTGCACGGAACCGCGAGCAGCGGCCCTGCCATAGGTCGATCAGCTGCGATGAGCCAGCAGGGAGTGCTGGAAAGCTTCCGCTCCGCCGAGCGGCCACAAGCCTCACTTCCCCCGATTTTAGCAAGTGTTGGCGAAAGCAGCTGGATGTTCTCCCAGGAACGGTCCTACCGCTTCCCATTTTTGGTGTCAGCCGGCTGCATTGTCAGTTCATTCAAGGTGCTGCTCATCGTCTCCACAGTCTGCGATGGGCTCAACACCATTTCCAGTTGATAGCGATCAGGCCGGTAGTAGGCGGTCAGATATTCGATCGGCTCATCAGCGTGATCGCAGACCACGCGCTGCACCTTCAACAATGGCGCGCCAATCTCGGTTGAAAGCCGCGTGGCTATGTTTTGATCCGCGAGCGTCGCCGTGATGCTCTGACGCGCATGACCGATCTTGACGCCTGAGCGCTTGATCAGCGACAGCATCGGCGTTCGCGCAAGACCCGTGCGATCGAATGTGCGGCCGATCCGGGCGGGAATGACCGTGACGAGGAGGGAGATCGTAAAATCACCAAAATAGCGCACGCGTTGCGAGTGTTGCACCTCGGTCCCGGCCGGCAGCTCAAGCGCTTCCGCCTCCATCTGTGTGGCGGGACCATAGCTAAACTCGATCACCTTGACGGTAGTCGTCTGACCCATCACGGTCGCCCCCTCGAGCCAAGCCGCAACAGACGCCCGCAGCGGTGGCGTAGGTGGCCGATACTGGACGATGGTGCCACGGCCGCGAGCGCGCGAGACAAACCCAGCCAGCGCAAGCTCCGTCAACGCCCGCCGCGCCGTGATGCGCGAGACCCCATAAAGACTGGCAACTTCATGCTCGGCGGGCAGGACATCCCCAACCTTGAAGGTCCCCCCGAGGATTCCATCCCTCAGGATGAGAAAGATCTGATGATAGAGTGGCGCTTTGTGGTTCGCGTTGACGCTGCTTCCTTCCTTGGCGCTCGTCCGCGTCATCTGCTCCCCCTGTTTTGTCTCGCAATATTCGCCATGAACATTGAATCAAGCAACGACAGAATCACGTAACGATGCCCAATTGTAGCTTCTGCGGTGGAATATCAACTAGCCAAAAGGCCTACAGTGTCGGACGGGAAGCATCCCTGCGCACCGGGCTCGAACCATTCCGCCCTACTGCTTCCGCAAGGCGCCCCGGAACACCTTGTAACCAGAATGACGAAGATGCCAGCAACTCCGCCTGCTGCGTCGATAATGCGACATGCGCCAGCTGGTTGAACCCGGTGATGCATCGCCCACATACGCGATCCTACGCGCCGAACCGCATGATGCACTTGCTATCACGATTTCAATGATATAACAATATAACAATATAACAATATAACATAATAAATCAGAGGGATGCTTGGCTAGGATTCATCTATAATTCGTCATGCGCGGCGGCGGTTCTGGTATCCTCGGCCAGGATAAGCAGGCGGCCTCTATGGAGGAGGGCGTGCTGGACTGGCATTTCGACTACTCCTGCAACCCGCATCTCGGTGGGGTGAATTACTTGCCAGGGCGATGCCCCGCGTGTGGACGGAAAGACAAATACAACGGAAACGCACTGCGCTGCGAAGAATTTCACGAGCACTCGCCCGGATAACCGATCGTCCAGGCTGGGGATCCCCCATTGAGGCGACAGGGCAAACGGCTCGACGGTATGCTCCCCTTTTGCGCCAAGGCGGCACGCTGTGCTTGACGTAGGTGCTGTCGATCGCGGTGCTCTTCGTCACTGCCGCGCCTGCGTCCACCAGCGCGTTCTGCAGTTTGAGCCAGAAACGCCGGTGCGACCAGCGGTTGAACCGGTTGTACTTCGTCATCAACGGCTCATACTCGACGGGACAGCCGCGCCAGCGCCTCCCCTTCAGCACATGCAGGATGCCGGAGATGACCCGCCGATCATCGACTCGCCGCGCTCCCGGCTGGTTCCTTGGCAGGTGTGGTTCGATCGCTCCCCACGCTTCATCCGACAACCAAAACAGCGCCATCCCGACATTCCCGTGATCCACATCCGCGGTGAAGCAGGAAAGTCGCTCCGCCTCAACTCGCTGATTTGGTTTGAACCCAGGTAGGGGACGCATTTGAGCCATTGCGTCGCAAGAGCGACGAAGGCGATGGCCGCGAGGAAGTTTGCGGCGAGCCTGTCGTATCTGGTGGCGATGCGCTTCCAGTTTTTGAGCTTTCCGAACATGCGCTCGATGACAATTCGACGCCGGTCGGCCGAGCGGTTGAGAGGATAGGCGGTGCTTCGGGTCGCACGGCCCGGTATGACGGCCTCGATCCGCCTGTCGGCGAGCCAGCTTCGCAATCGATCGGCGTCATAGGCCCTGTCCGCGAGGAGGCGCTTGGCCGGCGCCATGGCCTCCAGCAAGGGCACAGCCATGCTGATATCGGCGATGGGTCCGGGTGTCAGCGCGATGGTGACGATCCTGCCGCAAGGATCGGCCAGACAAGGGATTTTTGTCGTTCTACCGCCGCTCGATACGCCGACCGCCTGCGTCCACTCCCCCCTTTTCCGCCAGACGCGGACCGATGCGCCTTCACGTGGGAGCTGTCGAGCATCAGCTCATCAGGGATTGCTCCTGCCGCGGCGACCTTGGTGAAGATCCGCTGCCAGACCCCACGATGTGCCCAGCGGGTGTAACGATTGTAGATCGTCGCGGCAAACTTCTCTGGTCTGCTCGCGATCCCTGAACGGCTGCGTTCCCACGAGACAGTGCAGTTCACCGGCCATTGGGACGCGACCGGGACTGAGATGCGCGATGCGGTCCGCCGGGTCCTGGGTCGCGACATGCCGGAACGCGCATTCCCTTGGTGGCTGATGCGTCTTGCCGCGCCATTCGGCGGATTCCCCAAGGAGGCGCTGGAGATCGAACCGGTGTGGAAGCATCCCAGCGCCTCGACAATCGCCGTCTCGTGGAACTGCTTGGCGTCGAACCACACACTCCGATCGATCAGGCCATCGCAGCGACGCTGACCGACATGGGCTGCCTTGCCCGACCGCAGGGCCATACTCACCTTGCCCACGCCCGCCCCGGAAGACAGGAGGCGTGAGATGAACTGGAAGACCTATCTGATTGCGCAGGCGCTTGGCGTGGCGGCCTTCAACACACTCTGCAATGCGGCCTATACCGTATATCTCTGGCGCGGCGAGGCCGTGCTGTCGCTGGACCGGATCGGCGCGGACCTCGCCATGACGCCGATCTGGATCGGCCTGCTCTCGGTGCTGCTGGGCACGCCGTTCACCAGGAAGGCGCTGGCCGACGGGCGGATGATCCGCGAGGCGAAGCTTCGTGCGCATCCGCTGGCGATCAGGCTGCCGCGCAATCTGGCCGTCCGCGCGATTGCCTTCGCAGCCCTCTGCGCCAGGATCCTTGCGATACCTCTGGCGCTGGTTTTGCCCATGCTCGGAGACGGGCTGCTCACACCGGGCGCGGCAATCGGCAGCAAGGCGATCCTCACCATCGCATTCAGCCTCATCATCGTGCCGCTGGCAGCTTACGCGACGATTGCCGATATGCCGACGGCGCAAGGTGGACGAGCTTCAAGGTGACGCTGCGAGCGTCGGGCTATGGCGGGGAAATAGCGGTTCACTACCACATGGTGGTAACCGCGGTGATCGGCGGTAATATCGGGGCCCCTCCACCATCGCAGCGAACGGAACACCAGCATGCCATCTCGGATCTATCCCTTTGAAGAGATGTCGGTCAGCACTGGCTCACCGTCATTGCTGTACTGCCGCGATGGCAAGCGCGACCTCCCGCTGATCGTGCTCGTGACCGGCGGTGGCGTTTTGGCTCGCATCAGCTATGGCCATCCGGAAGGGCGCGAGCAGGACTTTCTTGCTTACTGGCTTCGCAGCGCCGGATATCCATTCCTGGCCTTGTCGTATCCACTGGGCAACCCGGTGTTCCCGACGGTTCATCCGGATTTCTCGGTGCAGGACTGGGGTGAACAGGTTGCCGAGAGCATCGCAAAGGTTGTGAACGCGAAGCAATTGCCCCGCGACGTGGTCATCCTGGCTTGGAGCATGGCAGGACGCATCGCTGTCCCTCTCGTAACCGCGTTGAAACGGCGGGGCTGCGATATCGAACTCTTCGTCGCGATGGCTGCCTCACCTCCGCTCGCCTTCGTGCCCCCGCTCGAACATCTCCAGCCTGCCAGCGACGGGTTGGCGAATGTTTCCGGCCCCTTCACCCACTGGCTTGTTCGCAGCCTGGCCGAACAAGGCGAGCGTGCCGGACGGGCGCTTATTCCGGAGGCTGTCTTCCGGCGGGAATTCACCGGGAACATCCCCGTCAATCTCGTCGCGAGCAGCTTGCGCTGGAGGGCCGGTTCATTTGTTTCTGATCTCAGCGCTGATCTGGCCGATACCCGAGCGCTTGAGTACGAAGCCTATCCTCCAACTGCAGTGATAACCCATGACGACGCAGGGGATTCTCGCCACGCCCTGACGGATACTGCGGCATGGGCCTGCTCGATCAACCAGTCTCTGTGCGCGCGACATCTTTTCGCTCATCAGGATCGGATCGCTGGACTGCCTGCAGAGGCTTGGCATCACCTGCTCGGGCGAGTGCGGTCAGCGACGGACGATCTGAGTACCGTCATGGCGGGCAACCACATGTTCTTCCTCGGTGAGGACAGTGCGCGCGCCACCATCGCGGCTCTGGAAAAACTACGTCGTTCTTCGAATGATTTACGCAGCGGTTTGACAAAGTTGCTGGCAGATTGAAGTCGAGCCCTGGGCGAAGTTGAGATAGCACTCGAACTGCACCAACAGTTCCGCGATGAGCCGCTCGCGCTCCATGCCCATCGCGCCATAGCCGCGGCCGCCGCTTGAGAAATAGGTGCGTGCCTCAAACCGCATTTCCGGTTTGAGCCATTTTCTCCTTCCTCCACCGTGGCGGCGCGACCACGGGCTGAAAGCTCGCCGGCTACCCGCTCTAGCGCTGAGCGAACCTGATTGGTGATGAAGGATTGCACTTCTTCCGCCCGTGGGCGTAGAGCATAAGATCCAGGTGTCGCTGCCACGCGTCTCCGGCTGCCGGATAGGCGGGTATCGCCGCGGCTACGGAGCGATTTGCCAGTTGCTGCGCTCCATCGGCGCGCATGCCTACCAGCTGAGACCACAGCAGAGCGAGTATGACGACCACGAAGGGCAGCGCGCCGGCGATGGTGACGGATTGAAGGGCGGCCAGCCCACCGGCGGGCAGCAGCACCGCCACTAAGCCGGAAAAGGCACACCAGAACACACGCTGGAGCGTAGTGGTCTCAGTTTCCCCGCCTGCCGCGATGGCATCGATGACCAGCGACGCGGAATCCGCCGAGGTGACGAAGAAGATCGCGACCAGCAGAATCGCGAGGGTGGAGGTCACCGCCGGGACCGGCAGATAGGTAAAAAACTCGGGGATGAACAGGACGGCGGAAATGAACTCACGGACCCCGCGACCGCGTGAAATGGCGAAGATATCGACCGCGTGGCTGATGGGACCGTTGATGCGCTCCTTGAGTAGCGGATAAAGACCCGAGCGAATGGTGAGAGGCAGATTGTAGCGATAGCCGAAATAGGCAAGCGACAGCCCGACCACCGCATAGACGGCCCAGTCGTGTATGCCCCAGTGCAAGAAGGTGACGGACATGGCCTCGCGAACGGCAGCGACCGATCGCGGCTCGGCGGTCGGAAGGGCCAGATAGTGGGTCATCGGCTCGCCCACGCCGTAGAACATCAGGCCGATGCCCATCCCTGCGGCGAACAACATGGCGACCCACGACATGAAGCTGAAGTCCGGGGGTGGAGTCGTCGGGGCCGAGCTTGAGGTCGCTGTAGTGGCTGAAACACAAAAGCAGCACGGAGGCCAGGATGACGCCGATCGCGAGAAGGTAGAGCCATCCGAAGCCGGCAAGTATGCGGACCTGAAGATCGCTGAAAATCGCCTCGGCCTGGGATGGAAGGAAAATTCTGACAGCCAGGAACAGCCCGATGATCACCAGCACGCCAACACTGGCGGGTTGATGACAAAACGGCCTGAACATGGCGTGACCCCGAAAAAAGGCCGGCGACGCTCAAAGGCCTCACCGGGGCGATATATATGTATATATATAGAGAGAACGAGGTCGCTAAAGAATCTTTGAGGGGTCAATTGCCGCAAACCTCGGCGTGCGCCGATCGATTTATGCCTGGACATTAATTGCCATGAGAGCGGTGAGGGAGTGGATCGCAGCCGTGGGCGCGAGGACAGCCTTCATCGAGCCAGCCTCGCCGTGGGAGAACGGTTATTGCGAGAGCTTCTACCCAAAGCTTCGCGACGAGCTTTTGGACCGAGATATTCCTACAGCCTCGCGGAAGCGAACCAAGTCTTCGAGAGTCGGCCGGCACTATAAACACCAGGCGCCCGCACACCTTGCTCGGCTACAGGCCACCGAAGCCGGCAGCTATGATCCCGCCGCCAAACATAGCCGCAAAGCCGACCATACATTAGATTGGCTCGGGCCACTCAAATGGGGCGGGGCAGCCGCTGCAGCTTCAGTTTGCGCCGGCTGTGTTGGAAGATCTGCTGCCGGCGGCCTGTGCCGTGCGATTGAGGACAATCGCATATCTAAACATCTTGGCCTCAAAAAACCATTGGAGCGCGATAGCTCTCAAAGTTTCCGCAGACGCTGATGGATTGTCCGCTGATATGCGGAGCGAGATCAGACCCGAGAAAGGCCGCCATGTCCGAGATCTCATCCATCTGAACTTTCGTATGCATGGAGATGTTATGCAAGAACAGTTTTTCGTACTTCTCTATTTCCATTCCGCGTGCCTGGGCCTGCTCCGCTAGCACGCGTCGCCCGCGCGGGCCGTCTACGAGACCGGGGAGAAGCGCGTTGACCCTCACACCGATTTCACCCAGTTCGATGGCGAGCACGTCTGTCAATCCACGCACCGCATATTTCGAGACCGAGTACGGGGTGCGCAGGGGCATTCCGAGCCGCCCCGCGACGGAAGACATATTGATGACAGCGCCTGAATGCTGTGCTCGGAAGAGCGGTACGGCAGCGCGTATCATGTAAAACATGCCGGTAATGTTGACGTCGAGGGTCGACTGCCATTCAGTGTCTGTGATTTCATCGACAGCTTTTGTCGGACCAGACACGCCAGCATTATTCACGAGAATATCCAGGCGGTCGAAGCGCTTTTGAAAGGCGACGAAGAGCCCCTCCACATCAGATGCACTGGACACGTCGGCGCGAACAATCAGCGCGTCAGGTAGTTCGGAGGCCGCGGCGGCGAGTACTTCCTCTGCAATATCGCAAATACAGACTGAAGCGCCGTATTCAGTGAACCGTCTTGCAACAGCGAGGCCAATTCCTCCCGCGCCCGCGGTAATGATTGCCGTCTTTTGGGAAAGATTCATCGCTTGCCGTCCCCCTTTATTATACCTTTAATTTACGTGCCGTCTCGGCGCGGCGACGTTTCTCCCGCTCGATCTGCCCGGGAGCGTTAATTCTGGCGACATCCAAGCGAAAATTCCGGGCAGAATGCCAGATGTCGCAAGCCAAGGCGCGCGCCGCTCGCCTGGGTTCACGCGCTATGCAACTGTCGATGATGCGGGTGTGGAACTTCACCCCGGAGGCAAAGAATGCTCTTGGATTTTCCAGGCTCTTGTGGGCATTCATCAAATAAGGGCCAGCGCGAAGCCACAGCCCGTTGATGATATCCAGAAGCTGCGGCATTTCCGTCATCTCGTAGAGCGCGAAGTGGAACTCACGGTTAGCGGTCATGACCTCTGCCGGTGCATCGACATCCAGCGCGCCCGCCATCTTCTCATTGAGCTCTGACAACCGCGCCAATTGCGCGGGTGTCGCGCGCCGTGCAGCCTCGCCCGCAGCGAAACCTTCTATCGTCATGCGCACACGAACAAGCTCGCGGAACATGTCGGGAGAAAATGGGGTGACCCTGAACGTGCGATTTGGCATCTGCATGAGCACATGCTCGGCAACCAGTCGCTGCAAGGCTTCGCGCACCGGCATCGGGCTCGTGCCGAGAATATCAGCGAGCCTACGTATAGTCAGCGCCTCTCCAGGCGCAAACATGCCGGTAAACAAGGCTTCTCTAAGTCGCCGGTAGACTTGGACCTGAATCGTTGCCGATTCGATCTGTCCAAGATTGACATCCATCTACTCTCGCTCCCGACGCCGGTATGCGGCCAACGAAATGCGGCTTAGCATGAAAGATGCGTCCTGCAAATTGTGATCACAGATCAGCGATATTGACAAGCGCGGTTTTGCCGGGGATGCTTCAGCCAAGATCGACGCGGTGCCAGACATCCCGTCACAAAGATTGGGAGGAGCTTGTGGATTCGGCTGTCGCCATCATTGGATCGGGCTTCATTGGCCGCGGCTGGGCGATTGCCTATGCGCGATGTGGCTATGAGGTGAGGATGTGGGACCCGCAGGAAAACGCGCTTGCCACCGCGAAGGGCTACATCACATCGATCCTGCCCGATCTCGCGAAGGCAGATCTTCTCAATGGTTGGGACGCCAACGCGATATCCCGGCGCATCGTCGCGGTTTCTACTCTGGAAGAAGCGGTGGACGGCGTCTGCCACGTGCAGGAAAACGCGCCGGAAGTTCTCGATCTGAAAATTGCGCTTTTTACGAACCTGGACAGGCACGCTCCCGCCGATGCCGTGATCGCGTCATCGACCTCGTCTTTGCTTCCTTCCGCGTTTACGGAATCCCTGAAAGGGCGGGCGCGCTGCGTCGTCGCTCATCCGGTGAACCCGCCACATCTAATAAGGCTGGTGGAGATCGTCCCAGCGTCATGGACTTCGGACGAAACGGTCAGCAGGACGGTAGACTTGATGCAGTCGCTGGGCCAGCAGCCCGTGCTGGTCAAGCGGGAGATCGATGGCTTCCTGTTAAACCGGTTGCAGGCAGCCGTGCTTGACGAGTGTTTCCGGCTCGTCGATGGCGGATATGCAAGTGCCGAGGATGTGGATGCGTGTATTCGCGATGGTCTCGCATCCCGTTGGATATTCATGGGGCCCTTCGAAACCATCGACCTCAACGCCCCGGGCGGCGTACGCGACTATGTCGAACGTTATCAGGCCATGTTCCGTCGGATGACGGACACGATGCGCAAGTCCGCTGATTGGGGCGGCGCCGCTCTGGAGACGATCGAAGCCGAACGACGCGGAGCCCTGCCTTTCGCAAGCCTCAACACACGCCACATCTGGCGGGACCGCAATCTGATCGAGGTCGCAAAATTCCGCAGGGATATGCTAGACGAATAGGATGCCAAGCTGACATGACCGAAAAATCTCCCGTCATCATTACCTGCGCGGTGACCGGCGGTATACATACGCCAACAATGTCACCTTTCCTGCCGATCACTCCGGATGAGATCATCGCGGATTCTCTGGGCGCGGTGGAGGCCGGCGCTTCGATCTTGCATTTGCATGCGCGAAATCCTCAGGACGGGCGGCCGGACCAGACAATCGAAGCGTTCATGCGCTTCCTGCCGCGGCTCAAACAGTCGACCAACGCCGTCATTAACATCACCTCCGGCGGAAGCCCACATATGAAGCTGGAGGAGCGCGTCCTCCCAGCCGCCAGACTGAAGCCGGAAGTCGCGTCGCTCAACATGGGATCAATGAACTTCGGCCTGTTTCCGTTACTCGAGAAATATCCTGAGTTCAAGTTTGAATGGGAGCGCCAGCATCTCGAGGCCACACGCGACGTTGTTTTTCGGAATACATTCAAGGATATCGAGTACATACTCGATACTTGCAGCGAGAATGGCACACGTTTCGAGTTTGAGTGCTACGATATCTCCCATCTCTACAATCTTTCCCATTTCGTGGAACGCGGTCTCGTAAAGCCGCCATTCTTCGTCCAGTCTGTCTTCGGCATCCTGGGCGGAATCGGGACCCACCCGGAAGACGTGGCCCATATGAAGCGTACGGCAGACCGGTTGTTCGGGGCCGACTATCGATGGTCCGTGCTCGGCGCCGGCGCCAGCCAATTGCGTATCGCGGCACAGGCCGCCGCGATGGGGGCGAATGTGCGCGTGGGCCTGGAGGACTCGCTTTGGGCCGGCCCCGGTCGCAAGGCTCAATCGAGCGGCGAGCAGGTGAGGCTGGCGCGCATGATCATCGAGGGGCTTGGCCTGCGCATCGCGACGCCCGAAGAGGCGCGGCAGATCCTTCACCTCAAGGGCGGGGCGGACGTCGCGTTCTGATCTTTGCCGGCTTCGGTCTGTGGACAAAAAATGCGGGGCGGACCTAACGCGAAGTTAGGCCGTGTTTGGAGGGAATGAAAATGAAAAGAAGAACTTTGCTCAAGGGTCTTGCCGCCAGCGCGAGCCTGTCACTCGGCATGAGATCCACCTATCTGCGCGCGCAGTCGGGGCCTCTACGAATAGGCGTGTCCTATGCGTTGAGCGGCGTTGGCGCCCCCGTCGGGACGCAGTTCATGAAGGGAACCGAAATCGCCGCGATGCAAGTGAACCGCGACGGCGGTCTCCTCGGCCGCCAGATCGAACTGGTGGTACGTGATGACAAGTACAACAGCGCGGAATCTGTGGCGGTTGCGCGCGAACTCGCGGGTGCAGGCATCAATCTCTTGATCGGCGGCTCGCAGACAGTGACAGCGCTGGGGCTCGCCCCGCTCGCTCCTGAGCTCAACGCCGTGGTCATCATTGCCGGCGCGGCCGGCATGCCGGTGACACACGAACTCTTTAACCGCAACATCTTCCGGACAGTCGCCAACAACTACACGCAGTACAGCTCCTTTGGCCGGTCACTGATCGAGACACACCCCCAGGTCAAGAGCTGGATATCGATTGCTCCGGATGGCGACTTTGGCCGCGATTCTGCGCTGTTCTTCGGCAATGCCGTCAAGAAATATGCTCCTGGAAAGGACGCAACGGTTCTTGACACGATCTTCACTCAAGGCACGGCGACGGATTTCCGCACGCAGATCAACGCCCTGATGAGTTCAAAAGCCGAAGGATTGTACATCGGCGTGGCGGGCGCTGCCCAGATTAGCTTCTTCCAGCAAGCTCGTGGTGTCGGTCTCTACGACAAGTTCAAGGTCATCGGCGAAGTCGGCAACGGCGAGGTGACAGGAAAGGCGATGGGCAGGAACACCTATCCGAACCTGTGGTCGATCTCGTACTGGAACAACGACCTTGAGCCCTTCAAGAGTAATCCGCTCAGCCAGCAGTTGTACAAAGACTATGTCGAGTCGACAGGGAACAAGTTCCCACCCGCGCTCGTCATGGCGGGACAGCGCAGCGCGATGGCGCTGTTCGAAGGCGTCCGGAAAGCGAAGTCGAGCGAAACCGACGCCGTCATCGCGGCCATGGAGGAACTCACCTTTGACACGCCTGGTGGTCCATGCAGCTTCCGCAAGGAAGATCACCAGATGATCGCGACGAGCTATTATTCGCAGATGGGGCCGTCGGACAAGGATCCTTTCTACAAAATCATGCAGATGGCGCAGATCGATACGTCGCAGATGATCGAGCCGGCAGCCCCCGGCGTGAAGTTCGACATCAAAGACCTTCAACAATGATCAATCAATCCGTTTTTGTATTGTTCAACGGCTTGGCGTCGGGAATGGCATTCTTCCTCGTGGCCGCCGGGCTGACCTGGGTGTTCGGGATCCTCAAGATCCTGAACCTCGCCCACGGCGCGTTCTTTATGCTGGGCGCTTATATTGCCTATACTGTCGGCGGAGCTTCTCCCGGCTCCCTATGGGCGTTCATTGGTGTTGCACTTCTCGCGGCCATCGCAATCGGGATGATGGGGCTGGTTACAGACAAATTCGTACTCGGCCGGTTGCGGAACGTCGATTATCATTATGTTCTCATCGCCACCTTCGGTCTGATGCTCTTCTGCGAAGGGGTGGCCAAAGCCATCTGGGGCTCGGACTATTATTCCGTCATGCCGCCGCCTGAAGTCGATACGGCGGTCAAGATTGGATCGTCCTACATCTCTCTCTACACCATCCTCGTGATTGTCATTGGTTTGGCGGCCTTTGCTGTTCTGGAACTGATCATGAATCGCATGTGGGCCGGAAAGATCATGCGCGCCGTGGCAAACGACCCCTGGATGGCTGGCACCATCGGCATCAATGTACCTATGGTGCTGATGCTCAGCGTTGTCGCGAGCTTCGCTCTTGCCGGCTTTGCCGGGGGAATTCTCGTACCCAATCAAACGCTTTCAGTTCACGTCGGTAGTTCTTTCATTCTTTATGCGTTTCTCGCCGTGGTGATCGGAGGGCTGGGAAGCATTCGCGGAACCTTCATCGCCTGTATACTTCTCGGCCTGGTTGAAAGCGCCAACGCGACTTTCCTGCCCGAATTTGGCGGCATCGCCGTCTATATCCTCCTGGCTGTATTCCTGGTCGCGCGTCCGCAAGGCCTGTTCCCTCCGCAAGGAGCATTGTGACATGACCGACGCATCATGGACCCGGACTGGCGAAACGACGTCCTTTACAGATCAGTATCTACTCTCCGCATTCGGCGCCGTGCTCGTCGTTTTGCTGTTCTTCGCGCCGGAACTCGTGAACCCGGGGCTTCTGTTCATCATCGGCATGACGCTCATCCAGTCGGTTTTTGCCCTCTCATGGAACCTGCTGTTCGGCTACACCGGTCTCGCCTCGTTCGGTCATGCGGGCTTCTACGCGATCGGCGCCTACTTTACCGGCGCGTCACTGCGATACGGATTTCCGCTGCCCTTTGTCGTCACTCTGCTCGTCGCAGGGATCCTTGGGGCGCTTGTCGCCTATGGAATCGGCATCGTCGCGCTGAAGCGATTGACGGGAATATTCCTCGCCGTCCTGACGGTGGCGCTGACGGAAGCACTCGGCAAGATCATCGGCTTTACTCCGGCGCTTGGCGAACAGGATGGATTGGGAAACATTCCAAGACCGATAATTAACCTCGGCGTCACATCCCTCGATCTCACCCATAGCAACGCCTATTATCGGTTCCTCCTGATCGCCTGCCTGCTGATTATCGGGGGATTGTGGTGGGTCATTCACTCGCGCCTCGGCCGGACGTTTCGCGCCATTCGCGAGGATGCGGACCGCGCAAGGTTCATCGGGATCGATGTCGCGCGCTATCGGGTCATATCCTTCATGATTTCCGGGGGAACCGCGGCCCTTGCAGGGGCGCTGTCAGCGCCGTGGACCCGCATCGTCACGCTCGACCAGGTCAACTGGCTTGCCTCGACCCAGCCCATGCTGAATTCGCTGCTCGGCGGCTTCACGTCGTTCTGGGGGCCTGTCGTCGGATCTGTCGTCTTCACGTCGATCAACTACTGGACGCGTAGCTATCCCGGTTTGTCGGAGATGCTGGTCGGCGGCGTTCTCGTCCTGATCATCCTCGTCGCACCGACAGGTGTTCTCGGAATTCTCGGCAAGCTTCGCGCACGCCTTTTAAAGGGAGGCCGGGCGTGAGCGCAGAAAGCTTGTTGCTCCAAGCGGCGGATCTACGCGTCAACTACGGCGCCTTCGAAGTCATCAAGGGCGTCAGCCTGTCGGTTGGGGAGGGAGAGTCGCTTGCGATCATTGGCCCGAACGGGGCGGGTAAGACCACTCTGTTCAAGGCATTGACGGGTGAAGTCAACTGTCGCTCGGGCAAGGTGCATTTCGGTGGCAAGGACGTCACCAGCATGCCGGCGCATGAGCGCACGATCGAGGGAATGGGCCGCACCTTCCAAGTGTCGCGTGTTTTCCTCGAGCTCACTGCGTTGGAAAACGTCGTCGTCGCTCTCGAATCCCGTCGCCGAAGCCGTGGTGAACGCACGGGCGCGTGGTGGCATACGGCCCCCTCACCGGCCCTGGTGGCGGAAGCTGTTGGTTTGCTTGATCAACTCGGCATAGCCTCGTTGCGAGGTGAAACCGCGGCGACGCTTTCTCATGGCGACAAGAAGCGGCTGGAGCTTGCGCTCGCGCTGGCCCTCGAGCCGAAGATCCTGATGCTGGACGAGCCCACCGCGGGAATGGCGCCCGCCGATCGAATGCGGATCGTCGACGTTATCCTTCGGATCCGGCGTGAGAAAGGCGTTGCCGTTGTGATGACCGAGCACGATATGGACGTGATCTTCTCCCTGGCCGACTCCGTGATGGTCATGAACTACGGAGAAGTCATCGCAGCAGGCAGTGTGGAAGAGGTCCGCAACGATCCGACGGTGCGTGAGGTCTATCTCGGCAAGGACATGTATCATGCTGCAGGTTGAGAACCTCAACGCCTATTACGGGCAAAGCCATATCCTGCAGGATATCAACCTGAACGTCCCCGCCGGTCAGCGAACGACGGTACTCGGCCGAAACGGCGCCGGCAAGTCGACGCTGCTGAAATCGATCGCGAATTCCGGTCCCCGCGTGGAAGGGCAAGTCAAATTCGAGGGACAAACGTTGGGAAAGCAGGCGTGGTTTCGGCGCGCGAAAGGTGGACTGGCCTTCGTGCCGGAAGATCGGCGGATATTCACCCACATCACCGTGGAGGAAAACATCGAACTCGGCCGCTTCGGCGCGTCGGCCGATCGTCCGGTCATTCCACCAGAGCAGATCTACGAATGGTTCCCGATGCTCGGCCCCCTGCGCGCGCGTCTGGGCGGACAGTTGAGCGGAGGCCAGCAGCAAATGCTAAGCGTCGCCCGCGCCGTCGCCTCGCGTCCGAAGATCTTGCTCCTCGACGAACCAACCGAAGGCCTGGCACCGGTGATCGTCGAGGATCTTGCCAGAATAGTTGGCAAGATTTGTACTGACCTCGACATCACCATGCTGCTGGTGGAGCAAAATATCTGGTTCGGCCGACAGACCACGTCAAACGTCTATGTTCTCGGAACCGGGGCGGTCGTCTTTTCGGGAACTTGGGAAGATTTCGATCAGGACGAATCCATTCGCAACCGTCATTTGGCGATTGCTTGACAGTCCATTTTGGGAAGGATCTTACATGACCGACCGTTTCTCGGGAAGGGTCGCGCTCGTCACCGGAGGCGCAAATGGCATCGGGCGTGCTAGCGCCATCAAATTCGCCGAACAGGGCGCCAAGGTCGCTATTCTCGACATTGAGGATGGCCCGCTTGGCGAGACCGCGGAGTTGATCAAGGCGGCCGGCGGCACGGCGCTGCCGATTGTCACGAACATGCGCGATCGGGAGGCGGTGAAGGCCGCCACAGACAAGGCCGCGGTCGATCTGGGGCCTATCGATATCCTGCTCAACAATGTGGGGCAGACCGCGCGCAAGAACGCGTCGGAGTTCCTCGCCTCCGTCCCTGAAACCTGGGAGTTTGTCGTCGATCTCAACCTCATGGTGACGATGTATGTCACTTGGCTCGTCGCTCCCGGGATGCGCGACAGGAAGTTCGGCAAGATCGTCAGCATCTCCTCAGACTCGACGCTGATCGGCGACAAGAACATCGTGGACTACGCCGCGGCCAAAAACGGGGTGACAGGGTTTACGCGTGGCCTGGCCCGGGAGTTGGCGCCATTCGGCATCAACGTCAATGCCATCGCTCCAGGCGTCACCAATACCCGCGGCCCCAAGCAGCTCCCCAAGGAGACATACGAGCAGGCGCTCAAGGAAATTCCGATCGGCCATTTCGCGGAGCCCGAGGATATCGCCAACGCGATTACCTTCCTGGCGAGCCAGGAAGCCCGCTGCATCACCGGTCAACTGTTGGTCGTCAACGGCGGCCGCATTTTCTACTAGGAGGCACAATTGCTCCACAACACAGGCCAGTCCCTGATCAATTACGATCTTATCGGCCCACCTGATGGACCGGTTGTCTGCATGACCCATTCTCTCACATCCGACTACGGGATGTGGGCCGAGCAGGTTCCATCGATTCTCGCCGAGGGCTTCCAGGTCTTGCGCGTCGATATGCGCGGTCACGGCGGAAGCACACCGACCGAAGGTGAGTACACGATCGAAGGACTCGCCGCGGATGTCGTATCCTTGCTGGATGCATTGGGCTTCAGCAGCGGCGTGCATCTGATCGGACTGTCCATGGGTGGCATGATAGGCCAAGTAATCGCCGCCGATTATCCCGGACGTCTCGCCTCGCTCATGGCGTGCTGCACGGCGGCAAAATGGGATGGCGATACTGAACTCATGCTCGGCCGTATCGCAGCCGTCAAGGCGTCGGGGACGCTGGAAAGCATCGTATCCGCGAATATGGAGCGCCGCTACGGTGCGGGCTATCGAGACCGGCGCCCGAAGAGATGGGCAGCCCTGCGGGAAACGTTTCTCGGCACATCTCTTGACGGGTATTTCGGCTGCATGCACGCCTGCCTGACCCACAATGTCGAAGATCGACTGCACACCATCGACATCCCGACTTTGGTCATCGCGGGCTCAGCCGATCTATCGACGCCCCCCAGCGACAACAGGCTGATCGCCTCCAAGATCAAGGGGGCGCGCTATGTCGAGATCAAGGATGGCTATCACTTTCCGAATGTGGAGTTCGACGAGGAGTTCAACCGCATCATGGTGGACTGGTTGCGGAAAGTGCGCGGCTAGGCCGCGCATTTCGCTTTAATGGTAAGTGCGGCCGTTATCGACAGCCAGAGCAATACCTGTCACGGCCGCCGCCTCGTTCGACATGAGATAGAGGATGCCGTTCGCGATGTCTTCGGGGACGCAGAGCCTCTTCATCGCGTATGCATCCGCGAGTTTCTGACGGCGAGCGGTATCTTCCGGGGGAATCTCGTTGTCGGTCATAGGAGTTGCCGTGGCACCCGGGCAGATCGTATTCGCTCGAATGTTGGGGGCGAGTTCCATCGCCAGGCATTTGGTGAACATCATCACGCCAGCTTTGGACGCGGCATAGGCCGATCCGGTCAGCGAGGGCAGCAGGGCTTGGCCTGACGCAATATTGACGATGGCTGCACCCGGGGCCTTGAGAAGGTAGGGCAGCGCGGCCTGGCAGACGAGGAATGTCCCGGTGAGGTTGACATCCAGCACCTTGCGCCAATGCTCCGGATCGATTGATCCAAATGACTTGGAAGAGAGTATGCCTGCCGAGTTCAACAGACCATCAATGCCTCCCATATACGCGGCAGCGCGCTCCAGAGCCTTTTCCACGTCCGCCGCGTCCGTGACATCGACTGGCACGACGATCCCTCCCGTTTCCGCGGCGGTGGCCTTGGCAGCAGCTTCATTCTGGTCGAGAAGCGCGAGGCTTGCGCCCTCGCGTGCGAACGCTTGTGCCGAGGCGCGTCCTATGCCGGACCCAGCGCCGGTGATCACGATCCTCCTGCCTGACAATCGCCCAGCCATGTTTCCTCCTGTCGTTGCTGTTGTCGATTGGACGATTATCGCCCCATCGAGACGCGGCGCGCGAATACCTTTGTTGAGGGTACGCGATGCTTTTCGGGTATTGTGATGCTGCATACTCGTCAGATGCGCTATTTTGTTGCCGTCGCGGAGGAGCTCAACTTTCACCGGGCGAGCCACAGGCTCCATATATCCCAGCCGGCGCTCTGGCGGCAGATCCGCGATCTTGAGCATGACATCGGTGTGACCTTGCTGGAGCGTCAGGCGCGCGGCATAGGGCTGACCAAGGCAGGCCGATCATTCCTGGAGGATTGTCGCGATATCCTGGAGCGAATGGAGGCGGCTCGTCTCCGGACACAGCGCGTCGCCCTTGGCCAGGTTGGAACGCTGCATATCGGCTTCAATGAAATCGCGGGTCGCAGGCGCGAATTTCCTCGCTTTCTCAAGGCAATCCGCGAGACATATCCAAGCATTAATCTACAGCTCCACGTGATGATGTCGCAGCGCCAAATCGAGGCTCTGCGTAATTCCGAGATTGACGCAGGGTTCCTCTTCCGCCACGCGGGCGAACGCAGTGATTTCGAATCGCTGATCGTGGGTCAGGATAACTTCGTTCTGGCCCTGCCCCGAGATCACGCGCTGGCACGCAAGCCATCGATCATGTTGGCTGATCTTGCAGACCAGCCACTCATCATGCCCAATCCCCGTAACAACGGGATTACTCACGAAAAACTCGTATCAGCCATGAAAGACGTAGGGACGGCGCCCCTGGTCGCGCAATTCGCCGACAACGAGAACACCCTGATCAACCTTGTGGCGGCTGGCATGGGGCTCGCCTTCGTGAACTCGTCGTGCCGTGTCGCTAATGCGCAAAGCGTCACCTTACGCGCGATCGCCGATCTATCGTTGCCTGTCGGCCTGGAGCTGACATGGGCTCGGTCCAATTTGAACCCTGCTCTTCCCCGCTTCGTGGAACTGGTCGATCAGTTATCGGGAGACGCGGACCAGATCGAGCACCTTCTTGAAACCGGAATGGGATAGCCGATACCTGCAAGGTATTGGCGCTGAGCGGAGACAGCATTGGCCGTGAGGGATGCGGCCTCATATGTTACGGCGACGGTAGACAATAGGGCGGCGCGCCGACGGCGAGAACCGCAAGTTGCTGACTAGGGAAGAGCGATGAACCTACAGAAGCCGGCCTGGACGGCCACAACCGGGACGATCCCCGAAAGGGCAAGAAGGATCGCGCCTCTCGTGCGTGCCGAGGCAGGTGAGTCCGAGCGCATCGGAACCATGACGCCCAAGGTGCTGGCTGCCATGAAGGAAACCGGCCTGTTCTGGATGCTCGTCCCACGGGATCTTGGCGGGTCCCAGGCCAGGATGGTCGAATGCATGGAGGCTTGGGAGGAGATTTCCGCAGCCGATGCCTCGGCCGGTTGGTCGCTGATGGCGAATTCCACGGGCACGGCCGCCGCGACCGCCTTCTGCAGCGACGAGGCCGTCGCGCAGATGTACAGCGGTGCTGAACTGCCGATCATGGCAGGTATGCTCGGGCCAGGCGGCACAAGCGTCGAGACGCCGGACGGCTTGAAAGGAACGGGAAAGTACCGGTTCGGAAGCGGATCCCTGCATGCGACCTGGCTTGGTTCGGGGATGCTCGTCATGGACGACAAGCTGATCCGCAAGCTGCCGGACGGCAACCCGCAGGTGCGCGTCTGCTGGCTGCCACGCGAGAAGGCGCAATTTGACGAAAACTGGGATGTCATGGGGCTGCAGGGCACTGGCAGCGTTGACTACAGTCTGACGGACGTCATCGTGCCGAACGGTTTCCATCACGAACGCACGATCAGCCGGGGCCTGCGCGACTGGCGGCTCTACGATATAGGCATACCTGGGCTCGCATGTGCTGGTCACACCGGCGTCGCGCTGGGTTTGATGAAGCGTGCGCTTGAGGAAATTACGCGCATTGCATTCGCGAAGAAGCGTCCGGCGTACCAGACAGTACTCGGAGAGCAGCCAGTATTCCGGCATGATTTCGCCTATCACGAGGCGAGCTATCGCGCGGCCCGGGCCTTCACCATGGAGCTCTACGACGAGACGGAGCGGTATATCGAAGCCGGGAACGAAATGACGCGCGCAATGTCGGCAAGATTCCGACAAAACGTCATCTATGTACACAAGGTGGCAGCCGATGTTGTGCGGTTCTGTTACACGATGGGTGGATCCGAAGCATTGCGGAACCCCAGCGACCTCGGCCGATGCATGCGCGACATGTCTGCCGCCACACAGCACATTTTCGTCGATACGATCGCGATGCAGGACGTCGCGGTACCTCTCCTTGACGACTGGAAGCAAGTCGTCGCAGCGAACAGGCAGGCTTGACGATGGGCGCCCGGCTTGAAGGACGGCGGATTGTCGTAACCGGTGCGGCTTCGGGGATCGGAGCAGCCGTGGCCCGGCTGGCCGCCGCGGAAGGGGCAAGGGTGGCCTGCTTGGATCGGGATGGAGCAGGAGCTGCAGCGCTGGCTACCGGCCTGCCCCTGCCCGGCTATTCGGAACAGGTCGATGTGACCGATCCGGATGCCGTGAAGCGCGCCATAGATGCGGCCGCCAAGGCGCTTGGTGCGATCGATGGTCTCGTGAACTCGGCCGGCGTCGTTGCGCTCGGCCCGATCAGCGAGATGACCATCGATACGTGGCGCAAGGTTATCGACGTCAATCTCACGGGTACATTCATAGTCAGTCAGGCGACGATACCGCATATGCGCAACACGCTAGATGCCGCTATTGTCAACATCGCCTCCGCCCAAGCTTTGATGCCGATTGCGGGGGCTTCTGCGTACGCGGCGTCGAAGGGCGGAGTACAAAGCCTGAGCAAGGCGCTCGCCGCAGAACTGGCGCCCGACATCCGCGTGAATTGCATCTGCCCGGGACTAATCGACACGCCGATGAACGCCGGGTTGAAGAAGGCGCCGGAAGACGGGCCGCCGGTCCCGCTGGATCGCTATGCGCTGCGCCGCTGGGGCAAGCCCGAGGAGATCGCCGCGTCAATCGTGTATCTTCTGTCCAAGGACGCCTCCTACGTGACCGGCGCCACGCTTGCCATCGATGGCGGGCGAACATTTCACTGAGGCCTCATGTCCCATTTGTTCAGTCTTGCCGGCAAGACGGCCGTCGTAACCGGCGCAGGACGCGGCCTGGGCGCTGCGATCGCAAATGCGCTTTCAGACGCCGGAGCACGAGTCGTCCTGATCGGACGTACGCGCAAAACGTTGGAAGAGGCCAGCGCGGCGATCGCGGACGCCGGCGGCGAGGCGTCCGTCGAGATCTGCGACGTGACGGACGCGATGGCGGTCGATTCGACGATGAAGACTGTTTGCCTCCGCCACGGGTGCGTCGACATACTGGTGAATAATGCAGGCATTTCGCACAGGGAGGAATTCTCCCATGTGAGCGAAGCAGCCTGGGACGAGCTCATGGCTGTTAACCTCAAAGGTCCATTCCTGGCAACGCGCGCCGTGCTACCCGGGATGATTGAGCGCCGTGCTGGTAAGATCATCAACGTCGTGTCGGTGGTCGGCGAATTGGGCCGCCCGTTCGTCGTGCCCTATTCTACCTCCAAGGGCGGCTTGCGCATGATGACGCGCGCGCTGGCGACTGAGGTGGCTGAGCACAACGTACAGGTGAACGGGATCGGCCCCGGATACTTCGTGACCGATATGAACCGTCCGATCATGGCCGACGTGCCACTGTATCAAAGCCGTGTATCGCGGGTGCCCGCAAAACGCTGGGGCGACCCTGACGAACTCGGCGGCACCGCTGTGTTCCTGGCCTCGCGGGCTTCCGACTACGTCAACGGACAAGTCATCTACGTTGATGGCGGCTTGAGTTGCTCCTTTTGAAACCGCGTTTTCGCGGCGGCTGATAATGGAAGCGATGGGGCCGGTGCAACGGCCGAGCGGAAGCACTTGAAGCGGCTGATTTGATATCAATGGAGAGGCGATTTTATAAATATATCTGATCGGAATCGCCTCCGATCGACGTCGGATATTATATACGTCTTAAGCTACACATAGCTCATCATCATTCTTAACAAGCAATTTATATCCGTGGCGAACGGAGTCTGAGCGCCGCTATCAAGATCGCCAAACACATGGGATTTTCATTCGGCAGGCGACGGCATAGCCTCCCCGGAGGATCACCGATCCATCGAAGCAACATGTGACGGGACCCTAGCGTGCCCATCGGGCATCACCAATGCGGGTCCCGAAATAGCGGCCAAAGGAGAGCAACGCATCAATGATCGCCTGATCATTGCCGTCTCTCAGGGCGAAGAGCGGATAAGAGACGCTGACGGCGATCGACGTGCCCTTATGCTTGTCCGTGAGGGCGATCGAGATCGCTTTTACGCCGTCGAAGAGCTCCTGATCTGAGATGGCGTAGCCACGCAGCCGCGTCAGGGCCAGTTGGCGGAGCAATTCGTCGACCGAATGGAGTGTTTGCTTGGTGGCCGTAGGCAGGGAGCCCTCGAAAAGGGGGCGAATCTCTGCGTCGGGTTTGAGGGAAAGCAGCGCCTTGCCCATCGCCGCGGCATGCGCCGGCAACCGGTGCCCGGGCTCGACGGCGAATTGAATAGGCTGAGAGCCGCGTACCGTCTTGAGCACGACAACCTCCGCCCCGGATAGTACCCCCAACCAGACCGTGTGTTGCGTTTCACGTGCGAGCGCTTCCATTTCCTTTTGCGCCTGCTCGACGATGTCGAACTTGCGATGGAAGCCAGAAGCAAGCTGGACGGCGAGAATTCCCGCGCCGTAGCGCTGGGTAACCGGGTCCTGTTCGATCAATCCGCCAGTGGCCAGCGAGGCCAGCAGACGTGAGGCCGTACTGCGGTTTACCTCGAGATGCCGGCTCACGTCGCCGACCCGCAACTCGCCGCCGGATTCAACCATGAGCTGTAAAGCTCTGACGGCCTTCTCGATCGATTTCATTCCGCCTCGCATTGCAGCTTGACGCACCGGCAAAGCACCGTCACGATGAATAAACAACATGTTGCATAATACGCAACATCGGCGGGGCGTCAACGGGAGAGATCGATGCGAGGAACGGGCGGCGCGCTGCTCTACGCGACCTTGAAGAGTTACGGGGTGAAGTGCCTGTTCGGCATGGAAGACCCCATCCATGTCTTCCACGCGGTCGATCGGTCCTTTACCCGCATCATCACCGTCCGCGACGAGAAGCATGCGGCGATCATGGCGCATGGCTATGCCCAGGTGACCGGCCGCCCCGGTGTCTGCGCCGCAACCTTTGGGCCGGGCGCGACCAACCTCATCACAGGCCTGCTCGAGGCGCAGCGCTCTTCTGTGCCGGTGATCGCGCTGGTGCAGGATCATGCGTTGCGGCTGAAGAACAAGCACGCCAGTAGCGCGCTCGACCACGCGGCGGCGCTCGGCCCCTATGTCAAGGACGTCATCCGTATCGATATGCCAGAACAGGCCGGCGATGCGGTGCGCAAGGCTTTCCGGATTGCGACGACAGGGCGCCCCGGTCCGGTCGTACTGCTCTGCCCCGGCGATGTGATGGCTGCCGAGGCTGAAGCCGAGACTTGGGCTGATCCGGCTTATGCCCAGTTTCCGGCCAATCGCGTCAGGGCGAGTCGGGAGTCGATCGCGAAGGCAGCCCAGCTTCTGGCTGCAGCGCACCGGCCGCTGCTGATCGCCGGTGGCGGTTCGATCATCTCCGGAGCCGAGGAAGAGATCCGCATCCTGGCGGAGCTCTTCGATATGCCGGTTGCAACGACCATGACCGGGCGCGGCGCCATCCCCGACGCGCACCCGCTCGCCGCCGGTCCGCTCGGCTCGACCACGGGCGGGCGCTATGGCCGTGGCAGGATCTCGAATACGCTCTTCGGCGAGGCCGACGTCGTCTTCGTGCTCGGCTCGCGCACCGGGCAGATCTGCTACAGCGATTGGTCTCTGCCAAAGCCGGGCACCAAGCTGATCCACCTCGATATCGACCCGGTGGAGATCGGCCGCAACTTTTCGACCGATGTCGCAATGGTCGGCGATGTCCGCGACACGCTGCGCGACCTGCTGGCCCATTGTGCTGAGCTTGGCCTTGCGCGCACCGACGCGGGCGGGCGCAAGCACCTCCATGCCTTGACGCAGGATTGGCGGGCGGAATTCCAGCCTGTCGCCACCTCCGGCCAGAGACCGATCCGGCCGGAGCGCCTTCTCGCGGAGATCTCGGCGCGGGCCGACGAGAAGACCCTGATCGTCACCGATGCGAGCTATGTCACCGGCTGGGCAATGAGCCATATCGATGTGCCGAAAGCCGGCCGCTTCATCCTCTCGCCACGCGGCACCGGCGGGATAGGCTGGAGCCTTCCGGCGGCGATCGGTGCCAAGCTGGCCGATCCCTCTCTGAGGATCGTCTGCGTCACCGGCGACGGCGCCTTCGGTTACGTGTTCAACGAGCTTGAGACCGCAGCACGCTATGGCGTCGAGATCCTGGTCGTCGTCTTCAACAACGGCACTCTCGGCTTCCAGCGGCATTGGGAGCAGAAGGTGATGGGCCGCTATCTCGAGTGTGACTTCCTGGACATCGATTTCGCGGATTTGGGCCGGGTGCTGAAATGCGAGGGTGAGCGCATCGACGACCCCACCGAAATCGCCGCAGCTCTCACGCGAGGGCAGGCTGCAAAAAGGCCTTACGTACTTGATGTCTTGATCGACCCGGACGCCACGGCGCCGATCGTCGGCTTCGAGAGCATCCTCGCCGCCGACGCCGTTCACTGAGACCGCACGGGTTCAACAGGCTGCCAGAGAACAGCCCAAAACAGAGAGGGGAACAGTATGTTGAAACGTCTCGCAGCCATGACAATGGCCGCCACTTTCGCCGTGGTCACGGCGCTCTCGGTCTCAGCCGCCCAAGCCGGGCCGACGCTGGACCGGATCATCAAAGAGAAAAAGATGGTCGTCGGCGTTGCGCCCTGGAACCGCTTCGTCCTGTTTAATTCGAAAACCAATGAGTACGAGGGCTTCATCGCCGACGACATCCGCAATTTCGAACAGATGACCGGGATCAAGGTCCAACTGGTCAATACGACCTGGAGCGGGCTGGTTGCCGGGCTCCAAGCCGGGCAATGGGACGTGGTGATGAGCGGCCTCGGCGCCACGCCCGAGCGGGCCACCGCCGTCGCATTTACGGATCCAATCGGCTATCTGTCCTCGACCGCGATGGTGCGCGCCGACAGCCCGGTACACAGCTTCGAAGATCTCGACAAGTCCGGCAACATCGTGTCGGTCGTGACCGGCACGGCTGCCCAGCAGTTCGCCCAGCGGACTTTCAAGAACGCCAAGGTGAACCCGCTTTCCGACACCGCAGCCGCGGTGCTGGAAGTCATGCAGGGGCGGTCAAACGCCTATATCGGCGATTCCGTCTCGAACGCGATGCGCGCTGAGGAGCGTCCCACCGAGTTGCGCAATGTCCGGTTCGCTGCCGATAAGACCGAGTGGACGACCATGAACCATGCGGTCCGCTATGCCGATCTCGACCTTGTCATGTTCCTCAACACCTATGTCCGGGCGATGCAGTTGCGCGGCTGGTATCGCGGCCTCGCGGAGAAGTGGAATCTGCCGTCCGAACTGGCCACCGGGCCGCGCTGATCAATCCCTGGGACAGGCCGAGCGCGGCCTGTCCCTCTTCGCCAGCATCTCCGGCCGGGTCGGGACATGAATTACACCTTCCAGTTCGGCGTTCTCAGTGAATACGGGCCGTATCTCGCCGGCGGCCTCATGCATGCCTGGTGGACGAGTTTCCCGGCGATCCTGTTCTCGACCTTTCTCGGCGTCGTTCTGGCGGCGATGAGCATGTCGCGCCGCAGGCTAGTGCGCGGTATCTCCATCGTCTTCGTCGATCTTTTCCGTACGCTGCCCGTCGTGGTCCTGCTGATTTGGATCCATTACGTATTGCCGATCCTGATCGGCTCCTCGTTTTCACCGACGGCGAGCTCTATTGTCGCGCTGTCGCTCAATGGTGCGGCGCTAGCCTGCGAGGCTTTCCGTGGCGGGCTTGAGGCGATCCCGCAAACGCAAGTCCAGGCGGCGCAATCGCTCGGTTTTTCGCGCTGGAAGGTTATGCGCTACATAACCCTGCCTCAAGCCTTCTTCGCCACCTTGCCTTCACTCACCAATGTCCACATCACCGTAATCAAGAATGTCACGGTCACCGTACTCATCGCCGTCCCCGAGGTGATGTTCCGTGCGCAGGAATTGACGGTCCAGTTCTTCCGACCACTTGAATTCTATACCGGCGCGGCTCTGCTCTACGTGGCGCTGATCTGGGGCTACACCATCCTTATGCGGATGATCGAAAGGCTGCAGAAATGGCAACCGATCTGACGGCGGTCCCCGCCTCGCTGGCGGCGCCGGATTTCATCCGCATCCACAACGTCCACAAGTCCTATGGCGCGGTGAAAGTCCTGAACGGGATCTCGCTCGAGGTCGCTGCGGGGGAGGTGCTGGTGCTGTGCGGGCCGAGCGGTTGCGGCAAGAGCACGCTGCTGCGCTGCATCAACGGGCTAGAGACGATTAATGCCGGCACCATCACCGTCGGCGGGCGCAATGTCGCGACAGCGACCGCCGAAGAGTTGCAGGCGATCCGGCTCACCACCGGCTTTGTCTTCCAGAATTTCAATCTCTTCCCGCATATGACGGCGTTACAGAACATCGCGATCGCGCCGATGAAGATCCTCGGCCAATCGGCGCGTGATGCCAAGGATGAGGGACGCCGGCTCCTTGAGCGCGTCGGGATGGCTGACAAGGCCGATTCCTATCCGTTCCAGCTCTCAGGTGGCCAGCGCCAGCGCGTCGCGATTGCGCGCGCCTTGGCGATGAAGCCGACACTGATGCTGTTCGACGAGCCGACCTCGTCGCTCGACCCCGAGATGCGCGAGGAGGTGCTGCAAGTCATTCGCCAGGTCCACCACGATCACGGCATGACCATGGTTGTCGTGACCCACGAGATCGGCTTCGCCAAGAGCGTCGCCAGTCGCGCGATGCTGCTTGATGCCGGCGAGATTGTCGAAGAGGCACCGGTCCGGAGCTTCTTCGCCAACCCGACCCAGGAACGCACCCGACGCTTTCTACGGGCGATCGTCAACGAATAGGCACGTGGACAAATGGGGCAGTATCTGGTGACTGGCGATCCCAAGCTGAAAGGCGGAGCACGCAGGGGCTACCGACCGAGGGGAATGTTTCGGCGGTCAACATTCCGCACGCCTCGCTCGTCCTCGATCTCCATGATGGAGGTCGCGGCCGATCTTCCTGGTCGGAAGGAACGGCTTCACAAAATCTGCGGCCTCGCAGCCACGGTTATCATCTTTCGCGCAAGCGCGGATCCAGAGCGTCGCGAAGACCATCGCCGACGAGGTTCACGGCGAGGATGGCGATCGACAAGAAGATCGCTGGGAAGGCGATCATATAGGGCTTGACCTGCCACAACGCGCGGCCTTCAGCCATGATGTTGCCCCAGGACGGTATGGTGGGCGGCAGACCAGCGCCAATAAAGGACAGAATAGCCTCCGTCAGCATGGCCGCGCCGCAAATATAGGTGGCCTGGATAATGACCGGCGCCATGATGTTGGGAAGAATATGGCGCAGCATGATCCGCGGCACGCTCACGCCGGTTGCGACGGCAGCGAGTACGAAGGGCTGCTCCCGCAGGCTGAGCAGCGCACCGCGCACCACGCGGGCGACACGTGGGATCTCGGATATTGTGATAGCCAGGATGACATTGCCGAGAGACCCGCGGGTGAGCGTCATCAGGGCGATCGCGAGAAGGATAGGCGGGATGGACATCAATCCATCCATCATCCGCATGATGATGCCATCCGTCCAGCGGATGTAGCCCGCAATGATGCCCACGATGATCCCGACTGCCGCTGACAGCATAGCGACAGAAATTCCAACAATCAGCGAGACGCGCGCGCCATAAAGGACACGCGAATAGATGTCTCGGCCGAGCTGGTCAGTGCCGAACCAGTAAAGTTCGGACGGTGCGCGATTGCGCCGTGCTGGCGACAGCGCAGCGGGATCGATCGTGCCAAGCAAAGGCGCTGCGATTGCAATGATCAGGAGGATGAGAAGTATGGTCGCTCCCAGGAGCAATGGGCGATGGCTTGCCAGACGCCGCAATGTCTGCCCCCGGCGTCCGGGCGAGACTTCCAGCGGAAGGGTTGCGTGTTCGACGGTCATGACACGCCCTCAGTACCGGATTCGAGGATCGAAGATCGTATATAGGATATCAACGGCAAGATTGATCAGAACATAGGTGATGCTGAAAATCAGTACAATGCCCTGGATAACCGGATAGTCGCGCCTCAGGATGGCATCGACGGTGAGACGTCCGAGGCCGGGAATAGCAAATACGCTCTCTGTGACCACGGTGCCACCGATAAGCAGCGCCACACCAATGCCGATGACCGTAATGATTGGAACTGCTGCATTCTTCAACGCGTGGACAAACAAGACTGCGCCATGCCCAAGGCCCTTCGCCCGCGCCGTCCGCACATAGTCCTGAGTCAGCACCTCGATCATCGCGGCCCGCGAAATGCGGGCGATGAGCGCGATATAAACACCAGATAAAGCTAGAACTGGCAGTATCAGGTTGCCGAGAAACGGCAGAATTCCGGCGCTCAGCGGAGTATAGCCCTGAACAGGCAGCCATCCGAGCTGGACGGCGAAGATATAGGCGAGCAGATAACCGACAACAAAGACGGGGATAGAAAAGCTGAAAACCGCTCCTGCGGTCACAAGATGGTCAACCCACGAGCCTCTGCGCCAAGCAGCGACGACGCCGATGGGAACCGCTATGATGACGGACAGGGCCATGGTCAGCACCATCAATGACAAAGTCGGGCCGACCCGCTGGCCGATCATATGCGCCACAGGCAAATTCGTGAAAATGGACTGACCAAGGTCCCCCCGCGCCACCTGCAAGAGCCAATCCCAGAAACGAATGAGAAACGGCTGGTCGAGCCCGAGCGCTTGTCGAATTCGCGCGACATCGTCCGCGCTCGCATGATCCCCGGCAATGATGAGTGCGGGGTCGCCGGGCGCGAGATAGAGCAGGCTGAAGACGAAGAACGCCACGAATAACATGACCGGAACGGTCGATAAGACGCGGCGTATGCAGTAAATCAACATCTTGCTTCCCAATCCGGCATATCAGAGCGTGGCCTTCAGGCCCGCGATTACAGGATCAGGCCTGGATCGACATGCCGCCGTCCACGAGCAATACCTGCCCGGTGACGAATGCACTGGCCGGCGACACCAGGAAAAGCGCAGCACCTGCGATATCCTGCGGCGTCGCCCAACGCCCCAGTGGTGTCCTCTGCTTCACGAAGGCATCGACCGCCGGATCTACCGCCAGGGTCTCCGTCATCGCTGTACGCACAACGCCCGGCGCAACCACGTTACAACGAATACCACGTGGCCCGAGATCGACGGCAAGGGCACGCACCAGCCCGGCGAGACCGGCTTTGGTCGCGGAATAGAGCGCATTGTTCGGCCGGGCGATCTGGCCGAGCATGGATCCTGTGAACAGGATACGCCCTCCCCCGCGCGCCTGCATCGACGGGGCCACCGCCTGCGCCAAAACCAGGGCCGAACCGAGATTGACATCCAACAAGCGGGCCATGTCGGCCTTGTCGAACTCCCCGAGCGGCTTACGCAGGGACTGTCCAGCATTACCGACCGCGATATCGAGGCCGCCGTGACGTTCGACGATCGTTGCAACGGCCGCTTCGACCGCTGCGGGATCCGTGACGTCGAACGGGATGGCTGAGACGGACAGCCCCTCCCCGGCGAGTTCAGCCCGGCTGGCATCGAGTTGTTCGGGATCACGCGCATTCAGAATGACATGCGCGCCCGACCTGGCCAAAGCAATGGCGATAGCCCGCCCGATGCCGCGTGATGCCCCGGTGACAAGCGCAATGTCCCCGGACAGGCGAAAATAATTCGTCTCTTCCGACTGCAAAGAAGAAAACCCCTCAAACTCGGCCTTAAACAGCTCTTGCGGTTCGTGTTTGTTTGTATTGTAAATATAACATTAGCAGGGGGCTACCCAGGCGACAACGCCAAAGTGCGAGGCAGGCGGCAATCGTTCGAAAGCGGCGAGCAGCGGCTGTTTCAGACCTCAACAACGACGAAGAATGAAAGCCAGAGGAGTGGGGCTATGCGTAGACGTGAATTCCTGAAAGGCGGCGCTGCGCTGACCGCGGCGGCGATTGCCGCACCCGCCGTGATCGCGGCGGAGCGGCAACGGGTGCTCAAATTCGTTCCGCAAACGGATGTTGCAGGCCTCGATCCCGTCTGGACCCCCACCTATCCGGCAAGAGACCATGCGCTGATGGTCTTCGACACCTTGTTCGCGCAGGATGACAGTTACCAGGCCGTTCCGCAGATGGTTGACGGCGTGGTCACGGAGAACGATGGCCTCACCTGGAAACTGACGCTGCGTCCCGGCCTCGCATTCCATGATGGAACGCCCGTGCTCGCGCGCGATTGTGTGGCGAGCATCCAGCGCTGGGCCAAGCGGGATTCCTTTGGCGGTGCGCTGATGGCCGCGACCAACGAGTTGTCCGCGGCCGATGACAAGACCATCGTCTTCCGCCTGAAGCGGCCGTTCCCCCTTCTGCCTGACGCCCTCGGCAAGTCCTATCCCCGCATCTGTCCCATGATGCCGGAGCGACTGGCCAATACGGATGCCTTCACCCAGATAACAGAGATGGTCGGTAGCGGACCGTTCCGCTTCGTCGCCAACGAACGGGTGGCTGGGGCACGTCTCGTCTATGAGCGTTTCGATGGCTATGTGCCGCGCCCGAGCGGCACCCCGCAATGGACCTCCGGTCCCAAGATCGTGCATTTCGACCGCGTCGAATGGACGATCATTCCAGATCCTTCGACCGCATTTTCCGCGTTGAAGTCGGGCGAAATCGACTGGTGGTGGACACCGGACGCAGATCTCCTGCCCGCCCTCCGCGGCGACAAAAACGTCAATGTGCGAATCGCGGACCCGACAGGGCAGATCGGCACGCTCCGTTTCAACCACCTCGTTCCGCCGTTCAACAATCCCGCGCTCCGTCGCGCGGTGCTTAGCGCGATCGACCAGCGCGACTTCATGACGGCCATCGTCGGCGACGACACCACGCTTTGGCGCGATGGGGTTGGCTACTTCTGCCCCGGCACGCCCTACGCGAGCAGCGCGGGAATGGGGCCGCTCACCGGACCGCGTGACATCGAAAAGAGCAAGGCCGCGGTCAAGGCTGCCGGGTACAACGGCGAGAAAGTCGTTGTGCTTGCCCCCGCTGATATTCCGAATTTGAAGGCCTTGGCGGACATGACCGCCGACATGCTGACGAAGATCGGTTTCAACGTAGACTATCAGGCGATGGGCTGGGGCGCACTCGTACAGCGGCGGTTCAAGGAAGATCCGGTTGAACAAGGTGGCTGGAATATTTTCAGCACCTTCTGGAGCGGGATGGATCAGTCCACACCGGCCGGCCACGCGTTCATCCGCGGCAATGGCAAGCCGACCGGCCCCGGCTGGCCGACCGCACCCAAGATCGAGGCCTTGCGCGATGCCTGGCTCGAAGCGTCCGATGAAGCTTCCCGCAAGACAATCGCGGCCAACATGCAAGTTCAGGCCTTCGAGGATGTGCCCTATGCACCGCTGGGGCAGTATTTCTTCGCGACGGCCCACCGTGCTGATCTGACAGGTATCCTCAACGGGCTGCCGGCATTCTGGAACGTCAAACGCGGTTAGCGCAACCGCAGGGAGAATGGCGGCGGCACTCCCGCCTGCAGTGCATGGAAACGCTGGGATAGGGCACTTCCGCTAATCGCCGGAAGGCGGAAGTGCTCGAATTGCATGACTGCAATAAGCGGTTATCACCAGCTTGTTTAATACTGATCGCCAAAATCCAATCAGCTGGCCTCGATCTCAAGCTGAAGGCGATCATCGCTATGGAACTGACACGGGCGGAACCCCGATCGATTCCAGGCTGGTAGGAATCTCTCTCGCCCGGACAGGCTTGGATCATCCCCTGTTAAGCATGAGATTATCCAGGGCGTCCGCGCCTCGGTATCACCTTGGTGATGCGTCGGGCGTGTAGCCAGCGAGCGCGATGATCTCGCGGATCCTTGCAGGATCAGCATCCGCCACGAAAACAAGCCGTGCTTCCTGATCGATCCTGACCTTGGCCCCCGGAATGGCATTCTCGATGGAACCTCGGATCGCCGCCACGCAATGACCGCAGGTCATGTCCGTGACGCGGATGGGCATGCCCGCACTGGCTACCGGAGCGTTATCCTGCTTGTTGATGACACATGCCTCCATGGCATTTTCTCCTCAAGGGGTGGGACGAACAAGGCTCGCTCCTTGCTATATGGCAAGGTCAAGGTCGAATGATCGGATCGGCTCTTGGAAAAATGTCCTTGACCTTACCACAGTGGTAACCCCCACTCCTGTCGGCCACTGACGCTAAAGAGGTGGCCCATGACCGTCGTCACGCAAATCCGACAGAGCCCAGACCACAGGCTCGTCCTGCCCATCTCGGGGATGAGCTGCGCCTCCTGCGTCGGCCGCGTCGAAAAAGCCATCAGGGCGGTCGAAGGCGTCGAGGACGTGGCGGTGAATCTCGCGACGGGACGGGCCAGCGTCGACGTGGGCGCAGCGAGTGCCGCTGTCCTCGCGGATGCCGTCCAAAGGGCGGGATACGTGGTGCCCAGCAGCGAAGCCGATCTCGAGATCGCGGGAATGAGCTGCGCCTCATGCGTCGGTCGCGTCGAACGGACTCTGGCGACCGTTCCCGGCGTTCTCGAAGCGACCGCCAACCTTGCCACACGCAAAGCGCATATTCGCTATATCGGCGACGACAGTCTGCTGGCCAAGGCAGCCGCAGCCGCCACGAAAGCCGGCTATCCGGCCGTGCCAATCATAGCGGGGGACAGCCAGCGGGAGCGGGAAGACATCAGCCGCGAGAAGGAAATCCGGCGGCTTGGCTTGTCACTGGCCTTGTCGACGATCGCGACCCTTCCATTGCTCGTGATGGAAATGGGCGCTCACCTTTCGGACAGCTTGCACCACCTGCTGGCGAGCACGATCGGCGACAACAGCATGCGTTTAATCGCGTTCGCCCTCGCCACGGTGGTGCAGTTCGGACCCGGGCTCCAGTTCTATCGCAAGGGTGCCCCCGCGCTGATCCGCGGCACGCCTGACATGAATTCGCTCGTCATGGTCGGCACGTCGATGGCTTATCTCTATTCGGTGGCGTCGACCTTCGCACCGCAATGGCTGCCGGAGGGCATGGACTACACCTATTTCGAGGCCGGCGCCGTCATCGTCACGCTCATTCTCGCCGGACGGTGGTTCGAGGCCAAGGCCAAAGGCCAGACGAGCTCGGCCATCCGCAAGCTGATGACACTGCAGGCAAAGACCGCGCGGATCATCCGGGACGACGTCGAGCGCGACGTCTCCATAGACGAGGTCCGCATCGGCGACATCGTGATCGTGCGCCCCGGCGAGCGTGTGCCGGTTGATGGCACGATCATCTCCGGCACCTCCTATGTCGACGAATCCATGATCACCGGAGAGCCAGCCCCCGCGCAGAAAAGCACCGGCGACGAGGTCATCGGCGGCACGGTGAACAAGACCGGATCTTTCCAGTTCGAGGCCGCGAAGGTCGGTGCCGACACATTGCTTGCGCAGATCGTCCGGACGGTCGAGGCTGCCCAGGGTTCGAAGCTGCCTATCCAGGCACTGGTCGACAAGGTCACGCTATGGTTCGTGCCCGCCGTCATGGCGGCCGCCGTGGCAACCTTCCTCGTATGGGCCATCGCCGGTCCGCAGCCTGCCCTCAATTTCGCCATCGCCAATGCGGTCGCCGTCCTGATCATCGCCTGCCCCTGTGCCATGGGTCTTGCAACACCAACCTCGATCATGGTCGGGACTGGCAAGGCTGCTGAAATGGGTATTCTGTTTCGGCGGGGCGAAGCTCTCCAGGCCCTGCGCGACACCAAGACCATCGCCCTCGACAAGACCGGGACCTTGACCAAAGGCCATCCGGAGCTCACCGACGTCATCGTCGCGAATGGGTTTGAGGAAGTGGAGATGCTCCGCCTCGCAGCTTCTGCCGAGAGCCGGTCGGAGCACCCCATCGCGCAGGCCATCGTCACAGAGGCGAAGCGGCGCGGCATCGCCTTGGCGGAGCCATCGACTTTCGTCGCCGAGGTCGGCTTCGGCGTGGTGGCGCGCGTTGGGGGACACGCAGTGTTGGTGGGCGCCGACCGCCTTGCGCGACGCGAGGCGGTCGACATCTCGCTGCTGGCGGAGAAAGCGGAAGCACTCGCTGCGCGCGGCAGGTCCCCTCTCTATGTGATGATCGACGGCAAACTCGCCGCTCTTCTCGCCGTAGCGGATCCGGTCAAGGAAACCACGCCCGCGGCGCTCGCCGCCCTCAGGCAGCTCGGCTTGAGGATCGTCATGATCACCGGAGACAATCGCCGGACGGCCGAAGCCATCGCGCGGGATCTTGGGATCGAGGATGTGGCCGCCGAGGTCTTACCCACCGGAAAGGCCGATGTCGTCAAGCGGCTGCAGACGCAGTGGGGACATGTCGCCTTCGTTGGTGACGGGATCAACGATGCGCCGGCGCTCGCACAGGCCGATGTCGGGCTGGCGATTGGCACAGGCACCGATATCGCTATCGAAAGTGCCGATGTAGTGCTGATGTCGGGCGATCTGCGCAACGTCCCCAATGCGATCGCCCTGTCGCGCGCCACCCTTCGCAACATCGCGCAAAATCTCGGCTGGGCGTTCGGCTACAACGCGGTTCTTATCCCTGTTGCGGCGGGTGTGCTCTATCCCGCGTTCGGCATCCTGATGTCGCCGATGTTCGCCGGTGTGGCCATGGCGTTGTCGAGTGTCAGTGTCGTCACCAACGCCCTGAGGCTACGCCGCTTCGCGCCGCCGCTTGCGGCTGATGCAGCCTCTCCCAGCCAAACCACAGTGGCGGCCGCTCGCTGATGAAGGGCCGCAGGGACAAGCGCAGATCTCCGGTCAATTGGTGGTGCTCGGCGTCAGCCACCCGCGGAACTTGGAATGTTCTCTTTTTGTTCGGATCGTGCTAGGTATCGACCTCCCAGCAAGGGAGGGAACCGTGACCAGTCAAACGAGCAAGTTTGAGCTATTCCGGGAGTTGCATCATCGGCCTGGAGCGTTCGTCATTCCCAACCCCTGGGATGCGGGTTCTGCGCGCATCCTCACTGCTTTGGGCTTCGAGGCGCTGGCCACGACGAGTGCCGGATTTGCGTTTGCAATCGGTCGGCAGGATTCCGCAGCGGCGCTCTCGCGGGAGGCCATTTTGCAAAACGCGCGCGATATCGTTGAGGCAACTGATCTTCCCGTCTCCGCCGATCTCGAGGACGGTTTTGGAGCAGACCCGGCTTCCTGTTCCCTGACGATCGCGATGGCGTCCGCGACAGGCCTCGTAGGGGGGTCCATCGAAGATGCGACCGGTAATCCCTCAGACCCGATCTACGCATTTGGCCTGGCTGTCGAGCGGGTGGCCGCCGCTGCCGAAGAAGCCCGCAAACATCCGTTCCTGTTGACCGCGCGCACGGAGAATTTCCTGCATGGGAAGACCGATCTGGACGATACGATACGGCGCTTGCAGGCATTCGAGAAAGCCGGCGCGGATGTTCTGTATGCGCCCGGACTGCCAGATCTCGAAGCCATTCGCACGGTCTGTTCCTCCCTCAATCGACCCGTCAATGTCGTAATGGGCCTCGCGGGACAGATCTTCACTGTCCATGAATTGGCGGAAGCAGGCGTCAAGCGGATCAGTGTCGGCGGCTCATTTGCCCGGGCCGCCCTGGGAGGGTTGATGCGCGCTGCGCGGGAGGTCAAGGAGCACGGCACCTTCACATATGCAAAGGATGCAATGCCTGCGAGCGAGGCAAAATCCTATATGCTGCAGACCAACCGATAGCCGCCGCAGGATAGACTGTACGACACAATGTGGAGCATGGAGATTAGAATATCATTCTAATATAGAAAATTCTTGTGACTTTTATTTCTTCTATACAAACGAATTTTGCATAGATCGGCTATTTTCCATAACTGAAGGGAGCTGCCCGCCGATGCTCGCATGCGGGCAGCTCGTTCGAAGCTATCGCCTTATCAAATCTTCTCGGCTGTGAAGGTGTCGAAGGCCTCGAGCGCGCGGCTGGCATAGACGGCGGAGGGCCCCCCGCCCATCTCGATCGTAACCGCGAGCACCTCGGCCAATTCTTCGCGGCTGGCCCCGTGCCTCCTCGCATTGGCGACATGAAACAGAATGCAATCCGCGCACCCCTGATGAACGGCGATGGCGACAGCGATCAGTTCCTTGATGCTGGACGGCAGGACGCCGGCTTTGGACGCCTCGCCCATCAGCGAACGGAAGGCGCTCATAGCCTGTGGCGCCGCCTTGGCGAGCGCGCCGAAGCGCAGGTTCATCGCCTTTAGCTCGAGCGGCAGGTTCTCGGACGATGCCATGGTGCAAACTCTCTCAAACGAAGACCATGCCGCCGTCGACAAGCAACGACTGGCCGGTCATGAAATCGGAATCCGACGAGGCAAGGTAGCGTGCCACGCCGACGAGATCGTCCGGTCGCGACGGGCGTCCCAGCACCGCACCGGCGGCAAAGGTATCAAACGCCTCGTTGACGGCGTGGGTGAGGCCACTGTCACGGAACCCCTTGTCGATGGTGTCCCACATCGGGGTGGCCACGACGCCCGGGCAAAAGGCATTGGCGGTGATACCCTCCTTGCCGAAGGCGCGCGCGGCCGCCTGCGTCATGGCCACCACGCCGAATTTCGAGGCGCAGTAATGCGCAAGTGGCTCGTAGCCTTGCTTGCCAGCAATGGAAGCGGTGTTGATGATCTTCCCGCCACCACCCTGTTTGCGGAAGGTCTTGATCGCCTCCTGCATGCCGATCAGCACGCCGAGCGCGTTCACGTCGGTAACGAAGCGCCAATCCTCCTCGGTGATGTCGAGAAAGGGTTTCGTCTGGGCCACACCCGCATTGTTGAAGAGAACGTCGAGCCGGCTGAAAGCCCCGACGGCACTATCGATCATGGCGCGGACCTGCGCCCGCTCACGCACGTCCACCGCCACGGCAATCGCCTTGCCGCCCGCCTCCGTGATTTCGCCCGCGACTTTGCTGGCAGCGTCATGGGAAAGATCCGCGACGGTAATGCGGGCGCCATCGGCGCCGAGCGCCTTGGCGATGGCAGCGCCAATGCCTCCGGCCGCGCCGGTGATGACGATGCTCTTGTCCTTGAGATCAGGCATGTTTCCTCCTCGACCGTCCGCATGCACGGCGGCCTCTGTTTCAGCTTGGGCGAAGTGCGCGTCAGGCCTTGATGTGGGCGATGACCAGCTCGTTGACGCGGCCCGCCTTTTCCATCTGCACCATGTGGCCGGCGCCGCTGATTACCTCCGCCCTCGCTCGGCCGGCGAGCGCGGCGGCGTGGGTTGACGGGATCACCCTGTCGCTCTCGCCCCAGATGATGAGAACTGGCGTCGCGGCTGTCGTCAGTGCCTCAGCGAGCACCGCGCTCTGCCGCCCACCCGGGAACAAGGCGCTGGAGAGCGCCCGCAACGCCTCATCCACCCCGTCGAGCCGTTTGTATTTGAGGAGATCGTCGACGAGTTGGCGGGTGACAGTCGCCGGATCGTGGAACAGTTGCTCCAGAACCGGTTTCAGGTCACGGCGCGAGGTGGCGGCGACAAAGCCGTCGGTATAGCCACTGTTGATCTCCGCGCCGAGGCCGGCTGAGCCGATCAGCGTGATCGAGGAAACGCGGTCCGGGTGGTCGAGCGCTGTTTGCGCAGCGATTGCCCCGCCCATGGAATGGCCGACGAGATGCGCCGAGCCAATGCCGAGGGAGTCCATGAAGCCGGTGACGGCGTCGGAAAGGCCCTCGAGGCTCGCCTCCCTCACCACCTTGTCGGACTGGCCGTGGCCAGGCAGGTCAAGCGCGTAGACGGTGCCCGCCTCGGCCAGCGCGTCGATGTTGAACAGCCAGTTGTCGAGATCGCCGCCGAAGCCATGGATGAGGATGATGACCGGCTCGCCGTCGCCGCGTTTCGCATAACGCAGGCGGCCGGAGGGCGTATCAACGAACTCGTAGCGTGGCCCGGCTTCCTCTTCTTCGCCTTCCTCCGCCGCATGGGACGCATATTCGGCGACATAGGCGTCAATCTCGCCGTCAGGCACGTCGTCCGCGGCGATGATGCCAATCAAGGCCTTGACCGGATAAACCGTATCCGGCTCTCCCAATACGCGGCGCAGCGTGCCCGCATCACCGGCCTCCACCACACCCGCGATCTTGTCGGTCTCAACCTCGACGATTTCGTCGCCAACAGCGACCTTGGAACCGGCTGACTTCAGCCAGCCGGTCACTTTGCCTTCCGACATCGACAGGCCCCATTTGGGCATGACGATCGGCTTGATCCGTTCGTTCATCGAAAGCTCCTTCACGCCGCAAGAGCGCGTGCAGTCGTCTTGTTCACAGCCGCGACGATGGCGTCGGACGACGGAATGTAGAGGTCCTCCAGCACGGGCGAGAACGGCACCGGTGTATGTGGCGCGGTGACCATCTGCGGCGCCGCCTTCAGCGCCCCGAAGGCGTTCTGGGCCACGTGGGCCGCGATATCTCCGGCGATGGAGCAGCGCGGATTGGCCTCGTCGACAACCACGAGACGCCCGGTATTCTCCACACTTTCGATGACCGTGTCCCAATCGATGGGAGACAGCGTACGCAGGTCGATCACCTCAGCCTGCACGCCGCCCTTCGCCAATCTGTCGGCCGCCTCCAGCGCGCGATGAACGGTCAGGCCGTAGCTGACGATGGTGACGTCCTCGCCCTCGCGCATCACATTCGCCTCACCGAAGGGGATGGCATAGGATTCAGCCGGCACGTCCCATTCAAGCCCGTAGAGGTTCTTGTGTTCGCAGAAGATCACCGGGTCGTCGTCGCGGATCGCCTGGATCAGCAGCCCCTTGGCGTCATAGGCGTTGGAGGGGCACACCACCTTCAGTCCGGGCACGTGGGTGAACATCGGCGTCAGCATCTGCGAATGCTGCGCGGCGGCGCGGAAACCGGCGCCGACCATCGCGCGGATGACGACCGGGGTCTTGGCCTTGCCGCCGAACATATACTTGAACTTCGCCGCCTGGTTCAGGATCTGGTCGAAACACACGCCCATGAAATCGAGGAACATGAGCTCGGCGACCGGGCGCATGCCGCAAGCGGCGGCTCCGATTGCGGCGCCGATATAGGCGCTCTCCGACAGGGGGGTATCGATCAACCGGTTGCCGTGCTTGGCATGCAGCCCCTTGGTGACACCCAGCACGCCGCCCCAGGCATCGATCTCGCCGGGCGCACCGGCGCCGCCGACGATATCCTCGCCGAGCACGATAACGGTAGGGTCGCGGCGCATCTCGAGGTCCAGCGCCTCGTTGATTGCCTGCTTCACGCTGATCTTGCGGGCCATCTCGTTTCCTCTGTTGTTCTGTTCTACAGTTCTGTTCGAGGCATCGCTCAGTAAGTGACGTAGACGTCGCTCAGGAGATCTTGCGCGGTCGGCAGCGGCGCGCCCTTGGCCTTGTCGACCGCGTCGTCGATCAGGGCCGCGACCTCGCGGTCGATCAGCGCGATTTGGGCAGCACTCACCACGCCGGCGGATGTGACGCGGTCAGCGAATAGCTTCAGGCAGTCGCGGTTGGCCCGGTTGTAGTCGTTCTCGCCCTTGGCCTTGTAGGCCTGCGCATCGCCTTCGAAATGGCCGAAGAAGCGGATCATCTTGCATTCCAGCAGCGCTGGTCCGCCGCCCTCGCGGGCGCGCTTGATGATCTCGCCGGCGGCTTCATGGACAGCGAAGAAGTCCGTGCCATCCACGGTCACGCCCGGCAGGCCGAAGCCGGAAGCCCGGTCCACATAGGAGTCGACGGCGGTAGCGTATTCGACCGAGGTCGATTCCGCGTAACCGTTGTTCTCCACCACGAAGATCACCGGCAGGTTCCAGATCGCGGCGAGATTCATGCTTTCCAGCACGGTGCCCTGGTTTGACGCGCCATCCCCGAAGAAGGTGATGCCGACACCGCCGTCACCCCGGAACTTCGCCGCGAGGCCCGCGCCGCAGATCAGCGGTGCGCCCGCCCCGAGAATGCCATTGGCCCCCATCATGCCCTTGGAGAGATCGGCGATATGCATGGAGCCGCCCTTGCCCCTGCAGGCACCTGTCGCCTTGCCATAGATCTCCGCCATCATCTCGTGGACGTCGACCCCCTTGGCGATGCAGTGACCATGGCCGCGATGCGTGGAGGCGATGCGATCGACATCGGTGAGGTGGCTCATGATGCCCGCCGCGCAGGCTTCCTCGCCGGCGTAGAGATGGACGAAGCCGGGAATATCGCCCTTGGCGAACTCCACATGCAGCCTTTCCTCGAAATCGCGGATGGTGCGCATGGAACGATAGGCGGCGAGCAGCTCGTCCTTCGAAAGCGGGAACGGATTGTTGGTCATGGTCTTGGTTTCCTCCTCGGTTATCATGACTTGACGGCTTCGGGTGACCTGTCGAACAGCAGCCCCTGGCGCGCGGCGAATTGCATGACCGCTTTGACGTCGACGGTGTGGAAGGCCTGGTCGACCAATGTCACCGCCACGTCCTGGTGGGGATCGAAGAAGAGTTCGCGCTCCCCATCGAGGGCGATGGCGCCCGCGGTAAGCGCGGGTTTGAAAACCATGCCGGCTGGCATGCGGCGCCAGGCTTCGATCCCGACCATCTCCACGAGACCCGGCGCAATCGGCGCACGCACCCGCATCCTCGCGGTCGCGGCCGGGCCGAGCGTCAGGGCAAGGCCGCCGGCGTCGCTGCGTGTCACCGGCTCCACGAGACCCGCGATCGCCGCCATGCCGATCACCTCCGGATCGGCAAAGGTCACGTAGAGCTCGCGGAAGGTCTCGGTCCGCCACAAGGCGCGGGCACCGACGAAGCGATCTGTCACGATGGCGACATCGACCAGCGCGATCTCCGGCGCGCCATCGTCGATGCTCACCTCGATGGTCTTGTTGTCGGCGAAGGCGATGGCCGGCGGCACCAGGCCCATGGCGGCGAGCCCGGCGGCAAGACCGGTGATGGTGGGCTCCCGATGCTCGGGAAACGCGTTGTTGGTTCCAGTCGAGATACCGGCAATCGGCACCGGGCCGCATTCCCCGGCCACCGCGCGGTGCGTGCCGTCACCGCCCAGCACGATGATGACGGCCACATCCCCGGCCAAGGCCATCATCCGGGCGGCGCACCGCGTGTCCTCCACCGTGCCGGTGATCTTCATGTCGAGAAAACGGAGCTGCGGAAAGCGCGCCTCACTCCGCGCACGTGAGCGCTCGATGCCGCGCAGGACGTGCCCGCCGATACCGCCACGCTCCGGCATCATCACCACATCTTCGACACCGCAGGCGGCAAGCGCGGCCAGTGTCCGCAACACGATGTTCGCGCGGTCCGCAATCTGCACGCTGTTGGCGCTCGCGACGACGCGGCGAATGTCGCGCGCTGAAATCGGATTGGCGATAATCCCGACCTTCGGCGTCATTGCGCTTTCCTTCCTCCATCCCGATTTTTTTCTGCCTCCATCTCCGCAAGTCGCGGGCCAACACGCCGGCACCCGCTAACCAATTGATTTTGCTCATGAGGCCGATCTCATCGGGGGCGAGGGGCTGCGGCGGCGGGCGCCACAGCTGTGGCGCATGGCGCGACACCTGTGGCGCTGATCCGATCCGGGAAACACCGCCGCGCCCAGTCGCCGCCATCACGATGCTTGCGGGAATAGCCGTTCGGGGCGACACTCTGCCCACAACAAGAAAAATCCGCCTCCGGGAGGATCCCCATGCGCTACGATCAGGCTGCGCACATTGACGAACTCGTGCGAACGGCGAACGGCTATGCGACACGGCGGGACGCCATCATCCAGGATTCCTGGCGGCGTTGCGTCAGCGAACACAACCTCGACCCCGAGGTGCTGCGCGCGCCCTGCATCGTCACGCAGGCCCGTCTACGCGAACATCAGGACGCGATGGAGGAATTCCTCCAGACCGCGCGCTTTGGAGCGGAGACGCTGTACCGGCAGGTCGTCGGGCTCGGCTATGTGATGCTGCTCACCGACTCCAAAGGCATCACGGTCGATTTCATCGGCGATCCCACCTTTGACAACAACCTGATGCGCGCGGGGCTTTATCTGGGTGCGGACTGGCACGAGGAGAATGCCGGGACCTGCGCCGTCGGCACCTGCATCGCGACCGGCGAAGCGCTCGTGGTTCATCAGACCGACCACTTCGACGCCACCCATATCCCGCTCACCTGCACGGCCGCTCCCGTGTTCGATCCAGCAGGCAATCTGGCCGCTGTCCTCGACATATCCGCGCTGCGTTCACCCAGCCCAAAGGAAAGCCAGTTTCTGGCGTTGCAGTTCGTCAAATCATTCGCCCACAAGATCGAAACGGCCAATCTCATCAACCGCTTCCGGCGCGAATGGATTATCAAGCTCGCCGCCTCGCCCGAATTCGCCGATGTCGAGCCGGCCCATGTTCTGGCCGTGGATGGATCGGGACGCATCCTCGGCTTCAACAGCATGGCGCGCGAGTTGATGTGCCGCGAGAGCGAAGCACGGGATCAGCGGCGACCGCTCGTCGGGCGCGCCATCTCGGAGTTCCTGGACCTCACCGTCGACGATCTGCCGCGCTTCGCCCATTCGCGACCCGCCGCCCAGCGCATGGTGCGGCTATCGGCAAGCGGCTTGCCGCTCTTCGCCCAAACGCTGCCGCCTCCCAGCCGCCCGGTGGGGCTTCCGGCTAACGAGGCCCCGACGCCAGCCCTGCCCAAGCCACTGCAGGCGCTGTTCCATGACGAGCCGGCCATGCATCATGTGGCCGCCCGTGCGGCCAAGCTGGTCAACACGCAGATGAGCCTCCTGATCTGCGGCGAGACCGGCAGTGGCAAGGAGTATCTCGCTAAGGCGATCCATATCGCGAGTGGCCGCGCCGGCAAGCCTTTCATCCCTGTCAACTGTGCGGCACTGCCCGAAACACTGATCGAGGGCGAATTGTTTGGCTACGAGCCCGGCGCCTTCACCGGCGCGGCCGCCAAGGGCAAGAAGGGTCTCGTCATCGAGGCGGACGGCGGCACGCTCTTCCTCGACGAGATCGGCGACATGCCGCTCACGTTACAGACGCGGCTCTTGCGCGTGCTCGCCGAGCGCGAGGTCACGCCGCTCGGCCGATCGCGGCCGATCCCCGTCAATATCCGCGTGATCGCCGCGACTCATCGCGACCTCGTCGCGGAGGTGAAGGCGGGATGCTTCCGCGAGGATCTGTATTTCCGTCTGAGCGGCGCAGTTCTCAGCCTTCCTGCCCTGAGACAACGCGCCGATCTCGCCTGGCTGGTGGAAAGGTTGCTGGCCGAACGGGCGGCGCCGTCGGGAGAGCGCCTCGCAATCGCGAATGAGGCGATGGTGGTGATGCGCAATTACGGCTGGCCTGGCAATATCCGCGAACTCGCGAATGCTCTGGATTATGCCTGCGCCGTGGCCTGCGACGGAGTCATCCGGCCGGAGGACCTGCCGGACATCGTGCATGGAGCGGTGGAGGCCAATGCAACGATGAGAACGCAAGACGTGCTGCAGGGAACAGAGGGGCTGCTCGGATACGCGCCGGGTTCGCCGGCTGGGTCCGACCGCGACCAGCTCATCGCCGCGCTCATTGCCCGACAATGGAACGTCTCTGCTGTGGCGCGCGATCTCGGCCTCGATCGCACCACCGTGCACCGCCGCATGCGGCGCCTCCGCGTTATGCCTCCCTGGCGAAGCACGAGCGCCCTGCAATGACCGTCCCGGGCGGCCTGCCATCGCAGCAGGCAAGGTTTGCGTATGGTCTTAGATCATTTCATTAAATCCGGTCATCGAAAGTGCTTCATGCCTTTATTGTTGCGCCTTTTCCATCATGCGAATTCCATCATGCAAACCGATACTCCCTTCGCGCGAGATGATCTGGTCCATCCCATGGCCAGCCTTCAACGTTAGCCTCGAAAAGCCGCGCCGCGATTTTCCGCGATTGGCCATATGACATCGACGGGTGTTGACTTGCCGTTGCCCATCAGTTGCTGCCGGCTGTCTGCCGCTTGGGCTTGTTATGTCCGCTCGGCGATAGATGTCGCAGCAAATCCCGAAGAGGCGCGGTCAATTGCGCATCCGCGCGGACGCCGACAACCAGCTGGCGGGTTGCCCAATCCTCAGAAAGTCGGATCATCGAGAGCTTTCCCGATCTGACATAACGGCGAGCGGCCCCCTCCGGCACGATCCCAAAGCCGACGCCACTGGCTGCCATTCGGCAGATGCCTTCAAAAGTCCGCATCCGGACCCGCATCTTGAGCTTTGCGCCGAACCTCGCAGCCTGGGCTTCAATGTGCTCCTGCAGCGCGCCGTCGATGAGCCCGACGCAGCGCTCTGCCAAGACGTCCTTGAGGACGATGTGGTTTCGCGCGGAAAGCGGGTGATCGTTCGAGGCGACGACAACCAGCCGGTCAACCGCGAAGGGGCGCAACTCAAGACCCGCTGTGTCGACGGCATTGGAGAAAACGCCGATATCAGCCTGACCACGGGAGACTGCCTTTGCAATCTCGGCGCTTTGCCGTTCCTTCAGTTCAACATCGATCCTGGGATGCCGGGCCATCCAAGGCGCCAGCCTCGCGGGAAGGAACTCAGTATGCGCAGCGGTATTCGCCAGAATGCAAATGGTCTCACGGAGGCCCTTTGCATATTCGCCAAGCTCCCCGCGCATCTGCGCCATCTGGCGCAGGATGAGCCGCGCGTGATGGGCCAGCGCGTCGCCGGCTTCGGTCGGCGTGACGCCGCGCCTGCCGCGGTCGAGAAGCTTGACCCCGCCGTCAGTCTCCATGTCACGCAATCGCTCGCTCGCGGCAGCCAGCGAGAGGCCAGCTTCGGCCGCGCCATGGGTGATACTGCCCGCCTCCGCCACGGCGAGAAAGAGGCGAAGGTCTGCCAGATCAAAGCGCATGCGCCAATGTATCCCATGACCAGCCTTCGGACCAGCCGAAGCCTGATCACGGATCATCCGCATTGCGCGTGCCGTTACCTTTGATATCCACAGTTATGGTTGACGTATCGATCACGTTCATTGTCGCGGTGTCCGCGACCTTCCTTGCGGCCGGGCTCGTGAAAGGCGTCACGGGCATGGGACTGCCGACGGTGGCAATGGGCATTCTCGGAGCGCTGATGTCCCCGCTCCTCGCCGCGACGCTGCTGCTTGTCCCGTCCCTGGTGACCAATGTCTGGCAGGTTTTAGCCGGACCGAACTTCGACGTGCTTCTCCGCAGGCTCTGGCCGATGCTGCTGGCGATCGTCATCGGGACGATCTCTGGCTCTTCGCTGCTCAGCGGCGGCGATACGCGCCTTACAACCGCTGCGCTTGGCGCGGCGTTGGTCGTCTACGCGGCCTATACACTTCTTGTCCGTCCGTTTAGCGTTCCCGCCCGGCTGGAGCCGTGGCTGTCGCCCATCATTGGCGTCATGACGGGCCTGGTCACGGGCGGCACGGGCGTCTTCGTCATACCTGCCGTGCCTTATCTCCAGGCGCTCGGGCTTGAAAAAGACCGCCTTGTGCAAGCCCTCGGCCTGTCCTTTACGATCTCAACCATCGCGCTCGCAGCCGGCCTCGGGTGGCACGGGGCGTTTCAAGCGAAGAATCTGGCCGTGTCGATCCTGGCGATCGGCCCGGCGCTTGCCGGCATGTGGGCTGGGCAGATTCTGCGGAACCGGATCAGTCCAGCAACGTTCCGCCGTTGGTTCCTGGGTTGCCTGTTGCTGCTGGGCCTGGAGATGATCGCAAGGGTATTTTCTTGAGGCGGCGATCAACTGGACTTGGGCACCGCACCCGCCCAGCGCCTCTTTTGCCACTCAGACAAAAACCAAAGGGATGATCAGCCGCGGCCCGATGACCGCAGCTCATCAGCACATATGGCTTGCCAACAGCATGGAGCCTGTCAGCTGACAAGACTTTCCCGGGTGATCTCCCCAATGCTATGCGCGCCCGTCAAGGTCATCGCGACGCGCATTTCCTTCTCGAACAGGTCAAGGAGATGCGTCACCCCGGCTTCACCGGCCGTCGACAGCGCGTAGACAAAGGCCCGGCCCAGCAGCACGGCGTCAGCACCGAGCGCGATCATGCGTACGACATCGAGACCAGTACGAATGCCCGAGTCCGCGAGGACCTTGATCTTGCCCTGCACGGCATCCGCGATAGCCGGCAAGGCCCGCGCCGTCGACAGGACGCCGTCCAGTTGCCGTCCGCCGTGATTGGACACCACGATGCCATCGGCTCCAAAGGTTATCGCGTCACGCGCATCGTCGGGATCAAGAATTCCCTTGATCACCATATGGCCCTTCCAGAACTCGCGGATCCACTCAAGATCCTTCCAGCTGATCGATGGATCAAAATTCGAACCAAGCCAGCCTATATAGTCCGCGAGGCCGGTCGGCTTGCCGAGATAGGTGGATATATTTCCCAGATCATGGGGTTTACCCATGAGGCCGACATCAAAGGCCCAGGACGGATGGGTCATCGCCTGCCAGATACGGCGAATGCTCGCATGCGGGCCGGACATACCGGAATGCGCATCACGATAGCGGGCGCCCGGAACCGGCATATCGACCGTGAAGACGAGCGTATCGATGCCAGCCGCCTGCGCCCGCTCCAACGCATTCCGCATGAAGCCGCGGTCTTTCAGCACATAGAGCTGGAACCATATGGGCGAAGGCGACTGCTTCTGAACCTCCTCGATAGGGCACACCGATACAGTCGAGAGGGTGAACGGAATGCCCTTCTTATGGGCGGCTTTTGCCGCCTGGACCTCCCCCCGCCGCGCATACATGCCGGTGAGGCCGACAGGCGCGATGATCACCGGCATCGCCATCTTTCGCCCGAAGAGTTCGGTCTCCAGGCTCAGGGAGGCCATGTTCTTGAGAACACGTTGCTTCAAGGCAACAGCTGACAGATCGGCGACATTGCGCTGCAATGTATGCTCGGAATAGGCGCCCCCATCGGCATAGTGGAACAGGAAACCCGGCAGCTTCCGACGTGCGGCTTCGCGATAATCCGTGGGGGCTGAAATTATCATTATCCGTCCGATGTACGATTGAGATCAGCGGCTTATTGCATACCATAGCCCGGCTTTATAGTGTCCGGTGAAGTCTTGGTCTCGAAATCGGGCCTTTTGCGGGAGGTGAGGTATGCTTCCGATCGACCAACATGCGGCCAGAATCCGGACCGCCGTTGAATCGGGAGAAGCCGCCCGCTCTGCGCTGGTTGCCTCATGGCGTCGGTGCACCCATGGCTATGGGCTGGACCCGGCGATCGAACAGCCCCAGCGGGTTCTCACCGAAGCCGAGTTCAGGCTCTCGGCGGAGCGTCTGGAGCCTCTTCTGTTCTCAGCCCGCGCCACGCTGGAGCGCATGTACAGGTCGATCGGCGGCAGCGCGGCCTGCATTCTCTTCGCGGGCAGCGACGGGGTCCCCATTCATTGGCTGGGGTCGCATGCGGACGCCGACGCGCTTCGGCAATGGGGCGTCTGGCCGGGGGTGGACTGGAGCGAGCAGGCAGAAGGAACCAACGGAATCGGAACGTGTCTGGTTGAAAGAAGCCCTGTGGCGATACACAGGGAACAGCATTTCTATGAACGCGACATCGACATAAGCTGTGCTGTCGCGCCTGTCTTCGATCATGTTGGTGAGCTTGCCGGAGCGCTCGACATCACGCTCTACGGCACCGCCACATCAGGGATGTTACCCGGGTTCATCCTTGCGGCGGTGACAGATGCCGCCCGACAGATAGAGATCGACCATTTCCACCACATGTTTCAGTCAGCGCGGGTCATATCGCTTCAGGGGCCTGCCCGAGCGGGTGCGGCGCTGCTCGCGGTGGACGCGGACGACATCATCCTCGGCGCAACGCGCTCCGCTCGCCAAATCCTCGATCTGACCGCCAGGGATCTGGACGACGGCATGAGCATGCAGAACCTCCTCAGCGACGAGCCAGATGACTTTGCGCGTGCCGAACGTGGAACTCTCCGTCGCGCGCTGATGCGGACAAAGGGGAATGTCTCCGCGGCGGCTACGGCTTTGGATATCAGCAGGGCGACGATGAAGCGAAAGCTGAGCCAATATGGCCTGAGACGCAAGCCGTAATCGAGCCGGCAACTCACGCCTGACCATGCCGCATATTATCGGCAGGTGCCCCGCATGGCGCCATCCGAGGGAGCCTGTTTCGAAGTGGCTCGCCTGTGAGCCACTTCGGCAAGCAGGCTCAGTCGGGAGCGATGACATCGTGACCTGACAACTCCAGTTTGCGGTTTCGAGACAGGCTGCAGACCTGTTCGGAACCCGCGACTTGGAGGAATGCCATGACACTGTCCCACCGCCCGCACGCCCAGGCGTCCATTGCCTTGGACAAGCTGGCTGAATGCCGCAACTACATCGACGGCCGCTTCGTGGACGGCGCATCAGGATACATCGAGGTCTCCAATCCGGCGGATGGCACCCACCTCGGCCGCATACCGGACAGCGGGCCTGACGTCGTGGATAGCGCCGTCAAAGCCGCGCGGAAGGCTCAAGCGGCCTGGGAGAAGATCCCTGCGATCCAGCGCGCCGGCTACCTGCGACAGATCTCCGCGAAGGTTCGCGATCATCAGCAGGAGCTCGCCGATATCATCGTCCGGGAACAGGGCAAGATACGTGGTCTCGCTGAGGTCGAGGTCAACTTCACCGCCGACTATATCGACTATATGGCCGAATGGGCGCGGCGGCTGGAAGGCGAGGTATTGACCAGCGACCGCCCCAACGAGACCGTGCTCCTCCTGCGCAAACCGCTCGGCGTTGTGGCGGGTATCCTGCCCTGGAACTTCCCGTTCTTTCTCATCGCCCGCAAACTGGCGCCGGCGCTGGTGACGGGCAATACCGTCGTGATCAAGCCGAGCGAGGAAACGCCGCTCAATGCCTTCGCCTTCGCCCAGCTGGTGGCTGAGACGGATTTGCCCGCCGGTGTGTTCAACCTGGTTGGTGGGCGCGGCAAAACTACCGGTGAGGCGCTGGTGGCGCATCCCGGTATCGACATGGTGTCCTTTACGGGCAGTGTCGCCACCGGCTCACATATCATGCAGACAGCAGGGCGCAATCTCACTCGCGTCAATCTCGAGCTGGGGGGCAAGGCCCCGGCCATCGTGCTCGCCGATGCCGATCTCGATCTGGCAGCCAAGGCGATCTACGATTCACGCGTCATCAACACCGGGCAGGTGTGCAACTGCGCTGAACGCGTCTATGTCGAGCGCAGCGTGCATGATGCGCTGGTGGATCGCCTCAAGGTCCTGTTCGAAAACACCCGCTACGGCGATCCCTCGTCGGAGGAGAACCTGCAGATGGGTCCCCTCGTGAACCAGGTCGGGCTCGACAAGGTGGCGGCGGCGGTCGACAAGGCAAAGGCCGACGGAGCGACCATCGTCACCGGCGGCAAGATTGCGGATCGACCGAGCGGCTTCCATTACGAGCCAACCCTGATCACAGGCGCCCGTGCCGACATGGACATCATGCGGCGTGAAACCTTCGGCCCGGTACTGCCAATCCAGGCGGTGGACAGCCTTGAAGAGGCAATCGCCCTGTCGAATGACAGCGACTACGGCCTGACGTCGTCGGTCTATACGTCGAACCTCAATTCCGCGCTGAAGGCCAGCCGTGAACTGAAATTCGGTGAGACCTACGTCAACCGTGAAAACTTCGAAGCGATGCAGGGCTTCCATGCGGGTCGCCGCAAGTCTGGCATCGGCGGCGCCGATGGCAAGCATGGCCTCTATGAGTTCACCGAAACGCATGTGATCTACATCCAGGGCACCTAAGAATCCGCAGGGCGCCTAGGCATCCGCGGAGCCCCGCGAGAATTCCCTGCCCGCAATCACATGGATGCGGGCAGGGCATCGTCAAAGCGAGCCCCGAAGGGTCGTCCGCGCTCCACTTTCCGCCGAGGCCTCGGCGGCGCTGACGCGTCCAGCTGACGGCGCCTTGCGCCGAAGGGCTACTCTTCACCAGCGAGGCGTGGAACTCACTTGGCAGGTCCGGGTTGTCCTCTGGCCGGCCAACGACAGGTCGGGGATGCCATATTGGTTGGAAGCCTCTAAGATCATGCGAGCAATTTCCACGGGAGGTCGTCTGATGAAGCTGTTGATGACAATGCTCGCCGCTGGTCTCGTCATCGGAGCCTCAATTCCGGCTGCGCATGCGGATGTGGTGGTCTCATCCAAGATCGACACCGAGGGCTCGGTTCTCGGGAACATCATTCAGGTCGCGCTGAATGCCAATGGCATCAAGACGCAGGATCGCATCCAGCTCGGTGCGACGCCTGTGGTCAGAAAGGCCATCACGGCTGGCGAGATAGACATCTATCCCGAGTATACGGGAAACGCTGGCTTCTTCTTCAACAAGGCCGACGATACGCTTTGGAAAGATAACGCCAAGGGTTTCGAAGCCGCCAAGACGCTCGACTATGACGCAAACAAGATCGTCTGGCTGGATCCGGCGCCAGCGAACAACACCTGGGCGATCGCGGTTCGCAAGGATATCGCCGGGCCAAACAAGCTCGCCAGCATGTCCGATTTCGGCAAGTGGGTCGCCGGCGGGGGCAAAGTGGTGCTCGCCGCCTCGGCGGAGTTCGTGAATTCGGCAGCAGCCCTGCCCGCTTTCCAGACTGCCTATGGGTTCACGATGAAGCCCGACCAGTTGATCGTGTTGTCCGGCGGCGATACCGCGACCACGATCAAGGCTGCTGCGGAAAAAACCAACGGCTCAAACGCAGCCATGGTCTATGGAACGGACGGTGGTATCGCGGCCTCGGACCTGCTGGTTCTCGCCGACGACAAGAGCGTGCAGCCGGTCTACGCACCTGCACCGATCATCCGCGAAGCGGCCTTGAAAGATAATCCGAAAATCGCGGACATCCTGAAACCTATCTTCCAGTCGCTGGACCTGACAACGCTTCAGGGGCTCAACGCCAGGGTTCAGCTGGGCGGCGAACCCGCGAAATCCGTTGCTACCGACTATCTGAAATCCAAAGGCTTCGTGAAGTGAGGCTCGGCAGCCTCTTTCGCGAAACCGGCGACGGATGAAGCGATACGGCCGGCCGTCCCCCGGAAGACGCCTGTCGTTCGACCGGCTGGGGATTGTTATCGCGCTTTTTCTGGTGCTGGCTGTATGGCCTGCGCCCTTCGTCACCGTACGCGCCAATCGAATCGCCAGCGGTCAGGCCTTCACCGTGTTCGAGGCGTTGCCCTGGCTCGGTGTCGCGGCGCTTTTGTCCGCCGTTCTGGTCGCTGCCGCTGTCGCGCTTTTCGTGCAGCGGCCGTGGCTCCGTCTGGCAGCCGCCGCGCTGGGACTTCTGGTCCTGTTGCCGGCCGTGGGTTTTGCCGCGACAGGGCTCACACCGCCAGGTAATAGCTTCGCGCGAATCTCGCCAGCACTTGGATTTTGGCTGCTGAGCTTGGGCTTGGCCCTGCTCATGGCCGACTCCATAACGCGTTTGCACTTTTCGCCCCAGGCGCGTGTGGCAGCGCTCGCGCTGGCATGTCTGATGATCGCGCTCATCATCGCCTCAGATGCCTGGGACGATCTCTCGGTGATGAAGGAATATGCCAGCCGGTCAGACAGCTTCGGGCGCGAGATTCATCAGCACATCGTTCTTGCAATCGGGTCTCTCGTCAGCGCCGTCATCGCGGGTCTACCGCTCGGCATCCTGTGCCATCGGCGACCCAGGCTTCGCGTCGCTGCGTTGCAAATGCTCAGCATAATCCAGACGATCCCGAGCATCGCGCTGTTCGGCATCCTCATGGTGCCGCTCGGGTATCTCGCCGCAACCGTGCCGCTGGCGCATGCTGTCGGAATCCGGGGGATCGGCTCCGCACCGGCTTTCGTCGCCTTGTTTCTCTATTCCCTCCTGCCGGTCGTCGCGAACACGGTGGTGGGACTGGACCAGGTTTCCGTGGCGGTCGTGGATGCAGCGCGCGGCATGGGCATGTCACGACGGCAGCAACTTCTGCACGTCGAGTTGCCGCTCGCCCTGCCGATCATTCTGGCGGGCATGCGCATTGTGCTCGTCCAGAATCTGGGGCTTGCCACCGTTGCCGCATTGATCGGCGGCGGCGGCTTGGGAACATTCATCTTCCAGGGCATAGGGCAGACCGCCATGGATCTCGTTCTGCTCGGTGCCATTCCCATTGTCGCGATGGCCTTCGCAGCCGCTGTCATCCTGGATGCGATGGTCGATTTCGCGGAAAGGGGGACAGCGTGATCGAAGTCGAGCATCTCACGAAACGTATCGGCGGAACGACGGTCGTCGACGACGTGTCGATGGTTGTCGAGGCTGGCACAATCACGGTGATTGTCGGCACCTCAGGGGCCGGTAAATCGACCTTGCTGCGCATGATCAACAGGTTGATCGCGCCCACCTCCGGCCGCGTGCTCATCGATGGCCGAGACACGATGACCATTCCCGAAGACGCGCTGCGGCACCGCATCGGCTATGCCATCCAGGGCAATGGCCTCTTTCCCCATTGGACGGTCGCGCGCAACATCGCGACGGTCCCACGCCTGCTCGGATGGGACACAAGGCGCATCGACCAACGCGTCAGTGACCTCCTCGCGTTGTTTCAGCTCGATCCGGGCGAATTTGCCGGCAAATTTCCACACCAGCTCTCCGGTGGACAGCAGCAGCGGGTGGGCGTCGCGCGGGCCCTTGCCGCAGAGCCCAGCCTGCTCTTGATGGATGAGCCCTTCGGAGCGCTTGATCCGGTTATTCGGGGAAGAGCGCAAGATGATCTGCTCAGCATTCAACGCCGTTTTGGCACGACCATCGTGCTCGTCACGCATGACATGGAAGAAGCCTGTCATCTGGGCGATCGCATAGCGGTGATGCATGAGGCAAAACTCCTGCAATACGGCACCCCGGCGGAGCTGTTGATCCGGCCAGCGGCGGGCTTCGTGGAGCGCCTCGTGGGGTCGCCCGACCGACCGTTTCGGCTTCTGTCTCTCGCCAAAGTTCGTGATGCGGTCGAACCGGGTGAGGTGCCAGGGGCCCCCATCGACCCCGACCTCAATCTTCGGGACGCACTCTCCCGATTGATCTGGACCGGGACCGAATGTCTTCCTGTTTCACCAGAACAGGGACGACCAGGTGGTCACGTCAGCGTGGCGGGCATCATCGCCCACGGCCGCTCCTCGATGCGGCTTGCCCGATGAAGCATCTCGGTCTTCTCGGACGAGGCCTGATCCTTATCCTGCTCCTTGCTTTCATCCTGTCGCCGAATTCCTTCGCGCCTCTCTTTCGGCCACTGACGGAGAACAACGCCCCACCCATCTATAATCATGGATCGTTGTTGTCCCTGACCCTCTCGCATCTGACGATTGTGTTCGTCGCCACATGTGCGAGCACGCTCCTCGCCGTCGGCCTTGGCATCCTCGTTACGCGCCCGGGCGGACTGGAGTTTCTGCCTCTCTCGCGCAGCCTGGTGAATATCGGCCAGACGTTCCCGCCCGTGGCCGTGTTGGCAATCGCCGTCCCGCTCGTCGGGTTCGGAGAAATGCCCACGTTCATCGCGCTGTTCCTCTATGGACTGTTGCCGATTTTCGAGAACACGCTCACTGGCCTGGCGCAGGTCTCACCTCTGACCCGCGAAGCCGCCAAGGGAATGGGAATGAGCCCGGGTCATCGCCTGGCTCAGGTGGAGCTGCCTTTGGCGCTCCCAGTGATCCTTGCGGGCATACGGATCTCCACGATCATCAATCTCGGCACCGCCACACTGGGCTCCACGGTCGCAGCGAAAGGGCTGGGTGAGGTGATCATTGCCGGCTTGCAGTCGAACAACCAGGCGTTCGTGCTCCAGGGCGGGGTCATCGTGGCGATGCTAGCCGTTCTGATCGATGGCCTACTGGTCGGAGTCGAGCGCTTCGCGGCCTCACGGCTTGGAGGAGAGAGCGCGTCGAAAGCCTTGCGGTGACACGCGATGAGGATTTCTTGCCGCGCCCTGCTTTCATCCGCGCAGCGCCACCGTCGGGATGGGTCTGCGAATTAGTCCGGCTTGATGGTCGCGCGAGCCGTGTCGCATGTTGCAAGCCTCGGACGCCGCGACATCAGGGCAACCAGTGGTTTTCGCCATATCATCTCCTCCCGGCAGACCAAGTCCGATCTCTCATTGCGCCAGGCCGCGGCGGCGATGAACCCATCAGAACTCTTTACCCAAAATCATGCGTTTGATATCAAACTGATGAGGCCGCCCGGCAGTGTCTCGACGAACTGGCATTCTGTCTAACGCCCCGATTTAGATATTTTTTTGATACATGGAAGCAAGATGAAAAAAGGAGATAATATAAGAAAGCCAAATCCGCTTCCTGACTTGGAAAGTGACTACTTCATTACTGAATTCATCCCTTATTTGTTAAACAATATAACAAATTCGATGAATCAGAAATTCAAGAAATCGCTGCGTAAATTCGACCTCAATGTCTCGCAATGGCGCGTGCTGGTTGCCTTGGGGGTGCGGAGCCACATTTCGCTCACCGACCTTGGGCAATTCACGGCGATTGACCAGCCGAGCCTCAGCCGCATCGTGGATCAGCTGGTGGACAGGCAGTTCGTGACGCGCATGCCACGCCCCAATGACGGGCGCTTCAATGAAATCGCGCTTGCACCTGCCGGCAGGGCGTTACGGGATTCGGCCTGGCCCGTTGCCATGGCTCACAGTGAGCAGATGATCGCCAATCTCCTGCCGGAAGAGCAGGAGCACTTGCGTGTCCTGCTGAAGAAAGTGGCGGCTAATCTCACGCGGGAATAGCGGGCAATCGGGTGAGGAATGTCGCCATCGCCGCGTTGAAGGCGTCCGGCTTTTCGATGTTCGACAGATGGCCCGCACCGGCAATGACGACCAGCTCCGATCCGACGATGTTCCGGTTGATCTGCCTCGACAGGTCGGGCGGCGTCAGCGTGTCATGTTCCCCGACGATGATCAGCGTCGGCACGCGGATCGCACCGACGTCCCCGGCATAGTCATCGTCGAGATTGGCGCGGATAGCCTTCAGATAGGATTGGCCGCGCAAAGCGCTGATGCTCTCGATAAGCCGGTCCAGCGCATCCTTGCTCGCCTGTGGTGCGGCCAGCGACCGGGCGATCCTTTCGGCGATATCTGATGGCTTTTTACCCTCCAGCAGCGGCTTTGCACGGCTGTTGAAGAAGGCATCGCGATCCTCCTTGCTGCGCGTGTCGACGGTGTCGGGGCGGGAATCCGCCAGGATCAGCGAGGCAACACGCGCGGGATGACGCGCATAGAAGCGTTGCGCGATGCGGCCGCCCAGGGACAGCCCGCAAATATGGGCTTTCGCTGCGCCGAAGAAATCCAGGACACGCAGGACATCATCGGCGAAGATGTCGAAGGACGCATCCCCCTCGTAGTCTTCGCTTCCCCCGTACCCACGGGTGTCCAACGCCACCGTGTGGTGGGACTGCGAGAAGGCCGCCATTTGCTCGGCCCAATTCGAGCGATTGCCGCCGATACCATGCAGAAAGAGCAGAAGCTCTCCGCTTCCGGCCTGGTCGACCATGAGCGCGGGAGATCCGGGAATGATGGACTGGTTGGCCCGGGCGCTCATGCGGCGGCCTCGCTTGTGCCATTGGCGAATTTTTCCGAGAAGGCGGGCGCCACGTCCCGGGCGAACCGTGTCAGCCATTCCGCGTGCAGGGCCTGGGGAATATCGGGCGACGACGTCTGCAGGATGAAGCTGTTGAACCCAATGTCGATATAGGTTTGCAGCCGGCGGGCGACGGTCGCGGGCGATCCCACCAGAGAAACCTCGAGCAGAGGGTCGAGATTGGCCGGGTCGGTCATCCTGATGCGGCGCTCATGCGTCTCGGCAAAGGGCCTGTAGTCGGGCAGATCCTTATGGCGGCTGACGTCATAGGCATAGTGCTCGACCTGCAGCTCGAACCAGCGCGGGAGATAGCGCCGCGCGAGGGCGTCCGCTTCCGCATCGGTATCGGCCATCACAAGTGTTACGCCGACTGGCCTGTCGACATCGGTATCGACGTTGCGCGCCGTGGCCACCTCTGTCCACGTCTTCATGACATTGCGCTGGACATCAAACGGCAGGCTGCCGTTCGAGATCGGCGCAAGGCCCAGCTCCGCAATCTTCGTTGCGCTCGCCGGATTGCCGATTGCTCCGTAGAAATTGATCTTGGCGGTATCAGGGAAGGGGCGAATACGAATCTCCCGGTCCACGCTCAGATTTTCGCCGGAGAACGTGAAAGGCTTTCCTTCCATCGCGAGCGAGAGGATACGCCAGGTCTCTTCAAATCTCTGCCTGGCTTCAGCCATCGGCACGCCGAAGGCTTCATATTCCATCGGAGCGTTGCCTCGTCCCATCCCAAGATGCAATGGGCCCTTCGACAGATGACTGAGCACGGCGATCTCGCCGGCGAGCCGTACCGGCTGATGCCAGGGCGTAACGAGCACCATGGTGCCGAGCCCTATTCCCGGGCAGAGCGCCGCGACATGCGAGAGGATCGACAATGGGCTGGGCTGCGGAAAATAGTCGGAAAAATGATGTTCGACCACCCAGGCGATATCATAGCCGAGATCGTAACCCAGCCGAGCATCCCGCAGCAGCGCCTCGTAAAGCTGCGCGTCGCTTGAACCGCGCGCGTCGACAGCCGAGAGCTGGAAGCCGAATTTGACCGCTCGTGTTGTGCTCATCGCCGCATCCCTTCTTCCCCTTTTCGTTGGCTCACACATGAAAACAATAGCTTGACCGCGACTTGAGACGCGCCCTTTCACCCATTGGCCACGAGAGCGGCCCCGGAGGCCGGCCCATCGCGAAAACGAGCATTTCGCCTTGTTCCCTTTAATGAAATAACATATGAAATTACAATTAATGGTCTGTCAAGGCCGTATGCGCCTTAAGCCGCCCGGTCGATCGTCTTCGGCGAACCCGATGCCGGATCATCCTCGCAGGGAGCGAGCAATGGCTTGTGTGTGGACACCTCGCAAGGGCGTTGACAACGCCGATAGAGGGTATTTTATATTTCAAATATCATATGAGTTTTCAAATGAAGGTGTCCCTTGAAGCGCGTCGCCTTGGTCACCGGTTCTGCAGGAGCTCTGGGGAGGGCCTGCGCTGACATGCTTGCCGCGAATGGCTTCCGCGTCGCTGCAAGCGACATCCGCGACCTCGCCGGGTGGGACGGGGCGGACAAGCGCTTCGTGCGGATGGATGTCACCGACGAAGTCTCGGTGCGCGCCGCCTTCGACGACGTGGAAGAGGCGCTGGCTCCGATCGCGGTCCTTGTCTGCTGCGCTGGGGGAACCTCGGCGACGCGGGACAGGCAGCCTTCCGTCGCCGACACGGATCTCGCGGACTGGATCGGGACCGAGGCCCTGAACGCAAGGGGGACCTTTCTCTGCGTCCGGGAGCTGCTGCGGCGAAGGCGCAGTCTGCCGCTTGAAAACGGCCGTATCATACTGACCTCATCGGCGGCCGCGCAGCGCCCGGCGATCGCGGCGGGAGCGGCCTATTGCGCGTCCAAGGCCGCCGTTTTGGGCCTGGCACGTGTTGCTGCTGTCGAGGCTGCTTCCCTCGGCATGACGCTTAACGTCATCGCGCCGGGCGGATTCGATACCGACGCCTATCACGCCACCACCGACCCGGCGCAGATGCACCGACAGATCAACGCCATCCCGCTTGGGCGGTTGGGCCGGCCAGACGAATTCGCCGCCACCGTCCGCTTTCTCGCCTCCACCGAGGCCGGATACCTGACTGGTGCCACCATCGACCTCAACGGCGGCGCACGCATGGCCTGACTAACCCCAAAAAATGAAACAAAATCAGCAAGGGAACGAACATGTCTCACAATGCGGCTTCACAGACATCCCGAGATCCATCGCCTCAGGAGCTGAGGCGGGTCATCCTCGCCTCCATCGCCGGGAACGCGCTGGAGTGGTACGATTTCTTTCTCTACGGTTTCGCGGCGGCTCTGGTCTTCGGCCAGCTCTTCTTCCCGGCCGGCACGGACCCTTTGATCGGAACCCTCGGCGCCTTTGCCGGCTTTGCCATGGGTTTTCTGGCGCGGCCGTTGGGAGGTATCATCTTCGCCCATTTCGGTGATCGGTACGGCCGTAAGAACACGCTGGTCGCAACACTGACCCTGATGGGTGGGGCCACGTTTCTGATGGGATTGCTGCCCACCTATGCGCAAATAGGCATCTGGGCACCGATCCTTGTCGTGGTGCTGCGCGTGTTGCAGGGCATCGCGACCGGAGGCGAATGGGGCGGTGCCGTCCTGATCGTCACCGAAACGGCGCCAAAAGATCGCCAGGGCTATTACTCGTCCTTCGGACAAGTTGGCCTCAGTGGTGGTTTCCTTCTCGCCGCCGCCGCATTCTATCTCGCCCAGCGCCTGCCGCAGGAGCAGTTCATGAGCTGGGGGTGGCGCGTGCCTTTCCTCGTTAGCATCCTCATCTTCGCGATTGGGGTCTTCATCCGTTCGCGCGTGCCCGAGAGCAAGGAATTCGAAAATACCGCGAGGCAAGGTGCCACGCAGAGACTTCCGCTGCTCGAGGTCATCAAACGTCATCCACGGGAAATACTCACCGCGATGGGGCTGCGTTTCGCGGAAAACGGGGGCTCTTATATTTTTGTCGCCTTCTCTCTTGCTTACGCAAAATATGTCGGCGCACCAGGCGACACGGTTATGCTTGCGCTGATGTTCTCCTTCCTCATCCAGCTTCCGGTGCTCGTCGGCATCGGGGCGCTCTCGGACCGCATCGGCGTATGGCCGCTTTATCTCGCGGGCGCACTCGGCATGTGCTTGTTCGCCTTTCCCTTCTTCTGGCTGATAGACGCAGCCAGCACAGTCAGCATCTTCATGGCGTTCATTGGCGCGAATACTGTCTGTTTCTCCTTGATGAATGCGGTCCAGCCCAAGCTGTTCAGCAGCCTGTTCGATACCGAAGTCAGATATTCTGGCCTCGCCCTCGGCCATGAGGTCGCGTCTGTGTTCAGCGGCGGCCTGTCGCCACTCATCGCGACCGCGCTTTTGAGTATCTACGGAGCCTCCTGGCCGATCGCGCTCTATCTGATCTTCCTCGGCGGCATCACAGTGTTCACGCTGATTGCATCGCGTGTATCGCGGCATTGGCGGGAACCGGCCCTCGCGACATAAGCCCGGCGACAGCTGCAGCTTCCCCCTACCGGTGGGAAGCTACACATGGCGACGAGGCGCAATGTTTCGATCAAGGCAAAAGCAGCCAGGCAGGTCATCGCTGTCTGGCCGTCCTGTCGCCAGATGGATGCTGTCGCAACCCTGCAAGGCCAGAGGATGGAAACCTGACCTGCGATGTAGAACAGCGCGTGCGGATGATGACATATCGGGGTAAACTTCTGTGAAGCTGTCGCGGAGAGCATGTCAACTTCATCAGTCTGGCGGCTCCTGCAAACCCGTCCATAGGCCCAGATCTTTCGCGTCGGTGAATGCATACAATGACCAGAAAGCCCTCCATCACGCCAGCGAAGGCGACAGGGACAGCGCCTAATCAGCGGGCCATGGAGCCCGCCCTGCTCTCAGGCGGCAATCCCCAGATCGCAAAGGCTGATGGTGATGCGCCCGTTCAAGCTTACATCGCGGCCATGCCGGGCTGGAAGCAGGACGTGGGTCGTCGCCTTGACGCGCTTATCACACGAACCGTCCCCGACGTGCGCAAGGCGGTCAAATGGAACTCACCGCTCTATGGAATGGAGGGTCAGGGCTGGTTTCTCAGCCTTCATTGCTTCACGAAGTATATAAAGGTGGCTTTCTTCCGCGGTGTGTCGCTGGAGCCTCTGCCTCCCGTTGAGTCCAAGGATCCATACACACGCTATGTGCATCTCCACGAAATTGACCTGCTCGATGAGGAGCTCATGGCACGTTGGGTCAAGCAGGCATCCGACCTGCCCGGCTGGATCCCTTAGATCAGTAATTATCTGGCCCCTCATCTGCGGATGACTTCGAGCAAGATCAGAATGGTGCGGATATTTACTTTGTCAAAAATCGTGCAGTCTTTATCACAAGGGCGCTTAGAGCGCCTGTACGTATGCGCGCATGTGCGAGACTAGAGCCCGAAGCTTCAACGGCTGTCTGTGGCGCTTGGGATAATAGAGATAGAAGCCCTGAAACGGCGGGCAGAACTCTTCGAGCAACGGAACGAGATCGCCACGGGCTATATAGGACTGGAAGGTCTCGACCATGCCGAAGGTGATCCCAGATCCGGCACAGGCCATGCGGATCATCACCCCCATGTCATTCGTTGTCACAACCGGATCAACAGCGACATCGAAGTCGCGGCCGTTCTCGGTGAACTCCCAGCGATAGGGCGCCGCATCGGGGCGAGGCCGCCATCCGATGCAGATATGGTTCGACAGGTCCCGGGGATGCCGGGGGCGCCCCGAACGCGCGAGGTATCGCGGCGCTGCAACGGCGCAGTGCCGTTGCAGCGCGGAAGCCGGAATGGCGATCATGTCCTGTTCGATCACTTCGCCGAGCCGGACGCCCGCATCAAAACCGGCCTCGACGATATCGAATTCGTCATCGGTGATCGTGATATCGAGCTTCACATCCGGATAGGCCTCAAGAAAGCCCGCGAGCAGTTCCCCTGCGATGAAGGTCTCCGCGATCGAGGAAACGGCGATCCTGAGCAGGCCGCTCGGCTGGGATCCCTGCTCCCGTATGCTCTGCACGGCCTCCCGGACCCGGGCCACCGAAAGGCGGACCGCGTCGTAGAATTGCTCACCGGCCTCGGTGAGGCGCATGCTGCGGGTCGTGCGCTGGACGAGAGCCACTCCCAGCCGATCTTCGAGCCGCTGCAGCGCCTGACTGACCGCCGAGCGGGTGACGCCGAGCCGCTCTCCGGCGACGCGGAAATTTCGCGCCTCGGCCACCGCAAGGAAGACCGAGATACCCTCCAACTCATCCGTCATTGGTTAGCACCATTAAACAGACCGTCCTCGATTGGCGGCTCGATGCCAGCAAATGAGCGCGCTATTGGATAAGCCGTCAAGGGCCGGCGCGGGAAAAGGCCGACGGCCCCATCAGTCCTGGCTTGACGCTGATTGGAGACGGAATGTTGAAGACTTTGAACAAGCCGATGCCACCTCTCGTTGCCATGCTTGTGCTCGGCGCGACGGCCGTCGCCATTGCCAGTCCACAACACACCTCACAAGGGCAACGCGACGCAAGCGAGACCACCATGCAGCAACATCCCTATGTCGGCTTATGGGTCACCGATGACGGCCATGTCCGCCACGAGCTTCTTCCCAACGGCCGGTACGACGAAGCCCGCGGAAGCCGTGAAAGTGCCTATCGGGGACGCTACGAGGTAACCGGCAGGCACATCGACTATTGGGACGACACCGGTTTCACCGCCGATGGCGATTTCATCGATAAGAACACCTTGCACCACGGGGGCATGGTTCTTCGCCGCAAGTGAACCATGCGCCGGCATCCGGCCAGGTCAAACCTTACGAATCCTGAACTGGAGCATGGAATGCTGAACATCAAGGGAAAGGTCGTCGCCATCACCGGAGCCAGCAGCGGCATCGGCGCGGCGACCGCGAAAGTGCTCGCGGCGGCCGGGGCCCATGTCGTGATGGGTGCACGACGGACAGATCGCCTCGCGGAGCTCGCGGCCGTCATCACCGCCGAGGCGGGGGTTGTCCGCATGCAGCGACTGGATGTCACCAACCGTTCGGACGTGCAGTCCTTCGCGCGCTTCGCGGAGTCGGAATTCGGCCGACTGGATGTCATTGTCAATAACGCGGGCGTCATGCCGCTCTCCCCTCTCGAAGCGCTGAAGGTCGATGAGTGGGATCGGATGATCGACGTCAATATCAAAGGCGTTCTCTATGGAATCGCCGCTGCCCTTCCGATCATGCAGGCGCAGGGCTCTGGGCAGATCATCAACCTGTCGTCGATTGGCGGCCATCACGTTTCGCCGACCGCTGCGGTCTATTGCGCGACGAAATTCGCTGTCCGCGCGATCTCGGACGGATTGCGGCAGGAAACCGATCGCATTCGCGTGACCGTCATCTCTCCCGGAACCACGACGTCGGAACTGGCCGACACGATCAGCGATGCGGAGGCCCGCGACCTCATGAAATCATGGCGGGCCATCACCATCGACCCCGAAGCCATTGGCAATGCCATTCTCTTTGCCATCAGCCAACCGGAAGGCGTCGATGTCAGCGAAATTGTCGTTCGGCCAACCGCCAGTCCGCATTAGGCTCGATCCGGTCGCCCCAGCCTATGATGCTTTGATGCAATCGAGAGCGAGAGAGGGGCTGAAGTGGCGGAGCGCGTCCCATGTGGGCAGCCCCGCCCGGCCGCCCGGCCGCGTGCATTTCAACGCCGCCACCGCATTGGCGAAGGCAATGGCCTGATCGAGGGGGCAGCGCCTTGCCAGCGCAAGCGCCAGAGCGCCATGGAAAGCGTCGCCGGCGCCGACGGTATCGACAACATCGACCTGGGGTGGTCGCGCATTGTGGATACGCCCGCCATCAAGCCAGAACAAACCGTCGGCGCCGTCCGTCACGCCGATGAGCGCATGACCGGGCAGGGCCGCTTCGCGCAGACCGGCTTCGATCCCCTCCGCGCCCGTGAACTGCGCCAATCCGGGACGCGAGAAGACCACGTGATCGGCGGCCGCGACCAATGCCGCGACCTCATCCCGGCCATGACGCGAAATATCGGCATCGAGCACGGAAGGGATGCCGTTATCGCGTGCTGCGCCCAGGCATTTCATGGCCCCTTCTGGCCACGACAGATCGCACAGCACGGCACTGCCTAGGCTCGGCGGGGTCAACCAGCCGGGATCGCGTGGCAGATTCGGATCCGCATAGGCGACAATGAGGCGCTCGCCCTTGCCATCGACGAGGATGACCGATCCGGGGGACCGCAATCCCGCGAAGCTGCGCAACCACGTCACGTCGACATGCTCACCCTCGAGTTCACGGCGCATAACGGCGCCGGTCGGATCATCGCCAAGACGGCCGGCGAAGCTCGTCCTTCCTCCCAGTCGGGCAATGGCCACGCTGGCCGTCGCTGCAGGGCCACCACCCACCTCTCGGCGCCCCGAAGCATAGATCTTGACCGGCTCGCTCGGAATCGACGCAACGGTCAGGATCGTGTCCTGAATAGCGAGGCCGAGGCAGAAGACCTCCGTGTCCTCAAGGCTATGCAAGTCTCTCGCCCGATTCTGGATGAAAAAGATGGAGCGCATCGACATCGAGACGGAAGCGGCGCGCCTTGTCACCCACATGGGCACCGCCGGGCTTCACCCGCGCCATCACTTCACGCTCGCCGAGCGTCACCACGGCGATGGAATCGGCGCCGTGCTCCTCAACGAGAATGACATCGGAGACAAAGTCTGTGTCATTCCGCTCGTCATCTGTGACGAGCGAAATATGTTCGGCCCTGAGGCCCACCTCGACACGGTCGATCCTGGCGCGCGCCAAGACCTCGGCACGCGCGGCAGGCAGCCGGATATCGTGGCCTCCTCCAAACGACAGGACTGCCCGTCCTGTCTCCATACGCGGCCTGGCCGGTACCAGGCTCATCGGCGGCGAACCAATGAAGGTCCCGACGAAACTGTTGACCGGCTTCTGATAGATCTCGATGGGCGTACCGATCTGTTGCACCTGGCCAAGTTTAAGCACGACGATACGGTCGGCCATGGTCATGGCCTCGATCTGATCATGCGTGACGTAGATACTGGTGGTGCCCAGCGCCACCTGCAGCTTGCGGATCTCCATGCGCATGCCGACGCGCAACTTGGCATCAAGGTTCGATAGCGGCTCATCGAAGAGGAAGACCTTGGGGTCCCGGATCAATGCGCGCCCCAGTGCGACACGCTGGCGCTGCCCCCCGGAGAGCGCCTTCGGCTTGCGATCGAGCAAGGCGTCGAGCTCAAGCATCCGCGCTACTTCATGCACCTTGGCCTCGATCTCGGATCCCGCCATGTCCCGCATCTTGAGCGCGAAGCCGAGGTTTTCCGCTACGGTCATGTGGGGGTAGAGCGCATAGTCCTGAAACACCATGGCCATGTCGCGGTCGCGCGGCGCAACGGCGTTGAGGCTCCTGCCATCGAGCTGGATCTCGCCGGAGGAGATCTCCTCAAGCCCGGCGATCATGCGCAGCAGCGTGCTCTTTCCACAGCCGGATGGCCCCACCAGCACGATGAATTCGCCGTGTTCCACATCGAGATCGACGGCCTGGACGGCCCGGACGTTGCCAAACCGCTTCTCAACGGTCCGCAGTGTCAACTCTGCCACTTTCGTCTCGCTCCCGTGTTGACAATTTTTCTTTTTAAAGCACAATATTTACACAGTGTAAATATAACGGATAAACAATGTTGGGAAGGGCTGCCCCAAGGAGCAGGAGAGAGACACGGGCCACCGTGCTCGAGAATTTATTGCGGACTGGTGGGGCATTTCGCTCGGCTATCGCGCGCGAGACGAGACTGACAGAGGCCAGTGTTTCGCGTATCCTCGCCGAGTTGCGCAGCGAAAATCTCGTCCAAGAAACCCGCCATCCCGCCCCTTACAGCGGCGGTCCAACATCTCTTGTTACACTAAGCAATAGCGTGGCTGTTGCGGGCATCGAGCTTTCCAATAGCCGGCTTTCCTTCGGCATTGGTGATCTCGCCGGAACGCTCGATTATGTGGACAGGATGCCGGCCTCGCCGCAGCTCGACCAGGACGCGTTCGAGCAACTGTTCCGGCGCAGCGCCGCTGCCATGCTGGCCTGGGCGGAGAAGCGCGGCATCACCATTCGCCAAGCGGCTCTCTCTATTCCCGGCTATGGTCGCGAGGCAGGCAATGCAATCTACCCTTGGGACGTTGCACGCCTGCGCGATTTTCTCGGCGAGGCCCTTCCGGGCATGCCGCTTGAACTCACCAACTCTGTCGTCGCGCAGGCCGCGTTTCACCGCTATTCCCAAAGCACGCGGTATCCGGTGGCCGGCCATCACCTGTTCCTCTTCGTCGGCCACGGCGTTGCCGGCGTCATCGTCAACGAGGCCGCCTCAATCGATGCCTTCTCGGCCTTCGAGATCGGCCACATGGTGATCGAGCGTAATGGCCTTGTCTGTCGCTGCGGGCACCGGGGTTGCATCGAGGCCTATACGTCGCTGAGGGCCATCTCGTCGATCCTCGGCCTTGCCGCCGGCGAGATCCTGCATCGCGGCGACAGCTTCATCGAAGTGCTCGACCTCGATAGCGGCGCGCGGGCGGCGCTCCGGGAGAGACTGGGCATGCTGGGACTAGGTCTCGGCAACGCACTGAACCTGCATCCCCTTTCTTCGGTGGTGATCAGCGGCTGGCCGTCCCTGATGCCGGAGGAAGATCGCGCAGCCATCATCGCCGGCCTTGACGAGAGCCTGCTCGGCGGTTTCGACGAACGCCGCCTCAGCCTGTCTTTCATCGCACCGTCCATCGGGAATGATCCGCGGGCGGCGCTCTATTACGCAGCCTATTGTTTCGTAAGCGGCGGAGGACTGGACGCAAGAGCCGACTCCCAGACCGCGCTGGAGGAGATCGCCTAAATGCTGACAAGAAACCAGGCCGCCGAAACGGGCGAGAGCCGGGTCGGTATCCTCTTCGTCGCCTCTTCGCTGTTTTCAGAGGCGGCGGCGCAAGAGTTGATCGCGCGGACGCACAATCTCGTCGGAGAGGAACGGCTCGCGGGGCGGTTCAAGGTTTCCGGAACACTGGCGCGTGACCGTGCGAGCTGCGCGGCGGCACTTGAGAGTCTTGATCTCGACGATCTCGATGGACTGGTTATCCAGCTCTCGACCTTCTGCACCGCCGATCTTCTCCACGAAGTGCTGGCAGCAGTTGGTGAGCGCGCGATGCCTCTCGCCCTCTGGGCGCTTGAGGAAAACGACGCCATCATCACCAATTCGCTCTGTGGTGCGCAGCTGTGGGCGTCAACGCTGGCACGCTTCGGCCAGCGATTCACCTTGCTGATGGGCAATCCGGGCGATGACGAGCTCGCCCGCGACATGAGGGCTTTTGCGGCCGCCGCGCGCGCCAACGCGCGTGTCAGGGGCGCGCGCATCGTGCTCATCGGCAGCCATGCCGACTGGTTCACAAATCTCGCCGTTGACCCCTGGGCCGTCAAACGCGCGCTCGGCATCACCATCGAACAGGTGACGCTCGTGCGATTTCTCGATGGCTGCAAGGCGACGGCCGAGGCCGAAAAGACGGCTGCGGCACGTTGGGCCGAAGCGAGCTTCGACGGCGGCGAGGCCGAGGCGGGCCGCACCACCTTGGGGCGGACCTATGCGCGCCTCGCGGCCGGGCTCGATGCCGTCAAGGCGGATGCCATCGCGCTGAGGGACTGGCCTGAAATTCTCTATGCCGATAATTTCCGCGGCACCTGGGCCGCGCTCGGCGAACTCTCCGATCGGGCAACGCCGATCGCGCCTGAGGGCGACGTCATGGGCGCGGTATCCGCCCTCGTGGCGCGCGCCTTCGATCCAGGCTCCCTGCCCTTCCTCACTGACATCTCCGGCATCGACCGCGCCAACAATCGCCTCGTGCTCTGGCATTATGGCGTCAGCCCGCGGCTGGCGGACGGGCCGCGTTCGCTCGATCCCGTTCTGAAACAGGAGACCTTCCCGCTGCGCGCCGGCCCGATGACGCTGTTTCGCTTGTCCATGCGCGCCGATGGTTCGCTCAGGATCTTCGCGACCGAAGGTGTCATCGAGGATCAGCGGTCCAGCGCGAACCGCGCCGCCGGTTATTTCCGCCCGTCGGCCGGCACGGCAGAGGCGCTGGTTCGGCAGTTCATCGATGAGGGCTATGAGCACCATGTCACAGCGGTGTACGGCCATTGGGGCGATGCCGTCTCGCATCTCGGCCGCCAGTTCGGCGTGAAGGTGGACCATGCCTGATAGCCAGCCCGACAACCAGGCAGGCGCGTTTCACGCAAGGGCGCCCGATCATCCCGTGAGCATCGGCTGGCGTGCGGCCGGCGGATCGTGGACGACGGTGCCCTTCTCCGAAGCCGGCAGTACCGTCAGCGTCACAGAGAAGCCCGGTGGCGGGACACGGATCGTCGTCACCCGCGCAGGAGCCGCAGCTGTCGAGATCGCTTTTGCCGTGCCGGCCAAGTTCCAGGCCTTCGGCGGCGGCGAGCGTTTCGAGACGCTCGATCTGCGCGGCCAGTCAGTCCGCTTCTACCTGGAGAACTTTGGCCTCGGCAACGGCACCTATCTGCCGAGCCCGTGGATCGCCACGACGCTCGGCTATTCCCTCTTCCTGCCCGACGAGGCGCCTGCCGTCTTCCACATCGCCGCGCCCTTCGATCCCAACGTTTTGCGCGTCCAGGTCGAAGGCGAGAGCCTGACGCTGGATATCGATCGCGGCGGCCTCGAAGAACTCTATGCGGCGCTGATCGCGCGGATCGGTCCACCGCTGATGCCGGACGCGCATTTCTTCGGCCTCTGGAAGGCGGGTGACTGGCGTTTCGAAAATGCGGCGACGGTCGCGGCGGATGTCGCCGGCCATGCCGGCCTCAACTTGCCGATGGCGGTCAAGCTCATCGATGCCTACTGGGCGAGCGAGGTCCATTCCTTTGCCTTCGATACGAGGAAATATCCCGATGCCTGGGGCATGGTGTCGGACATGGCCAGGGATGGAACAGGGATCTATCTCTGGCTTTGTCCCTGGGTCGTCGTCGGCACCAAGTCCTTCGACTACGCCAGCGCCAAGGGTTATGTGATCGTCGATCGGCATGGCGCGCTGATCACGCGCCGTCCCGGTGCCAATCCCAATGTTGTCGCGGCGCTCATCGACTTCTCGAACCCGGAGGCAAGCGCCTGGTGGTCGGGCAACCTTCGCGGCCTCATTGAACAGGGGATCGTGGGCTTCAAGGCCGATTTCGGTGAACAGCTGCCCGAACATGCCGTACTTCACTCCGGCGAGACCGGCGGGCGCGCCCATAACGCCTTCGTGCGCTATTACCTCGACGCGACGATCGCGGCCTTCGACGGCAAGACGCCGGCGATCATCAGCCGTTCCGGCTCGCCGCGCGTCCGCGCGCCCATCTGGAGCGGTGACCAGACTTCGGATTTCTGTCCCAAGACCGGCCTGCCATCCGCGATACGCGCCGTGCAGAGCGCCAATCTCTCCGGATGGTCCTTCATCGGCAGCGATCTTGGCGGCTATTTCGGCACGCCGACGCCGCAGGTTTTCGCGCGATGGACACAGTTCGCCTGTTTCACGCCGCTGATGATGCTGCACGGGCTCGGCTGTCGGGAGCCGTGGGACATGGATGCGGCATCGACGGCCATCTATGCCGATTACGCGAGGCTCCACCTCGCCCTCCGGCCGATTTTCGAACACTACGGCCGGGAGGCCGCCAGCGGCGGCTTGCCGATGCTGCGCATGATGCCGCTCGCTTTCCCGGATATCGATTGGAGCGGGATCAACGATTGGGATCAGCAATTCATGCTGGGGCAGGATATTCTCGTCGCGCCCGTCGCCTTCTACGGCAATACCCGTGCGGTCTATTTGCCGAAAGGCGAGTGGTATGACGTACTGGCGGATGAATGGGTCAGCGGACCGGCCTGGCGCATTCACGACGTGCCGCTCGATAGGATGCCGCTCTTCCTGCGCGACGGGGCGCGGCTGACGCTTGCCCAGGACGCCAGCGGCCATGATGGAAGCCCGGCCGCGATCGGCCTCATCGTCGTCAATCCGGATCGGCCGTCATCGGTGGACGCAAAGCGCGGCTTCACCACTGATTGGCGTGTTGATCACGTTGGGATCGTCGGCGTCCGGGGACGAACGGCGTCCCATTCCCGCGCGGTGGGCCAACCGGCAACGGCCGAGAATATCGCCAAGTGGTTCGGCCGGGATATCGTGTGGCTTGCGCCAGGAGTGGATGTCGAGATCAATCCCGGCTGATGGATTTGAAACTCATCAATACAACATAAATTCAATAATAAAGCGGAGGAAACAATGAAGATGCGAAGCAGTCTCAGATTCGGTGCAGCGATCTCTGCGATCGTTCTTGGCCTTGGATTGGCGCCGGCACTCGCCGACAACATCGTGATGTGGGTCAATGCTCCTCTCGTGCCCGGGCCGAACGCTCCGATCTATGAGGAGATCAAGGCCTTCGAGGCCAAAACCGGCCACAAGGTCGAGCTGCAGGCCGTGCCGCATATGGAAATGGAGCGCAATCTCTTCGTCGCGCTGTCCGGCGGAGCCGGCCCGGACGTGATGGCACTCGACATCGCCTGGGTTGCCGGCCTCGCCGATGCCGGGCTCCTTGCCGACATCACCGACAAGACAAAGCCCATTGCCGCGCAGTACCAGCCCGGGCCGCTTGCGAGCGGGCGATTCCAGGAGAAGCAATACGCCCTCCCGCTCTACACCAACAATGTCGCCCTCTTCGTCAACGATCGCATGCTGGCGGATGCTGGGATCGCCAAGGCGCCTTCCAACTGGAAGGAATTCCGTGACGCGGCTGTTGCCATGACCAACAAGGAGAAGGACACCTACGGCGCCAGCTTCGGCGGCAGCCGGATGGGCGCCTTCCAGCTCTACAGTTTCATCTGGCAGAATGGCGGCGAGATCATCGACGAGAAGGGCGTGCCGCATGTCGCGGAAGCGCCCACGGTCGAGGCGGTGGACTTTCTGGCCAAGCTCTACACCCAGTCGCAGGCCATGCCGAAATCCGTTCTCACGGCCGGCAACTGGGACGAAGTCCATGCTCCCTTCATCCAGGAGCGCGCCGGCATGGTCGTGACAGGCGACTGGGCGCTGGCCGCGCTCGCCAAGGGCAATCCCAATCTCAAGTTTTCCGTTCATCCGCTTCCGGTGGGCGTCAAGGCAGCCACCGTGATCGGCGGCTACAACCTCGCCGCCAAAGCCGGCAGCAAGTCCCCGGACGCGAGCTTTGCCCTGATCGAATGGCTGACCGGGCCGCGCAGCGTGGAACTGATGCGCAAATATGAGCGGCTGTCGGCGACCGCCAGCGCCACCACGCCCGAGGCGATCGCCGCCCTGCCGAAGCAGCTCCAGCCCTTCATGGCGCAGGCCGATGCGGGCCGCGCCCGTCCGGTCGTCGCACCGTGGAGCGAAATCCACGCGAGCATCTTCGCGAATGCGTGGGACTCGGTGATCCGCGGCAAGCCGGCGCAGGCGGCGATGACGGAGGCCAATACGGCCATCAAGGGTCTGTTGGAGAAGAAGTAGGATGACCGCGCGCACCCTGAACGCACCGGGCCTGAAAAGAACCTGGTCGTCGATTTTCGAAACCGGGCTGGGTGCGCGCATCTATCCCTATCTGATGGTTTTGCCCGCCGTGGTCATTGTTCTCGGCGTCGTCGTCTATCCCGTGGTTTCCGGCGTCATCTCGTCGTTCTATGACGTCACCTTGCGCACCCTCAACAATGGGACCGTCACTTTCGTCGGGATGCGCAATTTCCAGCGCGTCTTCGCCGATCCGGTCTTCGTGAAGGCCTCCGTCAACACGCTCATATGGGTGGTGTTGAACGTGGTTGCGCAGCTTGGCTTAGGCCTCGGCCTTGCGCTGCTGCTCCACCGGGCCATGCCGGGGATAGGCTTTTTCCGCTCCGGCATTCTCGTGCCATGGGTGGTGCCCAGCGTCGTCGCCGTGCTGACGTGGCGGTGGATGTATGATCCGAGCGTCGGCATCGTGAACGAGATGCTGCTGAAGCTCGGCATCATCAGCGACTATCATCCCTGGCTCGGCGACACCGCCACCTCCCTCTATGCGGTCACGGTCGAAAGCATCTGGAAAGGCACGCCCTTCGTCATGCTGCTGCTGCTCGCGGCGCTGCAGCTCGTGCCGCGCTCCATCCTGGAGGCGGCATCCATGGACGGCGCCTCCGGCTGGCGCAAGCTTTGGTACGTGATCCTGCCGCAGATCCGAGTGTCCTTCGCCATCGCGGCGGTGCTCACGTTCATTCTCACCGTCAACAACTTCAATGCGATCTGGCTGATGACTGAAGGCGGTCCGCTGAATTCATCGGAAATCCTGTTCACACTGGCCTATAAGTATGGCTTCCAGCGCTTTGACCTCGGCATGGCATCCGCCGTCGCGACGATGCTGTTCGTCGGGCTGGTGATCGCCACCACCATCTATCTCAAGCTCATCCAGGCGCGCGAGGGAGATTAGCCATGAGCCTCGCCTCCGTCTCCGTATCCCGCACCACGGCCGCGCCGCGCTCTGACGCGCTGCGCCGCACGCGGACGCCGAAGTCGTTGCGAAAGATCCTGACCTACACGACGCTTTGGATCGCCTTCGTGTGGTCGGTCTTTCCCTTCTACTGGATGATCGCCACATCGCTCAGGGCGAAAGACGAGATCTTCCAGCGACCGCCGGCGCTCGTCCCGCACAGCGTGACGTTTCAGAACTATATCGACCTTCTGGTTGGCGCCCACTTCTGGCAGTTCGCGCTCAACAGCCTCATCCTCACCGTGAGCGTCACGCTCATCAGCGTGGCCCTGTCGGTGACGGCCGGCTATGCGATGGCGCGCCACCGCTTCAAGGGCTCGGTGGCGCTGCCGCTCTTCATGCTCTACGGGCAGATGTTCCCGCCCGTGCTACTGCTCATCCCCTTCTATGTGCAGTTGCGCTATCTCGGCTGGCTCGACAGCCTCTACGGGCTGATACCGGTCTATCTCAGCTACATGCTGCCGCTGTGCGTCTGGCTGATGCGCGGCTTCTTCTCGCAGGTGCCCCATTCGCTGGAGGATGCGGCGCGCATGGATGGCTGCACACGCTGGCAGGCCTTCTGGAAGGTCATCCTGCCGATGGCGCAGCCGGGCATCGTCGCAGTCGCGACCTGGGTGATGATCCACACCTGGAACGAGTTTCTCTATGCGAGCACCTTCATCCTCAGCGAGAAGAAGCGCACCCTGCCACTCGGGCTCAGCGGGCTCATCGGCCAATACACCACTGACTGGGGCGTGCTGATGGCTGGCGGCGTCATCACGGCGGCGCCGATCCTGCTAGCCTTTTTCTTCCTGCAAAAGCACCTGGTTGCGGGCGTCGGCGGCGGCGCCGTCAAGGGATGACCGGAGCGCCACGGTCCAACACGAACGAGAACGATGCGGAGGACTATCAATGACGACAATCAAGCGGATCGAGGCCTTCGCCCTCTCCTGCCCCACACCCGGCGGCGCGGTGTTCGCCGTCGGCCGGTCCGCCAAGCGCGACATGGTGCTGGTGCGCATCGAGACGACCGATGGCATCGTGGGCTACGGCGAGGCGCATCACGCCCAGACGCCGAGCACGATCGCCGCCTTTATCAACGACGCGCTCGGGCCGTCGCTGATCGGCATGGATGCCCATGAAACCGAGGCGATCTGGGATAAATCCTACCGACATTACATCGCGACCCACGGGCCGGGAGCGGCGGCGGTGATCGGCCTCAGCGGCATCGATCTTGCCCTGTGGGACATCAAGGGCAAGGACCTCGGCCAGCCGGTCTATCGCCTGCTCGGCGGCCGACGACGGCCTATCCGCGCCTATGCCGGGGGCATCAGCCTCGGCTTCCAGCCTGTCGATGACCTGAAACGGGAGATCGAGGGCTATATCGGCCGCGGCTACGACTTCATGAAGCTGCGGGTCGGCGACAGCATCGAGAAGGATCTGGCACGCGTCAGTGCCATTCGCGACGCCTTCGGCCCGGAAATCACGCTGGCCGCGGATGCCGGCACACGTTATCGCAGCGCCGATGTCGTGCGCATCGCCGAGATCTGCGAGGCGGGTCGCCTTGCCTGGCTCGAGGAGCCGTTCACGCCGGACAATCTGCCGGGCTACCGGCGGCTCCGCGATGCGACCTCGACACCGCTCGCCGCTGGCGAGAACCACTTCACGCGCCACGAACTGCGCGCCCTGATTTCGGAGCAGCTGATCGAATTCGTCCAGGCTGACGCCTGCAAGACCGGCGGGATCACCGAGATCCTGAAGATCGCGGCGCTGGCGGACACATGGCATCTGCAGTTCGCACCGCATACCAGCGCGTCGGTGCTCAGCACCGCCGCCTCGGTGCATGTTCTGTCGATCGCGCCCAACGCTTTCATCTATGAGGCCGATGTCTCGGCGATCAATGCCTTCCGCGACGATCTCGGCCCCCCCTTCGCCATCGAGAACGGGACGATCCTCGCGCCGGAGGGTCCGGGGCTGGGCGTTGAGATCGATGAGCGCCTGATCACGCGCTATCCGTTCATTCCCGGCGCCTCCTACCAATAGAGCGGGCGCCGGCCGGGTCCGGGCGCGTCGTCCATCTGGAACAGTACCTACGGTCGCGTCAGGCTGGTCCCGCCGCGATCGCCTCGATCTCCACGACAAACTCCGGCCGGGAGAAACCGGAGACGATCATCAAGGTCGAAGCGGGATAAGGCTGGGGAAAGAGCGCGTTGCGCACGTCCATGTAGGGAGCCATATGTTCGCGCGCCGTCACATAGGCATTGATACGGACGACATTGGCCAGCGTCATCCCCGCTTGCCGCAAGACAGCCTCGATATTGGCGAAGCACAATTCCGCCTGAGCCTTGCATCCCTCGGGCACTCGTCTGTCGGCGGCAACGCCAAGCTGGCCTGAACAGAACAGCAAGCGGGAATGGCCCGGAACGAGCACCCCATGGCTGTAATTGGAAAATGGCGGCGCGATATCGGAAGCATTGATGGCAGTGTTCATACGCATTGTTTCCTCTTTGAGCACAGGCTATGCGCTCGGTTGTCTTTTGCCAATTCGGCGATGGACAATTATCCACCATGCCTTGCGCTTCAGAGGCGGCTTGACATTTCCGCACGTTTCTTGGACATTCAACGCACCCCATGGCACAGGGCTGCCCAGGAACGAGCCGCAACTCACTATGATCGCGAAGCGATCAATGGAGAAGCGTGGTGCTCGTGACATGAAGTCCGGATATTCCCCCGATCATCGCTGCCGCTGCGAGGCCAAGGCCGCCTTTCCGGTCCGCGCACGACGCCGGCTCTGCCCCTTCGACGCCCCGCCCTGCGGAGTATCATCATGACAAGCCGCAGCGGCCGTTGGGCCGATCTTACCCGGATCGATTTCGAGGCGCTCGATCGAGCCCGCGCCATTGTGGTGCTGCCGATAGGAGCCACGGAACAACACGGTCCCCATCTGCCGGTCTCCGTGGACAGCGACCTGGCAGAAGCGGTCGTCGAGCGAGCCCTGCCGCTGGTCACGCCAGATCTGACGGTTCTGGCCCTGCCTACCCTTTCCTACGGCAAGAGCAACGAGCATGGCACGATAGCGGGAACCCTCACCCTCTCGGCCAGGACCTTGATGGGCTTACTGACGGACATCGCAGAGAGCTTATCGACAACAGGCTTCCGTCGCCTCGTTATACTGAACTCACATGGCGGAAATTCATCTATACTTGATATCGCAGCGCGCGATATCAAAATTGATTTCGGCCTCACGGTGGCGACCTGTCACTGGTACAATTTCAACGAGGCCGCCGCTCTCACCGATCCGTCAGAACAGGCCTATGGCATCCACGCCGGCCTGGTCGAGACCAGCGCCATGCTGACCTTGAGACCCGAACGCGTCGTGATGGAACGCGCGGCCAACTTCCCGAACCGCGCGCAGGACTGGCAAGCGAGATTCCGCCATCTCGGCCTGTCAGCCGGCCGCGCGCGGCCGGCCTGGGTCATGGACGAACTCAACGACGCCGGCGCCTGCGGAGACGCGGCCTCGGCGACGGCGGCGATGGGCGAACAATTGCTCACCAATGCCGCGCGCAATTTTGCCGATTTCCTCGCCGAGTTCGGCCGGTTCTGCGATGGGCAGGCGGCTCCCATGCCCGGCAACGCATAAAATATTTCTGGAGGAAACATGTCCATTTCCGGGAAGACCTCGATCGATTGGCAGGCCTTTCGCCATGAGCTTGGCGATATCGAGTCGTTCGATACGCCGTCTATCGTCAAGAAGCGTTCCCGTGATTTCTTCTGGTATAGCCCCATTCTCAATCGAGAGCTCGCCGCGAGCTTTGGGGACCTCGTGGTGGCACCGAAGACGATCGACGAACTCAAGCGCTGCATTACGCAGGCGGTGGCCTGGCAGGTGCCCACCGTGGTGCGTGGTGGCGGCACCGGCAACTACGGCCAAGCCGTGCCACTTGATGGCGGACTGATCATCGACATGACCGGCGTCAACCGCATCCTTTCGATCGATGGCGATACCGTCCATGTCGAGGCCGGCTGCAAGATCGGCGCGATCAACTCGGCGCTGGCGGCCCATGGCCGGGAGTTGCCCCTGTTCCCTTCGACCGAAGCGCTCGCCACAATCGGAGGCTTCATCGCCGGCGGTTCGGGCGGCATCGGCTCCATCCGCCATGGCATGTTGCGCGATGGCGGCAATATCAACACCATCGGCGCGCTCTCCATGGAGAAGGAGCCCCGGCACCACGTTTTCCAGGGCGAGGATATCCGCGCGATCCATCATGCCTGGGGCCTCAATGGCATCATCACGGACCTCGTGCTCAAGACAATCCCCTCGCCGCGTTGGATCAATGTGATCGCGTCCTTTGCCGGCTATCGGGAGGCCTTCGAGGGCGGGATCGCCGCCGGTTCCGAGCGGGCGCTTCCGCTGAAACTGCTGACAACCATCGACGCGCGCATCGCCGCCTCCATTCGCAGTCTCGGCGGCATTGGCCAGAGCGGTCGGGCGCTGCTGTTCGCTGTCGTGGCGGCCGACGATGCGGCGCGCCTGCAGGATATTCTGCGCGTCGCGGGCGGGCGTCGGGAGATGGCGGATGACGATGTGGCGATGCGCGCGGCCGGGCTGCCGCAGATGTCCGATTTCTCCTACAATCACACCACCCTGCAGATCCTCAAGCAGGATCGTGGCGTAACCTATCTTCAGGTGACCTTCCGCGCACCGCTCGATAGCGGCAAGATTGCCCCATTACAGGCCATATTTGGCGACGAGGTGCTCATGCATCATGAATTCGCACTTCTCAACGGTGAACTCGTAGCCTTCGACCTTCCTGTCGTGCGCTACACCACCGACGAGCGTCTGTTTGAACTGATGCGCATCTATGATGCCCATGGCTGCCCCGCGTCCAATCCGCATGTGCCTTTCGTCGAGGGGGGCTCCATGAAGCCGGACTTTCGCCATCTCGCCTGGAAAAAGCGCCTCGATCCGCACGGCCTTCTCAACTCCGCGAAATCCCGTTTCTGGAACGATGTGAAACATCTGTCGGCGGACGAGATCGAAGCGCTGCCACCGCACCAGCCGGTCAGGAAGGCATCATGAGCGCAGGCGTGACGCGCACAGGCGTCGTGATCGTCGGCGCCGGCCACGGCGGGTCGCAGGCCGCTGTCTCGCTCCGGCAGGATGGATATTCGCGCCCAATCACGCTGATCGGCGACGAACCTGGCTATCCCTATCATCGCCCGCCCTTGTCCAAGGCTTTCATGAAAGCCAGCGACGACAAGCTGCAGCCTCTGCGCGGCGAGGCGATCTATGCCGCCAATGACATAGACTATCGGCCAGGGACGACCGTTCGAGCCATTGACCTGGCCGGCAGGCGTTGTCTCCTCGACAAGGGCGACCTGCCGTTCCGCGAACTGATATTGGCGACGGGCGCGCGGCCGCGCTCGCTCGCGATCGAGGGATGTGACCGCGAGGGCATCTTCACGCTGCGAACGGCTGCCGATGCCCGGCACATCAAGGAGCACATGGCGGCCTCCCATCATGCCGTCATCGTCGGCGGCGGCTTCATCGGCCTTGAGATCGCCGCGACGATGGCAGCGCTGGGCAAACGGGTAACCGTGCTGGAGCTCGGTGAAAGGCTTCTCGCGCGGGCCATCTCCCCCGCCGTGTCGAACCATGTCCTGGCGCGCCTTGCCGCCGGTGGCGTGGATGTTCGATTCGGTGCGCAGGTTGCCACATTCGAGGGGGGCACCAGCGTTCAGGCTGTGACCACACGATCGGGCGACAGCTTCCCCGCCGACATCGTCATGATCGGCATTGGCGCGGCGCCCGACGTCGCGTTGGCAGAACAAGCCGGTATCCATGTCGATGGGGGCGTCGTGGTTGACGAATATCTGCGGACGTCCGCGGACCAGGTCTTCGCCATCGGGGATTGCGCCCGCTTTCCCCATTGGCAGACCGGGGGTTATGTCCGGCTCGAATCCGTCCAGAATGCCACGGACCAGGCGCGCCACGTCGCTCAGGTCATTCTTGGCCAGACGAAACCCTATGCGGCGGTGCCGTGGTTCTGGTCCGATATCGCCGACATGAAGCTGCAGATGGTCGGCCTGCCGATCGGCGCCGACCGCCAGCTCGTCGCAGGTGAACCGGAAAACAATGCCTTCTCGGTCTATCACTTCCGTGGCGACGATCTCGTCGCGATCGACACCGTCAACCGACCCGCCGAGCACATGCTGGGTCGCAAGATGATCGCGGCGGACTATCGGCCCACCGAACATGACATAATGTCCGGCAGGCTGAGCGACGCCTTCCGCCAGTGGTCGGCCGCCTCCGCCGGCAGTGCCGCCATCCGGTCCACCTGATGCCGAGCGCTGCGCAACCGAAACAGCTCGACGTCATACTGGGCAACGTCCGCGTGCCGTTGTCGCTGATAGCCGATCCTCAGTCCTTCGGCGGCAGGCGAGAGCGCGATTGCCTGGTCGGCCATCTGGTCATTCGCGGCGGGAGGGTTATGGGGCTCGCGGACGGCGATGCGGATGTCGATCTCGATGGCAGGCTCGTCACGACGCCATTCGTCGAGCCGCACTGCCATCTCGATAAGTGCTTCACGATCGAAAGGCTCGACTTCTCCGGAGGCTCGCTCGCGGAGGCGATAGCCGCCCAGGCTCGGGATAAACGAAATTGGACGCGCGATGACTTGCGCGCGCGCGCCACGCGCGCGCTTGAGGAACTATGGCGGGCCGGAGTGCGGCTGGTGCGCACCCACATCGATTGGGATATCGACGCGCGCGATCCCGCCCGCATCCCGCTCGCTTGGGCTGCGATCGGCGAACTCTGTGAAGAATGGCGCGATCGGGTAACGGTGCAGCGGGTAGCGCTCGTGCCGGTGGGGCCTATGGCAGACGCCAGTTATGCGGGTGGGCTGGCGCGGACGATCGCATCAACCGGCGGCGTGCTTGGTGCTTTTGTGCTCGATCAGCCGAACCGGCGCGAGGGCATCCTCAACATGGTTCGTGTCGCGATGAAACACGACCTGGCGCTCGATTTTCATGTCGATGAGGGCCTCGCCCCCCATCTCGATGGCATCGAGCTCATCGCGCAGGAGCTTATAGCGAATGCATTTGCGGGGCCCGTTCTCTGCGGGCATGTCTGCAATCTCGGCTCGCTTGCAGGCGAGGCGCGCCAACGCCGCATCGACCGGATCGCACGCGCGGGCGTATCCGTGGTGTCGCTGCCGTCTAGCAATCTCTATCTGCAGGATCGCGGAAACGGAATGCCGCGCCTGCGTGGATTGACCGCCGTGAAAGAACTGATGGATGCCAGCGCCAATGTGGCATTTGGTACTGACAACGTTCAGGATGCCTTTTGCCCGGTCGGGACCCACAATCCCAAGGCGGCGCTGGCGGCGGGCATTCTCGGCGCCCAGCTCGAACCGCCGCTCGGCGCGTGGCTGCCGATGATCACAACGAATGCCGCGTCGGCCCTGGGGCATCGGTTGCCGCATATCGACCATTCCACGGCCCAGTCCCTCATCGTCTGGGATACGTCCGATGTCAGCAGCCTCATCAGCGGCGGCCCCCGCAACTGGCGATCCCTTGCCGCGGTGGTCCCATCAAGCGGGTGACCGAGCTTGCGATCCGTGTCGGGACGCGGGCGGTCCCGGCGGTGATGGGCGAGGTGGAAGCGGTCGACTGACAGCGATCAAGCCAGCTCCTGGGAAGACGTAGCGCCAGCTTGACGAATCAGGACGGTCTCGACGATCATACTTCAGCGTGGCCTGCGCTTAACCTCCTAGACCTTCCCCAGCACGGTCTTGAACGGAGGCAAAGGGACCTATGTCTCAGGCCGTTGTCCTGGTCTGATCGTTTCGAATGGGTTGCTGGGGGACTGCGTTCGGGACGTGAAGGGCCTGACAATGACGCGAAACAAAAATTTCAAGCGCCGCGTACGTGCTCGCGCAGCCAAGACCGGTGAATCGTACACCGCGGCGCTCCGGCATATTCGCAAACCGCCGGAGGCGGCCGCTATCCGCTCAATGCGAATGGCTGTAGCGCAAACATCGCTGTTTGATGATCCCCGCCAGATTTCGGCGCTTCGCGCCAGCGGGACCGAAATGCGCAGCCTCATGGAGGAGGCGCATCGCGCGGGGGCTCGCCTCATACACTTCCCGGAAGGCACAACCTGCTGGCCGAACAAACGCATCATGTCCGAGATCGGGCCTTCAGGAGTAGGTCCATCCGATTGGACCCGCTTTGAATGGGGAACTGTGCGGGAAGAGCTGGAAGGAATCCAGGCGCTAGCAGGGCGGCTTGGACTTTGGACGGTATTCGGGTCGGCGCATCAATTGACGTCACCGCACCGGCCGCATAACAGCCTCTATATCGTCTCCGATCGTGGTGAGTTGGCGACACGCTATGATGAGCGCCTGCTGTCGAATACGAAGCTCTCGTTTATGTACACTCCGGGAAAATTCCCGGTCACTTTCGAGGTCGAAGGCCTCCGCTTCGGATGTGCGCTCGGCATGGAGGCGCACTACCCCGAAATATTTACCGAATACGAAAGACTTGATGTGGACTGCGTGCTGTTCTCGACCTCAGGGGAGAGACCTTCCGCGGCACCGGCCTTTGCCGCGGAAGCGCTGGGGCATGCCGCGAGCAACACTTATTGGGTCAGCTATTCGGCTCATGCACCGCAAAGCTCGGCAGTGCCTTCAGGAATTGCCGGCCCCGATGGTCAGTGGAAGGCGCAATGTTCCAGGAGCGGTATGCCTGCCCTTGCCGTCGCGGATATCAAAATCGATCCCGCGAACCTTGCAAGGCCATGGCGGCGGCAGGTCGGCGTAGATCTCTACGCATCTCACCAGGTGAGCGATGACCCAAGGAGCGACAGCAAAAATCTGTTCTAAATCAGTTCAGATCGGCAGGGCGCCACCGCGGCTCCCTGCCCCCTACCATCGTCGCGACATCCCTTAATCCGTCACCGCTCGGCGAGAGCGCGCTTTTTTTTTCTCAGCGCCATGCGTCTGCTTTTCGTCAGGCGACTAGAAGCGCCACGCCAGTTTTGCCTGTACGGCGTTCACGGTAACGTTGTCGGCGAATTGGCCGACATAGGACAGCCCTATCCGCGCCTGCTCGCTGATCTTCAGGTCTGCCCCAATCTCGATCAGGGCTGTGTTCTGTGCGAGCGGCACGCCAGCAACGGTAAAATTCGAACCCGGCGCGCTCAGGAAGGACATCCGAGCCTCCGGCGTCATGTCACCAAAGGCATGTTGCCATGCGACAGAAGCGTGGGGCTCCAACGCCATGCCACCCGGAAGTTCAGTTTTCGTCGCGATGCGCAGGCCCAGCGAAGAATAACCGACACCCATGGAGCCGGCAGAACCCATCAGACCGGCGGACGCGCCCGTCTCGGTGAGTCTGTCCGTATTGACATGAACATAGGCGAGGCCGGCGAAGGGCTCGAGAGCGATGCTTTGAAGGGCGAAGCCATAGCCCACTTCCGCGAAAGCCTGCGCGGTGCCTCCATCGTAGTCAGCCTTCGCCTGCGCGACATAGCCGGGATAGGCGATGGTGCGCTTGGCGTCGATCTGGTTGAAGGCATAGGTGCCGCCGAGGCGCAGACTCCAGGGGCCGGAGTTGGTGCCGGCATAAAGCGCGAGAAGCAGGCTGTTCACATCGGATGAACTCGCCAATGCGTTGATGTTGGCACTGGAGCGAGAATAGCCGATTGCCCCGCCAACCAACCAATTGTCGAGCCTGATATCCGCACCGGAGACAATTCCGCCGATCGTCGTGTCAACACTCGCCGTATTGGCGCCGCCATTATACTTGCCCCAGCCGCCAAAGGCCTGCGCCCAGATCGTGCCGTTGAAGGACGGCTCGGGCGTAAGCGGCGCCTGCGACGAGAATGGCACGGCGGGCGTCGCCGGCTTGGCGTAGGCGAGCGCCGGACCACCATAGCCGAGCGCCCCGGTCGGCCCGGCTTGGTCGGCATAGCCACCCTGGCGCAAACGCCCCAGCAGAGCCTGACGGCTGTAGAAGGCGTCGCCGATCAGCGCTGTCTGCTCGCTGGCAAGGGCTTCACCGGAGAGGGCGCCGAGCGCGCCGGGCAGTTGTTCCGAGGTGAGATTATAGAGCGGAGCCAGCGCGTCGGGCAGGCTGGTCAGCATGTTGTTGGTCGTGGTGTTGATGATGCGGTCGATCGCGCCGCCGACCGCGCGCTGATTTGGCGTCATGTTCGGCATGCCGGCGAGATCAGCGGCGACGTTCATCGTCACCGTGGTTGGGCTATAGTCGAGGGTGGCGTCGAAAAGAGCCGGCAAGCCGCTCGTGACGAAATTGGCGAACTGACCGGAGATGCCCTGCGTCGCGGCGATCAGTGTGGTGCTCGGCGCGAAGCTCGTGGTCTGGAAGGACGCCTGCAGGGTACCGGCGAGCCGCGCTGTGCCCGTCACCTCGAGCACATCGTTGCCGCTGTCCGTTACGCGCGCCGCGTAGGTGCCGGCCGCGGTCTGCACGAAAGTGCCACTGATGAGGTGGGTGATCGACGGCCCGGTGCCGCTCACGCCGAGCCAGCCGCTGTTCTCGAACAGCTTCGCCGGCCCCGCGGTCGCGGCAAGCCGGCCATCGATGACGCCCATGTTCACGACCATCGTGCCGTAACTGTCGGGCCCGGTGCGCAGGGCGTCGGCGACCACGGTCGTCTGCAAGGTGCCATAATTCAGGAAGGTGCCGTAGACGCCGTGCAATTCCACGGCCGCGCCGGCGACACCGGTGGCGGTGATGGTGCCGGTATTGGTCAGCACGCCATAGGTCTCGCCGCGCATGCCGATGCCGCCATTGCCGCTCACCTGGACAGTGCCGCTATTGACGATGTCATCGCCCTTGCGCCCGGACAGGGCGGCTTCGTTCACGCCGCTCGATGTCAGCGTGCCGGTGTTGCGGATCGGGTTGTAGATGCCGGGAATAGTAGCGAGATAGCCATTGATACCGTTGCCGTTGACATAGACGCCGATGACATTGTCACCATAGGCGGAATTCGACGACACGACCGCGCCGGGAATGTCGATTTCATGCCAGGTCGCGATTCCAAGAGCGTCGACATGCATCACCGCCGGATGCACGACGCCGTCGGCGGTCACCCAGTTCACGACAAGATTGTACTCGCCGGATCGTCCGGCACCCGTGATACCCTCGAAATGCGTTGCGATCGCCCCGGGATGGTCATAGGTGGCATAGGTGCCGGTCGTCAGATCGTAGATATAGCCGTGCTCGGCGTGGAGCACGCCGTCGACCATGACCTTGCCGTAACCGCCGGCGATTTTGTCGCCATAGATGCCATAGGCCGTAGTGCTGATCGCCCCGGGAATGTTGTTGGTCGTGTAGGTACCCGTATTGATGTCGTAGATGAACGCGTTGCCGGTCGCTAGCCGCGTGTCGTAATTACCTACAACCCGATGGCCGAACGTGCTGTGCGCGATGGTATAGAGCGTATTGGATCCCGGATAGACCAGATTCGTGATCTGCTGTCCCGGAGGGCGCGCGCCATCATAGAGATAGCTCAGATCATAAGGCGCCGAACCTGCGGTCTGGTAGCTGCCGACGACGCGCAGGATGCCGTCCGGGTTGCCGAAGTGCGGCCCATAGGGTGAGGAGCCAATGGCATCGGGGAAGTTCGCACCGTTCGCAGTGGCTACCGGCATCGGCGACCAGATCTGCGTCGTCATGTTATAGTAGAGACCGCCAGTTTCTCCCGCGCCGGGAATGGTATAATTGCCGACGATATTGTCACCGCGAATACCGGTGAGAAACGTGTCGTACGTTCCGAAATTCAGCGTCTGGTATGTGGTCGGTATCGAAGGCAGAGGAGACGCGGCCTGCGCCGCCTGCGCAAAGCCGCTGACACCGAGACCGAGCGCAACAAGCCTATAGGCGTGCGCTCGCGACACGCCGTGCGAAACCGACCGAACTTTCATGACATACCCCGCGACCCCGACATGGAATCAACCGGACGTTATCTTCCGCCAAGAATGATAGCGATGACAATTTTTAGTCACTTTTTAATGACGAGCCACCGCTAAGTCCCGCGCTCAATCAATTGGAAGAGTGAAATAAGCTCACCGCTGTCTTCTTTGGGCAGTCGGGCGAGGGACCGAGTTCTGGTGCAGAAATAACCTCAGCGGGGTTACCCGCAACCTCCAGGAGGCCGAAAAGCCGATCTATACGGCCGCTTATCACCAGCGTCGACGCGTGGACCGCGTCCATCAATCACGCACCCTCTCAAAAATAGCTTGCCACGGACGCATTAACGTATACGTTAGCGTCTTATGATGTGGATGCGCTAACGAGTTCGAACATGACAGGCGTGGCCGAGGCAGTATCCGACTCGTTGTTGACACGCTCGGGCGAGCGCTCGGCTCAGGTTGCTTACACAAAGATCAAGCAGCGTATCCTCGATAACGACTATGCGCCCGGCATTGCCGTTCTTGAACAGGTGCTCGCAAATGATCTGGGCCTGTCGAGAACGCCTATACGTGAGGCGCTGGTCCGACTTGCGCAAGAAGGTCTTGTAGAAGTCGTGCCCCGCCACGGTATGCGTGTGCTCCCACTTTCGCCGCAGGATATGCGCGAAATCTATGAGATCATGATCAGCCTCGAGATGACGGCGACCGAACTACTAGCGCGCCGCCGACCGTCTCAACAAGAGATCGAACCTCTCGTCCGCGCCTGCGACGACATGGAAATTGCATTGGCGCGCGACGATCTGAATGAATGGGCGAAAGCCGACGAACGCTTCCATCTTTCGCTCGTGGAACTATGCGGGAATAAACGACTGGCGACCATGGTAATGGGTATCTGGGAGCAGTCCCATCGCGCGCGCATGTTCACATTGCGCCTGCGACCAAAGCCGGTGGATTCAACGAGAGAGCATCGCGAAGTCGTAAATGCGATTTTGCGTGGAGATGGCGACAAGGCAAGGCAACTTTATAAAGATCATCGCGAGAAGGCGGCATCTGGTATGGTTGCCATCATCGAGCAATATGGGTTGACTCGTCTGTAATACAGACGAAAACTAAGATATATATTCATAATCCGCGATACCTTGTCTATTCGTGCATGAGCGCGAGCAGTATCAAGGTGAGAGCGCGGCCGTCGGCGAGCGCTCGCGCTGCAAGCATATGCGGTTCCTTGCGAACCCAGACAGCATCGTCAGAAGCGATGGCTGTCCAATATCAACAAATAGGATCCGAGCGGATCCGTATAACATGAGGGGAGTTCGAGATGCCCATTTGCATCGTTGTTGACGCTTGCCTGCATTCGGCTAAGCGATCCTGCAACTTTCGCCATTCCGACCTGCCGGGCCGCTCGTCATGACGCTTCCGCTTGCCGGCATCAGAGTTCTCGATGTCAGCCAGGTGATGGCTGGCCCATTCTGCTGCATGTTGCTCGGCGACATGGGCGCAGACGTCATAAAGATCGAGCCCCCTGGTACGGGCGACCAGACCCGCAAGGCGATGGGCTTCCGTCTCCTGAGCGACGACAGCCCGGGCTTTTTTGCACTCAATCGCAACAAGCGCAGCATCGAGATCGACCTGAAAAGCGATCAGGGCAGAGAAGTATTCTATAGGCTTGTTGAGAGCGCCGATATACTCGTCGAAAACAACAGGCCTGGCGTAACGAAACGTCTGAAAATCGACTACGATACGCTCGCTCACATTAATCCGCGCTTGATTTACGCAAGTATTTCCGGCTTCGGCCAGACGGGGCCGTGGTCACAGCGCCCGGGCTTCGATCTGATCGCGCAAGCCATGTCGGGCGTGCTCAGCGCCACAGGCCTGCCGGGCGCCGAGCCTGTGAAATGTGGCGTGCCCATTGCCGATCTCGGTTCCGGGATGTTGGCACTGTACGGCATTCTAAGCGCCTATATCGGACGGCAGGCATCCGGACTTGGCCAGCATGTTGATGCCTCCCTGTTTGAAACGGCTCTCGGCCTTTCGATCTGGGAGGTCACCGAATATTGGGGAACCGGCCGCACGCCCCAGCCGCTGGGCACAGCCAACAGGATGAGCGCACCCTATCAGGCGCTTCGCGCATCCGACGGATATTTCGTGGTGGGCGCCGCAAACCAGAAGCTCTGGACCAGTCTCTGCAGCGTCATTGCTCGTCCTGAGCTCGTCGATGATCCACGGTTTGGCAATAACGTCGGGCGCTTGAGGCATCGGCTGGAACTCATCGACGAGATCGAGCCGGTCTTCATGACAAGGCCTGCCGCGGAGTGGGTGGACAGACTGCTGGCCGCCGGAGTTCCCGCGGCTCCCGTCTTCGATTTCGCGCAGGCTCTTGCGGCGGATCATACGCTTGAGCGCAACATGGTCGTCGAGATCGAGCATCCTATTGAAGGACGGATAAAATCGCTCGGATTTCCCGTGAAGATGAGCGGAACGCCACAGCAGCTGCGTCATCCCCCGCCGATCCTCGGGCAGCATACTGAAGAAATACTGCGCGAAATCGGCCTGTCCCCGGATCATCTACGGGACCGCCAGAAGAGCGGAGCGTCCACAACATGAGCGAAGGAGCCGTTAGATATCATCGCGAAGGCGTTGTCGCACATGTCACATTTGACAGGCCGCACGCGCACAACGCGATGACCTGGACGATGTACGAACAGCTGGCTGACGCCTGCACGGCCATCGCCGGCGATCGGGAGTTACGCTGCGCGGTATTTCGCGGTGCCGGTGGCCGAGCTTTCGTGGCGGGAACCGACATCGCCCAGTTTCGCCATTTCACAAGCGCCGAAGATGGCTTGGCCTATGAGGCCAAAATGGAGGAGTTCCTGTCCGCCGTCGAGACGCTTCCCGTACCGACGCTCGCAGTCGTCGAAGGCTGGGCCATTGGTGGCGGCCTGGCGATCGCCGGGGTTTGTGATCTCAGGATCGCCACCCCCGATGCGCGCTTCGGAGTTCCGATCGCCCGCACGCTCGGCAATTGCCTATCCATCGCGAATTACGCGCGCTTGTCGGCGGGCTTCGGCGCCTCACGGCTGAAAAAAATGCTGATGCTCGCTGAGCCGCTCGGCGCCGAGGAAGCGCTGACCAGCGGTTTTCTGGCGGAAATTGTCAGCACCGACGCGCTCGACACGCGTATCACAGCCATCTGCGAACGGCTGTCGGCCAACGCTCCCGTAACCATGCGAGCTGCAAAGGAGGCTATCCGGCGCATTCTGCACGCGATGACGCCGCAAGGCGGCGACCTCATCGCGGAGACTTATGGGAGCCGCGACTTCCACGAAGGCGTCGCAGCCTTCGTCGCCAAGAGGCCCCCACGATGGGAGGGACGCTGAGCACAGGACGGACCTGCACTCCCCTCGCTTGATAATCCGCCACATGGCCCGATGGGCCAAACGAAAAGCAAGGCGGTCGATCACAAGCGGACAACCAGAGGAAACGCTATGAGACGCAAACAATTCATGCGGCCAGCACATCTTGCTGCCGCCGCCGCTCTTATGCTGGTCGCGCCCGGTGTGGCAGTCGCACAGCAGCCCACGGCCAAGGAAGTGGTCTTCGTCCTGGGGAACAACCTGTTCTCGACGCCAGCTTTTGCGGCTGTTGAGAACGGTTACTGGGCAAAACGCGGGTTGAATGTCCGGCTGAAGCTGGTCGCGAGCGGTCGCGAGATCACCCAAGCCCTGAATGCCGGGGAAGCGCAACTGGGCGGCGCCAACATGGGCACGACAACAGCCAGTGCCCGCGCCAGTGGCAACATGATCAAGGGCGTCATTCCCTACTACAATGACGCAGCCTATATTGCTGTCGCCGGCGGGCGCGGCATTGTCGGACGCAAGGACCGCGGCATTACAAGCGATGCCAAATCGCTCGTTGGCAAGAAAATCGGGAGTCTCGCCGGCAGCACGCAAGAGGTATACCTGCTTGAATACCTCGCGCGGAACGGTGTCGACGCCAAGCAAGTACAGATCGTCAACGTTCCCGTTCCCGATATGCCGATCTCCCTGACGCAAGGCGTGGTTGACGCCACGGTTCCCTGGGAGCCATACCTGCAACAGAGCCTGCGCGAGCTTGGCGACAATGGGCTTACGGTCAGCCGGGGCGCACCGGGTCTTGTCGCTGATGTCATCGGCGTTCTTGCGAACGAGAAATACATCGCCGACAACAAGGCACTTCTCGAGACATTTGCACTGGGTCTTGCCGAAGGCACGCAGTTCGTGCGTCAGAATCCGGCCGAGGCCGCGAAGATCGCCACCTACCATCTCGATGGGCTGAACGAGGCGGACGCGACCGAGGGCATCAGGCATATGGCCTGGGATCCGCGGATTTCCATCTGCACCGATGAAGGCCTGCTCAAGACCGGCAACGATATGGTCTCGCAAGGCCTGATCAAGGGCGCTGCCTTCAAGTCCGCCAACGAATTTGCGGAGCGCAGTGTTCTCGACAAGATCATGGAAGGCAATCCGGACTTATTCGCCGATCTCCCTCCCCTGCCCGCCAATCTTTCCGAATGCAAAGGCGCATTGAAGTAGTGCGCTTGAAGCCCCCTCAAGGAGATAAAGATGGTTCCTTTTGAAAAGCAGGTCGTCACGGTTGTTCGCCAGCGCAATATAGGCACCGACGTGAGCTACGAGCCGCCGCTACGTATTGGCTTTGGAATCAACGATAAAACCGTCGACACGCCAAATGCGACCATGGGCCGTAGCATCCTGGTTCCAGGAGCGGGCCCAAATCCAACCCACTATCACGCCGCCAACGACGTCGTCTGGTATATTCTCTATGGCAAGATCAAGCTTTGGTACGCGCGCAGCGATGCAAGTGATCGCCAGGAAGTTATTCTTGAAGGGGGCGATTTCGTCTATGTGCCGGCGGGTGCGATCCATGTGATCGCCAATGCCTCGGAAACTGAGGAAGCGTCACTGGTCTTTTGCTACATCGGCGTGCCGAATACCGATGCCGCCGAAACCGTATGGCTGAGTGAAGATGGCAGGGCACGACTTCAGCCAGAACCCGTACCAGCATGAGGGGCGAGCAAGATGGCCGAGACCACGGCAGACAAGATCATCGTTGATGGCTTCCAGCATTTCTTCGAAACAGCCGATGGCCCTGTACAGGCAACCGGCCTAATCGATCTGAAGATACCGACCGCCCAGTTCGTCACACTCGTCGGGCCGAGCGGTTGCGGGAAGACGACCTTGCTCAAGGCCATCGCCGGCTTCATAACGCCAACACGGGGCCAGATCATCTGCGATGGCAAGGTCGTCACCGCACCGGGACGAGACCGTGGTGTCGTGTTCCAGGAACTCGCTATTCTCCCTTGGCGGACCGTGCGGAAGAACATTGCTCATGGCCTGGAGATCGTCGGTACACCAAAAGCCGAGAAGGATCGCATCGTCGATCGCCTCATCGCGCTGACGGGCCTGAGAGGCTTTGAGGACCGCTATCCGCATGAATTGTCGGGCGGCATGCGCCAGCGTGTCGCCGTGGCCCGAACCTGGGCAGCGGACCCGGATGTCATCCTGATGGATGAACCATTCGCCGCTGTCGATGCCATGACGCGGCTGACGCTGCAGGAAGAATTGGCGAGCCTGACGTTCAGTACCCGCAAAACGGTCTTCTTCATCACGCACAGCGTTGACGAGGCGGTGTTCCTCGCCGATCGCGTGCTGGTGATGAGCCGGCGCCCGGGGCGTATCAAGGCCAGTATCGAGGTTCCGCGCCGCCAGAACGGCGGGCGGGACTGGGAGTCATTCACCAGCGACCCCGAGATGCAGGCCATCTGCGAGCAGGTTCTGCGACTTGTGCGCGACGAGCGCATCGATCCTGCATCGCAATCGTCAGACAAACCATTACTCAAGGAGGCGTCATGACTACGGTTGTCGCCTCCTCCACATCGTCACCCCTTATTCATAGCAACCCGATCTCATCTGCCCTTCGAACTTTATTACGGCAATCGCGCTTTCTTCTGCCATTTGCAGTGCTCATCATGGTCTGGTGGGCGATCAAGGCGATCTTTGATCTCTCGGACCGCGTTCTCGTTTCTCCGGCCCAGGTCGCCAGCTCGCTATGGACGCTGTTCTCGCGCGGTATCCTTGCCGACTACGCGGCCTCGAGCCTTTCCACGATCGGCATCGCGGTTTTCATTTCAGCCGTCGTCGGCATCCCATTAGGCTTCGCCGTCGGAGCAAACAAGTATGTCGCCCGCTCGCTCAGCCTGTTTCTCCGCTTCTTCCAGGGCGTGTCGGGCATATCATGGCTTCCGCTGGCGATCATATGGTTCGGTTTTACGGATACGACGGTTCTCGTGATTGTCGTGTATACGCTCGTTGTCCCGGTCATCTTCAATACGATGCTCGGTGTCCGCGCTATACCACCGAACTACGCGCTGGCCTTGCAGTCCCTCGGCGCGAGCCGGCTGCGCATCGTCCGCGATGTCTATCTTCCCGGTGCGCTTCCGAGCATCGTCGTGGGCCTGCGGCTCGGTATGGGCTACGGCTGGCGGGCCCTGATCGCCGCTGAAATGCTCATCCGGCAAGGTGGGCTTGGCGACCTGATCTTCGGCGCGCGTACATTCGGCCAGATCGATCGCATCATCAGCGGCATGATCATCATCGGTGTCCTGTATGTGGTCGTGGACCGCCTGATCATCCAGCCCATCGAGAACCTCACCTTTGCCCGCTGGGGAGTGCTCAGGCGATGAACCAGAATAGTCATGCGCGACGGCTCTCTCTCTCGCCGGAGCGGATCGTCTGGCAGATCCTGCCTGCCGTACCGTTCCTGGTTCTGCTTCTCATCTGGTCGGTCTACTGGCTCTATGCCCAACCGCCGATCGGCACCTTACCCGCTGCCTGGACCGTGTTTGCGACTCTCTGGGAATTGGCGACCAATGGCAGTCTCTGGGAGAATGTCGCGGCCAGCCTCTGGCGCCTCGTTCTCGGAACGACGGTCGGTGTCATCACCGGGGTCGTTGGCGGGTTCTTTGTCGGTCTCAACCGCAACGTATCCGCCTTCGTCAGTCCGCTCGTCATCTTCTTCAATGCGATATCGGGCATCGTATGGCTGCCGCTGGTCATCGGATGGCTGGGTATTGGAGCAGCCCTCGTGGTGTTCCTTATCTGGAATACGGTCTTTTTCCTTGTATTCCAAAATACTGTCCTTGGCGTCCAACTCGTGCCGACCGTCCTGGAACATGGCGTGCGCACGCTGGGCGGCAGCCGCCTGCAGACTGTCCTCAGCGTCACCCTGCCGGGAGCCCTGCCCTATATTCTCTCCGGGATCCGCTCGGGCTTGGGCTTCGGCTGGCGCGCTCTTATCGCGGCTGAACTTGTCGGTGCGACGGTCGGTCTCGGACAGATGATTTTCCGCGCCGCGGAGTTTCATCGAGCCGACATCATCATCGCGGGTTGCATGGTGATCGGCGTCCTCGGCCTGCTGATGGATCGCTATCTGCTGGTGCCCATAGAGCGGCGCACCATTGAGCGCTGGGGCCTCGTCACCTCGACCAAGGGGATTTGAAATGGCGACAACAGCAATCGCCCCCTCCCCTGCGCCAAAACGCCGTCTGCCCCTGAGAGAGATCGCACGGCTGTCCTTGGGCGTCGTCATCATCGGCGGCATCCTCTTCGGCCAGCAGGCCTTCGGCATGATCACCCGCGACACGCGCATCGATCCGGCGATCACGCGAGACGGCCTTGTGGACGTCATCGTCGTGTTGAATTTCGAGCCGGAGCGCTTCCACAACGAGCGGCTCGCGCGCCTTGGCATGTTCAGCGGGCGTGACGGCTCGACGCGCCGTGTGCGTCTGCGACAGGTTACACAGGCGAACCTGAACGCTCTGGCGAGCATGCCGTGGATCGGAGCCTTGGAGCCACTGAAATGAGCCAGCGCCATTCGGGAGGGCGGGCGCTGGGAATGGCGGTCGCTGCCCAGACTCTGACGATCATACCCGTCTTTCTCATTGGCAGTCTCTCGCCTCTCATTCGCGACGACATCGCGCTGGACGCTTTCGGGCTCGGACTTGCCGTCGCGGTATTCTACGGTCTATCAGCCATAGGGTCGGGTGCCTTTGGCCGGGCCGCGGACCACATGGGCCCCTGGCGTACGACAGGGGCAGGCCTCGTGGTGACTGCTCTGACGCTTCTCGGCATCGCAGCAATTGGCTGGAGTGTGGGAATGATCATTGCGTGCCTGGCATTCGCCGGCCTCGCCAACGGCTGGGTACAGCCCTCCACGAACCTCGCCGTATCGCGGCACGTCCATGGTGCTCGCCAAGGCTTTGCCTTCGGCATGAAGCAATCATCAATACCGCTGGCCACCATGGCCGGCGGGCTGGCGGTGCCGTTCATCGGTCTGACACTGGGCTGGCGCTGGGCCTTCGGCTTGGCCGCATTGGCGACGGCCATCGCGTGGCTCGCGCTTCCACGGGATAGCGCGCCTCTCCCGCCACGTCACAACGCGGCGGGAGCGACGATGCCCTTCGCCACATTGATCACCCTCGCCGCCATGTCGGGCTGCGGCGCCGGCAGTGCGAACGGCATGGCCGCGTTCCTCGTGTCATCGATTGCCGCGGCAGGACATGCGGAAGCCAGCGCCGGCATCGTGCTCGCGATGGGAAGCATCGTGTCGATCATTGTAAGAATTGGGGCAGGCGTCGTTGCCGATCGGCGGGATTTTCCAATGATGCTGGCAGTATCGCTGCTTTTTCTCGGCGGTGCGGCTGGCTATGCATGCCTCGCGCTCGGGCAGGGCTGGACGGCGCTTACTATCGGCACCGCGCTGGGCTTTGGCATGGGATGGGGTTGGTCGGGCCTCTCAACACTCGCTGTTGTGAGGGGTAGCCCGGGTACCGCCGGGGCCGCGACCGGTGTCACACAGGCCGGAGTGTTCATCGGGGCTGTGCTCGGTCCGCTCGCTTTTGGCTGGATTGCCCAAACCAGTTCCTATGCCGCCGCCTGGTGGACGATGGCCGCGCTTGCGATCGCGGCCGCAGGTCTCGCGATCATCAGCCATCGCCAGCTGGGCGAAGGTCCGATTTCCCTGGCCGATGCGGATATCGGGAGGAAGGCGTGACAGTCATCGATGCCCATCAGCATGTGTGGCGATTTGGACATCGCAACCACAGCTGGCCGGAGAAAGCCCGCCGCGCCCTCGACCGCGATTTCACACCCGCTGATCTCCGCCAATTGATGCGGTCGGCGCAGGTTGACGGGACCATCCTGATGCAGTCCTTGAACGATCGGGATGAGACGATCGAATTCCTCACATTCGCGGCCGCCACGCCCTGGATATACGGCGTCGTTGGCTGGGTGCCCTTGGCAGGCCCGGAAGCGGCCGCAAATGCCCTTGATGCCCTCCCCTATCGCGACAAGCTCGTGGGGATACGCCATCTCATCAATTTCGAGCCTGATCCACGCTGGTTGCTTCAGCCCGCCATCCAGGAGGCCATCGGTGTCGTCGCGGCGCAACACCTGGTGTTTGACGTGGTGCCGAATGACGCAGCGCGCCTCGCTGCCGTTCTGACGACGGCCGAGCGGCATCCAGAAATGACCGTGGTCATCGACCATTTGGGGCGTCCGCCGGTTGTCGCGGCTGGCTGGGAGCCATGGGCCAGTCAAGTTGCACACGCGGCACAGATGCCCAATGTCTTTATCAAGCTCTCGGTGGGTCTCGACATCGTTCTTGACTGGCCCTGGGCATCTGATGAGCTGCGCCCGTACGTTGATCACGTGCTGGAGCATTTTGGCCCGGACCGCGTCATGGCGGCCAGCAACTGGCCGGTTTCGACCCTGGCCGGCGATTATGCCGGATTGTGGACAGGCATGCGTGCGCTCGTCTCCGGCCTGAACGCCGATGAGAGCGCTATGGTCTTGGGCGGAACGGCGATCCGCGCCTTCGGCCTCGGCGGGGGCACCAGCGATTGTCGCATCCTAGGGGGACAAAGAGCGTGAAACTGTTTGATCTCTCCGAACGTGTCGTCGTGGTGACGGGCGGCGGACGCGGGCTCGGTCGGGCCATGGCCACGGGCCTCGCCGAGGCCGGCGCGATGGTGGTGCTCGCCGGGCGCGGGCACATCGAACTGGAGGAGACAGCCGAGGCGATCCGGCTCGCGGGTGGGCGATCCTCCACCGTGAGCGTTGACCTGCTGGAGCCCGTAGGCCCTGCAACGCTTGTCGACAGGATTGTCGCGGAGAACGGCAGACTTGATGTGCTCCTTCATGCGGCGGGATCTCAGGTCCGAAAGCCGGCTTTGGAATTCACGGGTGAAGAGTGGGATCGCGTCACGGATATCCACCTGAAAGCTGCCTTCCTGTTGGCGCAGGCAACGGCCCGTCATCTCGTTGATCGCCGCGCGGGTGGCAAGATCATCTTTGTGGGATCGCTTAACTCTCACATCGGCATTCGCAATGTCTCGGCCTACGCCGCCGCCAAATGCGGCATTGCAGGCCTCGCACGCGTGCTGGCCAATGAATGGGCGGTTGACGGCATCTGTGTGAATACCATCATCCCTGGATACTATCGCACCGCCCTGACTGAAGACCTGTTTGCGGATCGCGCCAGGCATGACTGGGTCATGTCGCGCATTCCGATGCAGCGTCTTGGCGACCCTGCGGATCTCGCGGGGGCGGCGATCTATTTCGCGTCGTCCGCGTCCGACTATGTCACGGGAGCCGAAATCCGCGTCGATGGCGGTTGGCTCGCGACCTAGAGGCATCAAGAACCATGTGGAGCGGCACTTCCTCTGCAATCGCACAAGAGCGAAACGGTTAGAGCCTCGCAGTCCAAGAAGAGTTGCCGCTCGAAGCTGCTCGCCGCTTGTGACGCAGTCAGAAAGGCACGTTGCGTTTGAATAAGACGCTGGAAAAGGAGAGAAACATGTTTCGTCATATGGCTATCCTGAAGTTCAAACCCGACGCGGACCCCATCGCGGTTGAGCGTTACTTCGCAAATTTCCCCAAGCTTGCCGAAAGCCTTCCGGTCATCAAGTCCTGGTATATCGGCGGCAATGAGGGATCGGGCGGAGAATCCCACGTGAAACGTCATGGCTTCCGGGGCAACTACGACGTCGGCCTGGTGCTCGAATTCGATGATCAACAGGGCTATCGCGACTACGCGGAATCGCCGGAGCATCAAAGCTTCTTCGAGGAATTCTGTACGCCTATCTTCGCAGAACGTGTGGTCGTTCAGTTCCACCCAAAATAATGCTTGCGGCGTGGCGGCCTGCAGTGTCCAGGCCGTCGCGCCGAGAGGGAGGGTAGTTGCCCCATGAAGGCTCTGATTACGGACACGGAAATCCGCAATCCCGATATTGAGATCGAACTCCTTCGGGACGCCGGTTTTGATGTCGAGGTCGCGTGCTGCCGATCATCGGCGGAGATTATTGACGCGGGTCGTGGCGCTGACGCTCTTCTCGTTCAATACGCGCCAGTTACGGCAGATGTCTTCGATGCATTGCCATCGCTGCGCGCCATCAGCCGCTATGGCATCGGCGTTGACTCGATCGATCTCGCAGCAGCCGAGCGCCACGGTGTCTGGGTCTCCAACGTACCGGACTATGGTTTCGACGAGGTGCCGACACACGCATTGGCGCTTCTATTTGCGCTCCTCCGGCATGTGCCGTTCCATGATCGCAATATTCGCGGAGGGACGTGGGACTTTCAGGCAACGGGCCCCATAAACCGCATCTCCGAGCTGTCTCTTGGCATTGTAGGTCTTGGCCGCCTGGGGCGCTTTGCCATGGAACGCGCCCGGCCATTCTTCAAGGACGTTATCGCCTATGATCCTTTCCTTGACGATGATCGCTGGCCGAAGGGTGTTGTGAAAGCTTCTTTGCAGGAGGTGTTCCGTCACGCACACGCCATCAGCCTGCATGTACCCCTGACACGGGATAACCGGCATCTCGTCAATGATGCGCTTCTGGCCGAGGTTCCGGAACGCGGGAGCTATCTCGTCAACACCTCCCGTGGCGGGCTGATCGATCTTGAGGCAGCCCTGCGTGCACTCGAAAGCGGCCGTCTCAGAGGGCTGGGCCTCGACGTGATGCCCAGCGAACCGCCGCCGATGGACCATCCGATCCTCCACCATCCGCGCACTGTCATCACGCCCCATGTCGCCTGGTATTCAGAAGCATCCGTCATCGATCTTCGTCGAAAATATACAGAAAATATTGTCACATGGGCAAGGAGCGGAATAGCTCCTAATGCTGTCGTTCGAGGGATAACGGCGCAATCAATGGTCGTCTGACTGAATATCAGTCGCTGACTCGCAAATCAACATCGCTACATGTCCATTGGCGGCATTCGGCCGAGCTCTCCGGATAGCGCCGGGTGCTTCGAGTCGCACAGAGGCCCGTCGAATTTAGTCAGGAGCTATCATGTCCTCTATTTCACTTGATGTCGCACGGGTCATGCCTGCGGACTGGCGGGAAGCGACGCTCATCGGCAGGGTCTGGAATCCGGATCTCAACGGGCCATGTGTCGTGACCGTTCGTGGCGACGATCTGATCGACGTTACCCCCTCCGTGCTCACGGTCAGCCATCTTTGCGAATGCGATGATCCTGCCAGCGCTGTCGCCGGCCTGGACGGCGAGCGCATTGCGGTTTTGGCGGATGTTCTGCGGAATACGCCGCCGGACAACCGCGATTCAACGAAGCCCTGGTTGCTCGCGCCGATCGACCTGCAGGCGATCAAGGCAGCCGGCGTCACGTTCGCCGTGTCCATGTTGGAGCGTGTCATCGAGGAAAAGGCTCGCGGCAATCCGGCGGTTGCCGCAACCATCCGCGCGGAGGTCAATCGCCTCGTTGGAAACGATTTGGCCAATCTGAAACCAGGATCCGCCGAGGCCTCCGCGCTGAAGGACGTGCTGGTCGAACAGGGCGCATGGAGCCAGTACCTCGAGGTCGGTATCGGGCCGGATGCGGAGATCTTCACAAAGGGCCCGCCGATGTCCGCGGTGGGTGTTGGCATGGATGCTGGCCTACACCCACAATCCAGCTGGAACAACCCCGAGCCGGAGGTCGCTCTTGCCGTCTCCTCCAAGGGCAGGATCGTCGGGGCGATGCTCGGCAATGATGTCAATCTGCGAGACGTCGAGGGCCGGTCCGCCTTGCTGTTGGGGAAGGCCAAGGACAACAACGCCGCCTGTGTGCTTGGCCCCTTTCTCCGCCTCTTCGACCACGGATTTACCCTTGATGACGTCCGCGCGACGGTTGTGACCCTGGTCGTCGAAGGCGACGATGGTTTCCGCATGGAGGGCTCCTCGTCGATCGCCAGGATCAGCCGCGATCCAGAGGACCTCGTCACGCAAATGATCGGCCCGCATCACCAATACCCCGACGGGGCGGTGCTGTTTCTCGGCACGATGTTCGCGCCGGTGGATGACCGTGGCGCTCCCGGCAAAGGCTTCACGCATAAGCTGGATGACATCGTAACCATCGCAGCGCCTAAACTTGGAGCATTGGTCAACAGGATGCGCACGACCGACGCATGTGAACCATGGACGTTTGGCCTTCGCGCGCTGATGGCGTCGCTCGGTGAGCGAGGGCTATTCAGCCGCCAGCCCAATACCGCGCCGCATCGCTAACGGAATATTGGATGGATCGGACGAGCATCCAGCTGCCGAGCCGCATATGAGTGTTCGCAAGAGCTGCGGTCTCCTCTCGGCGAGCCATAGGAGAGAAGAGCGGCGGGGATGCTAGCCCGGCCGCCGGCGTTAGCCACGCCACACGGGACGCTGCTAACTTAACCCGCAGCGAAGCCATCAGCCACCAAGGGAACGCGCGCCCGACCAGGACGCGCGTTCCCTTGGTGGCCTTGAAAGCACAAATGAAGTGCTTTATATTATCTGTATGGTCGGTAAGCCGCATATCACGATGGCGCTTGTCCTGTCGCCTTCTACGGAGGATCGCGACGCGCTCCACGCGACGCTCGCTGCCTATCGCCAGGCGCTGGCGATCCTCGACGGGACGAAGGGCGCAAATCTCGTAGCTCTTCACGAGGAGGCTTACGAGGACATCCGGGCACGAACGGGATTGCCGTCACGCATGGCGACCTTGGCGCTACGCGACCATAGCCGGCGCCGGGCGGGCGAGCCCGTTGTCGACATTCCCCTGGATTCCAAGCTGTTTGCGGTGAAGGGCCCTGACAGCATCAGCATCGCCACGGTCAACGGAAGAGCCGTTGTCCCTTATGTGGTGGAGGGATATCGCGAGGGCTGGGACGATTTCTCCGAAGCCCGCCTGTTCATCACGGTTTCGTCGATCAGAGTTCTCGTCGGCGTCCATGCCGGCCGCCACGCCCAGAAGGAGCACATGATGTCCAATGAAGGTATTCTTGCCCGCCTCGGCCGTGTTATCGCCGGCGTCGTCAACAATACGGTTGATACAGCCGAGGCTGCCAATCCGGTCGCGGTCGCGCAGCAGGCCATCCGCGAAATCGGCAAGATTTCGGAAGAGGCGCGCGCCGCCCTTGGCATCGCCGTCGCGGCGGGGCATCGCCTCAAGGCAAAGGCCGATGATCTCGACGCCGAGATCAGGGATCTCGACGGGAAGATCAAGACGGGGCTGGAAAAAGGGCGGGAAGACCTTGCTCGCGCCGCCACCGGTCTGCAGATCGATCTGGAGGCGCAGCGCGAAGCCCTTGCAAAGGCGCTCGCCGAAAACGCCGGCGAGATTGCAGAGGCTGAAGCGACGCTGCGCAGCATCGCCTCTGCGCGCGCCGACGCCATGAAGCGCCTTGAGGATGCCAAGCGTGCCGAGCGCGCTGCACCTACGGCCGAAACTCCCTCCCAACGCAACGACCAGCGCCTGGCGGACGCGCTCTCGGCTGTGGAGCGCGTGACAGGCGTGCCCCCCAAGCCAAGAGACGGTGCAGCAGAGGCTGAGGAACTGGGTCGGATGCAACGCCAGGATGCGATCGAGGCGCGGCTCAAGGCCTTTCGAGAAGGCCAACGCTAATGGCCGTCATCATCCAGCCCGGCACCTGGCCGTTCTGGCTGGCGCTTTTGGTGGTGGCGGGGCTTGGGCTCGTCGAGTTGATCTCGGTGTTGCTCGGGGCGTCGGCGTCGGGCCTGCTGGACGAAGGCTTCAGCCATCACGGACCGGGGGACCACGAGGCAGGCCTCCTTGGCGGCTGGATGTCCTGGCTCAATGCCGGCGGCGTGCCCCTCCTGGTGTTGGCGGTTATACTGCTATCGACCTTTGCCGTGTTTGGCTTTGCCATCCAAGGGATCGCGAAGGCCGTCTTCCTGCCTCTGCCGCTGGTTTTTGCAGTCCCGGCGGCATTGGCTGCGGCCGTGCCGACGACGCGCTGGATCAGTCGCGGGATCGCGCGGGTCATCCCACGCGACGAGACCAGCGCGCTCAGTCAGCTCGATTTCATCGGGCTTGTCGGCACGGTGACGATCGGCCCGCTGGATCAGGGCAATCCCGGCAGCGTGCGGGTGAAGGATCGCCACGACAACATTCATGCTCTGCGCACACGGGCTGCGCCGGGCCACATCATCGAAACCGGCGCGCTCGTGGTGATCGTCGATGGGGCTGATGGCCTCTTCGAGGCGATCCCCGCGCCGCAAGCACTCGATACGGCCGACAACAGCAGGGGCTGAACCGATGGACTTCCTTTCGTTGAGCATCATCGCGGGCGTCATCGTGACGGCCGTCGTCGTCATCGGCATCATCATGACGTCGCTCTATACCAGGGCGGCGCGCGACAAAGCCTATGTCCGCACAGGCTTGGGCGGCAAGAAGGTGGTCCTTGATGGCGGCTCGGTTATTCTGCCGATCTTCCACTCCTATTCCTGGGTGTCGTTGAGTACGCTTCGCCTTGAGGTGAAGCGCGCGGAGAATGAATCGCTGATCACCAAGGACCGCATGCGCGCCGACATCACCGCCGAGTTTTATGTGCGAGTGAAGCCGGATGCCGACAACATCGCACTCGCTGCACAGACCTTGGGTGACCGGACCAACGACGCTGATGCGCTCAAGACGCTGGTCGAAGCCAAGTTCGTGGATGGCCTGCGCTCGGTGGCCGCGACCATGTCCCTGCGCGATCTGCAAGAACAGCGCGCGGAATTCGTGAAGTCAGTGCAGGCGGCGGTCGCTCACGACCTGCAATCCAACGGCCTTGAGCTGGAATCAGTTTCGCTGACCCGGCTTGACCAGACCGACATCAAGCATTTCAATCCGAACAACAGCTTCGATGCCGAGGGCTTGACCGCTCTCACCAAGATCACCGAGGAGCGCAAGCGCGAACGCAACCAGATCGTGCGCGACAACGAGGTCGAAATCGCCACCAAGGACCGCGAGGCAACCTTGCGACGCCTGACCATTGAGCGCGAACAGCGTGACGCGGAGCTGACCCAGGAGCGGGACATCGCCAACAAGACCGCCGAGACGCGGGCCGAGGCGGCCAAAGCGGAGCAACTGGCGCGCCTGAGCGAGGAGACCGCCCGCCTCGATGCCGAACGCGGTATTGCCGAGCGCGAGTCCGAGGCCCGTCAGGCCCGGGAATCTGCGCGCATCGAGGCTGAACGCGGCATTGCCGAGCGTGAAGCCGAAGCGCGCAAGATTACCGAGACTGCCCGGATCGATGCGGCAATTATGGTCGCTCGCAAGATCGAGGAAGAACAAGCAGCCCGCGCCCGCGCCGACGCGGCGAAGGCTGCGGCCACCACCGCTGAAGAACAGGTGACGACGGCTCGCGAAGTGGAGATCGCCGAGCGCGCGAAGCGCATCGCGGTGATCGATGCACGCAAGGCCGCCGAGCAGGAGGCCACCGCCATAACGGTCAAGGCTGAGGCTGAGAGGCAGGCGGCGGAAAACCTCGCGGCCGCGACGAAGATCGAAGCGGAGGCGCAGGCGGAGGCCGCCAAGATCCGCGCCACCGGCGTGATTGAGCTCGGCGAGGCCGAAGCCCGCGCGGAGCGCGCCAAGAACGAGGCACGCAACGCGTTGGGCGCCAGCATCATCGACTTCGAACTCGCCAAGGCGCGGGTCGATATCGTGCCACGAGCGCTCGAACAGGCGATGAAGCCGATCGAGAAGATCTCCGACATCCGGATTTTCAGCGCGGGCGGACTAGCGGGTGCTCTTGGGGGTGCTAGCGTTGAGCACAGCGGCAATCCGGTTAGCGATCTCTCCAGCCAGCTCCTGAGCTTCACCGCTCAGAAGCCGGTCCTCGACGAGATCCTTGCCCAGGCCGGCTTCAAGGGTGCCGATCCCGCGCAGGCGCTTCTGGCCGCCTCGTTAGGAGGGAGTGCCGGCGCGAGCGCGGCGAGCGGCAGACCTGAGCCGAAGTCGGCGGCGACATCGATCTCTGATCCGGGCAGCAAGCCCGTCGGTTAGAACATACCCGTCTTCCCAGATCCCCGGAAACAATCCACGACATTGATTTCGGGTCATCTGGAACGGAAAGTCGCTGCGCATTTTCGGTAATGCTGGCCCAGCGTGTCACCTGTGGACGCAAGGCGAGGGAATAGGCCAGCCCAAAGCGCCAAGGCGTTTCGTCTTGAACCCGGCGCTCTCGCGCATGGAACAATTCCACGCAATCGCCGCCTGAGCTTCGTCCAACTGGAGAAAGCAATGCGGCAATCCGCAACTTGCAACGGAACACTCTCAATTCATTGCGGGTGATTGTATATCAACTTTGATCCTCGACGAATACCTCTTGCCGCGAACGCCGAAATCTCGGGAGAACGAGGAGCAGGACAAGGCCTGCCGAGAGTGCCAGCAGAACGGCACTGACTGGCCGTTCAAGGAAGATCGCGGGATCGCCGCGCGAGATCAGCATGGCGCGCCGCAGGTTCTCCTCCAGCAACGGGCCGAGGATGAAGCCGAGCAGGAAGGGCGCGGGTTCGCATCCTAACCGGCGCAACAGATAGCCCAGCAGGCCGAGTATCACTGCAAGGCTGATATCGAATGCCGCCATGTTCACGCTGTAGACGCCGATCGCGCAGAACAGAAGTATCGTCGGGAACAGCAGACGATAGGGAACGCGCAGCAGCTTCACCCAAAGGCCGATGAGCGGCAGGTTGAGGATCACGAGCATGACGTTCCCGATCCACATCGATGCGATCAGCCCCCAGAACAGTGCGGGCTTGGCGGTCATGACGCCGGGGCCCGGCTGAATGCCGTGAACGGTCATCGCCCACATCATCATGGCGAGGGACGCCGTCGGCGGAATGCCGAGGGTGAGCATGGGAATGAAGGAGATCTGGCTTGCCGCGTTGTTCGCCGATTCCGGCGCCGCCACGCCCGCGATCGCGCCCTTGCCGAACGTGCTGGGAGACCGCGATATCTTCTTCTCAACCATGTAGGCGGCGAAGGTCGAGAGAAGAATGCCACCTCCGGGGATGAGTCCGAGAAGCGAGCCGATGGCCGTGCCGCGTACGACGGCCGGGGCCGCCTTGCGCATATCCTCGCGCGACAGCCAGAGGCGGCTCAGACGCTGGGTCGTCGTCGTGTTTTGGCCGCGCCTCTCGAGATTGGCGAGTATCTCGGTTATTCCGAAGACGCCCACGCTCAGCGGAATGAAATTGAGGCCCTCCGCCAGTTCGAAGAAGCCGAAGGTGTAGCGGGCCGTCCCCGTGGTGACGTCCGTACCGATCGTCCCCAGCAGCAATCCCAGAAAGATCATGCCGAGCGCCTTGAAGAACGGGCCGTTCGCCAGCACGATCGAGGCGAGCAGGCCCAACAGCATCAGCGACGCATATTCCGTAGGCCCGAAACTGACCGCGACCTTTGCCAGCGGCACCGCGGCGACGGCGATGATCAACGTGCCCACCGAGCCGGCAAAGAACGATCCCAGCGCGGCGACCGTCAAGGCGGCCCCGGCTCGGCCCTGGCGCGCCATCTCATGACCATCGATGCACGTGACGACAGCCGAGGTTTCGCCAGGCATGTTGACGAGGATGGCGGTGGTGGAGCCGCCATATTGCGAGCCGTAGTAGATGCCGGCGAGCATGATCAACCCGCCGAGCGGCGAGAGGACGAAGCTCAGCGGCAGCAGGAGGGAGATCGTCGAGATCGGCCCGATCCCGGGCAGGACGCCGATCGCCGTCCCCAGAAAGCAGCCGATAAAGCCGAGCAGCAGGTTATCCGGCGACAGCGCGACGCTGAAGCCCAGCGCAAGGTTTGCAAAGAGGTCCAAGGTCTCAATCCCAGGGGATGACGCGGAAGCCCAGGCCCAGGCCATAGACAAAAACGACGATCGAGAAGACGGTGAGCGCGGTAGCCAGCCAGATCAGCTCACCAAACCGGGCCTCCCCTGTCGCGAGCCCCGACAGGATGATGAGGGACGCTGTCGCCGGAACGATACCGAACGTCGGCACGAACAGGCTGAACAGGATCAGGCTGGCGGGAATCAACAGGAGCGCCCGCCACGGCCAGTTTCCGAACAGGTCCGCTGCTTCGGAATGCCGTGCCCGGAGAGCGACGGTGACGCCGATGCCGATCAGGGCCGCGCTGATGACCTTGGGAAAGAAGCCCGGCCCCATTTGGGCCAGCGATCCGAGAGGATAGCCCCTGCCGAACCAGAGCCCGGCTACTCCGGCAGCGATGAAAAAGAGACCGGCCCCGACATCCGGCATCGCGAGCAAGCGTTTCAGAGTATCCTCCTACGTCACGCCGGACATTTTTCCCTGTCCGGGAGACCTTCGCTCATGGAAAGGGACAGCATCCTGCCGGAGTTACTGCTGCTTCTCGGCTCCCGCGAGCTTCACGACACGCGCCGCGTTCTCGCGCGCACCGCCCAGGAATTTCTCGAATTCTTCAGGACTGCTGGCAAGCGCCTCATAGCCGAGGCCGGTCACGTATTTTTCCTGGAAGGTCTCGTCCTTGAAGGCATTGCGCAACGCGTCGGAAATCTTCCGGCGTATCTCGACGGGGGTGCCCTTCGGCGCCATCAGGCCAACGGCGAAACCGAGCCGAATGGTGGGATATCCGAGTTCCGCGAAGGTCGGCACATCCGGCAGGCTTGGCGCGCGCCTGGTGCCTGAAACCGCGATCGGGATCATATTGCCCGCATCGATATACGGCTTGGCGGTGACCACGGAGACGATCAGCGCCTGGTGGTCGCCGGACAGCATGCCCTGAACCGTCGGGCCCATGCCGTTATAGGGAATATGGGTCATCTCGAAGCCGCCGGCTTCGTTCTTGAGCCATTCCATGCCGAGATGACTGCCGTCGCCGACACCCGGCGAGCCGTAGTTATACTTGGCGCCTTCGGCTTTCATCTTGGCGACGAAGGCCTCCAGCGTCTTCACGCCGAGCGAAGGCGCCACGACCAGAATGGAATGCACATTCATGACATGGGTGACCGGATCAAAATCCTTCTCCGGGCTGAAGGGGAGTTCCTTGTAGACGAACTCGTTGAGGAAGAGCGCCGGGTCCGTCGCCACCAGCAGCGTGTAGCCATCCGGCTTCTGGTGCGCGACATAGTTGGCGCCGATATTCGACGCGGCGCCTCCCTTGTTCTCGACAATCACCGGTTTTCCGAACTGCTTGGCGAGGCTGTCGGCGACGACCCGCCCGATCGTATCGGTGGCGCCGCCGGGAGCGTAGGGAACGATGAGGGTGATGGGTTTGGTCGGATAGTCCAGTGCCTGGGCCGGCAAGAGCGCGGCGCCAAGGCCCAGCAGGACCATCGATAGCGCCGAGGTCATCGCGCGTTGCATATTCTTGTGATTCATGTCGCTTTCCCTCCTCATGGAGCGTGGCGACTCGACTTTGCATTCGGTCGCCCGTGGACCTTGCGTCCATCTTCCGTCGCGATTAAATGAACCGTTTCAAATTGTCAACTCCATGGCGTCGCTTTACCCGGGTGTGGGATTGACTATGGCAATGACATCTCCAGCAGAAAGTAAGATGATGGCTGCTTCAGACGCGTCGGGAACTAATCCGGTCGCCAAGGGCGATCCGTTCCTGTCGAAACCGCTCCCCGTACCAGAGCAACTGCCGGCTGCGGAACGGCTCGTCGACATCGAGACTGCGCGCCTGTGGTGCTGGGACACGGGAGGAGCAGGCGAGCCTGTCGTGCTGCTTCACGCCATCGTCGGCAGCGGAGCGATGTGGCTCCATCAGCAACCTGTTCTCGCGGCGGCCGGCTATCGGGTGATCGGATATTCGCGCCGGGGTCACTTCGGCTCGGACGCCGGTGATCCGGCTGATCCGGGCACCGGCGCGGGTGATCTCGCCGCGCTTCTCGACCGTCTCGACGTCCCCTCCGCTCACATCGTGGGCACGGCAGGCGGCGGCTTCCTCGCGGCCGATTTCGCGATAGCCTTCCCCCATCGCGTCCGATCCCTGACGCTTTCGACCAGCTTGGTCGCCGTGCAGGATCGCGACTACATGGCCGCCACCATGGCCATGCGCGATCATGCGTTCGAAAGCCTGCCGAGGGAGTTCAGGGAGGTGGGGCCGGGTTATCGCGCATCCAATCCCGAGGGCCTCGCCGCCTGGCTCGCTCTGACCGCCGAAGGGCGGCCGATCGAGATCGCACAGCGCTTTCTCAGTGCTCTCGATCTGGCGGCGCTCAGGGATTTGCGGATGCCGACCCTGGTGATTGCCTCTGATGCCGACATGTATGCCCCGCCGCCCGTCATGAGGCGTGTCGCGCAGGCGATTCCGGGCGCGAGCCTGGGTCTCATCGCCGGCGCCGGGCATTCAGCTTATTGGGAACAGCCACAGGCCTTCAATGAAATGATCCTCGAGTTCCTCGGCCGGACTTGAGCCCCCGATGCGAATTCGGAGTAATGCAGAATAGCACGCGGCGGTGGATCAGCGGTCGGGTCCGCGCCGCGTGATCCGGTTGCGCAGGATGCCGATCTTCTCGATCTCGAGTTCGACCGTATCACCCGGCTGCAACGAGCGGCCGAGCTCGATGCCGCATCCCGTACCGACCGTGCCGCTGCCGATGAGTTCGCCCGGATGCAGCGTCTCGGAAACCGAGATGAACGATATCATGTCGGGGAACGAGTGATACATCTCGGACGTATTGCCGCCACCCCACCGCTCACCATTGATCCGCGCTTCCATGCGGAGCCGATGCGGGTCACCGATCTCGTCCGTGGTGACGATCCACGGGCCGATCGCGTTGCCGGTGTCGAAGTCCTTCGCCTTCGACGAGCCCATTCCTATCCGCTTCTCGACAGCCTGCGTGTCCCGGGCGGAGAAATCGTTGAAGATGGTGAAGCCGAACACATGGGCGAGCGCGTCTTCTTGCCGGATGTCGGAGCCTTTCCGGCCAATAATGCAGGCGATCTCCAGCTCGAAGTCGATGGAGTTGGAGTAGCCGGGCCAGACAATATCGGCCTCCGTTCCGACCACGCTAAACCGGTTGCCCTTGTAGTAAAAAGGCCGCTCGTACCAGTCCGGCGAAATGATCGCGGCCGGCTGGCCAGTCTCCTTCGCCCTTTGCACGTTGTAGTTTATCAGATGCTGCTCGAACACCAGGCAATCGCGGATGGAGCGCGGAACCGGCAGTGGCGCGAGCAGGCGGGCCGATTCCAGCGGCACGAGAGCCTCCTCCGGCGCCGCCTCTTCAAGCTCGCGCGCCATCTGCAGCCCTTGCTCGCCGCCGTCGATCAACGCCAGCGCGTCACGGACGTAGCCGATCGCTTCTGGCGCACGGATCCGGGCGGCCAGAGCGAGATCAGTAACGACCGAACGGCTGGTGTCGACCGCCCCGAGCCTCGACGTTCCGTCGCTGTGTAGAAACGTGGCGATCTTCAAAACACAGCCTCCCGGCAAACGCCTCGTGACGTCGAGTTGAGCCACCGAAATCCGCGAGGGTGTTATCCCACGTGGCGCGTTCGGCGATCGTCAGCTGTTCAATCCAAGCATCGCGCGGGCTTCCGCTGGCGTCGCGAACTCGATACCGAATTCCCCGAAGATGCGTCCGATCTTCTCCACCTGAGCGGCGTTCGACGCAAAGGGCTTGCCGGGGAACTCAAACAGGTTGTCTTCCTGGCCGACGCGCACGTGAGTGCCCATCAACGCTCCCTGTGCGGCGGCCTTGATATTGCCGGTGCCCGTCCCGTGCGTGAAGATCTGGACATCCGGGCCGAACAACCTCTCGGTCGTCCGCTTCATGAACAGCAAATTGTCGATTTCCGAGGGAATCCCGCCCAGGATACCCGTGAGGAACTGCACGATCAGCGGCCTTTTCACCTGTTTCCGGCTGAGATGGTGATCAAGAATGTAGAGGTGCCCGACATCGTAGCACTCAAATTCCATCGCGATATCCTGGTCGATCAGGATGTCGATCATGCGATCGATCTTCGCGAAACTGTTCGAGGTGACGATATCATAGGCGGCCGGGCCGAATGCCTTGCGCTCCCACTCGGTATTGAAGGTGCTGGCGCCCTGGTTCTCCGCCTTGCGGAACAGGCCGTAATTCATCGAGCCGACAATGACCGTCGCGATGTCCGGGCGCAGTTCTACGACGGCCTCCAGCCGTTGCTCAGCGGTGCTTCCCAGCGACGCCGACATATTGATGATGGCGTCGGTCTCGGCCCTGATCTGCGGCACGAATTCCTTCCACGCGCTGATCGCATTGGTGGGGGCGCCGTCCTTTTCGCGCGCGTGCAGATGGATGATCGCGGCGCCAGCACGGTTGGCCCCGATCGACTGCTCAGCCACGTCCTTGCCCGTCACCGGCAGCGCCGGCGACATGGAGGGGGTCAACGATGCACCGGTGACCGCGCACGTGACGATCGTCTTGTTCTTTACCATGGGTGTTCTCACTGGATAGGGTTCAGGTGGCTGGTTCGAAACTGAATTGCTCGCCATTACGGCGGATGTATCCGCAGTGCGGTGAGGGAAAGTGGCAGGGCATGATCAGGGCCGATTCTGCGCTGGCCTCTACGAGGAACCTCGCGCGTGTCGCCTTGGCCTCGGCGGGCAGGATACAGAAGGCGGTGTTGAGGCCTGGATTCAGGATCTGCACCGGGTGGTGGAAGATGTCGGCGCAGAACACGCCGACCTCGCCACGCGAGCGCAGCCAATAGTTCATTTGCCCCGGCGTATGCCCGAAGGCCTCCACCGCCTGCAGGCAATCCGCGATCTCGCCGGGGCCTTCGATGAAGTCGGCGAGGCCGGCATCCACCACCGGCAGAAGACTATCCCGGAACGACGGGTCGCCCGCCTTTTCGCTTTCGCTAAGCTCTCGAAAGAACTCGAAATCCCGGCGCGGGACGAGATGGCGCGCATTGGGGAAGGTAGGCACCCACCGTCCCTGTTCGAGCCGCGTGTTCCAGCCGATGTGGTCGGAATGCAGATGGGTCATCACCACATGGGTGACGCGCTCCGGCGTGATGCCCGCGGCCTCCATCCACGCCGGAACCAGCGTGTTCAGCATGTTGGCGCGGGCGGCCGGGCGCGGCTTGCCATTGCCGACGCCGGCATCGATCAGAATGACGTTCGGTCCCGCGAATACGGCCCAAATGTGGATCCCGATCACGAAGCGGTCCATGTGCGGGTACCAGAAGCCCGGCGGCAGCTCGGCCTCCCGGCGGGCGAACATCGCGCGATCGAACTCGGGAAATGTTGCTTCGGGCTGGTGGGTCGGCCCGACATATTCTGTGATGGCGACGACGCGGACATCGCCAATCTTCTGCTCGCGGATCATGCGACGGCTCCCGAGCGTCTGATCTCAGCCATGAAATCCAGGATCGCCTGCGCCACCGGCACGGGCGCCTGATCGGCCATGTGATGGCCGGCTTCGGTGACGACGAGGCGCGTATCGCGCATTTTCGACAGGACATCGCGGACGTAAGCCGTTGGCCGAAGTGGATCGTGCCTGCCACTGATGCCGAGAACCGGGCAGAGGACGGCCGGCAGCAGGGGTGACAGGTCCATCCGCGCCAGCATGAGGAACAGCGCGCGAAGACTTACGGGATCGTTCGCGAGCCAGCGCGCCTTGAACAGCGCGAAGTGCTCGGGGTCGGCAGCCCGGAAAGCCTCGGGATAGCCGAGCGAAAGCGACTGTTCGACGACGCCGCGTGTCCCGAGGCTTTCGAGGGCGTCCGCGCGTGTCAGCAACGCCGGGCGGTTCTCATCGGTTATGCCGATAGCGGGGTTCATAATGACGGCTGCAGCCGTACGCGCGGCATGTCGTGCAGCGAAGTTCAGGGCTACCCCCGCGCCGACCGCGCATCCTGCAACGGTGACGGGTTCATGGATCCCCAGCCGATCGAGCAGCGCTGCGAGATCATCCGCTAGATCGTCGAGGCTGATCGTGTCTCCGATGATCTTCTCGGACATTCCAGCGCCCCGCGTGTCGAAGCGCAGGATGCGGAACTCCTTGTCGAGTTGCGGAACGACCAAGTCCCAGGACTCGATGACGCCGCCCATTTCATGGATCAGCACGAGCCATGGACCTGACGCTCCATCGATGCGGTAGCGCAAGGCTGCCCCGTTCACGTCGGCCCAACGCACTGCATTCGTCATTTCCGCCCCCATTATTGAACCGGTTCATTTTGATATCTGCGGATCGCGCCGGCGTCAACGTCTCAACCACACGAGTGGATTTATTGCATTCAGGAAGCATCGACATAGGTCGTGGCGACGACCGAAGGTCGTCTTGAAGCATTATCGAACCATTCTGACAGTCGAGGCGCGTGTTCGCGCCACGCCAGTTCGCCGAGCCGGAAATCAAGATAGGCAAGAGCGGCAACCGCCGCCACCTGGTCGAGCGTGAAGTCCGCCCCCTCCCCGAAACGGCTGCCCCTCTCAAGCGCATCGAGGCCGGAGCGGATACGCCGGCGGCTGGCGGCAATGACGTTCTGCTGTCGTTGCCCCTCGGGCCTCGCCGCCTCGAGCCGCCAGACCAGCGCCGTTTCGAGAAGCGCGTCGATCATGGCGTGGCGGGTCAACACCGCCCATTTCGCCGCCGTCGAAGGAATCAGCGTGCCGTTGCCGTAGCATTCGTCGAGGTACTGGCAAATCACCTGCGAATCGAACACGGCGGTGCCGTTCTCGAGGACAAGCGTCGGTATCTTGCCGAGTGGGTGGGAGGCCATCACCTGTTCATTGGGATTGGCCGGATGGACCGCGACGCGTATCGCGTCGATCCGGTCGACCACATTGACCTCATGCGCCACGATCATCACCTTGCGGACGAACGGGGAGCGGGAGGACCAGAAAAGAGTCATGGGTTTCGTCGTCACGCGAGCGCCTCCTCGATAGCCTTCAGCCAGATCGCGACCGCGACCGCGCCGCCATCGGGCTGTCCCATGGCCCGGTCCCCGAGATAGGCGGCCCGCCCCATTCTCGGCCGCATCGACGCAGTGGCTTCGGCGGCGGCCTCTGCCGCGCTGACGCCGGCCGGCCAGCCGTTCTGACGCCATGCCACGGATGCCGGCACAAGCGCGTCGAGCATGGTGCGGTCGCCGGGCCGTGCGCCCCCGATATCCTGCAGTGCGGCGATGGCGCCCTGGAAGGCATCCAGCCATTGCGCATCCGACGGCCGGTCTATGCCGGTGAGGATGTGAGAGGCCCGCAGCAGCGCAGCCGCGTAGAGCGGGCCCGAACTTCCGGCAATAGAGCGACGCAGGCTCTCGCCGATATCCCGCAGCAGCCGCTGCGGCGTATCGTAGCTTCTGTCCGTCAATGCGCGGAGCGCCTCGGCACCCCTGACCATACTGGCGCCGAGATCTCCGTCGCCGGCATGGCTGTCAAGGTCGGTCAGGCGCGGCTCGGCGGAATCGAGCGCGGCTGCGATCCGTGATATGACCCTGCGCATTGTGGGCGAAAGTGGTCCGACGGCAGCACCGTCGGCATCGGTGGGCGTCGGCTGCGGCGCAACCACATACTTGACCGGTCCGGTCCTGCCGTTGCCCGGCCAGGCGGGTGCGGTCGTGGCATCGTCGAGCAGCTCCTGCTGCTCTTCATCGAGCGGCAGGAGCGACAGCGAGCAGCCGGGCATTTCCAGTGCCGTCATGAAATTGCCGGTCCACACGCGCACGACCTTCACACCCCTCTCCGTCAGGGCCGCCAAGGCGCGCCGCGTGACGATGGCGAGCTCCATCGCCGTCGTCGCGCCAAGCCCGTTGACCAGCAGCGCAGCCGGTTGCTGGCTCGATACGACCAGCTCGGAAAGCAGAGGCTCCAGCATCCTGTCCACGAGTTGGTCGACCGGCGGCAGCCGCTCTCGCGCGACGCCTTTCTCGCCATGAATGCCGAGACCGAGTTCGATTTCATCGGGTCCGAGTTCGAAGCTGGCTCGACCGGCCGCCGGCAGGGTGCAGGAGCCCAGTCCGACGCCCATGGTGACGACATGCGAAGCCACGCGCCGGCCGATCTCCGCGACACGATCCAGCGGGTCACCCCGTGCGGCGGCGGCCCCGGCGATCTTATGCACGAGCACCGTGCCGGCTATGCCGCGTCGCCTGTCGCTGGCGACCGTATCGCGGAGGGCGACGTCATCCGCGACCACGATGATGGCGGTCGGAATGCCCTGTTGCAACGCCAGCTCGGCCGCGAGCCCAAAATTGAGACGGTCGCCCGTGTAGTTCTTCACGATGAGGACAGCGCCCGCGGGACCCGCCGCTGCAAGGATCGCGGCAAGGACCGCGTCCACGCTGGGCGAAGTGAAGATATCGCCGACCACCGCGGCGCTTAGCATACCCCGGCCGACATAGCCGGCATGGGCGGGCTCGTGGCCGCTGCCACCGCCCGAGATCACTGCGACTGGCCGCTGGGCGGGTTCCACAGGCAGGTCGGCGCGCAGCACGACGTGGAATTCATCGATCAGCGCCAACGCGGGGTTGGCCGCCACCTGGCCAACAAGCATCTCCCGCACGACGTGTCGCGGATCGTTTATCAGCTTTTTCATAGCTCCCTCACCCAGCCGCTGCCAGGATCTCGCGGATCGCCTGTCGGTCGATGACGCGCCCCTCGCCCAAGCGCAGTTGTCTGGCCCGTGCCGCGTGCGCTCTCTTGATCGAACCCCTTCCGAGGACAATGCGTGTATTGTTGTGAATAACAAAATTCATATCGGACAATCCGGTCCGCATTCAAAAATAATTCCATAGATTGATTTTTTCAGCCTCGGATTTCTGACCACTAAACACCAGACGACCGCTGTTTATGATGATGACCTGGTTAGCAATCTTCATGGCAGATGCGATCTTGTGCTCGATCAGAATGGCGGAAATGGATAGCCGACCGCATATTTCACGTATTTTCCCGAAAAGTTCTTCGACGAGATCCGGCTGGAGTCCGACTGACGGCTCTTCCAGCAGGATGCACCGTGGCGATCCAAGCAGCGCCAGCGCAAAGGCGAGCATCTGCTGCTGCCCCCCGCTCATCTCGCCAGCGATCACCTTGCGTCGGTCCCTGAGGACGGGGAGGAGATCATAGACGTCATTGCGGGTGATCTTGCAGCCGTCCTTGGGGCAGTTGCGCTCGGCCACGACATCGATGCTCTCCTCCACCGACAGGTCTGGAAACACGCCGCGCCTCTCGGGTAGGAGCCGCAATCCGCGTTCCAGCCGTTCCCCGATCGGCATCTGGTCGATGCGCTCGCCATCGAGCAGAATCTCGCCGCACCGCGTCTCGATAAGGCCGATCACCGCCTTGAGCGTCGTTGATTTGCCGGCCCCGTTATGACCGAAAAAGGCGAGGATTTCGCCGTCCCCCAAGGTGAACGACACCTCCTCGAGAATCGATTTGTCGCCATAGCCCGCGACGAGTTTGCGTGCCTCCAGCGTCAATGCTCGTCTCCCCTGCCAAAATAGATGCGCCCTAGTTCCTCGTTCGAGGTGATCTCGTCCGGCGTTCCCTGGGCCAGCAGCCGGCCGCGGTGGAAAAACAGGACGTCATCGGCGATCCGCTGCACGATGCGCGTGTTGTGCTCGACCACGAGCAATGTTCGTCCCCGCGCCTTCAGCGCGTGGATCATCGCGACCATCGCATCGAGGGCACCGGCGGCGAGGCCGGAGGTAGGCTCGTCGAGCAGGATGAGCTCGGCGCGCGTGGCCAGCACCCGGGCGATGCAAAGCAGCTTCTTCTGCCCATAGCTGAGGCTCGAGGCGGGGGCATCGATCTTGTGGCCGAGCCCGACCTCTTCCAGCAGCGCGGCCGCCTCGGCCTTCTTGCGCTTCAGCACGGCTTCGGTGTGAAACGGCCGGAACATCGCCACCAGCGGGCCGTTTCCGGCCTCGTCGGCGAGGCAAACGAGGACATTGTCGAGCGCGGAGAGTTCCTCGAACAAGCGCAGGTTCTGGAATGTGCGGGCGATCCCGAGGCGTATGCGATCATGCCGCGACAGCTCCGTGACGTCCGTGTCCTTGAACACCACCGTCCCGGTATCAGCCTTGATGAAGCCGGTGACGACGTTGAAGATCGAGGTCTTGCCGGCGCCGTTCGGGCCCACCACGCAACTGGTGCGCCCCGGCTCGATCGTGAAGCTGCAATCGTCGAGCGCCACCAACCCGCCGAACTTCTTGGTGACATGGGAGACAGCGAGATAGGTCATTACAACCGCCTCCCCGCAATGCCCTGCGGGCGCCACAACATGAAGGCGATCAGGATGAGGCCGTAGACCAGCTGGCGCATCGGGCCAAGCACGGTCGAGGGCAGGTCGACCATCGCGAGAAGCTGCGGCACCGCGATCAGCAGGAAGGGCCCGATGATCGAACCCGCGAGCGTCCGGGCACCGCCAACCACGAGCATGGTCACCACCAGAACGGAGACGTGGATATCAAAGGAGGTCGGGTCGATGAAGCTGATATAGGTCGCGTAGAGTGCGCCCGCGATGCCGGCGTAGGCGCCCGACACGGCCGCGACGCCGATTTTCGCCCTCAGGACCCGCCGCCCGGCCGCAACCGCCGCGATCTCGTCCAGCCGGATTGCATGCAGCAAACGCCCGTAAGGCGAGCGCATCAGCAGCCAGAAGCTGCCCGCCACAGTTACCAGGCACAGCGTCGACAGCAGAACGAACTGCCGCGAGGTGGTGAACGTCCAGCCGCCGATCTCGGCGAGAGGAATGTCGAACAGGCCGGACGCCCCGCCGGTGACGCCCTGCCAGTTGATGAAGACCGAGGTGGCGACGAGCTGCGTTCCGAACGATGTGATGATGAAATAATCGCCGGCGAGGCGAAGCGATGGCAGCGACGAGATGACGTTGACGCCTGCACAGACCACGGTCGCCACCAGCAACGCGGCGAAGAGCGGCACGCCGCTCATCATGAGCAACGCGACGGTATAGGCGCCGATCCCCATGATGGCCGCCTGCGCGACGGAAAAGATACCGATGATGCCCATCAGGAGATTGGTGCACAGGGCGGCGATGGAGAATATCTCGGCGAGAATGACGAAGCTGAGGAAGAAATTCATCCATCCCTCCTCAAAGCGCCCGGCTGAACCGGCGCCGGAAAAGGCCTTCCGGCTTGAGCAGGATAAAAAGGATGAAGATCCCGAACACGGCGGCGATGCTCCAGCGTCCGGGAATCAGCGCCACCGAGAGGGACTGGATGACCGCCAGCACGATCGACATGCCGAGGGCACCTGGAAGGCTGCCGATACCGCCGGCGATCATGGCGACGACGGCGGTCAACAGCACGATCAGCGACGTGTAGGGCTGCATCGCCTGGTCGACGCCGACCAGAACCGCTGGAACCGCCACGATCGCCGAACTGATCGCTAGGACATAGGCAAAGACACGCTTCGGATCGAGCCGCGTGATCTCGGCGAGCTCCGGATTGGAGGCGATCGCCCGGATGCGCTTTCCGAGAGCAGTTTTCGCGGAGAACATCGCGAGCGCACCGAAGATCGCGATGCTCAGAACGCCGATCAGCGCCTGGGGATGGCTCAGCGTCACGCCGCCGATGTCCATATGCCCGACGCGCCACGGCAGGTCGAACTGGACGATGTTCGGTGAGAACACGATCGCCACGACATTCTGCAGGACCGTCAGCAGGCCGATCGAGGCGATCATCATCACCAGGGGCGACGCCCGCCGATCCGACAGGCGCTGGTAGAGGATGCGCTGCGTCGCATAGCCAAAGAGGGCCCCGGCCAGAACAGCCAGCAGCAAGGCGGGAATGAATGGCATGCCCGCGGCGATGAGGGCCCACGCCACATAGCCGCACAGCGTGTAGATGCCGGCGTGAGCGACGTGGAATATTCCCGTTGTGCTGTAGAAATAGGAGAAGCTGATGGATACGAGCCCAATGGCGCAGCCACTGATGACGCCATCGACGAAAAGCTGAAGATAAAGCATCGAAGGATCCAGCGCCGACTATCGCGTAGGGTTCACGGCTTCGAGCAACACACGCCTGTCACCGCGATACTGGAGAATCTCCACCGGGCGGGATGCGTTGTTGGCCTCGAACGTAATCGTCGCAACGGGCGAGCTGAACGTCTTGATTTCTTGGATCTTGTCGCGCAGCGCCGTGCCGGTGACCTCGCGCCCGGATGAAATCAGCGCCGTCGCCGCCGTCAGGATTATCTTTGTCGCATTGTAGTATTCACGGGCAAAGAAGCCCATATCTTCGACCTTGAACTTCGCCTTGAAGGTGGCGACTTTCTCCGGCTCGAGTTGGCCGGACTGGATGCCGGTCTGATACCATCCCTCGGTAGACTGAAAGCCGAAGAAGGGGCTGGAGAAGGTGTTCCCGATGGCCACCGGGAAATTCGCCACCTGGCCGATCTGGTCGGCCATCGCCGCCTGACTCTGCGTTATCGCGATATAGACGAAATCCGGCTTGGCCGCGGCAACCTTGAGGAGTGTCGGGCGGTAGTTGGTCTGGCCGAACTCGACCGGTTCTTCGGCGATGATCGTTCCGCCGACGGCCTCGAAATATTTGCGGAAGTCTGTTGCGCCGTCGATCCCGGCGGCGGCGTTCTCATAAATGATCGCAGCTTTTTTGCCGATCTTGTCCACAGCATAGCGGGCGAGAACGCGCGCTTCCGCGCCGACGAGGGGAATGGTGTTGATAAGGAAGGGAGAAGCCTTCTCGAGTTTGTTGGTCTGCGCCGCCGGATTCACCACGAGCACCTCGCGGCGCGTGGCGAGCGGCGCGATGGCGAGGGAGATCGAGGAATAGGCGGTAATCAGCGCGGGGATGTTGTTCAGGTCCAGCATGCGGTTGAACGCCAGGACCGCCTGGTCCGGCTTGCCCTGGCTGTCGTCGAAGATCACCCGCACCGGAACGCCGGCCGCGCCGCCGACAGCATTCGCTTCATCAACCGCGAACTGAACGCCGTTCCTTTCCTCGATGCCGATCGGCGCCGCCGGCCCGGTCAACGGCAGCAGCGCGCCGATAAGCAGCTCCTTGGGCTGCGCGAATGCTGACGGCGCGGCTGCCAGTGCCATCACCAGCGTGACGGCTGTGCTGAAGAGCCTCATTCTCACGATTGCGTTCCTCCCTTTATGAACCGTTTCATTTTTTATCGTGACGTTCAACTGAATAGAGGGCGATCAGGCGTCGATGATGGCGTCTGGCTGCCCGATTTTCGCGGACATGGCCGGGACAATTCATGCTTATCCGGTCGGCGCGACGAATCGCGCGATACGAAGCACGGGCGCCATGCGATCGAGGTAACGTTTTCCCCGACCGAGCAGCACAATATTCGATCGCCGAACCGTGTCAATGAAGCGGTTCATTTTTTTCGAAATCGCTGCGCCCGCACCCCGGGCGAGCGGGGGAACGAAGCTCGCCGGATCAGAGCGGTGGCGCCAGCACGCCATCCGCCCCGCATCGCTCGAACGACCAAACCGTTGCGGTTGTTGACATGAAATGGTTCATAGCACTACAGACCGAAGGTCCGGCTTATCGGACGATCCGGAGATCGAGACCCGTGCGAGACAGCGACTCCGCGCAAAAATCCAGAACCGACAGCCGGGCCAAACCGCCGACCATCAATGATGTCGCGGAAATGGCCGGGGTCTCCGTCGGGACCGTGTCGAACGTCATCAATCATCGCTCGACGGTATCCTCAACCCGGCGCGAGCGCGTCCTGAAGGCGATCGAGACGCTTGGCTTCAGCGGCAGCATGCTCGCCAAGGGCATGCGGGCACAGAGCAATCCCCTGGTGGGACTGTGCGTGCCGCACACGACCTTCGCCAATCTCGCCGCGCTTGCCGACACGCTCGACGAGAGAGCCGTGGCAGCCGACTACGAACTGGTCCAGGCGCTGAGCCGATACGACGAGGCCCGGGAGCTGGCCCGCATCAAGCGGCTGATTGCCTATCGCGTCGCCGGCATAATCATCGTCCCCGCGCTCGATCCGAAGCCGGTGCTCGATCATCTCCATGCGGCCAAGCTGCCGACCGTCATCATCAACCGGCACGTGCCCGAGGAAAAGCGCTTCGACCAGGTCACGATCGATCACCAGAAGTCGATCTATGAAGCGAGCCGCCAGCTATATGCTTGGGGTCACAAACGAATTTCACTCGCCATCCAATACCCGACGCTGTCGGTAACGCGCCAGCGCAGCGACGCGCTGAGCAAAGCCGCGGCGGACGCGGGCGGCGCCGCGAGTTGGAACATACTCGAGGCCGGGCACGATCAGGAGCGCTTCATCGATATCTTCGCCGGCCATGTGCGCCGCCGCGACGCGCCGAGCGTGATAATCGCGTCGAACAGCACCATCGGCCGCTGGGTTGTCATGGCCATGCACCAGCTCGGCATGCGCTGCCCCGACGACCTTTCCGTGATGATCCTCGAAGAACCCGAATGGGCTCTCCTGACAGAGCCACAGATCTCCGCCGTCGAGCAGCCGACGCGCGAGATCGGGCGCATCGCCTGGGATCGCCTCATGGCCCGCATCGAGGGCTCCAGGGAGGAGCCGGTGGTAATCCGCTGCGAAGGCAAGATAAATTTCCGAAGTTCGGTAGCTGGTTTTACGGGTTAGGCGCCGCGTGGTCGTGAGGTGAAATTTTTTTCCTCGACGCATTATTGAAACGGTTCATATTTGTGTTAGCTTCGTTGGTACAGGGGCGTCTGGTCGGGGACCGGGCCGCCTGATGATTCAAAAACAAGTGGGGAGGAATAGACATGAACTTCAGGCCGATGCTGTTCGCGGCTGCCATAACGATGGCAGCGACAATTTCCGGGGCGTCGAGGGCTGAATGGCAGCCTTCCGGCCCAATCACCATCATCGTGCCATTCGGGGCCGGCGGCTCCACAGATGTCTTCGGGCGCGTCTTCGCGACGGAGATGCAGAAACAGACCGGATGGACTGTACTGGTGGAAAACCGGCCGGGCGCCGGCGGTCTTATCGGGCAAATTGCGGTCGCGAACGCCAAGCCAGACGGACAGACGCTCGGCCTCTCGTCAACGTCGATGTTCTCGGTCGAGCCGTTCATGCCGGACGCTTCGGGCGAGTTGCAGCCGGACAGCGTCGATTTCATGGGCACGCTGAGCGTTATCCCCTATGCGATTGTCGCGGGAAGCCGGGCGCCGTTCGACGACCTCGAAGGTCTGGCTGAATACTCCAAGACGAAGGGTCCGGCAAAATTCTCGTCAACTTCGGCGCAGCTGACGCTCGGAATGGAGCAGCTTGCCAAGGAGGTTGGCATCGACTTCGTCGCCGCTCAGACCTCGGGCTCCGGCGAATCGCTCCAGCTCGTCGCAGGACGCCACGCGGACTTCACGATCTCCGGCGGGGTCCACGTCCCCTTCGTGCTCGATGGCCGGATGAAGGTGCTGGCGCATTTCATGGATGAGCGGGGCAGTTACGCGGCAAACGCGAAGACCGTTGAGGAGCAGGGCGCGGCCCTACCACTGCGGAACTATTTCCTCTTCAATGCGCCGAAGGGGCTGCCCGCCGACGTCAAGGCGACGCTGGCCAAGGCCATCGACAACGCCGTGAACTCTGAAGCCGTGCGGAAATACGGCGAAAGCATCTTTGTGACGGTCAGGAACCTCGGACCAGAGGGATCGACCAAGGATGTCATGGAGCAGGCTGCCGTCTGGCGCGCGCGCCTCGGCAAGTAACCGCGGCCGAAACCGACACTGAGCACCAATCGTCATTCCCTCGACCTGCGCGGGCGGGCCGGCTGTGATCCGTTGTCCGTGCTGGGCGACGACGCCGATACCCCGCGCGATTTGTCAGCTGGAGAATTCGTATGGAGACCCAAGGCGGGCGAGATCTCGTCGCAGGCGGAGCCCTCATCGTTTTCGGGGCGTTCTTCGCCGGCTATGCCGCAATTAATCTCAAGTTGGGGTCCTTTGCGCAGATGGGGCCGGGCATGTTCCCCCTGGTCGTCGGCGCAATGGTCATCGCGCTCGGCGCGGCCATTCTACTGACGACAGTCCTTGGCGCCTGGCAAGGTTCGGTCGCGTCCGAAGGCCCCGCACCCGAAAAGGCCGATTGGCGAACCCTTGTCATCGTCGTCCTGTCCATTGCCGCCTTCGCGCTCTTGGTCCGGCGGTTTGGCATGGCTCCCGCCGTCGTGAGCCTCGTCCTCGTGTCGTCCTTCGCGTCCCGAGAACTCTCCCTGCCGAAGATGCTCGCTCTGGCAGCCGGGCTTGCTGTGACTGGATGGGCGATCTTCATCGTGCTGCTCGGCCTGCCCATCAAGCTCCTCGCGTGGCCGTTCTGATGGAATCCGCGGGCTTCTTCAGCGACCTCTCGTCCAATCTCGCCGTCGGCCTCGCGACGGCGTTGACCCTCGAGAATCTCGCTTACTGCGCGCTCGGGGTCACGCTGGGAACGTTCCTCGGCGCGCTTCCGGGCATCGGCGTTCTCATCGCCATGTCGATGCTGTTCCCGGTGACCTTCCATCTGCCGGCGACAGCGGCGATCATCATGCTGGGGGGAATCTACTACGGCACCGCATATGGCGGCTCCATTTCGTCAATCCTTCTCAACGTCCCGGGCACGCCGGCCAACGCGGTCGCGTGCCTCGACGGTCATCCGATGGCGCAGCAGGGACGGGCCGGAGTGGCCCTGTCGATGACCGCCGTGTCGAGCTTCATCGGGGGGAGCATCGGCATCCTCATCATGATGTTCTTCGCGCCGGTGATCGCCGAGCACGCACTCGATTTCGGGCCGGCCGAATACTTCATGCTGATCCTGCTCGGTCTGCTCGCGGCGTCGACCGTGTCCGGCGGATCGCCGCTCAAAGGCGTCGCGATGGTTTTCTTCGGCATCGCGCTCGGCCTCGTCGGTACCGATCTGAATTCCGGGCAATTCCGCTACGTCTTCGGCATCGTCGAACTCCGCGATGGACTCGGACTGCTCGGCATCGCGATGGGCGTATTCGGGGTGACCGAGATCGTCGCCACCATACGCGGCGCGCGGCCCGAGCCCGTCGACAGCCGGTCGATCACGTTGAAAACGATGATGCCGACACGCGACGATGTCTCAAGGCTCTGGATGCCATCGCTACGGGGCGCCGGCATCGGCTCCTTCATCGGCGCCTTGCCCGGCACGGGCAGCATGATTGCCTCCTTCATGTCTTATGCCGTGGAACGGCGCGTCTCGCGCGAGCCGGAGCGGTTTGGGAAGGGTGCACTAGAAGGCGTCATCGCCCCCGAGGCGGCGAATAATGCGGCGGATCAGACCGCCTTCATCCCTACGCTCACGCTGGGAATTCCGGGTAGCCCGGCCCTTGCCCTGATCCTGGGGATCCTTCTGATCCACGGCATCAATCCCGGTCCGACCATGCTCAGCGAGCGCCCGGACATGTTCTGGGGCTTGGTCATGAGTTTCTGGGTGGGCAATATCCTGTTGCTCATCCTCAACATCCCTCTGATCGGGATCTGGGTGCGGGTGCTATCCATTCCCTATCGCCTGCTTTACCCCTCGATTCTGTTCTTCGTCTGCATCGGCGCGTTCTCGGTGAACAATGCCGTCTTCGACCTGTGGACGGTGGCCGGCTTCGCGGTTCTGGGGTACTGCATGCGCCTCCTCGGGCTACCCGCAGCGCCGCTGGTTCTTGGCTATGTCCTTGGGCCGATGATGGAAATCCAGTTTCGCCGCACGCTGATCTTCTCCGGCGGCGATTTCACCGCCTTTGTCGATCGTCCGATCAGCCTGACGCTCTTGTTCGTCTGCATCGCCGTACTTGCCGCCCCTGCCCTGCTGGAACTGCGCGGGCGGTTTCGGCGTCGCGCTACATCCTAGGGAGGGGCGCACATGCGCATCGTCGCTTACGAACTGCATCGCTATCGGTTGCCCTACCGGCGTCCGGTCAGGTGGTTCAACTCCGTCGAAGATGAGGGCGAATTCGTCCTTCTTCGCATCACTGGCGAGAACGGCGCCCGCGGCGTCGCGGAGGCGCCCGTGAAGCCAACCTGGGGCGGCCTCTCACCGCGTGCGTTGATCGCGCTCGTTGAAGATCTCCTGCTCCCCTCGCTTGCCGCGGTCGATGTCTCCGATCTTGGCGCCGTACGCGAGGCGCTTGCCATCTATCCCGACAACCAACTGGCGAAGATGCTCGTCGTCAATGCCTGCGCGGTGCTTGCCGCCGCAAGTCGGGGAGAATGGCCGTGGCGACCGGCTGGGGGCGGAGCGACCAGCGTCGGGGTGAGCTGGTGCGTGACGCGCCAGCCGCCCGCCGCCATGGCCGAAGAAGCGGCTGCGATGACCGCGCGACACGGCTTCTCGACCTTGAAGCTGAAGGGTGGGCAAGGCTTCGAGACGGACCGCGCAGTTCTGCGGGCCGTGCGCCGCGCCGTCGGCGACGAGGTCACGCTGACGGTCGACGCCAATGGCGCTTATGGGACGGACGACGTTCGTGAGTATCTTCGCTTGCTGGCCAACGAAGGGGTGGCGATCGCGGAAGACCCGATGCCTTTCCGTCCCGACGAGACGTTTTCCCGGCTCATCGCCGACAGCGCGCTGCCGATCCTCGTCGATACCCCCTGTGTGACGGCGCGGGATGCCGCCGCCTTCATCGCCCGTGGAGCGACGGCCATCAGCATCAAGCCGGGCCGTATCGGGTTCGCCGAGGCCATCGCGATCGCGGAGATGGCCCAGGTCGCCAATGTCGAGGTCTGCGTCGGAATGTATGCCGAGAGCGCGCTCGGATCGCTCATCAGCCTGCATTTCGCGACCAGACTCGCACGCTCGCTGACACCGGCGGAACAGAGCTTCTACATGATGATGACAGACCAGGTGCTCGCTGTCCCGCTCACTGTTACAGGTGGTCGGATCGGATTGCCGGAAACGCTCGACCTCGACACCCTCGTCGATTGGAACAAGATCGCGCCACTCGGGGCGGCTCTATCAGCGCCTATACTTGAGACATCATAAATATTCCTTGAAATTACCAGGGCCAACCGCCGGTCTGCTGGCCGTCGTATTGATCGCGGTCGCCCTGCGCTATTCCGAGCTGGTGGGAATAACCGGCTCGGACGAACTCGCAAGCTGGCTCAATATTGCCCTGACTTTCATCGGCTTTCCGCTGGTCGCCAGCAGGGCTCTCGCCATGCGCTTCGATCTCATCTCATCACGTTTGCGGGACATTCGCGCGACGCTTGCGAGATTGTCACTCAGGGCATCGTCGTTTATGCCTCGCTGTTCCTGGTCGCAAGCGGCCTTGCCCTCATCCGCGAGACCGGGGGAATTTCCCCGGTGCTCGTATGACCCGAATGGTGGCGCTATGCTTTGGCGCTCGTCGGCGGCCGTATTGGCTGCGTAGTCGTCGCGCTGCGGCTCATCGTAGAACGCCGCCACCCGCTATTCACCGCGAGCTCCCTCGCCATCGGCGCTATGCTGTTTCTGTTCAGCGACTAGGCGGACATCGCGGCATTCGCTACGCCGAGTCTCATCGCGGGCGCGCGGGCATATTATGACTCATACTGGAGCGCTCCCCTCCCCCACGCCCTGCTCTCTGCCCTGTCGCCTGCAGTGCCCATCGGCAGCCTTCTGCCTCTCACGGGCATGTGCAGACAGCCGACTCAGGCGTCCATCCTTTTCTACCACTGGCGATCCCCTTTTTCCTGCTCGCCGGGAACGCCGATGCTGTCAGGCGGGCCCGCCAACAGGCTCGTGGCTTTGGCAGATACGCTGGTCGGCCATCGACGGGCGCGGGCTTGCGCAGACGGCCTTGCTTACCAACGTGTTCTTCTCGTACTTCATATTAGATCTTTATCGTGTTGATAAATATCATATTCCTCTGTAAAATTCAATATGATAGCAACAATAATACCAGCAAATTTGGTGACTTTGATGGGACTACATATGGCCCCTACCTCGCCCGTGGATAACGCGATACTGCCAATTGGCCAGGCGCCACTTCCGGCGCCCGAGCTCCCCCGTGTCCGGCAGCGAGTCGGTACGGTCCTTGATTGGGAGAAGGCATCCGGCTTTCTGAGCGGGGCAATCCGGTCGCGGGTGTGACCAAGGTCTTCCTAAACAGCGGGATCGTGACGCCCACCATGCGGCACTGCCCTATGACAAGGTACCCGCGTTCATCCAGGCCATGCGCGCCACCGACAGCAGCTTATCAGCCAAGCTTGCCTTCGAGTTTTTGATCCTCACCGCCACCCGGACCAGTGAGGTCTTGGATGCCCGGTGGGATGAGATCGATGCGGATCAGGCGGTCTGGGCCATTCCGAAGGCACGCATGAAGGCGGCCGGGAGCACCGCATCCCCCTCCCCGATCGGTGTGTGGACATTCTCGATACCGCGAAGACCCTGAACGGCAATCCCTTTATCTTTCCGGGCCAGTTCCTTGACCGGCCATTGTCGAACATGGCCTTGCTCATGATGCTGCGCCGGATGAAGGTCGATGCGACGGCCCATGGTTTCCGTTCGTCCTTTCGGGACTGGGCGGCCGAGACCACACATTTTCCCCGCGATGTCTGCGAGATGGCGCTTGCCCACACGATCGAGAACAAGGTCGAAGCCGCCTACCGCCGTGGCGACCTCTTCGACAAGCGCCGCGAACTGATGGTGACTTGGGCGATATTTGCGACGACGCCGGTGGCGAAGGCGGAACCGTGATTATGCAGTGATGCCGTCCGGCGCAGGCTTCAGTGATCGGCGGCAGCTCGATTTGAACTCACATGGGCTACCCAGCCCCCGTCAGGGAACGCGGCCAAACTGGCCAATGCCTTGTTCCTATGGTACCCTCGAACTCGATTGTTTTAATGTCATTGCGCACGGAAACGGGCCTTGGGGCACCGCAAGTTGCGGTAAGGCCAGCGATATAGGGGAAGCCTTCTCATGATGTTACCGATTCAGGTCGTCGCCCTGCACTATCATGGGATATGACCTGATGTTCTCTCGCATGGTGTTTGAGCATGTGCGTGATGTCGAGAAGGCCTGCTTATAGTCCCGCTCAGCGTAGACCGGATGGCCTGGTGCTGTTTCTTAGACATGGAGATAGACCCTCGTTTTCTGTCGGCAATTGCCGCGCGGCATGATCACGCATCCAGGGCAGGAAGCCCTTCAGGAAGCGTGTCGTGGCAGGCATGAAGTGCGAGCCATGATGGAAAAGCGGATCGAGGCTGGTGACGATGAGACGGCCGTTGGTGCTCACGTCATCCACGTAGAGGATCGGCTTGCCGGCTTCGTTGACGGCCAACACTGTCACGCCTTCAGGCGGATCGAACCAGCCGTGCAGGTGCCAGGTCAGGTCCTCCTCGGCCAGGTAGCGGAAAAGGGAGTGATCGGTATTCGCGGCCTGCACGCCGAGATCCGCGCCCTGCGTGAGCCACCACCACCAGTTGGTTGGCAAGGTCAACATCATCGTCATCGTATGCGCGATAGGCTTTGCAACCGCAGAGCGCCAGGCCTTTGAAACCTGCGGTTTGGCCTAGCTAAATGCTCGCAACCATTAGCAACCACGTAAACGCTATCTTGCCGGCATATGCTGCCCAGGCAGCGGAAGCCGCGTCCCCTTTAGAGGGCTCTCCACTCTTGGGGCGCGGTCAACCCTTCACGAGGCCTTACGCAGCGGGGCCTGAAGCTGTTTGATCAGCGGATGGTAGTCGCCAGCGTCGAACTTTGCGAACGCCGCCTTGAAGCCCGCGGTGTCATATTTGCGCGTCGCGGCATCGAATTTTTCCATGAGCCGGTGGCGCGCCATGGGGTTGTCGGGATCGCCGAGCGGATACAGCACTTCCCGCATATGTTGGCCAGTCGCGGTCTTCAAGATGACGCGAGCGGCCGTGGTTTCCGGAAAGCGATTATCCAGATCGGCGTCGATGAGCAGGGTGATACGGCGGGCAAAACTCACGGCGCGCGGGTCGTGCAGCAACTCCTCCGACAATGGCAGCAGAGCCTCGCGCCCATATTCCGCAGCCACGCCCAGCACGAAGGGAACTGAATACTGCGCGCCCTCAAGGGTCTCCGGGTCCGTATCGTTATTGAGCTTGAGCGCACGTGCGAAGGTATGCACCTCGACTTCCTCCACCGCGTCAATGCGCAGGCCGTCACGCTCGAGGATATCGGTCAGACCGTCGATGGCCGCATGTGCCCATCGGCAGCATGAATAGGGCTTGAAATACACGCGCTCGATTGCAGCGGAGCGGCCAAGGCCGCGTACGATGTTCGAGGCTTCGAAATACGCGGGATGATCGAGAATGTCGGTCGGGCCCGTGAAGCCGTGAACCGCCAGATCCACCGCGAGAATGCCCGTGAGCGTGCTCCACGGAATCCCCTCCTTGGCGTGGTTTCCCATGACCTTGGAATAGCCCGCCGCCGATTGGTTGGGGCCGTGGACGCCGGCGATGGCCATGGCTTGAATGAGCTGTTCACGGTTGAGCCCACGCAGCCTGCCGACCGCTGCCGCGACGCCGTAGTTGCACCATTTGCCGGTCGACATCGTGTCGAGGCGGCTGAAGTCGCGGCCGGCCGCGACACGAACCGCGACTTCGTAGCCGACGACGATGGCGGCCGCGAGCTCCACCCATGTTGCGCCAATCTCTTCGGCTACTGCCAGACATGCGGGAATGATGGCTGCTCCCGGATGGCCGGTCGCGGCGCGATGGCCGTCATCCAGGTCGAGAATGCTCGCGGCATTGCAGTTGGCAAGGACGGCCGCACTGGCAGGCACCTTCTGTCCGGAGAACCAGACCGAGCTCTTGCCCGTTCCGAAAGCGCTGCCCGCTACAGCCCGGGCAGAGCGGGCGCCGGCCTCGTCGGAGCCTGCTACCGCGGCAGTTACGCAGTCGAGCACGCAGTCGCGTACGAATTGCAAAGTGGTTTCGGATTTTTTCCCGATCGCCAGACCCAGAACATAGTTTGCAAGGGATGAGAGCGTGGTGGAGTTCCGGCTGACAGCTGGCATCACAGGGCGGTTTATTTGGGTGAGGGCCATGGACTTACTTTCCAGCTCGCTTCAGTCTCGGATCCATCGCGTCCCGCAGACCATCGCCGAGCAGATTTATTGATAGGATTGTGAACATGATGGCAAGCCCAGGCAGGGTCACCAGCCACCACGCGTTGAGAATGTAGTTGCGTCCTTCGGCAAGCATGATTCCCCATGTGGGCGTTGGTGGCGGAACTCCCATGCCAAGGAATGACAAGCCGCTTTCCCAAATAATGTAGTTCGCGGCGCGGACAGTTGCCAGCACAAGCACAGGTGCCAGGATATTCGGGAGAACGTGGCGTATGATGATTGTGCTGTTGCGTACCCCGATGACCTCCGCCGCTCGGACATATTCCCGACTACGCGCCGAGAGCACGCTGCCGCGCACTGTGCGTGCATAGGTCACCCAGTCGGCGAGCGCGAGAATGATGATGAGGTTGGTGATGGAAGGGCCGAGCAGCGCGATGACCGAGATCGTAAGCAGCATGAAGGGATATGCGAGGAAGAGATCCCCCACGCGCATGATGAGACTGTCCAGCCGCCCGCCATAGAAGCCCGCAATTGTACCGAGCATGACGCCGACAATGAGCGCCATTGTTACGGAGGCGAGGGCAACGACAATCGATATGCGCCCACCCGTGAGAATGCGCGACAGGACATCGCGGCCGAGGTTGTCTGTCCCGAGCGGCGTCACCCAGGAACCGCCTTGTTCCCAGATCGGCGGTGTGAATGTGTTGAGCAAATCCGTCACCTCGCCATCCCTGCCGAGAACGAAGGGAACGACGAAGCAAGCCAGCACGATCAATGCAAGACTGGTCGCCCCGATCGCCGCGCTCGGGCTTTGTCGGACGAGGGAGCCGAAGCCCCAACGAACCTGCTGGAGCAAGCCGGGCTTGTTAACCGTAGCGTTGCTTCCCGAAGCTTCTGTCTTCAGATGACAGGAGCTCATTGTTCCACTCCTCGTAGACTTATGCTTGGATCAAGCCAGGCATAGGTGATATCCACGAGCAAGTTGACCACCACGAATACGATGGCGAGCAGCATCACCGCGCCCTGTACGACGGGATAGTCCCGATCCGTGATGGCCTGCACGATAAGTCGCCCGACGCCCGGCCAAGCGAAAACGGTCTCTATAATGACCGCGCCGCCGAGCAGGTGCCCGAATTCAATGCCAATCATCGTGACAAGAGGAATCATAGCATTCTTGAGCGCATGCCGGCCAACGACGGCATATTCCGGCAGGCCTTTGGCATGCGCAGTCCGCACATAGTCCTGGTTGAGAACATCGAGAAGCGTCGAACGCGTGAGGCGTGCAAAGAGGGCGACCATAGAAATGCCAAGCGCGGCGGCGGGCATGATGATCTGCAAGAAGCTGCCCCGGCCGGAGGTCGGTAACCAGCCCAATTGCACGGAGAACCACATTATCATCATGATGCCGAGCCAAAAATGCGGCATCGACAGGCCGAACAATGCGACGACCATGCTGGCAGTGTCGAGGATCGTGCCGCGCTTCAGGGCTGAGAGGATGCCGATGGGAACTGCAACCACCAGTGCGAAAAGCATGGAAAAAAGGGCGAGCTCGACTGTGGCCGGCAATCTCTCAAGGATAAGATCGATGACGGGCTCCTTCAAAAACAGGGACCGTCCCAGATCGCCCTGTAGAGCATTACCGATAAAGCTCAGGTACTGAAAGACGATAGGTTCGTCGAGGCCGAGTTTATGGCGTAGCTCCAGGATCTGTTGCTCGGCTGCATCCTGTGGCAGCATCAATCCGGCGGGATCGCCCGACAGTTGCATGAACACGAAGCTGACAATCGATATTCCGATGATCACCAGCACCGTGTGGCTCAGCCGTTTCACAATATAAGAAAGCATGAAACCTGCTCTTGAAGAGAATGGAAACCGCTGGTCGGCTGCACGGGACCTCGATCGATCAAACCAGCCGTCTTAGGGAGGCGATTACAGCGGTTCATCGCATGCGATCGCCTCCGCTCTAGCACGTCTCGATCACCCCTTCTTTGGTGACGCATAGCGCATGAACAGGAAGCCGTCCCGCCTTCCCTGGTAGTCGACGTTCGGCGACACACCATAAGTGACCGGGATTACGTAAAGGTAGACCCAAGGAGCTTCCTTGGACAGCCTGCGGTCGAATTCCTGGTAGATCTTCTCGCGCTCGCCGCGATCAAGCGTGGAACGACCTTTATCGAGGAGAGTGTTAGTTTCCGCGTTCTTATAGTAATAGTCACGGCTGTTAGAATGAAACAATGTATAGGCGTACCGATCCGGCTCCGGATTATCATCCCACCAGTACATATACATGTCTTGCTTGCGGCCGCGATACTGCTCCACCATGACGGCACGGTCGAGAGGCTTGAGCGCAACCTTGATGCCAATCTTGGCGAGATCGGCTGCGATAGCCTGCGTCTCCTCCCGAATCTGAACCATATCTGTTGGATAGCTGAGGGTCGTGGAAAAGCCCTCCGGATAGCCGGCTTCGGCGAGCAGTGCCTTGGCCTTTTCCGGATCGTAGGGATAAGGCTTCAAGCTGAGGTCTGCTCCGAATGTGCGGGGACTCAGCGGCCCAGCGGTGAGAATGCCCTTGCCAGCGAACAACGCCTTATTGATCAGTTCGCGGTTGATGCCGTAGTTGAGCGCCTGCCGCACGCGCGGATCATTGAATGGCTTCTCGTAGGTATTGAGACCGACATAATTCATGATGCCCATGCTGTCGGTGAGCCGTCCACGGCCCGATTTCTCGATGACGTTCTGGCTGTTGCGGGAGACGCCTTCGATCAGGCCGACCTCACCGGTCAACAGCGCGGCCACGCGTGCACTCTCTTCCGGAATGGTGCGGAAAATCACCCGGTCATAGGCCGGTTTGCCTGCCCAGTGCCCGTCGAAAGCCTTGAGCACGATATCGCCGCCGCGATCCCACTTCTCGAAGACATACGGGCCGGCTCCGATCGGGCGGCGGTTGAACATGTCGGGATCTGTAGCTGCAGCCGCTTTCGGCGGCACGATTGCCAAATAGATCGACATCAGGTGCAGAATTGGCGCGAAAGGCTCCGCCGTCACGAACTCGATAGTCAGAGGATCGATGACCCGAACTCCGGTGATTTGCTTCATCCGGGCTGCATGTGGCGAGGCAATGGCAGGATTTTGCAGCCGCTCCAGCGAGAATTTGACGGCTTCTGCGTCGACAGGCTCGCCATTGTGGAACTTCAGCCCCGGCCTTAGCTTCACCCGAAGAGTGGTCTCATTCGTGAATTCCCAGCTTTCTGCCAGGCCCGGTCCGACGCCGCCGTCGTCGAGCGGATCAAAAAGGCGATCCTGGATGTTGAATGCGACGTTCAGCGAGTGCTGGAGATTGTTACGGGCCACATCCAGGCCGACAGGTTCCGCCGACTGCGCTACGATGACCTGGCTCTCTTGCGCCCGTGACCTGTCCGGGGCGCCCATCGCGACCATAAATGCGAGCGCCCCGGCGCCCACCCATTTCATTAATGTTCGCATTCAGTTTCTCCTCTGATTTGTGGCGGCTTTTGTCTAAACGGCCGCTTTGTATGGCTTTTGATGAACTCACAGTGTCCGCTGCATAAAAAGGCGGCGGAAAGCTATCTCCGTAAACTATCTCCGTCGGGCCTTGGCTTGGGCGTGCAAGCGACGCGGAAATATTCATAAGCTGAACGAAAGTTGTACTTTGACGTGGAGCGATCGCAACGTTGCTTTACTCGGGACAAGGGCCGCAAGGTTCTCGACGGAAACTTTCCCGGTCTGCAATCGGACTGCCGTTACAACGGTTCTATCGAGCGATCTGTAATTGGATGCGAGCAACGCAAACGCCTTCGCCATGATGAATGGCTCCTCTCGGTCCTATCAGATTCTGGTTATCAGTTATGTGGGCGCATAACGTACATGCGTTCGCTTACCGCACAAATAAACGCGATAAATTCTCCGTGTCAATACGGCCGTCAGCTCGAGCGCGTCAGGAGAAGAAACTGCACATGGGGAGAGGCAGGGATCTGCGGTCGCAGGCGGCCCCCCGGTCCGGCCGAATCGTTATACGGCGCACGCGATCCTCTGCTCGCAATGTCGTCGGGAGCAGCAAAAAAGGTTTCGCGGAGAGTGAACGTTCAGAAGTTGCCGATGGCGCGTTCGGTGTCGCGAGCGGCGCCGCGCAAAATCGGGAGAACGGTGTAGAGCAGTGCCTCGGACGAGATGCGTCCGGCATGGGCGCCCACGGCCATCGCCGCAATCACCTTGTTGCGGCGATCATGGATCGGAACCGCGATTGAACGCATGCCCCGCTCGAATTCCTCGTCCACGATCGCGTAGCCGTGGAGGCGGACGTCTTCGAGACGTTCCATGAAGGCTGTTTTGTCGTTCGGTATGCCATTCGCATCCTTCAGGGCCTGCAGATCCCAGAGTGAGCCAAGCGATTCGTCCGTCAACTCGGCCAGCAGCACCTGCCCGAGCGCGCTGGGAAAACTAGGCAAGCGCATGCCAACCGCGATTGTTTCCGCCATAATGCGATCTGTGGAGACGCGTGCCACGCACACCACTTCGCCCCCGTCGAGGACGCCGAGCGAACAGCCTTCGCCAACCTGGCGCGAGACATCCTTCATGTAGGCTTCCGCCACGTCGGCGATTCCGAAGGACGACAAATAAGCATAGCCGAGGCCCAGGACGCCAGGCGACAGCTCGAACAGCCGCCCATCCGTCCGCGCATAGCCAGTGGCGACGAGCGTGTGGAGAAGCCGGCGCGAGGTAGCGCGCGTCAGGCCAGTGCGACGCGAAACGTCGCTCAACGTCATGTGCGAGTGGTTGCGATCGAAAGCACGAATGACCGCGAGCCCTTTTTCAAGGGAATAGACGAAATCCCTTCGCCCTTGCGGTTTGCCTTCAAGATCGTCTTCCAAACACCCGGCTCCTCAAAATCCAAACAAAACAAGGCGCTTACGCGCCATAGCCAATGCTTGCGGAACATAGTCCGACGCCACGCCCTGTCAATATGAGGCCCTAATATCGGCGGCGGAGGCTCTTGACTTTCGAGAACGGCCAAATATTAGCTATGTGCGTCTTGCGTACACAGGTTCGCATAGCGTACTAATGTAGAAGCAGCCTTGACGCTGGCCAGACGGGTTCATTTTTCCAGAGGGCATCTCCATGACGCTTCATATCGGGGTCGATACGGGCGGCACCCATACCGATATCGTCTTGCTGGACCGGGATGCCGGTCAGTTTCATACGCTCAAAGTACCCACGACGCCCGAGGATCTCTCGATCGGTATTATGGACGGTGTGCGCCGTATAATCGGCGAGCAGGGATATGCAGATCGGGCGGCCGATATCGCTTTTTACTACGGCACGACTCTGATCACGAATATCATCGTGGAAAAGCAGAGCGTGCATATCGGTCTAATCACGACCGGTGGGTTTCGCGATGTTCTGGAAATCGGGCGTGCGGTGCGCAAACCCAACATCTACGACATCCACTGGCGCCCGCTGAGCCCGCTGATCCCGCGAAAACTGCGCTACGGGGTAACCGAGCGCATCGACCACAAGGGTCACATCCTGACGCCCCTTGATGAGGACGACGTGCGCGCCCGCTTGAGGGAACTCAAGCAGCAGGATGTCCGGGCCATCGCCATTTGCCTGCTCAACGCCTATGCCAATCCGGTCCACGAGCAGCGCATCGCCGCCATTGCCGCTGAAGAGTGCTCAGGTGTGCCGCTATCTCTGTCGAGCGATGTGGCGCGGGAGTTTCGCGAATACGAGCGCACCTCGACGACTGCCCTCAACGCTTTCGTCGTTGCGCCGATGACGGAGCACCTCGATCGCCTCGCGGCACGGCTGGCCAGTGAAGGCATCGAGCGAACGCCGTTCATCATGCGCGGCAACGGCGGAGTGATGAGCTTCGAGCTTGCAAAGAGTTTGCCGGCCGCTGTGACCCATTCCGGTCCGGTAGCAGGTATCGTGGGTGGCAACGCAATCGCTCGTGCGGCCGGTGTCTCGAACGCCATTACATTTGATATGGGCGGCACGTCCTCCGACGTCGCGCTCATCTCGGACGGCAAGCCGTATTCGACCACGCGCGGGGATCTCGCCGGTTATCCGATCCTGTTGCCGATGCTCGATCTTGTGACAATCGGAGCGGGCGGCGGCTCGATCGCCTGGATCGACCCTGCGGGCGGCTTGAAAGTGGGGCCACGCAGCGCCGGTTCTGTTCCTGGCCCCGTGTGCTACGGCCGAGGTGGTGAGAATCCCACCATTACCGATGCCAACTTGGTCTGCGGCCGCCTCAACGGAGCCTTTTTCCTCAACGGGGAAAGGACCTTGCGGATGGATCTGGCGCGCGCCGCGATCGCCGACAGGATCGCGCGGCCGCTCGGCATGAGTGTCGAGGAAGCCGCGCTCGGCATCATCGCGGTGGCTGAATCGCATATGGTCAACGCCATCAAGCTGGTCTCGGTACAGCGGGGCATCGATCCGCGCAAATTTACCCTGATCGGCTTTGGGGGCGCGGGTCCTCTTCACACCGTATCCCTCGCGGATGCCCTCGGCATGGATCGCGTGCTCATTCCTGCGGCACCTGGCAATGTCTCGGCGTCTGGTCTGCTCTCCGCAGAGATCCGGCATGATCTCGTCCGCACCAAGGTCGTTCCCCTGACATTGGTCGATGCGACCGCCATGGAGGCAGACTTCAGCATTCTGGTTGCTGAAGCCAAAGGAAGTCTCTCCCGCCAGAATGCGCGTGACGGGCAGGTGTTGCGCGCGCTTGATCTGAGGTATCGGGGGCAGGCCTACGAACTCACCTTGCCCATGCCCTCACGGGCGCTGGACCATGCGCTTTTCGCGGAAATGGCCGAGGCCTTTCACGCCGAACACGAACGGGTCTACGGCTACCGGCTCGATCACCATGGCGTTGAGATCGTCAATCTGCGCGCGACAGCCATCGGTGGCATCCAGCAGCATCCCTGGCCGGCGACCGAACGGCGGGCGGGAGAAGCTCGCCCCATAGCCACCCGCAAGGTGCTCTATGGCGATGCCGCCTGGGATTGGCCCGTCTATCGTTTCACGGAAATTCACGCGGGCCAAACCGCCGAGGGTCCTGCAATCGTCGAATATCCGGGCTCAACCTGTGTGGTGCCCGCGGGTTGGGCCATCACATGGGATGAAGGGCGCCACGCCCATGTCACCAAGACCATGAACCGACCTTCCGGGGATTTTTGAGATGTCCACCGCTGCCGCCGCCGTATCCCTCGGCATGACCGCGACCGAACGTTCGGCCGTCAATCCCATCACGCTTGAAATCATCCGCAACGGCCTCACGATGATCGCGGAGCAGATTTCACGCCGGATGATCCGGGCGGGCACCTCCTACATCATCAAGGAGATGGAGGATTGCTCTGCCGCGTTGTTCGATGGTCAGGCGAGGTTGCTCGCCGAAAGCGCGTCGATCCCGATTCACCTGAACTGCATAGGCATCACCCTGAAGACGGTGCTGGAACACTACTTTCCAACCGAAACGTGGCGGCCGGGTGATGTGGTTATTACCAACGATCCCTATGCAGGTGGCACATCGCTGTCGTCGCACCATACCAACGACATTATCGCCTTCTTCCCGGTCTTTGCCCAGAACCGCCTCGTCGGCTTCACGGCGTTGAACACGCACCACATGGATATCGGAGCCATGTGGATGGGGACGCGCGGCTGGGGCGTGGAGATTTGGCAGGAAGGCCTGCGCATCCCGCCGCTCAAGCTCATGCGGGAGGGTCAGTTGGACAAGGCTGTGATGGCCCTGATCCTCAACAATACGCGCGTGCCTCTGATCCTGGAGAATGATCTGGTGGCGGAAATGTCGGCGATCCAGAAGGGCGCCGAAGAGATGCAAACAATATTTGCCAGCTACGGAACAGACACCGTGCTCACCTGCTTCGACGAGCTGATCTGCCAATCCGAGCAGCGCACGCGCGCCGAAATCGTCTCGATCCCTGACGGCATCTACCGACACGAGGAAAAAATCCTGGAGGACGGTGCAAAGGGCGGGCCCTATACGCTACGACTGACCATGACGGTCGCTGGAAACGCCATTACCTTCGACTATACGGGAACAGATCCGCAGATCGATGGTCCCATCAACGCGCCCCTGTCGGCGACCATGGCCGCGACGTATTATGTGATGAAGTGCATCACGGATCCGACAATCCCCAACACGGAGGGTTGCTCGCGGCCCATAACGATCATCGCGCCGCCCGGCACGCTGGTGAACGCCCGGCTGCCCGCGGCGTGCTTCCAACGCATGATCGTTTGCCACTCGATCGTCGACTTGATCATGGGGGCTATCGCCCAGGCAGTCCCCGAGCGTGCGATGGCTGACAGCTGCGGCTGTCTTTACAACTCCGTCGTTGCTCCGAACCTCGACACCGGCGAGATCGGAGTTGCATCCGAGGTTGTACCGGGTGGCATCGGGGCGACCTCATGGGGGGATGGTCTCAATGTGATGTCCTGCCATGTCACCAATTGCCCCATTCCGCCGATCGAAGCCACGGAGATCGAGGCGCCGGTTGTCTATCTGCGTCGGGAGTTCGCACAGGACAGCGGCGGCGCGGGCTATTGGCGCGGTGGTCTCGGCCAGATCCTCGAATATCGGGTGCTGGGCAAGAACCCGCTCTTCCACCATACCTCGCAGAAGTCCGTCATTCCTCCGCAGGGCATGATGGGCGGATTGCCCGGTCAAGGTGGCGGTTGGTACATCAACCGAGGCACCGCGAAGGAACGCGAGCTCGAATACGCGATCGGCGACGTCGAGTTTCTCAACGCCGGCGATACCGTCACGCATATCAGCCCTGGCGGCGGCGGTTATGGAAACCCTCTCGACAGGGACCGCGACCGCGTACGCCGCGATATTGAGGCCGGCTTCATCAGCCGGGAAGCGGCGAGGGGCCTCTACGGCTACTGACATGAAAAGCCGGCCGACCAGCGCTTGGCCGGTCCAACCATCGCCCTCTCATGGGAAATCGGCCATGTCCACCCAGTCTTTGCCGCGTGTTACCTATTCCAATATCAATGCCGACTTCACGCCTGTTCACGCCTTGCTTGATGAGTTGATCCCCCAGGTCAAGGCAGCTGTTCTCGGCAGGTACTGGCCCCACCGCATCGGCGGGAGAGATGTCGCCGTCGGCCCTTCCTACGAGGCGCATTCGCCCATTGACGACCGCCTCCTGCTCGGCTCATTCCACCGAGCCAGCACGGCAACCGTCGATGAGGCGGTCGCCTGGGCGCGCACGACCCAGCGGGGCTGGGCCGCCCTGCCCTGGCGGGACCGCCTGACGGCGGTGCGCCGTTTTGCGGACCAGTTGGAGGCGGACAAATTCGTTCTCGCTGCCGCCTGCCTTCTGGAGGTCGGAAAGTCGCGGCTGGAAGCCGTGGGCGAGGCCGAGGAGGCGATTGATCTGGTGCGCTATTACGCCGATCAGATGGAGGAGCATCAGGGCTTTAGCCGCTCCATGAAGCGGGCTTTCGAGACCGAGCGCACGAGCGATCATCTGAAGCCTTTCGGTGCCTTCGGTGTCATCGCGCCGTTCAATTTCCCGCTTGCCCTGTCCGTCGGCATGATCTCTGCAGCGCTGATCGCGGGCAATGCGGTGGTGTATAAGCCGAGCGAATTTGCAGGGCTTACCGGTGCTCTCATCATGCAAGCGGCGGATAAGGCCGGCTTACCGGCTGGACTGCTCAATCTCATCTGCGGCAATGGCGAAACCGGCCAGGCCATGATCGATCATCCCGGTTTCGACGGCTTCGCCTTCACCGGAAGCTACCAGGTGGGCACCGCCATTCTGCGCGCGGTGGCCCAAGGTCGCTTCAATCGCCCGCTCGTCATCGAGATGGGCGGCAAGAACCCGACCTATGTGGCAGCATCCGCCGACGTCGCACGCGCCGCCAGCGGATTGGTTCGCTCGGCATTCGGCCTGCAGGGCCAGAAATGCTCCAGCGGCTCGAAAGTCTATGTTCACGCCAGCCTGAAGGACGCGCTCATGGCCCAGGTGGTGGACCTCACTCGCGCCATCCAGATCGGCGATCCCACCGACAAAAGCGTATTCATGGGTCCGCTCGTCAACGAGGCCGCGTTCCGGCGTTTCGAGGCGGCCTGCGCACACGCCGCGCGTGACGGGCGCATAATCACCGGCGGCAAGCGGATGACCGGGGGCCTCTTCGACCATGGCTTCTATGTCGAACCGACCATCGTCGATGGGCTCCCTCCTGATCATGCGCTGCACAAGCAGGAGCTTTTCCTTCCGTTCCTGACGGTGCAGAACTTCGCCGACCTCCGCGAGGCCATCGCGGATGGAAATGCCGTCGCCTACGGGCTTACCGCCGGCTGCTATGCCCGCGACCAGCTGGAAATCGACCTGTTTCTCGATCGCGCCGAGGCTGGCGCCCTCTATGTGAACCGGGCGAGCGGCGCTACCACTGGTGCCTGGCCCGGTATCCAGACGTTCTGCGGCTGGAAAGGTTCGGGTGTTTCCGGCAAGGGCGGGCTTGGCCCTTACTATATCCAACAGTTTATGCGTGAACAAAGTCACACGATCTGGGTCGATTGACGCCCGGAGGCTGTAGTCCCGCGCCCCTCTACAGTAACGTCGGCGTCTTTTATTCGGTTCTGAAGAATTACTATGTCGTTTGAGCACATATACAAGCCTCGCCTGCATCGCATCGCCGGGTGTAATGCGTCCACGCTGGCGGTGACCGTCGATGGGCGGGCGGTTGAGGCGAGAGCGGGCGATACGTTGCTGACCGTTCTCCTGAACCATGACGGATGGGTGCGTGACAGCGAATTCGGTGACGGGAAGCGGTCAGGCTTTTGCGTCATGGGCGCCTGTCAGGACTGCTGGGTCACGTTGAGCGACGGGCGGAGGTTGCGGGCCTGCACGACCTTGGCCGTGAGTGGAATGGCGATCGTCAGAAAGCAGGGCACTCATGTTTGATCCCGCTTACGGTGATCACGGGCCGGACATGGCGCCCCGCGTCGCTATCGTCGGTGCAGGCCCGGCGGGCATTCGCGCCGCCGAGGCGTTGGTCGATGCGGGCCTTCGCCCAATCCTCATCGACGAAGCCCCGCGCCCGGGTGGCCAGATCTATCGTCAGCCACCTCCCGCACTGCAGCGCCCGGCGCGCGAGCTCTACGGCTTCGAGGCCACCAAAGCTGCCCGCCTGCACCAGACCTTTGCGCGTATCCGCCCGGCTATGGACTATCGTTCGGAAACGCTCGTCTGGGGTGTGCGTGACAATCGCGTGCTGCTTTCCGGGTCGGAAGGCCGGGCAGAGCTTTATTTCGACAGGATTATCGTGGCCACCGGCGCCATGGATCGGATCGCCCCCATTCCCGGCTGGACGCAGCCCGGTGTATATTCGTTGGGCGGTGCGCAGGTCATGCTCAAGTATCAGGCGAGCCTGATCGGCCGGCGCCCGATTTTCGTAGGCACCGGGCCTCTTCTTTATCTCATTGCATGGCAGTATCTGAAAGCCGGAGTGCGTCCCGCAGCAGTCATCGAGACGGGTACGTTCAGCGGCCTTGCAAGTGCGTTGCCGCGACTTGCAGCCCGGCCACAGACCCTGTTGAAAGGCGTCTATTTCTCAGCAGGACTTCGGGCACGCAACATACCTATCATTTATTCTGCCAATCCTGCGGACATTTACGTTGAGGGCGAAAGTCTTGTCCTTTCGTATTCCAGTTACGGAAAGCAAGCGAAGGTGATCGGCGATGCCGTTGCGCTCGGGAGCGGGCTCAAGCCGGAGACGCAACTGGCGGAGGTTCTCGGTGTGGCCTTTGCGTTCCACCATCCGACCCGTCTGCACTTGCCACAATGCGACATCATGGGCCGCAGCAACCTGCCCCACGTCTACATCGCCGGCGACGCCGGCGGCATTCGCGGCGCCGATGCAGCAGAGGCAGGCGGCGCGTTGGCTGCCATGGCGGTGCTGAAAGATCTTGGTTGGACGATTAATGAAGCCCGCCGGAGCCTTCTCGTGAAGCATATGCAACGCGCTGAACGTTTCCGCAGCGGTCTCGAATCTGCCTTTCCTTATCCCACCCGCTGCGTCACGGATCTGCCCGATGATGCCATCCTGTGCCGCTGTGAAAACATCACCGTTGGTGCGGTCCGCACGGCCATACCATCGTGGCAGGTCAAGGATGTGAACCGGTTGAAGGCGATCACCCGCTGCGGCATGGGCCGCTGCCAGGGGCGACTCTGCGGTTCGGCGACTGCGGAGCTTCTGGCCGCCGAAGCAGGCCAGAGAATCGTTGACATCGGACGCATGCGCGGGCAGATCCCACTCAAGCCTCTCCTCGGCCAGCGTTTTGCGGAGGAAGTCACGTCGTGAGCGAGGCCATGGAAACCGATATTTGCGTCGTCGGGGGCGGTCTCGTGGGTTGCTCCGCCGCGCTGCATCTGGCGCGCGCGGGGCGATCCGCGACGCTGGTCGAGCGCGACAGCATCGGGGCTCACGCGAGCGGGGTCAATTTCGGAGGTGTGCGCCGCCACGGCCGCAATGAACGCGAACTGCCGCTATCGGTGCGATCGCTCGATATCTGGCGGAACATGCGGGAACTGATCGGCAACAACTGCGAATTCATGGCCACGGGCCATCTGAAGATCGCGCGAACCGAAACCGAAATGACTGCATTGGAGCAATGGCAGGTCTTCGGCGCACGGCACGGAATCTATGTTGAGCTTTACAGCGGAACGGATTTGCGGCGCCGTTTTCCGTGGCTTGCTTCCAGCATCTTCGGCGCATCTTTTTGTCCCGGAGACGGCCAAGCTAACCCACGTCTTGCCGCGCCTGCCTTTGCGCTTCGCGCGAAGGCAGAGGGGGTTCAGATTCGGGAGGGCGATGCTGTAAAGGTCGTTGAGGACTGCGGGAGCGGGTTCAGGATCATCCTGACGTCAGGCCTGCGCATTCACGCCAACAGTGTCGTCAACGCCGCCGGTGCTTGGGGAAGCGCAATTGCCGCCCACTTTGGCGATGATGCGCCCGTGACCCCGATCGCCCCCCAGATGTTCGTCAGCGAGCCGGCCCCCTATATCATTGAGCCCGTGCTCGGAATGGTGAGCGGGGGTCTTTATCTCCGGCAGATACCACGCGGCAACGTGATCTTTGGCGGCGGGCGCGGCGTTCTGGGGAAGGATGAGCGTCACAGCTGGCCGCGCGACGAGATCTTTGCCCAGACTGTCGGGCTCGCCGCAACGATTATCCCTCACCTGAAAAACCTCACCATCATTCGTTCGTGGACAGGCATCGAGGGCAACTGCGCTGATGGCTTGCCGATTGTCGGCCCCTCGCCAAGCCGGGCCGGCCTCTATCACGCGTTCGGCTTCTCGGGCCATGGCTTCCAGATGGCGCCGGCCGCCGGAGCGGTGATCAGCGAACTGATCACCAAAGGCGAAACGCCCACCGATATATCTGCCCTTTCGCCGCAACGCTTTGGCAGTTGTGTGTTTGCCGCAGCTATGGCCGAGAGCGAGATCTGACAAGGAGGAATGCTCGATGAGCAACATATTTCATCGCTCTGCAAAAAGCGTCCCCCCTATGGCCAGCCATGCGTCAGGCTGCACGATTGTCGATCAGAGCGGCAAGAGGTACCTCGATGCTTGTGGAGGTGCGGCCGTTTCATGCATCGGTCATGGCGATCAGGACGTTGTTGCTGCAATCCGCGAGCAAGCTGAAAAGCTCGCTTATGCGCATACCAGCTTCTTCACTACCGACGCTGCAGAGGAACTCGCCGCCTATCTCAGTACGAGCACCGAGTCCCGGCTACCAAAAGTCTATTTTACGTCCGGCGGCTCCGAGGCCGCTGAAACTGCGTTGAAGATGGCTCACAGCTACCACCGGGAGCGCGGCCAGCCGGGGCGAACCCATATCATTGCGCGCCGCCAGTCCTATCACGGCAATACCGTTGGCGCTCTCTCGACGGGTGGCAACATGTGGCGGCGAACCGCCTATGAAGCGCTGATGCTGCCTGGGATCTCCCATATCGATCCCTGCTTTTACTATCGCTATGCCGCGCCTGATGAAAGTCCGGAAGCCTATGGACGACGGATGGCTGTCCAACTTGCGGAGGAGATTGAGCGCATCGGCGCAGATAACGTGTCCTGCTTCATCGCTGAAACCGTCGTGGGTGCCACATCGGGCTGCGTGGCCGCCGAAGAGGGATACTTCAAGGCGATCCGCGCGATCTGCGATCGACACGGCGTATTGCTGATCCTCGATGAGGTGATGTGCGGCATGGGCCGCACGGGCACGTTGCACGCATTTGAGCAGGAGGGCATCGTTCCGGACATCCTGATTATCGCCAAAGGATTGGGTGCAGGCTACATCCCACTTGGTGCAGTGATGTGTCGCGACTTCGTCTTTGAAGCCTTCCATAAGGGGTCCGGTGCGTTCATTCATGGCCACACATTCGTTGGCCATCCCGTGGCTTGCGCGGCGGCACTGGCGACCCAGAACGTCATCCGCGAGAAGAATCTCGTCGATGCGTCAGCCCGTCAGGGCCGCGTTTTGCTGGAACGTCTAGCCGAGGTATTTCGGTCGCATTCCCATGTCGGCGACATCCGCGGGCGTGGGCTATTCATTGGCTTGGAACTGGTGGAGGACAGGGCGACCAACGTGCCATTTGCGCCGGACGTGCAACTCAACGCCAGGGTCAAGCGGGCGGCCATGGACATTGGCCTGCTGATCTACCCAGGTGGTGGAACGATCGATGGGCGTCTCGGCGACCACATTCTCCTTGCCCCGCATTATATCCTCACGGAAGACGAGATCGAAACCATCGTCGCCAGACTGGCTGTTGCGATGGACGAAGCGATCACATCTGCGCGGCAACAGACATCCCTGAGCGAATCATAGCTCCATCTGGGTTGTGCTTTTTGACGCGGATCAAGCTCGCCGCGTGTCAGAAATTGGATTGAAAGCCGTGCAATGCTGCGCGGCGCTTTTGCCAATATCGAAGCGACCTGGCACGGTACGTGATGCGCCGGTGATTTTATTTGATCTGATTGTTGAGATGCGGACTATTGCGGACGAGGATCGGCTTCGAGAGTACTAGCGCTCAGCCCCGCAGACCGTTTTCGGTGCCGCAGGAAAGGATCGCCTCGTCATTGCTCAGGCTACCGTCGATGACGATGGCCGCCGCATCGAAGAAATGATCGCGCTCGACGAAACCGTCCCCGACCGGGCGCGGCGCACGACCTCGTCGAGATGCGCCGGCCGATCCTCCGCTCGGCAAACGCCGGAAACGAGGTTTGTGGCGGTAGCTCCCGACTTCCGAGGTATTGATATGCATATTTTTCAATTATATAGGTAACTATATCGGCCTTTCGTTTCCGCCACACGGATACCTCCTTCCCGCGCGTGTACAACTGGGTGCGCCAGAACCATCAAAATTCAACAACGTCGCGGCTGAATATTCTTCAATCGAAGAAAAGAGCTAATTTAACGGGCTCTACGTACCGAGCGATTGCGTGGAAATCCACAAGAAACCCCCTAAACGGATTCCAACGTTCTCAAAAATCTGTTGGGACTCACAATCGAAAGCATCGAGAGGCGACCCTTACCTGCTGCGATAGTGCATTTTGCGGCTAACGACCTAACGCCTTGGAAGGCGCGTATCCTGCTGCAACTCGCGTTGGTCCACGCAAACGACGTCCGCAGCTTTCAGGACATATTCGACGAATTCTGATGACTTATCGTGCAACTACCAACAGAAATACCAACTACGGTGTTAGATGGTGAACGCCGTCACCCCGATCGTCCGGATCGCCTCGGCTACCGGCCGTCCCTGCGACACCAAAACGTCGACCTGCCGAAGCTTCACGACGATCTCTTCAGGCTTATGCTTCTTCTGCGCCATCGCGCCATCCTCCAAAGGCCCGAAAGCCTACTTCACGGACGACCACTTTCCAGGGGGCAGGCCAGATTGATCGAACGTGTCGGCCGCGTGAAGTAGGCGAGTGTATGCTGGTCGCTGCAGCAATCTCACTCCATTATGGCCTCTACGAGCGCAACCTCCCACTGCTTCAGCTGGGTATCTTTCCTTGCCAATTCGCTGCGCTCAACGCTTCACTAGCGCCAGCTCGTATTCCAATCGCTCGCGAATCTTGTGCCTCAGGTCACGAAGTTGTCGACTGATAGGCCTTCCGAGTGCTCCCATCGATTTCGAAGCCCGCTTCGCGTAGGCAGCGAACGTTCAAGACCGATAGTCGTCGGATTTGCTGCGGAAGTCCTCGACCGGGCCAAACGCTTGCACAAATTTCTCAAAGTCGACGAGACCCAGGATATCGCTTACGGCTTTGCCTTGGTATCGCTTCACTAGGCGGATCGCCATGGCTTGCGAGACCGAAGCAATCTTGCGATGGAGATTGCTCATTGTCTTATCGCGGATGTACACCTGCCTTCCATCATACCGGAAGCCCAGGTACTCAAACGGCTTGTTAAGGGTTGGCTTCCCGTTTTTGTCGGTCGCTTTGATCACTGTGACCGTCTGTCGATGTCCGGTCTGGACGAACTTGTGTATCGCCGACTTCTCTTCCTTGATAAGGAGCCCTTTGCCATAGGTGGTGATTGCGTAGCGGATGTCCTTCTCGAGAAAGATGGCATCTGCTTCGGAGATCGGCGCAATGACGAGAATGTCATCAGAGTATCGAAAATATGTTCCGCCAATCTTTTTCGCAAAGATTGCGGACATATTTGTCGAATTCGAACAGGTAAGCATTGGCCAGAAGATCGGATAGGGGTGCACCTTGGGGAACGCCCCTTCCAGTCGAATTGACCTCGACTATGTTAGGTTTTGGATCAGCGATCTTCTGGCGAAAAATTTTTCCGTCGCATAGCTGAGCGGGTATGTCCTTTCGGGCGCGGAGATAGCCCTTCCGTATATTTCCATGCTTGTCGGCTTTGTCGCCGTAATAACCAAGCCTCTCATAAGCTTTGATGACGTCGACGAACGCATAACGGGTGATGGCCTCGAAAACCTTAAAGTGATCCGCAGGGAGCTTTGCCCGCCCGATCAGTTCAGCCCAAACTTGTTTTACTCGGCCATGTTTCAAGGTCTCGAAGAAATTGCTTATATCGAGTGCGACTGCACAGCAATGTCGGTGAGACTCAACACCGCGCCCAATGTCGCATCCCATTGAGGCGCGTGGCGTACGGAACTGCCCGCGCATGTGCAGGATGTCCATGGGACCTCCTGGAAGGTCGCTATCGACTTGCCCCAATTACAAACCCTTAGAAAGTGAATCGGAGGGCCAACAGCAGAGTTCCAGCTTAACCGCGGAAGATCCGGCCCGTCTATCCAACCCGGCTTCCGGCAAAACCGCGTCATCCCGCAGGCAGTCTTCCAATTTCGTCAGGAACCTAGGATTTCCCTGATGCCGCGATGATCTGAAGCGTGACTGGCCAGCGCCGAATAATGCGTGAGACCAGCACGATACTACGGAACTAGGAGAGTGGACCCAGTGGTCCCGCGGCTCTCAAGCGCGCGATGCGCCTCCGCGGCAGCTTTTAGCGGGAATTTCGCGTTGACCGGGACCGAGACTTTGCCTGATGCGACGGCCCCGAAGAGGTTCTTCGCCATCGCGATGGTTGTTTCTCGATCCGCCATGTAGGTATTCAACGTAGGACGTGTGACATAGAGAGAGCCCTTAGAAGCCAGGACGCCCAGATTGAAGGCCTCAACCGCGCCCGATGCGTTGCCGAAGCTCGCGAGCAACCCGAAAGACCTTAGCGAATCCAGCGAGGCTATAAAGGTGTCCTTGCCGATCCCATCATAGACGACATCACACATCGCGCCTCCGGTGATTTCTCTTACGCGCGCAGCGACATTCTCTTCTCGGTAGAGGATTACATGGTCGCAGCCATTCGCTTTAGCGAGCTCCGCCTTGCCCTTTGAGCCGGCAGTTCCTATCACGGTGGCGCCTAGGACCTTGCCCCATTGACTCAGAATCAGTCCGGTCGCCCCCGCTGCGGCATGAACAAGGATCGTCTCACCCGGTCCCACCCTATAAGTCCGATGTAGTAGGTATTCGGCAGTGAACCCCTTCAATAACATGCCCGCCGCGTCCTCGTAGGAAATCGCGGCGGGCAAAGAGACGGCCGATGTTGCTGGAACGATACGCTCTTCTGCGTATGCCCCGTGAGTTGATATTGCGGCGACTCTGTCGCCCGCCTTGAATTCGGCGACATTCGGGCCGACGGCGAGCACCTCACCGGCCGACTCGTTGCCAAGGACAAGCGGCAGCCTCGGTACGGGATAGAGGCCCGATCGAAAATAGGTATCAATGAAGTTGAGGCCGATGGCGCGGTTCTTGATTAGCAGTTCGCCGGGGCCAGGAGCCGGAAGAGTGATCTCCTCAAACCGCATAACATCCGGCCCACCGTTTTTATGAATGCGGATAGCATTGACCATTGACTACTCCTAATCTGAAATTCTGTTGCTTGGCCGAGACGATCTCCACCTGGAGCGACCGCCTCCTGTATAATCTGCTCAGTCCAGGTTTGGAAAGGGTGCCCCGAGCGATGTTCAAGACAGCACTTCGCACACAGTGGAATTTGGCGACGTCATGCCCTCATTCATGACTGGACTGTGATAACTACCGGTTGAGCCACTGAGTGCCGCTGGGTGAAAAGTCGAGAACGAGTCAATTTGGCACGTGCTTCAGCATCCTTTGGCGAACGCGAGCATCGCGAAATCCGATGCTCAGCATCATGATAATTCTCTTTCGACGCTGATTATCAATGCTAATGTTTGCACATAATCAAGGGGAAAGAAGGCACCACATGGAATTCAGCACGTTAGCCCGCTCGATGTCGCGCCTACGCCGTGCGTGGAAACCGCTCTCGCTGGCAGCGTTCTGCCTGGCTGTCGCAAACGGCAACGTTCAGGCCGAGACCTCCAGGCTCGACGACGTCCTCAAGCGCGATAAATTAATAGTCGTTGGATCCAGCACAACGCCGCCGGCTGGATTCGTGAACGAGAAAGGCGAGCACACGGGTTTCGAAATCGAATTCGCGCGTCTGATAGCCAAGTATCTCCTGGGCAGCCCAGACAAGATCGAGTTCATCATCACGAGTGCCGACGGCCGCTTTCCCGCCGTGCTGTCCGGCAAGGCCGATTTCGGAATTTCAACCGCAACGATCTATCCGGACAGGGCCGTCCGATTGGCGTTTACGAGACCGTACATGGACGCCGGTACCGCCGTCGTTGTGCCGGAGGAGTCGCCCATCAAGGAAATCGCGGATCTCAACAGCCCTGACGTCAACCTCGCGTCAAGCAACAGCGCGGCCGCTGTGGACCGTGCAAAGCGGTTCAACGCCAAGGGCAACCCGCTCTTTTTCGACACTGACGCCGCGGCGTTTCTGGCGCTGGAGACAGGGCGTGCGCAAGCCTATCAAGCAGACATCGCAGTTGCGAAGTGGCGGGCGGCAAATTCCAAGAAGAAGTTCCGGCTGCTGCCCGGCCTCCTTGGCAATCGCAACGGCAACGCGATCTATATGAAGCCGGGCGACTTCAGGATGTGGCTCACCCTGGACACCATCGTTCAGGAACTCGTCACAGGTTCGAAGTACGACGAATATCGCGAACTGTATCGCAAATGGTTCGACTCCGATCCTCCGCCCCAGCGCTTCTATAACTAAGTGCCGCGGCGCAGTTCTGGGTCTCGATTTCATGGCCCAAGCCGCGCCGCCTTCGCGCAGGGCAACCGCGTGCGCCCGAACGGCGCGAGCCGGCGTTGACCCTGCGCCAAGATCGGACCACGCGTCCGCGACGGGTTCAGATTTCGAGAGTGATTGGCGGGAGCGGCTTCCGGCGAGGCCGGCCTGGAGCAAGTCCGCCTTTTGCGGACTTGCTCCCTTCACAAGAAACGCTCGAATTCGGCGGCTTGGAGAGTATCGGCTGATCTAATCCAAACCCGATTTGCTCCAGCGCAGAGCGCCTGCCCACCGCCGAAGCGTAATGTGAAGCGGAGCGTCTCGTAATCTCCACCAGAACGTTGTTACGCGCTGATAGCGATGATCATAATCGGCAGTAAAATAGACCGCTCGCGCCAATCCTCCTGCTTCCGATCATAAAATCGGATCAGAATTTTACCTAAAGCTAGATAAGATGGTAAATTGCGATCAAAAATCGCGCGCCCGGAACAATATTGTCGTCATCCGGCGATACTCAACACAAGCGACTAAGGCTTTGGCAATGAAAAACGCCTTGAAATCCAAGATCGAGAGTGGCCAAAATTGTGTGAACGGCTGGCTCTCCGTTCCATCGGGCTATTCTGCCGAAGTCATGGCGAGGAGCGGCTGGGACAGTCTCACGGTCGACTTGCAGCACGGCGTTCAGGACTATGGCAGTATGGTGCAATGCCTCCAGGCGATTGCTGCATTCCCGGTCACGCCCCTGGTGCGCGTCCCGACCAACGAAACCGGCATCATCGGAAAAGCTCTGGACGCGGGCGCGTGGGGGATCATCTGTCCGATGGTCAATTCCCCCGAAGAGGCGGCTGCGCTCGTTTCCGCGTGCCTCTATCCTCCCCACGGGCGCCGCTCGAACGGCCCCAATCGTGCGACGTCGTATGCTGACCACAGGCCGTATCAAGCCTTCGCCAACGACGAGGTCATGGTGCTCCCGATGATCGAAACCGCCGAAGCGGTGGCCAGCCTTGAGCAAATCCTAGATGTGCCTGGCGTCGGCGGCGCCTATATCGGCCCGAGTGATCTTGGTCTGGCGCATGGATTGCCGCCCATCTTCGACCGGGAAGAGCCGGAAATGCTGGCGATCTATGACCGGGTCGTCCGCGAGACGGCGCGTCGCGGCCAGATCGCGGGCATTCATACGCTCGACGCGGCCTATGCCGCGCGCATGTTCGACATGGGCTTTCGCTTCGCAACCGTCGCGAGTGACGCGGCGCTGATGGCCAAAGGCGCGCAGGCGATTTTGAAGACACTTGAGCAGGCCCACGCGACCCAGGCGGCGGTCCGTAAGCAAGTTTCGTAGCAGCCGGACATGGTTGCCGCATGGTTAGCCGGGGCTACGAGAAAATTTCGGCGCCCCGGCAAAGCTATCCAAGCGCAAAAGGGAACAGTGGATGAACGAACGACCAAGTTACCCGGATGTTCTATTGCACATCAATGGGCGTTGGCGCCCTGCGACCGACGGGCGCTCATCCCCCGTCGCGAACCCGTCCTCCGGCGAGGTGATCGGCTCCTTCGCACATGCCTCGATCGGCGACCTGGACGAGGCGCTCGACGCGGCCTTATCCGGATTCCACGCCTGGTCACGGGTGTCTGCCTTCGACCGTTCGAAACTACTTCGTCGCTCGGCCGATCTTTTGCGCGAGCGCACGGAATTAGTAGCGCATCTGCTGACTTTGGAGCAGGGCAAACCACTTTCGGAAGCCAGGACGGAAATTCAAGCTTCCGCCGATATCATCGATTGGTTCGCCGAAGAAGCGCGGCGCACTTACGGGCGCATCGTCCCTGCACGTGTTCCGATGGCGCGGCAGCTCGTCATCAAGCAACCGGTCGGCCCTGTTGCGGCATTTACGCCATGGAATTTTCCGGTCAGCCAACTCGCACGCAAACTTGCCGCAGCGCTCGCGGCGGGATGCTCGATCATCGTCAAGGCGGCAGAGGAAACACCAGCGGCGCCGGCAGAATTGGTGCGCGCCTTCGTCGATGCCGGTTTGCCGAATGGTGCCGTCGCCCTCGTCTTCGGCACGCCTTCGGAGATTTCAGACCATCTCATTGCGCATCCGGCCGTCCGAAAAGTGACCTTTACCGGCTCGACACCGGTGGGCAAGCAACTGGCCGCCCTCGCTGGCCAGCACATGAAGCGCGCAACCATGGAACTGGGCGGGCACGCACCCGTCATCGTGCTCAAGGATGCTGATCTTGCCAGGGCAGCGGCGACGACGACTGCATCGAAATTCCGCAATGCCGGGCAAGTTTGTATCGCGCCAACACGCTTCCTGATCGAGGAGCCCGTCTATGACAAATTTGTTTCCCTTTTCAGCGAGATAGCCTCGAAAATCTGCGTGGGTGACGGGCTTTCCGCCGATACCACAATGGGGCCCCTTGCGAATGAACGTCGCGTCGCGGCGATAGAAGGGTTCATCCAGGACGCAGTTGAGCGCGGAGCGGAGCGTGTCTGCGGGGGGAGCCGGATCGGCAACAGTGGCTTCTTCATGGAGCCCACGGTCCTAGCCGGCGTGCCGAGGGATGCGCGCGCCATGAACGAGGAGCCCTTTGGTCCTCTCGCGCTCATGGTGCCGATGCGATCGTTGGACGATATTGTGGTTGAAGCCAACAGACTTCCATATGGGCTGGCCGCATATGCATTCACACAGTCGTCCGCCAGCGCCTCGAGAATTGGCGAGGAGATCGCATCCGGCATGGTGTCCATCAATCACGCAGGCCTTGCCTTTCCGGAGGTGCCATTTGGAGGCATCAACGACTCCGGCTATGGTACAGAAGGCGGTGCGGATGCCATCGAAGGCTATCTGAATAGCAAATTCATCACTCATCTTCAGATGTGACGCGTGATAGCGATTCTATATTATCGTCTGTATCCGCATGCTTGAAATCGATCGTCGCGTGATCGGGGTTGGCGTTGTCGGCCTCGCCACGGCGCGAGACGGTTGCCCGATCGGCGGGATGGCGGGGGCCTTGGCATTCGCCGGGCGCGAGGTTCCTCATCGCCGAGGCTGCCCATGCTGTCGACACACAGACCTCGGCGCGTAACAGCGAGGTCATCCATGTCGGGATCGATCACCGACCTCTCCTCGCTCCCAGACGGAGCGCCTCTGGGTGGAGTGGCCTGGCGCTCCATTCGTATGTCGTTGGACGCTCAGGGAGACCCAGGCCGGTGAACTCCCCGCCCTCTCTCCATCGTGAGCCAGCCATGCCGCGTCGCTTATGAAAGAAGCCAGCGATCCTCACAGGGCGTGGAGGCCTGATCCTGGCCGTTCTGATCGGACCCGATACAGAAACCTAAGCCAGGTTTGCGCGCCCGATGATATCGGGCATCGCCTTCCACTTCACCAGTGCCTGCAACTGTCAAAGTCGCGCGACGGTTTCCGAAAATTCTACGTTAGTTCCGACCTCCTTTAGAGCATCAATGAAGCGGGCGGTCGCTATATCCGGCTTTTCACTTGCTACCTTCGTCAGAATGCCGAGCTCCCGATAAAACGTCTTTTCCTCCAAGCTGATTATCCTGATATTGCTTGTGTCAACTATCAGCCGCGTTAACGGCACAAAGGCCGCACCTGCTCCATAGCTTACCAAAGTCGCCATAGCATCGAAGTGATTCATCCAAATGGCTTCTTTGACCGTCGTCCGTTCGTGCGCCAGGAACTCATCAATACTTCGCCCGCCGGCCGTGGAATGCTCGTATCGGATCAGGGGTCCGCGCCGCAGAGCGCTCCGCCAAGTGTCCTGTTCCCAGCTTGAGGGCGCAATGAGGACGTAGGGCGTTCGAAATAGTGGAATCCAGCTAAGCGGGTGTGAAGGCAAACGTCCAGGACGGATCGTGACCGCGAGATCGAGTTCCTCTCGTTCGACATGGCCGGCCGCCCCAGTTTCGAGCCGAACGGCTCGAATCGTGACGTCGGGGCACGAATGACGGAACAGAACCATTGCGCGCGCGACAAGGGTACTGTGCATGGAGGCTATCGTACCTATCCGGATCGTCCCACGCAGCGGCTTGTTTGCGGATGGCTTGCGCATCTTCTCCAGCAATTCGAGCGCTTGCTCCGCCAGCGGAAGAAACTCTTGCCCAGCTGGATTGAGCTTGGCCGACCGGCCCGTCCGATGGAACAGTTGCGTGTCGAGGTATTCCTCAAGACGCCGGATGTGATCGCTGACCGCTGACTGAGTCATATTCAAACGTGCGCTCGCACCGGTGAAGGTGCCATATTTGCAGACTGCAATGAATGTGCTCAACTCCCGTAGCATAATATCATCCTCGATCCGCTGCCCCGCGGTTCACCCCAGCCCAACCGACACGACTTCGGCATCGTTGAGCCTGACTAAGTATCGCCAAATGCGATGCTCACTATCATAATAATGCTCTTTCCATGCCGATTATCAATGCTAGATTTTGTACACAAGTAAAGGGAAAGAGGGTTCGCTCATGAAATCAGGCGTCTTGGCCCGCTCCGATCAACGCATCTGTGCTGGTTGGAATCAGCGTGCAACCGCGGCACTTCGCCTCGCTGCGGCGCGGCACCCCGTTCCTGCCCGGCCTTTCGAACATGACGACGCACTTAGGCGCGCCGAGCTGAGGGTCATCGAATACACTGCGGTCTCGCCTACTGAAACTGTCAACAACAAGAACCCATCGATTAGATCCGCGGTCGATTTCACCCGCCTTCCTGCCGCTCCAGATACTTGTTGCTCAGGAATTCATCCCGAAGCACGACGTGCACTGCGACCGTCATCATACGCGGTTCGCCGCGCCCCTTCCGATTCGGCACCTGTTTAACTAAGGGCGTCGCGCTATGCTGGATCTCAATTTCATCGCCCGAACCGCGCCGCTTTTCGCTGAGGGGCTCCGAATCACGCTTCTGCTCTCCGTGCTCGGCATTCTTGGATCGTTGATCGGGGGAGGTTTCGTTGTCGCTGCGAGTCGATCGCGGGTGGTTGCCTTACGCGGGATTGCGCGTGCCTATATTGAGGTAATGCGGAACACGCCTGTTATCATCCAAATGTTCCTTATTTATTTTGGCCTTGCCTCGCTAGGTATTCGCTTTCCCGCGTTTATATGCGCCTTGCTGGCAATTGTTTTGCAGAACAGCGCATACATGGGCGAAATTTATCGCGTCGGCATAGACTCAATCAGCCGCCGACAGTTCGAGTCCGCGCTTGCCCTCGGAATGTTGCCGCGCACAGCCCTCATCACGATGGTACTGCCGCAGGCGATACGGCGCATACTGCCTCCGATCGGAAACCAGTTCGTGGCGATTATCAAAGATACGTCAATTGCATCAACAATAACCGTATTCGAACTGACCCATACAGCGAAGCTTATGCTGGAGAGAACGGCTGCCCCTTACGAAATCTATGCAATGCTATCGATTCTCTATCTCTTCCTTACATGCGTGACATTGGCGGCGCTGAAGGCCGTTGAAACCGCATTCCCTGTAAGGAATTAAATAAATGGCGATCAATGATACCTTTAACATATTTCAATACCTGGCACTCGGGGCCGCATCGACGGTATACCTCGCTATATTCTCGATTATCCTCAGCGGTATTGGTGGGCTCTGCCTCGCCGCTCTCCTCTTACAGAAATTCAGAATACCACGCTATTGCGCATTGACGTATAGCTTCACGATAAGGGGCATCCCGCTTTTGGTCCTGCTCGTCGGCTTCTATTACAGCTTTCCTTACCTAGGATTTGATTTTCCCCCGCGCGTGGCGGCGGTTATTGTCATCTCTGCGTACTTCTCAGCGCACATGGCGGAAGTGTTTCGTGCAGCGATCAACGCGATACCGCGGGGCCAATGGGACGCCGGCCGTAGCGTGGGAATGAGAAACGCGACTCTATTGCGCATCATCATTCTGCCGCTTGCGATGCGCCTCGTAGCAGCGCCATTTGTGAATGTCTCTTTGAGCATATTGAAAGGCACCTCTCTTGTTGTTGCTATCGGAGTTTGGGAGCTGGCCTCGGCCGGCCGCGAGCTCGAGCAGAGAACCGGCGCTGCTTTGGAAATCTATCTGGCTGTTGCAGCTATGTATTTTGTCCTGTGCTTCGCACTGTCCCTAGTTTCCCGTCGGATCGAAAAGGCATTCCAATATGTCCACTAGCCCTCTTGTTCAGCAAGATTCGGCCACACTCGTCGAAATCCGGAATGTCGGAAAGCGCTTTGGAACGAAGACCGTCCTGAAAGATGTTAGCGAAAGCGTTCGGTCGGGTGAGGTACTCAGCCTGATCGGCCCTAGCGGGTCTGGCAAGACGACCCTGCTGCGCTGCCTCAATTTCCTCGAGACCTACGAAGAGGGCACGATCTCGATCGCGGGGGAAACCGTGGGCTATAGAATTGGGCAAGACGGAATCCGGAAGCGACGCCCCGACAGGGAAATCGCCGCGGCCCGCGCTGAAGCGGGAATGGTTTTTCAGGGATACAACCTGTTTCCGCATCTGACCGCCTTGCAGAATATTACTGCGGCTCCCATACGCGTGAGGGGCACGGGCAAAGCCCAGGCGCGGGATATCGCCGAGGCTCTGCTCGAACGGGTTGGCCTGCGCGACAAGGCTTCGAGCTACCCAAACGAACTCTCCGGGGGACAACAGCAGAGGGTCGCCATTGCGCGGACGCTGGCGATGAAGCCGCGCCTGATGCTTCTCGACGAAATCACCTCAGCGCTTGACCCCGAACTTGTGGGAGAAGTGCTCAACGTGATCCGCGAACTCGTCGCCGAAGGCATGACGATGGTCATCGTCACTCATGAAATGCAATTTGCCCGCGAGGTCTCGACGCGTGTTGCGTTCATGGCGGACGGACGAATTGTTGAATCCGCTCCACCCAAGGAGCTGTTCTCAAATTCACAAAACGATCGCCTGAAGGGCTTTCTTGCTCGATACCGCGACGCATATCTGATCTGAGGTAACGTAATGATCCCCGCTTTCAATTCACCTGCTTCAGGTCCTGCTCATCACCGGCCTACGTGGTGTGAGATCGACCTTGACGCCATCGAGCATAATTTCAAATTCCTTCGGCGATTGGTGGGCCCGGATGTAAAGATCTTCGCATGCACCAAAGGAAATGCAGGCGGCTGCGGCTTCGTCGGGGTTGCAACGTTCCTCGAATCCGTCGGCGCCGACGGCATCGCGGTGGGCAATGTCGACGATGCCATGGCTATTCGGCGAGCCGGCGGAACGCTTCCTATACTGCTCTACCCCAGCTGTTTGCCGATGTCGGCGAGAGCGCTGGCCGCCAACCGTCTGATGCCGACGATCTCCACGCTCGACGATGTCGAGGCCTGGTCGGCGCAGGCGCAGGGCCCGCTGGAGGTGTTTCTCAAATTGGATGGCGGCGGCCTTCGTGTCGGCGCGTTGCCCGTCGACGCGATCCAGGTTGCCCAAGCGGTCATGGCAAGCCGGCATCTCAGGCTTGCGGGTGTCTATGCGCATCCCGTCACGTCTGGTAACTTTGACACAGCCGGGTACTACCGGCCGCAGATCGATACGATCGTCGAGGTGCTGAAGCAGTTGGATGCAGCCGGAATAGTGCCGCCGATCCGGATGGTAGCGAGTTCTGAGATCATACTGTCATATCCGGAAGTCGACTTTAATGCTGTTGACCCTGGTCGCCTGTTCACGGGAACACAATTCCCGGCTGTCAAGGAACGGCAGGGCGAGTGGCGCTCGGCCTTTATTTCGCTGAAGTCCCGGATCGTGATGAAAAAGCCGCTTCACGACCTTTCGGGCATCGCCTTCGTTCCAAATTTCTTCCCACGTCGGGAGAACATGATCATTGGCCTTATTCCGATCGGCTGGTGCGATGGCTATCCTCGGGTGCTGCCTGAAGGAGCCTACGCGCTTGTGAAGGGTAAGCGCGTGCCCATCCTCGGACCTGTGCATTCCGAGTTGTTACGTATTGATCTGACAGATGTGCCTGACGCCGACGTCGGAGAAGAGGTCGTTCTGTTGGGAAGATCCGGCGGCGCGGAGATCACTTTGGAAGAGTTGAGTGTGCAGTGGAACGTCCCGCAGGGGATCGTCAGGCATTCAATACGCGCTCACGTTCCTCGCCTTTACCTGCGTGGTCAAGCTTAAACGGCCCTCCTTATCAGCACCGTTGTTTCCGTTGGTGGTGGAACGGCAGGGCTGTTTCGCGCGCGTGAATCTACGGCGTGACTTATCATGTAATGCGTCTGCGTGGCGGCGCGGCGAGGAATTTCCTATGGTCAGTATTGGATCCTGTTCTGTTGTCATGCTTGATGGTGCCACCAAGGGCATTCCGGCAGGAGCCGCCCCCTTTCCAATCGAAGAGATCGGTCAGAAGGGATGGAACTTGCTGTCGGAAGATCTGCCGTTGCCCCTAGCCGTTCTGAGGCAGGACGACATCGCGCATAACAGCAATTGGATGCGGGATTTCCTCCATGCCAGCGGCGCCCAGATCGCGCCCCACGGCAAGACCACCATGAGTCCCGAGCTCTTCAACCTCCAGATCGAAGACGGCGCCTGGGGTATTACGCTTGCGACAGTTCAGCAGGTCACGGTCGCACGGAAATATGGCCATCGTCGCATTCTGCTAGCCAATCAGTTGGTTGGTCGGGCCGCGATCGGCAGCATCTTTGGAGAGTTGAAAGCTGACCCTGCCTTTGAGTTCTTCTGCATCGCGGATTCCGTCGCAAATGTCCGCGCTCTCTCACGTGCGGCCACGGAATGGAACCTGGCGCGCCCACTGCGTATTCTCGTCGAACTTGGCTATCGAGGCGGCCGCACGGGTTGCCGCACGATAGAGGACGCACTCCAGGTCGCGCAGGAAATTGCGGGGAGCGGAGGGCGCCTGAGCCTTGCCGGCGTCGAAGCCTTCGAAGGGCTGCTGAAAGGAACTACGGCTGCCGAGACCAAGGAACTCGTCGAGGCATTCCTGGCGCGTCTGCTTGACCTGGCCACGCAATGCGAAGAGTCTGGCCTGTACGGATCGGATCGGCCGATCTTGAGCGCCGGAGGCTCTGCGTACTACGATATTGTCGTCGATAAGCTCCAGCAACACGGTCTCACTTCACGCTATACGCTTATTCTGCGCAGCGGATGCTATCTCACCCATGATAGCGGAATGTATCGCAACGCTTTCGAACAGTTGCGAACCCGCAATCCCGAGTTGGCAGCCCATAGTGGCGGATTGCGACCCGCGTTGGAGGTCTGGGCTTACATCCAGTCTCGGGCAGAGCCTTCCCAAGCCATCGCCAATTTCGGGAAGCGCGACGCATCTCATGACGATCTGCCGGTCGCAATCAAGTGGTTTCGTCCCGGTGGCTCCATGTCGCGACCGGAAAGAATTCCCTGCGGTCATCGCGTTGTTCAACTTAATGACCAGCATTGCCATCTGGAAATCCCAGCCGAGTCACCCTTGGCTATCGGCGACATGGTGGCCTTCGGTGTCTCTCACCCGTGCCTCACCTTCGACAAGTGGCGAACCCTGTATGTCGTGGATGAGAAATATACTGTCGTCTCGGCAGTTTGCACATACTTCTGAAACTCCGAAAGCCAATCAAATATTTGCATGGCGCAACACGTTTAACTGCTTTGAGGCAACATGATCATTGACCACGACAAGTTACGTGCCTTTGCGCAACGTATCCTCATTGCCGGCGGGAGCCATCCCGGGGAAGCCGGTCAGGTCGCGGACCATCTGGTCGAGGCGAATCTGCGCGGGCACGACAGCCATGGTGTCGGTATGCTCGTCGCCTACTGCCAAAGCCTCGCGGCCGGTCACCTCGTGCCCAATCAGACACCGGAGATCGTCCAACAAAGCGAAACGATTGCTGTGTGGGACGCCCGTGCTGGTTTCGGCCAACGTATCGCGTGCGAGGCAATGTCCTGGGCGATCGAAGCCGCTCGGAAACACGGCCTTTCGATGCACGGACTCCGCAATGCCCACCATATCGGCCGGGTCGGGGCCTATGGGGAGCTTGCCGCAGACGCCGGATTGGTTTCGCTCCATTTCGTGAACGTAGTCTCGAGCGCTCCGCTCGTCGCGCCGCATCGCGCCCGCGAAGGGCGATTCATGACCAATCCTGTCTGTGTTGCTATTCCAGGAGCAGTCGAGACCACCCCGATCGTTCTCGACTTCGCGACCAGTCGTATCGCTTTGGGAAAAATAAGAGTCGCCCACAACTCCGGCAAGGAGGTCGTGGAGGGCGCATTGTTGGATTCGTCAGGTAAACCTACGACGGACCCAGGTGTAATCTACCTCGACCCACACGGCGTCGTGCTCCCGTTTGGTGAGCATAAAGGTTCCGGGCTCGCACTGATCTGTGAAATTCTCGCGGGTGCAATCGTCGGTTCGGACATGATCACCACAGCAGATCCAAATGGGCGCGGCATCATAAATGGCATGCTCACAATCGTGCTTGATCCAAAGCGGCTTTCAACGCGCGATCGCATCGAAAACGACATTAGCGGTTTGATCGAATGGGTGAAATCTGCCGCAGCTGCGGATCCTGATCTTCCAGTGCTGCTCGCCGGCGAGCCGGAGAACATCGCGCGCGCCGATCGCTTGTCTCATGGTATCCCGATCGATGATACCACTTGGAGTCACATCTGCGAGGCAGCCGAGAAACTGTCCGTCTCTGTGCATGTCTAGAGCTGACTCGACTTTGATTTGATAAATTTATCACATCAGAGCTGACGACGTTTCTCGTCCATTTTTGAGCGGAGCAAGTCCGCGGATTTCGGATTTGCTCTACCGTCATTTATACTACAGAATAAGTTGCTATGTAGTCATCGCGCAATTCTCTCGTGCGAAATGGTTGATACTCAATATCGAGCCGGGTTTGGTAAGAGCCGACTGCCTCTCCACCAAGGTTGTAGAGGTCATAGGCCCTTGCCTTAACATTCCCAGACTAACCGCAGCTATGCCGGCTTGACAGCCATTACGATGGCGCGGCCCTGCCGACAAGGGGTCACGGCCTCTTCGCGACAAGGCGAAGGTCCAGGCCTGTGTGCGGATCGACGAGCGCTGGCTGCTCGGGCTGCTGCGTCTCCGGATTGTTCCGGGCCAGCATGCGCCGCCCCAAATCCTTTTCCCCCAACCTCGGGCTGGACCGAGGGCCAAAACGACGCAACAACAATCAGCCTTCAGCACAGCCCGCGTCCGGGGGACGGCATTGTCGAAGTCCGCAGTGCTCAGATCATAAGCTCAATGAGGAAGGGGGCGCGCTGCCTGAAGCTTTGCTTCATCAGATCGGCGCATCTCTCCAGTGAAGTTGCTTGAGCAGCCTCGACACCCATACCGTTGGCCATCTTGACCCAGTCGAGATCCGGATTCGACAGATCGAGCATACCCATGGCGGTCGGGCCAGGAACGGTACCGACGTTCTTATACTCGCCGATCAGGATATTGTATTTGCGGTTGTTCAACAGGATGGTTGTGCAGGGCAGGTTCTCGCGGGCTTGGGTCCATAGCGCCTGTAGCGAATACATCGCTGAGCCGTCAGCCTGCAGGCTGATGACGCGGCGCCCCTTTCCAGCCACGGCCGCACCGGTCGACACCGGTAGCCCGTCGCCAATCGCCCCTCCAGCGAGGTTCAGCCAGTCATGCGCTGGTGCCGCGTGCGTCAGCTTGTAAAAGTCGCGGCCGAAGGAGATGCTCTCGTTCGAAATGATTGCATCTTCCGGCATAAGGGCAGCAAGCGTGAGTGCAAGCTTGTCCTGCGTAGGCGCGCCCCCAACCGCCACGGGACGCGGACCAGGATCGGGAATGTCTATCTCCGGCGCGGAAAGTTCATCGACAATCGCCTGAAGCGCTGCTTCAGAATTCTGATCGCAGCGCGACAATACATGTATTTGCGCGGTCTTGGAGTATTGCGTCGAGGGCTTTCCCGGATAAGCGAAAAAGCCAACCGGCGGCGTCGCATTTACCAGGACAATGTGCTCATAGTGGCTCAATACTTCGATCGCGGCGTCGGTATCGTAGGGTATGCGCTCGAGCTGCAGGCGCCCGCGGCCGCGTTGCATGTGGCCATTGGCGTAACTTGCGAGCAAGCTTGCTCCGCTGGCATGCGCGACGCGCCAGGCGAGCGCCTGCGATGGAGCCAGCGTCGCCTGATCCGCCAGAAGGATCAGGACTTTCTTGCTGGAGCGCAAGACGCGCGCAACGCTCTCGACCGCGTGACGATCGATCGGCGGTGGTGCCGGAACCGCAAGCGGCCGGGCAACGATGCCGCCACGATTCCAGGACGTGTCGGCGGGCAGGATCAGTGTTGCGATCTGTCCGGAAACGGCGCTCGCCGTCTGAACAGCGACCGCCGCATCCCGCCCGACCTCGGTAACGTCCATGCTAGTACGAACCCAATGCGAAACGGTTCGCGCCATGCCCTCGGTATCGGCTGTCAGCGGCGCGTCCAAAGGCCGATGATAGGTCGCCTGATCTCCAACGATATTGACGATACCGGCCCGAGCGCGACGCGCATTGTGCAGGTTGCCCATGCCGTTGGCGAGGCCTGGGCCGCAGTGCAGCAGCGTGCAGGCCGGCTTGCCCGCTATGCGATAATACCCGTCAGCCATGCCGGTCACGATGTTTTCCTGCAAGCCGAGTACGCAATGAATGCCAGGAATCCTGTCCAATGCACCCACGAAATGCATTTCACTGGTACCTGGATTGGCGAAGCAGGTATCAACTCCGGCTCCAAGGAGCGTGTGAACGAGGCTTTCAGCGCCATTCATTTCATTTGATGGATTGCTCATGATATCGCGAATACCCTTCTGAAGGTTTTCATCGGTTTAGCAAGGGTGTCGAGAGGTCTCTCGTCGCGGCCGATGCTCAGAGGTCCCTGACCATGTTGCGTGCTATGACGATCTGCTGGATCTGCGAGGTACCCTCGTAGATCCGGAACAGCCGCGCATCCCTGTAGAAGCGCTCGATGCCGTGGTCGGCGATATAGCCGGCTCCACCATGGATCTGCACGGCCCGGTCGGCGACACGGCCGACCATCTCGCTGGCGAAGAGCTTACAACAGGCGGCATCGGTCGCGACGTCCACACCGCGATCCTTGCTGCGCGCCGTCTCCAGTACCATGCAGCGCGCCGCATAGGCCTCCGTCCGGCTGTCGGCGAGCATGGCCTGCACGAGCTGGAACTCGGCGATCGGCTGGCCGAACTGCTTGCGCTCCACGGCATAGCGCAGGCTGTCCTCGATCACACGCTCGGCCATCGCGACACAGACCGCGGAGATGTGCAGCCGCCCGCGATCGAGCACCTTCATCGCCGTGCGGAAGCCCTGCCCTTCGCGCCCGCCGAGCAGGGCGTCGCTCGGCACACGGCAATCCTCGAAGATCACGTCCGATGTATGGGAGCCGCTCTGGCCCATCTTCCTGTCGACTGGACCGCACGAAAGCCCCGGCGTCCCCGCCTCGACAAGGAAGGCCGAGACCCCTTTCGCGCCCGGCTGCGACAGGTCTGTCCGCGCGAACACCGTGAACAGGCCGGCATGCGGGGCATTGGTGATGAAGCGCTTGGTGCCGTTAAGGACATAGCCGCCCTCGACCCGCCGCGCCGAGGTCTTGAGCGAGGCCGCATCCGAACCCGCTTCCGGCTCTGTCAGGGCGAATGAGCTGATCAGTTCACCAGAAGCCAATCGCGGCAGGTAGCGCCGCTTCTGCTCTTCCGTGCCGTCCATGATCAGCCCTTGCGAGCCAATGCCATTATTGGTGCCAATCAGCGAGCGGAAGGCCGGCGAGGTCTTGCCAAGTTCGAAAGCGACCCGGACCTCCTCCTCCATCGTCAGGCCGAGGCCGCCATGTTCTTCCGGGATCGACAGGCCGAACAGGCCCATCCCGGCGATCTCCCGACGGATATCGGCCGGGATGCTGTCCTCCCGTGCGACCCGATGCTCCAGGGGCCGCAGGCGCTCGCGGACGAAGCGCGCCACGCTCGCCAGCAGACCCTGCATCGTCTCGCTATCCAAAGCCATCGCACACCACCCTCGCTTCGCGCCCGGACAGGGCACTTCTTGACAAGAGACTCGCTTTATATACCATCTGGCCGGTATGTAAATTGGTTACCTTTTTCGCCCGGGAGATAGCCATGTCTTCACGTCTCCAATGGATTGGCGTCCGATTATGAGCAAAAACGAGGGGTCATGAGCACTGCACTGGAAGGCATCAAGGTCCTCGATCTTTCCCGCGTCCTGGCCGGCCCCTGGGCAACCATGACGCTGGGCGATCTCGGCGCTGAGATCTGGAAGATCGAGCAGCCCGGTTCGGGCGACGACACACGCAGCTTTGCGCCACCCTTGGTCGGGGGGATTTCGACCTACTATCTCGGTGCCAACCGCAACAAAAAGAGCCTTGCCATCGATATCGGCACCTCAGAGGGTCGCGAAATCATCGTCGACCTTGCCCGCAAGGCCGATATTCTCGTCGAGAATTTTAGGCCTGCCTCGTTACGCAAGTTCCGGCTCACCTATGACGACCTGAAAGTGGTCAATCCGCGCCTGATCGTCTGCTCAATATCTGGCTACGGGCGCGGGCACACGCTGGAAGAGCGCCCGGGTTACGACTTCATCGTCCAGGCTGAATCAGGCTTCATGGCGATCACCGGCGAGCGCGATGGCGAGCCGATGCGGCTGGGTGTCGCGTTTATCGACCTCGTCACCGGCATGAATGCCGTGCAAGCCGTGCTCGCTGCGCTTTACATGCGCGAGCGTACCGGCGAGGGGCAATGGCTTGACATCGGACTCCACGACAGCGCCCTGTTCCTGCTGGCGAATGTCGCCTCGGGCTGTCTCAACACCGGCAAGGAGCACGGCCGCTACGGCAACGCTCACCCCAGCATCGTGCCCTACCAGATATTCGCTTGTATCGGCGGCCGGGTCGCCATCGCTGTGGGCAACGACGAACAGTTTCGGCGCTTCTGCCGTGCGATCGGCTTAGCCCAGCTGTCGGATGACCCGCGATACGCAACCAACCCCAGGCGCACCGAACATCGTGAGACGCTCCTCCCCCTCCTCGAAAAGCATCTCGGAAACCTCGAACTTGCGAAACTGCTCGCCGATCTGCGCGCTGCCGGCGTTCCAGCGGGGGATGTCCGCAGCGTCGGTCAGGCCCTGACGAGCGAATTCGCGGAACTGCGCCAGAGCGTCATGTCCGTTGAGGCCCCCAAGATCGGCACCTTCCGGTCAGTCCGCAACCCGATACGCATGTCCGCCAGCATATCCCTGCCTCCGACGCCACCGCCGGACATCGGCCAGCACACTGCCGAAGTTCTTGCAGAGCAACTCGGTTTCGCGCCACACCACATCCGAAGGCTCCAAGAATCGGGTGCGATCGGTTCGCCCTGAGGGAATGCAGGAGAGTTGTGATGAAACCGAAGCGCCAGGGCCGCCCGCCCGTTATTGAGAATGCCCGGGACCGCATCCTCGACGATGCGGCTCATCTCTTCGCACGGGAAGGATATGAGGGCACGTCCCTCGGCGACGTCGCCGATGCGTTAGGCGCGACCAAGGCAGCTATCTATCACTATTTTCCCAACAAGAAGGATATCTACGAAGCCATCATCGTGCGCACGCTGGACGGACTTCTGCGCTCAGTCTCCGCGGCGACGGCGCTGGCTGCCGGTCCCGAGGAGAAGTTGTCGCGTTTCATGACCGCTCACGCGGACTTCTTCGAGAACAATTACGATGGGTTTCTTGCCATGCTCGTTGGGTATGGCGGCATGCAGAACGTCGTGATGATCGCGGAGGCTCAGCGGCTACGCGACAGCTACGAACATGCGTTGCGGCAAATCATCGCTGACGGCATTGTACAAGGGGTGTTCCGGGATGTTGATGCCGAGGTCACGAGCCGTGCCATCCTTTCGATGCTGAACTGGATGGTACGTTGGTTCAAGCCGGGCAAGGAACGTCGCGCCGCATCCTTCGCGCAGGAGTATTGCGATCTCATGCTTGGGGGCATCCGCAAGTGAAAGGCATTGCACCGACGTAAGAACACCGGGTCCTCTGCTTGTATGAATACGGACAGCGTTAACCGTCGGCTGCTGCTGCGCTGACGAATTATTATATAGGTCGATGACGTTTAACCCGAAAGATCCTCCACATAAACCGCGCCTCTTCGGCTTAGGAGATCTTTCCCGAGTGAAATTCAATGTAGAGCGCCGAATATCGATGTTTTAAGCGAATCAGTTTTCTTGTCTATTTTCAGAATCATTTGTTATCGTGATAAAAAATACCATAATTATAACTATATTTATTTATTTTAGCCCGAACTTAAATTCAATCCGTACGCTGGCGTACTCATCGCACATCACAGTCGAACAGCCAGCGCTGAACAACGCGGCACGCCTCGGCGAAGTCCTCCATGCGCATCGCCTCGTTCGGATTGTGGCTACCGAACTGATTGCGGATGAAGACCAATCCCGCCGGTATGCCTGCTTCGGCGAATGCCACCGGATCGTGGCCGCCTCCGGAGACCATCCGGAGGTACCGGATACCCAGATGATCAGCCGCACGCTTAATGCCGTGCTGGATCTCATCTCATTATCCAAGTCTATTCGTCGGTTGTGCCCCTCCCAATCAGCTCGAAGCGGACATTGCGGCGCACCTCGATGTCGCTGATCAACTCGTTCATAAAGCTGAACAAGTGGCCTGCTGCCTGTTTCGTGGACACCGAGATTGGGTGTTTGATGAACCCGGAGGTGGGATATGCGGCGAAGACAATTTGGGCGTGAGTTCAAGATCGAGGCGGTCCGCCTGATCAAGGACCGCGGAGTGAGTGTGGCGCAGGCGTCTCGGGATCTGGATGTCCATGAGAACCAATTGCGCAAATGGGTGAAGCTCTTTGCTGCCGATCCAGCGCAGGCCTTTCCCGGCCACGGCCAGATGAAGCCGGAGCAGCTTGAGATCGAGAAGCTGCGGCGCGAGGTGGCCAAGCTCAAGGCGGAGCGCGATATCCTAAAAAAGGCCGCAGCCTACTTCGCGAAGGACGTGACATGAGGTTCACGTTCATTGCGAAGCACCGGGGGATCTGGCCGGTGGCGTGGCTTTGCGAAGCGCTGGATGTGTCGCGCTCGGGCTTCCATGCCTGGCTCAACCGGTCACCGAGCCGTCGAGCACGCGACGACGAGGAGATCGGCAACAGGGTCCGGACAAGCTTCCTTCGTTCGGATCGGACCTATGGTGCCAGGCGCGTCTGGCGGGACGTGCTGGCGGAAGGGATCGATTGCGGCCTGCATCGCATCGAGCGGCTGATGCGCGCCCAGGCTTTGCGTGCCAGACCGCGTCGGCGCAACCTGCCCAAGGATGAGGGCCGGCGATCGGCCATCGCCCCGAATACGCTCGACCGGGAGTTCCACGCCGAACGGCCCAACCAACGCTGGATCGCCGACTTTACCTACATCTGGACCGCAGAAGGTTGGCTTTACGTTGCAGCCGTCATCGACCTCTTCTCCCGGCGTGTGGTGGGTTGGTCGATGAAGGCCGAGATGACCGCCGGGCTCGTGACCGATGCGCTGATGATGGCGATCTGGCGCCGGGGAAAACCGGATGCCCTGCTGCACCATTCTGACCAGGGCAGCCAGTATGCCAGCGAGCCGTTCCAGAAGCTCATGACCGACAACGGCGTCACCTGCTCGATGAGCCGCTCGGGCAATGTCTGGGACAACGCCGCGATGGAGAGCTTCTTCTCCTCGCTCAAAACCGAGCGCATCAGAGGCAGGGTATACCGGACACGCGACGATGCTCGTGCCGATGTGTTCGATTACATCGAGCGCTTCTACAACGCCGTTCGCAGGCACTCGACCATCGGCTATATCAGCCCGGTCGAGTTCGAAAAGAAGGTGGGGTTAGCTTAACTGAGCGTCCACAGAACCGGCAACAGGCCACCTCGAAAATCCTCACATCGCCTGAGCTCGTACGCACAATGGACCTACTGCAACAGAAACAGCACGGCGCTCGTCGCCAAACTGCTGACCAGGAAATAGGGCGCGTTCACCATCGTGTAGTAGAACGGCCTGGGGAAATTGGGATTGATCGCGATCGTCATGCACATCGCCAGGAGATAACCGACGCCGATCACCAGCCCGAGCGACAGGGCATCGGTAAGCGAGACAACGCCGATCATGCGCATGATCGCGGCCGTCGTGACGATCATAACGATATTGCACACGAAGGGGCCAAGGATGGTCAGCATGTCCAGCTTGGCGGCTGGCATGGTTTCACGTCCCAGCGCTATTGCGTAATATCTGGGTACAAGGGCGCCATAATATACGCCCCCGAACACGAAGCCGAACGCGGCGGCCGCAAGAACGCCCCAGAGACCGATCTGGGCAAATGCACTGAAGATCATGGTTCACTCTCTTGCTAAAATCTTGTCGCGGGAGGCTCAATGGGCGTCGCTGCGGTCTGGATGCTCATCGTCTTCGCCCACTGGCTATGTGAATGGGGTGAAACGGGTATAGATGCACCCAACTGACACTTCACGGCAGTTGGACGATGAGCGGACCCGATAGATTGCTGCGCCTTCTTCAGCTTATGCGCGTCATGGCGCCCCCGATCACGGCGGCACGCCTGGCGGTCGAACGCGGCGTGTCCGTACGATCGATCTACCGCGACATCGAACTGTTGCGGCTGTCGGGCGCCCGAATTGAGGGACAACGCGGTTATGGCTATCGATTGATCGAGGACTATGCTCTGCCGCCGCAAACATTCGATCGTCTGGAAATCGAAGCGATTACCGTGGGACTAGGCGAAGTGCGCCAGATGGGCGACCCGGACCTGGCGCGTGCCGCCGAAGCTGTGCTCGCCAAGGTCGCCGCAACCTTGCCGGACGATCGCGAACAACAATTGCTGCATTCAATATCCCATGTCTACCGGCCAACTGCCCGCTACGGCCCGCACCCGCATCTGCAAGCGATACGGCAGGCATGTTGGCAGGAGCAGGAGATAGAAATCGGTTATCGTGATCAAGCAGGCACCGCCAGCCAGCGCATCATTCGCCCCCTTGCCATCATGTACAGCGATCACGTCCTGACGGTTCTGGCCTGGTGTTGCCTGCGTGATGACTTCCGGATGTTCAGGGTCGACCGTGTCGAGAGCCTTTCAACCAACGGAGCCAGTTTTCGTCCTAGGAGGGCGAGATTATTGCGGGATTACCTTGCAAAGCTCAGCAAGAAATAGAGCGAATGAACGGCGGCTATCTGCACAGCGGCAACCAAGACCGGCCAGTCCGCTTCCGGCCCCAAGTCTGCCATTTGGAAACGGTTTCCAGAGTCACGTTCAGCGGCACTTGGATCAAGGCGCGATCAATTTAGGTCACCCTCGCGAAGCTCATCCAAATAATCCGCCCACCAAGTCATCATCCGAACGCGCTCGTCCCAATGCTCACCGCGAGCATAGGCGCGCCGCGCACTGTTTTCCTCCACATGTGCAAGCTGCCGCTCAATGGCGTCGGGATGCCAATAGCCACTCTCGTTGAGCATGGAACTGGCACTCGCTCGGAATCCGTGCGAGGTCATCTCTTCCTTGGTGAAGCCCAAACGGCGTAGCGCTCCATTCAGCGTGTTTTCCGACATGGGACGGAGGACAGAGCGGGCTGAGGGAAAGACAAAGCTGCCGTCGCCCGTGAGCTGCTGCACGTCGTTGAGAATGGCAACGGCTTGCTTGGGCAATGGCACCCGATGGGGACGGCGCATCTTCATCCGCGCTTCCGGAACGGTCCAAACCCCCTCAGCCAGATTGAACTCAGACCAGTGGGCCGCCCTTAGCTCACCAGGCCGCGGAAACAGCAGCGCCGAGAGCTTCAGCGCAACCTTTGTAGTTGGCAGCCCTTCATAACTATCGATCGTCCGCAGGAGTGCCCCAAAAGCTTTCGGGTCAGTCAAGGCGGCCCTTGATTTCGCCTTCGGTGCGGTCAGAGCGCCTCTTAGTGCAAAGGTCGGGTCATTATCGGCACGGGCCGTAGCAACGGCATAGCGGAACACGCTGCCGATGGTGGATCGCAGCTTCTGGGCGCTCTGATAGCGGCCACGTATCTCGACTCGCCGGAGAGTCTCAAGGATTTCGGGAGCTGTGATCTCGCGGATCGGACGCCGCCCGAGAGAAGGAGTGGCCAGGCTCAAAAACCAAGTCACCTTCTTCACGGTCGGGTCCGCCCTGCCCTCGCGGATCAGCTTGGCTTTGTACTCCTCAGCGATTTTGCCAAAAGTCTCGTCGCCACCAGCACGCTTAGCTATCTTTGCCAGCTTGGCCTTAAGGCCTGGATCCTCGCCAGCTGCCAGGACCTGCTTAGCCGCGTCCCGAGCCCGCCGTGCATCTGCCAAACTCACAATCGGATAAGCTCCGAAGCTCAGCAGTTTCTGTTTGCCCATATAGCGGTAGGACATTCTCCAGAGCTTGGCGCCTAATACTGCGACAAAAAGATGCAGACCTTCACCGTCTGCGATCTTCTTCGGCTGTTGAGATGGTTTGATTCGTCGGATGGCGACGTCTGTGAGTGACACGGCGGTTCCTATCGCTGGATTTTTGGGAAACTACCAGCAAAAATACCAACAATTTTGCTGGATACCAACACACCTAGCTGGATGACCTCGGACACTCGGTCGGCCAAAACTCCTTATATATATAGGAATCCTGGACGACGTCAGATGCCGCTAGATCGAGATGTGACGGCCTTCTCGGGAATCTCAGGGTCCTCGCTGGAAGATGCGGCTTTCGGCGCAAAGGTCCTTGCCCCGGGGTCTCGTGGCGCGCCGCGCCGGGTAATGATGAGAACCATGTCTAAGCTATAGCCCTCCAGAGGCTTCCATTTTGCAGATGGTGGAGCTCGTGTGCCCGAGGGGCGGCTTCCCCAATCTGGCTTAAATTCGAATCTCTCGCGCCCCGCCAGCCCCGCCGATTGTGCGCTATGGTGCGATATTCTGCGCGATCGCTACGCAGTGACCGCCGATTGCCCCACCGCTGCGAAAAACGCCAATCTTATCCTGCCGCTATTTGGCAGCGGTAAGCAGGTATAGACTTGCTTGCATGTCTCGTTCCGAACGCCTCTTTGACCTTCTCCAGACGCTGCGTCGCCATCGGCGGCCGGTGAGCGGCAAGGTGTTGGCCGACGAGGTCGGCGTCAGCATCCGTACCCTCTATCGCGATATCGCCAGCCTTCAGGCGCAAGGTGCGACCATAGAGGGCGAACCGGGCGTCGGCTATGTCCTGAAACCGGGCTTCCTCTTGCCGCCGCTCATGTTTCCGCCGGAAGAGATTGAAGCGCTCGTCCTTGGCTCCCGCTGGGTGGCGGACAGAGCGGACAATCTTCTGCGCGATGCGGCGCGCAGCGCACTGGCGCGGATCGCCGCGGTACTGCCGCCTGATCTGCGCGACGAGTTGGACGCCTCGGCCCTACTGGTCGGGCCGGGCGCCGATATCCCGACTGACGTGATCGACCCGGCGCTTCTGCGGAAAGCGATCCGTACCGAGCGCAAGCTGACGCTGTCCTATCGCGATGGATCGGGCACGGGGTCGGAGCGTGTCGTCTGGCCTTTCGCGCTCGCCTTTTTCGATCAGGTGCGCGTTCTTCTCGGATGGTGCGAACTACGCCAGGATTTCCGCTCTTTCCGCACGGATCGCATCGCTTATGCGGAGGTGCTCGACGATCGCTATCCCAAGCGCCGTCAGGCGCTGCTCAAACAGTGGCGGGAGATCCAGAGAATATCACGCCGAGACGCATGATGCTGCCAGAAACTGGCAGCATCGGATCATAAGGTCATGCCTGTCAAACGAACGACAGGAGCCACTCATGACCGATAGCAACAGCATTCTTCTCTATGTTACCGACGCGTCGACGAGCGCCAGCTTTTACGCAAAGCTGCTCGGGCAGGAGCCCGTGGACGCAAGCCCGACCTTCGCCATGTTCATCCTGCCCTCCGGCCTCGGGCTCGGCCTCTGGGACAGAATGGGCGTTGAACCCGCGCCGATGGTGGCGGGCGGCGGTTGCGAGATAGGTTTCAAGGTCGATACTGCCGCTGCGGTCGATGCGACGCATGCCGATTGGCAGGACAAGGGCGCCACCATCGCTCTGGCGCCCACCGACCTCGATTTCGGTCGCAGCTTCGTCGCGGTCGATCCGGATGGGCATCGTCTGCGCGTCTACACCCTGACCGAGGCGATGTGAGCATGGCCCGCGCCTGGATCGCCGTTGCCTCGGCGGAGCACGTCCAGATCGGTCGCGAGGCCGGCTTCATGCAGGTCTGTCATGGCAAGGCGTCGCCGCTGAGGCGGATCAAACCGGGCGACCGCGTGATCTACTATTCGCCGACTATCACGTTTGGGGCCAAAGACCGTCTCCAGGCCTTCACCGCGATTGGCGTGGCACGCGATGGCTCACCTTACCAAGTGGAGATGGAAAGCGGCTTCAGGCCTTGGCGGCGGGATGTCGATTGGCAGCCTGCGGAAGAAACCCCGATCCGGCCCCTGGTTGGCCGGCTCGCCTTCACGCGGGTCGGCTCCAACTGGGGCTATCAGCTTCGCTTCGGTTTGTTCAGCATCGACGATGAGGATGCCGACGTGATCGCACAGATGATGACGCAAAGGCGTCGGGATGGCGTCCCGAACGCCACCTTCTCGACCTCGTCAACGCGGCCTTCCGCGCGCGGCTTCGGAGAATGCGGTATTAGAGGGCTATAGCGTAGACGTAGCGCTCATCTCCATCGGGCATGGCGCCATACGCCGCCGTTCGCCCCTATGGCGCAATATGGCTGCCGATCACCGCAACGTGCTGAGAATCGCCGATTCGACGCTGCAGCCCGATATATTTTGAAGATCAGCAACGGCAGCACGTGACCCCATTGCGGTCGTTCAAGGCATATGGACCGTTTTCCAGAAGCGGCGATTCAAGATGACCGCTCCTGGCATGGACGGGGCTGGGAATGGACTGAGTGTTTTGAGATGAAACACGCGATTGGCGGTCGCCGGCCTGGGCGACAAGAGCGTCCGCGAGTTTGGATGACCTGATATGGCCGTTCTTGCTCTCGTGAGATTGACGTCGTAAATGCCCTTGACGGGAGGGCATCGTGCATATTGCGGTGACAGGAACGCATGGTGTCGGCAAGACGACATTTATCGACGACTTCACAGCCGTTCATCGCGACTATGAAAGCGTGCAGGAGCCCTATTGGCTTCTTGAGCAGCAAGGCGTCCCATTTGCCAATGGGGCAACGACAGCCGATCTTGAAAAGCAGCTTGCCGAAAGCTGTAAGCTGATCCTGGGGCATGCTGGCGGTCGTGACGTGATCTTTGACCGCTGTCCACTCGATTTTCTCGCCTATTTGGAGGTTGTCAGCGCTAGTGAGGGCTTTGAGTGGCTTCCGAGCGGCCGTGAACTGGCCAATATCAGCAAAGCGCTCGCTATGCTTGATGTGGTGATTTTTATCCCGCTCACATCTCCCGATGAGGTTCCGGTCGAGATCGAACTTCCTCGACTGCGGAGCCGCGTAGACCGGCGCCTTAAGACCATGCTCCGCGAAGACGATCTGGGACTATTGCATAACGGACCGCGTGTTCTTGAGGTCGTGGGTTCCCGGCCCCAACGCGCTGCGATGGCAAGCTCGCTTCTTGGACTGGCATAGGCCCTCCAAACGTCCGCTTCCGCAGTTTTCTTGCCGAGACCCGCCTATCGGCAAACCACCCCTTTGGGGGCATTCCAGCGGCATAAGCCGACTGTTGGCATTTAGGATTGAGCCCAAGTTGCGCGAGATCAATGCCCTGTAGCCAGCCGCACCCTAGCTCTCCCATGTTCTCGTAGGTCTTGGGCGTTCCGCGTCGAATAATGAACTCAAAAGCTATGTTGGTCTGCCTGCTGCTGGTAGGTTTTTCCATTCCCGCCATGGCTCAAAACCTCGCCACCGATGGCGGCGTATCCATTCATGCAGATGGGCCGGGGATTGTGACCGAGCAACCAATCGAGAACATTCCGAGCGGGGGAAACATGTTCGATATTGGAAAGACAGTGGCCGCGGGCGATACCGCCCTGTTCGTTTCGATAGCCGGCAAGACGGACGGGGAGCCGATCATTCTGCTGCATGGCGGAATGGGAAGCCGGAACGATTTCCTGCCGCTGGCGAAGCATCTTTCGGCCGAGTATCGGCTGGTTGCCATCGACAGCCGAGGGCATGGGCGTTCGGCGATGGGAGGCGGTTCGCTCACCTATCATCAACTGGAACAGGACATCGCCGCCGTTCTGGCCGAGCTTGGGCTAGCGGAGGCCGGGATTATCGGCCACAGCGACGGGGGCATTGTCGCTTTGCGCCTTGCCGCATCCGGGATCGTCCGGCCTCGCTTCGTCGTAGTGGTCGGCGTGCATTGGCAGATGCCCGCCGATGAACCGACCCGCGAAATCTATCAGGGCATCACGGTGGACGAGTGGCGCGGCATGTTCTCGGAGCAGGTCCAGAACTACGAGGCAGAAAATCCCGCGCCCGATTTTGTGCGGCTGTTTGACGCCACCAAGGCCATGTGGCTCGGAAATGACGATCAGGCCTATCCGGGTGCATCTGTTCGCTCGATCACCAGCCCCCTTCTCGTTGTTCACGGCGATGAGGACTTCCTGGTTTCCCGCCGTCAGGCTTGCGACCTGGTCGAGCAAGTCGAGGGGGCGCGCCTGCTGAACCTGCCTTTCGCTTCGCATACTGTGCTGGAAGACAGCCCCGAGGATGTTCTGCCGTCGCTCAAGGCGTTTCTCGCCAGCAGCTATCGAGCAGCAAATTTGCCGTAGTCGAGCACAGCCATGAGTTCACGATGGTCCCATGGCGGCCGGTCATCGACCGCCAGTTCGGCCGCGAGGTCAGCGGCATTGTTCAGAGCGGATCGGTGTCGTGACGGATTGTACGCTCGCGCGATCTTTCGCTTCGATCGATGCCTCGCCAAGCGATCCCGCTTGCACGTGATCCACTCCTGCCCCGAGATTTGTGGCAAGAGTCCACCTTGAGCATTGGTGTAGGGAATTGTTTGCCATAAGGCAGGCGACGGCAAATCCGCTGATGCAATTTGGGCTCAGATATTCAGCGCCCGCAAGGAGCAGCCAGCATCCGAAGAGGCCACCAAATAGCGTAGATCAGAGACCTCCATCTTTCAGCACGCCACCTCAAGAACCAGCGAGCCCATCTGGGTGCTCGACCACGAAGTCGCGATCCAAGCCTAAGCTTTGCAAACAGCCGACGATGCGATGCGCAAACTGTCGGACACCGCCGCGCTCATCATCGACATGCGGGATAATGGCGGCGGACACCCAGCGTCTGTAGCGTACCTTGTCAGGTTCTTCCTCGATCCGGGCAAGCGCGTTCATATCAACGACCTTATCTGGCGCAATCGTGGGACTTCGACGTTCCGAACGGAGGTGTTTTGGAGTTCACCCGCCCCCGCTGCGCTATTTTGGAAAGCCCGTCTATGTGCTGTTTGGCCCCAAAACCTATTCGGCCGGCGAGGAGTTCGCGTACGACCTACAGGTCCTGAAGCGCGTAACCGTGGTTGGCGGAAAAACGCGCGGGGGAGCCAATCCCGGCGGATTGGCCGATTTGAGTTCCAACTTCTTCGTTGTTGTTCCGACGGGGCGGGCTCAAAACCCAATCACACACACCAGTTGGGAGGGCGTCGGTGTTGTGCCTGATGTCCACGACGCGCCAGAAGTTACGGAATCGACCGCGATTGCGCTGGCGAAAGGTTGATCAAGAGCCGTCTTAGCGAGACGATGCCGCGTCCCAAAGTGTCAAGCGAACGGCGAAACAGGTCAAGCGGCCAGGTCCTTGCCCACAGATAATCGCCGCTATCCGAGTCGGACGGGTACGAGATGTAAGTGGGACATTGGCGGTGACAGGGTACGGGCGGCGCCGCACTGAATGCCGAGAAAGCCTCGATGGCGGGGTCAGGCTGCTATCAAAGCCAATGCCTGAAGGCATTGGCGGAGAAATGGCATGAATCCGACCCACTCGGCCGCGCCGGAGCACCTGCCGTTTTTCATTCCCACACCCGGTACGACCGACGTCCTCATGGTCGTCATGGCGATCTTTCTTCTGCTGATCGTGCTAGCGATGGGGTTGCTTTTCCTGCGCCTGCACACGCTGCCTGAACGTATCGCGCACAGATCCCACAAATTGCAGTTCGAGATTGTCGCAGTACTCGGCTTACTGGCTCTCTTCACTCACATGCATGTGTTCTGGGTTGCGGGCTTGTTGTTGGCCTTGATCGACATTCCCGATTTCGGGCGACCGCTGAGGAGTATCGCACAGTCGCTGGAGAAGATCGCCGGTACCGCGCCCGACACGAACATCGCCGGAGCTGAGGTGAAAGGCATTCCGGCCAAGGAGGCCGATGCATCCGTGACAACAGCATCCCGGGACACCCAGGGAGCTCACCCCCATGCTTGAGCTCCTGTTTTGTTCCATTCTCACGATCTTGCCGGATTATCTCTATCGCCGCTATGTTCAGGGCAGGCGTGTCGGCAAGGAAATTACGCTTTATTCGGTTTGGTTTGAATTGCGGTGGGGAATCATTTCATGCTTGATGCTGACAATCGGGCTAATAACGGTGATTTTTTACAATCATCCGTCGACGAGTAACGTAACCGTATTCTTCCGGACAATCCCGGTATTGCCGGAATCCAATGGGCGTGTCGCGGAGATATTCGTTGGTTTCAGCGATGATATCAAGCAAGGCGAGCCCATCTTCCGACTGGACAGTACGCGCCAAGAGGCGGCGGCCGAGACGGCCCGCCGGCGAATAGCGGAAGCCGATGCGGCCCTTTTGGTGGCACGGGCTGACATTCTGGCCTCAGATGGCCGGCTGAGGGAGGCCAGGGGCGCCCACCAGCAAGCTGTCGACGAGTTGGAAACCAAACGCGAGATCTATCGACGCAATCCAGGCGCGGTCGCGCTGCGCGATCTCGAGAGACTGGAGGTCTCCGTTGAAGGCCGCCAAGGCGCCATCGATGCGGCGGCGGCGGCGAAGCAGGAGGCAGAGGCAAGGGTTTCCGCGCTCCTCCCGGCGGAAAAGGCCAGCGCGGAGGCGGCGCTGGCTCAGGCCCAGGTCGATCTCGACAAGACTGTAATCAGGGCGGGCGTGACAGGGCGCCTGGAGCAATTCACACTGCGGGTTGGCGATGTCGTCAATCCGCTGATGCGCCCCGCCGGCGTGTTGATCCCCGAGGGCGCGGGCCGAGGGCGCCTGCAAGCCGGCTTTGGTCAGGTCGAGGCGCAAGTCATGCGCGTCGGCATGGTGGCTGAGGCGACTTGCATTTCTAAACCCTGGACCATCATTCCTCTCGTTGTCACCGGCGTTCAAGATTTCATCGCCGCCGGGCAGTTCAGGGGCGGCGAGCAATTGCTCGATCCGCAGTTCGCCGCTCAGCCCGGGACCATTCTGGTGACGCTGGAACCACTCTATGAAGGGGGGCTTGACGGTGTCATGCCCGGCAGCAGTTGCGTCGCCAACGCCTATACCAGTAATCACGATCTGCTCGCCTCAAAGGACGTCGGTGCTCTTCGCGGAGTGGCCCTTCACGCCGTTGATGCAGTGGCGCTGGTCCATGCCATGCTTCTACGGATCCAGGCGCTCATTATGCCAATCCAAACACTTGTCTTCGGGGGGCACTGAGGCGTAGTCAGCTATCGCGGGGCGACGAGGCGCTTGAGCACGAGAGGTTTACCAGACGCGGTATTCTCCAGCGACATGTGACTTATGGAGCGTCTAAATGATCGCTGCTTGATTGCGGGTAAACAAAATCATGGCAACCGATCCAATTCTCAGGACCTCGAGTCGTTCCGGAAAACTCAGGTCTATGCTGTCACTCAACTGGTTGCTGATCTTTGCCCCCGCCGCTGTCATCCTCGATCGGGCCGGCAATCTGCCCGCCGGCTTTGTGTTTTTTTGCGCCGCTATTGCCATCGTGCCCTTTGCACGGCTCATCGTGAAGGGAACGGAGCATGTCGCGGCCTATGCCGGCGCGACACTGGGAGGCTTGCTGAATGCGACCTTTGGCAATCTTCCGGAACTCATCATCGCCATCGCGGCTTTGCGTGCCGGCCTTGTTGAAATGGTGCGCGCATCAATCATCGGAGCGCTCCTGGCCAACTTGCTCTTTGCTCTGGGGCTTTCTTTTCTGCTTGGTGGGGCGCGGCACCGGAGGCAGGAATATAACCCCCGCGCTGTGTCGGCTTTTTCATCCACCATGGTGCTGGCGTGGCTCAGTCTGGCGCTGCCGAGCGCCTTTCACCGTGCCTTGGGTGAGCAGGTGGCTCAGGCTCAATATGTCATCCTGGATGTCATCGTAGCCGTGCTGTTGTTGTCTCTCTATGGGCTTTTTCTCCTCTATTCGCTGCTCACGCACCCTGAGACTTTCGCTGAACTCGGGTCGCCTTTAGCCGAGGAGGCGGGCGATCGCGCAGGGATGATCCGCGGCATCGCGATGTTGCTGGTGGCTTCCTTCGGCGCGGCCTGGATGAGTGAAATCCTCGTTGGAGCCGCGGAGCAAGCTGGTCGCTCACTGGGCATGTCTCAAATGTTCATGGGCGTCATCGTGCTCGCGGTCATTGGCGGCGCGGCCGAAACCGGGTCGGCGGTGGCCATGGCGCGCGCCAATCGCATCGATCTCAGCCTCGGAATCGCCCTGGGAAGCTGCGTGCAGATCGCTCTGTTTGTCGCGCCGTTGCTGGTCCTGATCGCGCCCATCATTGGTCCGGTGCAATTCCAGCTTGTCTTCTCGCAAGCTGAAATGTGGATGTTGTTTGGCGCTGTGCTTCTCGGTCTCGCCGTCACCATGTCCGGCCATGCGGACTGGTTCAAAGGGGCGCAGCTTCTGGCGCTCTACATCATTGTTGCCGTTGTTCTCTACCTTATCCCCGGGGCGACGCAATAAGGCAATGTGTGTTGGACATGTTGGATATGTGTGTTCGCCTCAACGGAGCTGTATTCGCACCGCATCCGCGCCTCCAGCGAGCATCAGTCCCTGCCTCTTGGATTGCAGCCGCAACACAACACCTTTGTCATTCTGCAGCCAAAGTCGCCCGTCGCCTTTGCTAGCCAGAGCCCAGCCGATGCGAGCCTGTCCGTAGATGCCTTCGAGATCGCGAGGACGGGCGAGGTTAAAGGCATCGCCTGTCGCCCTCAGCTTGGATACGCCTACTCCTCCAAAGCCAAGCCCATTGATCGTGAATGGATAGGTCTTCCCGCGGAAGTATAATGTGCCGCCGCCTACTGCCGCACTGCCAATAAACGCGACTTGGGCCTGTTCGATGACGACGCGCCCCGAGGGTTTGGGCTTCGCCGTTTGGGCGGAAGCACCCGGCAGATATATTGCCATAGCGAGAAATAAGAGAGCAGTGAATAGGCGGGCGCGCTGCGGAATTCGCATCACCTTCTCCTTCAAGATAACGCTACGAGGCCGTGGACATGACAGAGGCTCGCGTGCAAACGATCTTGCCAGCCGACGTCCATCGCAATCCCCGATCAGAGCCTGCTGTCTCCCCACTTGAGGAAGAAGCCGACATCGCCGGGCATACCACCGGGCCATTCGATGACCATGGCCGTCAGCCTGAAACCGCCATCTTTCAGGTGGCTCTGCCAGAGCTCATAGGCTTGGCGCGGCCGACCGGTCAGGGTATCAGGCCAGGACGGATCGCTGTTGTTGATGGCGCGCCCCTTGTCCGAACACAAGGTGTTGGGAAAGCGCATGACCAGCAGCTCCGTGTCCCCGCGCTCCGCGGCGGCGCGCAGTTTCGAGCGTAAGGGCTGAAGGATCTGCTTCAGCCGCTCGGGGGTGAGGTCGATGCGTTCGGCAAGCTGCTTGACGAGTTCTTGCCGCGCTTTTTCCGCGCGATCCGTGCTTTCAATCGACTGCGACGCTTTTGCTATCTGCATCTCGCCCATATAGCGACGCAGATCGGCCGCCGACATGAATGCCTCGTCGCCGAGTTCCTGCCATGCTTTGGGTTCGACGGAGCCCGTCTTCTGAGCTTCCATAATATGTTCTCCTTGTCCTGTAAGGAGCGCGTGGCTGCGCTGGCTGGATTTCCCGTCCGTCGCGCGGCGATCAGCTCCTCGTTGGTCCGAATGACCCAGGCGAAGGCCGGTGAATTCAGCGAAAGTCTTTGTTCATACGTGCTGTCCGCTGCGGCGTCGAACTCACTGTTATTCCGGATCGGCCCGAAATGAGCAAAAGAAGAGAGATCTTCCTAGTTGCGTTCGATGATAACATTGTGTCCGCCCTCCGTTCTCCCCTGTACTCCCCGAGTACCACGCGGATATCCTGAAGACGTGCCTGACCTCGACTTGGGACGAGACCCAACCGTCAGGAAAGTATGGTTTCTTCCTACGCGGTTGCTTGACTGTTTGCGCCACCGGCTGGACATTTTTGCACGAAAGTAGCAGGGACAGGGAACATATTCCTTGCACCATTCGCCGGAAATGTCGGCTGGGGACATGGCTGCGCGGGTCAAGTGGCGAACCCGCGCCCCGCCGCAATCAGGTGGTGCGCCGCGACGAGCTGAAGCTTGGCCAGTGTCCCATATAGACAAGAGCTTGACCCAAAGGATCAAGCTGCTCAGCGGGAATGGCGCGATCATGATCCGTTAAAGTCGTAGGCGGGTTGCCGGCGTTAGGTGAGCAGAGTAGGCGCCAGGGGTTCCTGGTGAGCTGCGAACGGGCTTTCAGTCAACCCGTGGTTCTGTCCGCATGAACGGGTTCTGCTCAAGTCCAGAACGATGTCGACCGTCCGAGAGGGAGAATGTGGATGGGCCGTAAGAAAGACGATATAAAGGCAAAAAAAGCCGCGGTTGATGACACGGTGACTTCTCCCGCTCCCATGAAGCGCAAGGAATTCGAGGCGGAGCTGCGCAAGCTTCAGGTCGAACTCGTGCGGCTCCAGACCTGGGTGAAGGCGACCGGCGCCAAGGTCGTCGTGGTGTTTGAAGGGCGGGACACCGCGGGCAAGGGGGGGTGATCAGTCGGATCATGCAACGGGTCAGCCCCCGTGTTTTCCGCCATGTCGCCCTACCTGCGCCGACCGAGCGTGAGAAGAGCCAGCTGTATATCCAGCGCTATATCGCCCATTTTCCCGCCGCCGGCGAGATCATCCTGTTCGACCGCTCATGGTACAATCGGGCCGGCGTGGAGCGCGTCATGGGGTTCTGCAGCAAGGAAGAATACGAGCGCTTCATGCGGCTCGTGCCTTCCTTCGAACAGGAAATGATCGAGAACGGAATCACCATTCTCAAGTATTTTCTGGATGTCAGCCAGGATGAACAACGCCGGCGTTTTGCAGCGCGCATTGATGAGCCTATCAAGCACTGGAAGTTGAGCCCCATGGACACGGAGTCGGTGCGGCGCTGGTGGGACTACACTGCGGCTTATCAGGACATGCTGCGCGGAACGGATACTGCAGCGAGCCCTTGGTTCGTCGTTCCCTCCGATGACAAGCGTCGGGCACGCCTCAATCTTATTTCTCATTTCCTTAGCAAGATACCTTACGAAAAGGTCAAGGTGGATCTTCCGAAGATGCCGAAGGTGCAACCGCGGCCCAAGGGTGTCGAGGATGCGTTGCCTGTTCGGGATACCGTCCCGTCATCGTATTGAGCCGGGCTGGTCGCTGTGAGCAGCTGCATGACCGGCTGCGTCAGGAGAGTATCTTGATGGGCCTGTTGAGGTCGCTGGCCAAGTATGCATTCTGAACGCCGGTGAGGACAGCGGCTCGGGAGAGGCTCCGCAGCAATGACAGCGCATGACCCCCGAGAATCTGGACCGATCTGGTCAGGCCACACCCCGCTGAAACCTGAGAGCGAGATGGGGCGGGGATGGCTGCGCTGGATGCCCGGTCTGCGCACCCTGCTCGACTACAAGATCGGTTGGCTCGGACAGGATGTGGTGGCCGGCCTCGTGCTGGCGACGATGCTTGTGCCTGTCGGCATCGCCTATGCAGTGGCGTCGGGCCTGCCGGGGATCACCGGCCTCTATGCCACGATCGTTCCTCTTCTTGTCTACGCCATCGTCGGGCCAAGCCGCATTCTGGTGCTGGGTCCGGATTCCGCGCTGGCAGCTGTTATCCTCGGTGTCGTGCTGCCGTTATCCCTTGGTGATCCCCAACGGGCAATCGTCCTGGCGGGCGCGATGGCGCTCGTGTCCGGAACAGTGCTTGTCCTTGCGGGGCTGGGGCGGCTGGGATTTGTAACCGAACTCCTCTCGAAGCCCATACGCTATGGCTACATGAACGGCATAGCCTTGACCGTTCTCATCAGCCAGTTACCGAAGTTGTTGGGCATTTCGACAGATGCGACGGGGCCTCTGCGCAATCTGTGGGCGATCGGGCGATCCATGCTCGAGGGCAAGGTCAACTGGATGTCCCTGGCTATCGGACTGGCCACGCTCGCGGTGATACTGCTGCTTCGAGGCAGCAAACGCGTGCCGGGCATTCTGGTCGCGGTCATTGGCGCCGCGGTTTTGGTCGGGCTGTTCGATCTCGCTGATCGCTTCGGCGTCGCAATTCTGGGATCGGTTCCCCAGGGACTGCCTGGCTTCACACTTCCGCTCATCAGGCTTGATGACATCGTCCCCGTGCTTCTTGGCGGGTTCGCCGTCGCCCTGGTCTCCTTCGCCGATACCAGTGTGCTATCCCGTTCCTACGCTGCGCGCACAGGTGCCAATGTCGATCCAAACCAGGAAATGATTGGGCTCGGTGCAGCAAATCTGGCGACGGGTCTGTTCCAGGGATTTCCTATCAGCAGCAGCAGTTCTCGCACACCGGTCGCCGAGGCTGCGGGAGCGCGTACCCAACTCACCGGCCTGGTTGGCGCCGCGACCATTGCGGTGCTGCTCATGTTTGCGCCCGACCTTCTCAGGAATCTCCCAAATGCTGCGTTGGCAGCCGTCGTCATAGCCTCGGCTATCGGCTTGTTCGAGGTGGCTGACCTCAAGCGGATCTATCAGATTCAGCGCTGGGAATTCTGGTTGTCGATTGTCTGTTTCGTCGGGGTCGCGGTGCTTGGCCCCATTCCCGGGATAGGTCTTGCGATCGTCATAGCGATTATCGAATTCCTGTGGGACGGGTGGCGGCCCTATTGCGCCGTTCTAGGTCGCCCAGAGGGCATCCCGGGCTATCATGACGTGACACGCTATCCCGACGCCCGCCGCATTCCCGGACTTGTGCTTTTTCGGTGGGACGCTCCACTCTTCTTTGCAAACGCGGAACTGTTTCGTGAGCGGGTGTTGGCTGCGGTGGCCGATTCACCCACCAAGGTTCAATGGGTTGTTGTGACGGCGGCTCCCGTGACGAGCGTCGACGTCACCGCGGCCGATGCCTTGATCGAGCTGGACGAAAGCCTGCGGGCGTCCGGAATCGATTTTTGCTTCGCCGAGTTGAAAGATCCGGTCAAGGATAAGCTCAAAAGGTTTGGACTATCAACGCAGTTCGACGAGGCGCATTTCTTCCCCACGATCGACAGCGCGATTGCCCGTTACCTCAAGTCCAGAGAAGAGGGCCTGGACGACGCATAGTTCCGAATTCCTCGTAAGGTTGCACCTGGTCGATCAGTTGTATGCTGGGATTAAAACGGCCTGCAATGTCCGGTCCGACCTCAGGCGAGTCGCTCCTCTCCCCGCCACGTCGTCGGCGTCAATCCCGACCAGCGCCGGAATGCCCGGGTGAAGGCGCTTGCTTCCGAATAGCCAAGTGTGGCCGCGATCTGCGCAAGCGGCATTTTCGTGTCCCCAAGCAACTGCCGGGCAATCTCGAACCGTATCTCGTTTGTGATCGTCCGATATCCTATTCCACAGTCCTTCAAACGGCGGCTCAACGTGCGGCGGTGCATAGCCAGCAGGAGAGCTGTATCCGCGGCAGAACAGCGATGGCTGGTCAGCCGCGTTCGCAGGAGACGCCTGATATCGTCCGAAAACTCCGTTCCGGGCCAGCCTTTTAGCTGCTGAACGCGTTCTTCGAGGACGGCGTGGAGCATGGGGTCCGCGCCAGGGATCCGGCGTTCGAGATCGCGAACCGGCAAAGACAACGTGGCGCTCTCCTGATCGAACCGGACGGGCGCTCGAAAGTGACGTCTATAGGGGGTGGTATCCTTCGGCTGCTTGCGGGGCAGAAGCACGTCGCTCGGGCTCCAATCAACACCGCACAGGCTGCGCAGAGCATTCACCGTCACGGCGAGGGCGCCGTCCGATATTTGGTCCGCGCTCTCGGCTTCGGGCTGATAGACCAAGAAGCTGAAGAGGGCTGTATCGCCGCTGATTGACAGGGAGGGCACCGCGCCGCGGTTCTGGATGCTGAGATTGGAAACCAAGCTGCGGAGCGCGTCGCCCACAGTCTCGCTGTGTTGCATGAGCCGGCCCACCAGCCCGAGAGATAGAATAGTCGCCCGCTGGCCTACCAAGAGCCCGAAATGAGGACAGTTGGCCCTCGTCACACTGAGAGTTAGCAGGCGCCCCAGAGAGGCATGCGGGATGACGCTTGTCACGTCATCAAACGACGACGGATCGAGCCCTGCCTCCCGGATGAGAAGATTGGGATCGAGGCCAAAGTCCTGCAATATAGGAACAATCTCCTTGGCGACGCCAAGATGAATATAACCTGGCGGGAGAGGACGCCCAAGCCAGGGATGGGCGGGCGTGGGCGTCGTTGAGCCCATCCCGCTTTTATTCTCTATGCGACACCCAATGTCCCGCATCGGAGCCCCGACAACTTAACGGACCGGCATCTATCTAGTCGTACCGCATATCACTCACCATGCGCATCTGGACACTAGCATGGCGCATCGAGTTGGCAACGGTTATCTTGCTGCGGTATGGGTGTATGAGTTAAGGAAGACTCGGCCCGTGTGAAACAGGCTGAAAGCAACAGTAAAATGTAAATATTTGGGCCGCTTTCGGCTCTGGCCCAGATTGTGCCGCATGCGGCACAATCTGGATGGACTGTGAGGCGGAATAGTATCCGCCTTACGCCTGCTCGCCTGCCGGACCAGCGGTCGACGATCAGCATGCCGTTGGGCAGGGACGCATAATACCTGAGGGGAAGCGATGCGGAGCCAGTTGGCCGCACCAGCTCCATCCAATACGGTTGTCGCACTCTGCCGACAAGACGCTTTTCCGGGGTCCACTGCTACAGCTCCGCATGCCCCCGACGTCTGATCGCTTTCAGAGCCTGCGTGGGGTGAGAACAATCTGCGTCGCTTCAGTGAAAACGAGGTTGACCATGTCGCCCCGGCGCAGCGTTTGCAGCACACTGATGACGGCGGGATCAATCACCCGCAGGGTTCTCGGTCCTTCCGGGCCAACATAGCGGACAGTGCCGCTTGCCGCATCAAAGCTCGTAAATTGTGCGGTAACCGTCGCGTTGCGCACGATCCAACGGGCCGGAAGGTTGTCAAAGAGCCCTTCATTGCGCGCTGTTGCGAAAACAACGTCGGGCTTTGTCCCTCGGCGAGCCGGCGTGACGGCAATCAAGGCACCTTCAACCCGGGAGATCGATAGACGATCACGGCGCCTCAAGGCCGCGAGACTGCCGAAATCCTCAGGAACGGTAATACGCCATTGACGTCCACTTCGTTCCACAACCACGTTGCGGGACGGAAGATCGACTGAGACAACACGCACATCGACATTGTCAACTGCCACGACCCCCAAGCCGCGGACATTGACTGATTGTTGTGCCATGGCAGGCGAAGTATTCAACCCTCCTGCCGAAATGAATATTGCACCCGAGATGAGTGCGGCCGTCAAGTGGCGACGCGTTACGGGCATTTTTGTCGATCCTTTGCTGACGAACGCTGTAGTGTTCTTGCGAGATAGATCACGTAGCGGGGAAAGTTGTCGAGAGAAAATGCGATTGCCGGAAAGGCTGGTCGCGCGGGAACTTGAGGTGGACACCGTTCTGGAGGCGCGGTTTTCAACGTTTCATTTTCTGAAGTGCCTGGGAACATTCCGCGGAAATCAAACTGGCGTTTGTCCTGAGGCATTGCAGAAGCCGGCTATTTCCCGCATGCACGCTTTTGCAGAATTTTCGCAGGTCAGTCCTGCAGTGCTTGGTGAATTCGGTTTGCGATTGCGCGTAACTCGCAAGATCCGCACAGAATAGGATTGCCAGAGCCAGGATTAATCTCTTCATGCGCATGTCCCAGCGATGAGGTCCGTTCCGCATCATGATCATCGACGTCTGTCCCGCTGAGGCTTCCACGCGGTGTATGATCCGCTTTGCAGCTTTTTAGGGCAGGCGTCGCGCGCAATCCTGATGGGGTGAGCCGATGGTGTCCTGCGAATTGAGATATCGGTTGAGCGAGCCATCGGATTGTCTCGCCACGAGAACGCGTACGTCATTGCTGCTGACGGCGTTGACGCAATCAAGAGCGAGCTCTTGGAGGCTGCCAGAGGGGCGGGTCGATTTGATACGACAGCTGGCACCTGGCGTCGTGAGACGGTTGCCGGAGATGATGAAAGCCGGGGCGAAAAGGTCGACGGGCTTTTTGAAGGATGTTCCTTTCGCTGTCGCGGCGTACACATCCGCGCAATCAGAGCCTTTAGCCAGCCAAGCTCCCTGCAAGGATTTCAAATCCTGCGCCGCTGCAATTCCGGCTAAGGCCAGAGCTGGCATGACCAACGAAAGTCCGGCTAACCCCATGAAGTGACGGATTCTCAACACGAACTCCTACTGCGAGCTGGAGCTAGATGATTTCCGGGACCGCTAGCTTTCCTCCGAGGGCCTAGGCATAGCGAAGCCTTCCCCGTGCTTGCACGGCATGATCCAATATGCTCTCGAACAGGCATTGGTAATGCCGAGAGGCCCTCCCAGATGCTCGTCTTCGAGCTTGGCGAGTATGGGTTTTTCCGATTCACCTGCTTGATCAGTCTGGCCAGTTCTTTGACATTTTAAGACACGAAGTGGAGTGGGTCCTGGGCGCGGACAGATGCGAATCTTGTATTTGACCGTGTGACCGGACTTTCAAAGGATGAAGGTCATGGTGAAGCACCGCACCCACAGCGCCAATTTCAAACGGCAGGTGCCGGAATCCGGCTATGAAGAGAGCATCACTCGAACTACGATCCAGTAAAATTTGAACTGGGCTTTCCAGCATAGTCAACACGCCGCCTGCCTTGCTTTCATCCATCAGAATGGCGCCAGATTCGGTATCCACTCCAGCTTGGATTGGCCGCTCACCGAAGCTCGATGTCTTACGATCAGTGACTGGGCACTGAGAAGGTGGGCATCTTCAAGTGGAAGTGAGGCGTCTCCGAGCGCGCGATCTATTTGGCCTTGGATCTCCTCAATCGTATGCGACACTTCTGCCCGGGTCAGACTCGAGGCCTTGTCGTTGGCGGACAGATTTATCAGCGCTTCCAGAACACACCTGTCGATCGTAAACTTCGTCGAAGCCTTGCAACTTTCGCTGACTGCGGCCCTCCAAGTTTTCTGGAGAAGCGCTTCCAATATTTCGCGGAGGCCAGGTAGGTTTGCGTCATAGGAGTTCTGAACAACGACTCGGTTCAGTCGAAGGGGATCGAGCAAGTTTTGGAGAACGATCACAGCGGCGGCCTCGACAGCGGCGAGCGGATCGAAAAGCTGTCCCGACCGTCCATAGAAACATTCCATGTTTCTTGGATACTCCAGTGGTCTCGGCGGTATCAGAGATAGAATCCTGTCCGGGATGAATAAAGCGTCAACATCCAAGCATTGCAGGAGGGCATCCAGCGCTGCCATCTGCTGTTCGCGCGAGACCCGGTGAATGGCCAGCTGCCCATCACCACGCAGTGCATACCGGTAGTCACATCCTCCAACGAGCTTCGCCGTCGTCGTGGCTTGATACCGGTGATAGATATAGACGTGAACAAGAAGGTCTTCCAGCAATGCCATCGGCCTGCCGCGGCGGATAACCCTTTCGTCGAAACGATCGAGCGCAACCTTGCGCACATTGAGCATGTTCTTCAGTTGAACTACGGGGTCCGAGCCTGTTGTCCAATAATTGACTGTGGGATGTACGGATCCCGCCGGGCTCGCCTCGCGGACTCCAAGATAGTAGAGACCGGAATCATGAGCTTCTTCTAGAATCGACTCAAGCTTATCCTGTTCGGACTCGCCTGGCAGAAACTGGCTGTAGCCGTATCGAATAGAGACATGGTCCCATTTTGCCAATCCCATCTCATAGGGTTCGGAAATATCGATGTTCTTGTCGCCGTCCAGGGTCACAAACGGAAATCGATAGTCCATCACCGATCCGCCGTCGATGGGAGCGTGATTATGTTCAAGGCCCAACGTGTGACCCACTTCGTGGGCGGCCAGATGGCGCATACGGTCGATGACGATGCTGTCGATTCTGGCGTCTATCTCATTTGTTTGGTCGTCAAAAGGCGCTGTCAATGCTTCAAGCATAGCGCGAACGTTTCTTTCACGCGTCGCGGTCAGCGTGACTTCACCCTTGATGATCTCCCCTGTCCGTGGGTCCCATATCATACCCCCCCATGAGAAAGCGTTTCGCGGCTTGGCTGCCCAGGTAATAGTGTTGAACCGAATATCGAGAGGATCGGCATCCGGCGGCATGATTTCTACCCGAAACGCGTTGCGAAAGCCGGCCGCCTCGAATGCTTCCGCCCACCAGGAGGCGCCTTCCCGGATCGCTTCCCGTATTTCATCGGGCGCGCCGCGGTCGACATAATAGACAATCGGCTTCTCGACGTCCCCATACGACACATTTGGATCTTTCCTCTTCAGGCGATGTCGCAATAAGAGGTGAATGTCTCCCGGTTCGCGGCTAAGCTTGGCGAAATCATGAAAAATTACGCTGTTGAAAAAACTGGAACGAGGGTCGAACTGGCGCGGCGTGTAACCTTCATCGGGAAGTTGTATAAAGGAATACTGCAGGCCCAGGGTTACCGCCCTGGCATCCGGCGAGAAGGCCTCGATGCCGGATGTCTTCCCATTCCCGTTCCAGAATGGAAGCGAAGGGGCGGCCAAGTTCGTAAATGTGACAAGCGATTCAAACTGTGTATTGGCTGGGAAATTCCTGCACGCCTCGATCCTTATAGCACCTCGCGAGGGGTCCAGGCTGTAGGAACCGTATCCGAAACTTCTCAGTTGTTCTGAAATGCTGTGACTGTCACGCAGGAAAAATGCGGTTGCGTCGACGAGAATTTTCCCGTCACTCTCCGCAACGATCGGAAACGCCCAGAGTATCGATTCTGGAAAGGCCGTGCGGACCGCCTCTCTCTGGGCAGGTTCTAGCGAACTTGTCCGAAACGCCCAGTTCGATGCAGTAAGCATGATGTTACGCCCTACTCGACCAGTATGGACGATTGTCGGGCGGCGCAACTGACCGCGTTGAAGGGGATATTCACCAAGCCCGTGAGCCACCCGCTCGATGTAGAGCATATCGACACGGCGATCTGGAAACTCCAGATATAATTTCGCAAGGATTGGGTCGAAATAGTATGAAACGAACCCTGACTGCAAATCCATCTGCCTCGTAAAGGCATCAATTCCAGGGAGACTGAGGCGTTCCATATATTTCTCCGATAGAAAGACTCTGCAATTAGGTTCAGTGAACGCCGTTTCAAATATTCATGGCGAACAATTATCGCCGGCCGGATCCTCTTCCGATTGGTAGCGGTCCAGCTCACAAGCGTGGCGACATGTGAGCTCGACGCCGGAAGTCATCGACTATCGCAGCCGAACCTGACCGTCGTGAGCCTCAGTCATCCAGGCGCTCTACGACTTCCATAACCTGATCCCCGCTGAAGAGCGGCATGTAAGGACGACGGACCGAACCGACCCAAGCTGATTGAATGGGGCACACAACCTCCTCAACCAAGTCTCCGAACATGTTGATCAGGCGCCCCATGAGCTGTCCGGCCTTCAGATCATCGCCGGGCATGACCGCGGGATGCCAGAAACCGCCGCGCGTGCATTTGATGTGAATGGCATTTCCGCCCCGCCTGATGTCCTGGGCATCATCAACCGTTCCGGGCAGCATCCCCAAGGCTGTGGTGACACCCGTCAAAGCTCTCGCGAAATTCGCGAAATCATCTTCGGTAACACGCGATCCTCCTCCCGATTCCACGATAAGCGCGGGCTTCTTACGTTGAACCGTGTAATTCGTAATAGCGGAGCCCTTCATCCACGCTTCGTTCGATGCCCATTGGAACCTTGAGCCCGTCGCTGCGACCAATCGTGCGCTTTCACGACTTTCCGGCGTGTCGTCCTTATGATGGATCGCGTAGAACGGCGTCGTGGACAGGTCGCCTCCCGAGTGCAGATCCAGCAAGACGTCGCCGTTGGTATCCGCCATGTTGAGCAGATTGTAGGCGAGCTGTTCGCTGACGGTGCCGCTGGGCGAACCTGGAAATACGCGGTTCAGGTTCATTCCATCTTCGGGCGTGAATCGGTTGCGCGCCCTGAATCCAAACGGATTTGCGACCAGCAAGGCAATGATGGTCCCGCTCAGACGCGACAAGTCCAGACCTTTAATGAAGCGTGCTGCCGAAATCGGGCCAACGACTTCCGGGCCGTGGACGAGGCACTGGATAAACAGGCGCGGACCTGGTTTCTCCCCGTTAGCGACCATGATCGGGGAAGTCAGCGGGCCGTCAGGATATTCGCCCAGCTTTACATAGTCGGATGTTCTCTGGCCCCGATCCGGAATTGCTATTTCTGTCATAATTTTTCACCAAGTCATTCGGTTACGCATGATAGATCGGTAGCATCCCAGCTGGCCGACACCTTCGATCCGACATCCAGGCCAGCCGCTTCCGACCCCCGGATTTCGGCAGTGATTGCGAGGCCACCCTCCAACTCGAGAAGCAATTGTGCGGAAGCGCCCAGAAACGTAATAACGCGCACCACTGCCGGGGAGACGTTTGTGGCATCGTCCGAACCGCTTTCGCCCAGCCGGATTGCCTCTGGTCGCAACACGACGGACCCCCTGTCGGGCGAGGTCGACGGAAGCGACAGCATAAGCCCTCCTTGACCACGCATGATCGATTGCGACCCATCTGCGGACATACCGATCTTCTCCGCGTCGATGAGGTTCGCGCGCCCGATAAAATTCGCGACGAAACGAGTGGCTGGGCGGGCGTAAAGCCTTTCGGGGGTATCGATCTGGATGAGCCTTCCGGCGTTCATGACTGCGACGCGGTCGGAGATCGCCATCGCTTCGCTCTGGTCGTGGGTGACGAACAGCGAAGTCAGGCCAAGAGTTTGCTGGACACGACGCAGTTCGCTGCGGGTGGAATCGCGCAACTGTGCATCGAGATTGCTGAACGGTTCGTCCAGAAGCAATACCGCAGGATTGATGACGAGTGCGCGCCCGACGGCCACGCGTTGCTGTTGGCCTCCCGACAACTGCTTCGGAAGCCGGTCAAGAAGCGCCGACAGCTTGAGCATTTCGGCAAGCTTGGACACACGCTCATGCGCTTCCGGGCCGGGAACTCCTCGGCGTTTGAGCCCGAAGAGCATGTTCTGCTCGACCGTCAAATGAGGGAAAAGCGCATAGGACTGGAAGACCATGCCGGTGTCGCGCTTGTACGGCGGAAGACGGGTGACGTCGCGGCCATCGATCGCGATCGTTCCCTGCGTGGGCGTCACGAAACCTGCAGCCATTCGAAGAGTGGTGGTTTTTCCGCAACCGGAAGGGCCCAGCAAGGCAATGAGTTCGCCCTGCTCGATTTCGATGGAAACGTCATCGACCGCCCGGAAACCAGGATAGTCCTTGACGACTCCCCGGAGCTGGAGTTTCGGGGTTTTTGGAGTTTGGGTCTCCCTCAAAGCCATCCTATCGTCTCATCTTTACTATTTGAACTGAAAGCATCGCAACCAGCATGACAACTATGAGGCAGGATGAGGCGGCTGCGAGCGTAGGATCGAAGGCCAGTTGAGCTTTCGTGTAGAGAACCACCGTCAGAGGCAAGTTGGACGGATCCGCCAGGAACAGCGCCATGTCGAATTCGTCGAACGACATGATGAAGGCCAGAGCTGCTGAGGCGGCGATTGCGGGCCGGATAACCGGCACAGTCACGTACAGAAAGGCGGCTAAGGGTTTTGCGCCGAGGTTGAGAGCAGCCTCCTCGAGTGATGGATCGAGCTTCTGGAATGCCGGAATAGCAATGCGCAGAACGCACGGGATGCAGATCACCAGGTGAGCAAAGACCACCCTGCCATTGCCCTGCATCACGGGCCATTGGGAAAAAAAGATCGACAATGCGACGGCAAGCACCAGTCCCGGCAACATAAGCGGCGACAGGAAAATGGCGTTGATCGTCGATGCGCCGCGGAACGGCCGGTACGCCAGGGAATAGGCAGCCGGCACCGCGACGGCGACGGAAATCACGGTGACCGTTGCTGCGATTCCGAGGCTTGTAAGAAGCCCCTTCCTATAGAGAGGCTCATTGAGTAATGCGGCATACCATCTGAGGGAAAACCCTTCCGGCGGAAATGTCAGATAGCCTTTGCTGCCAAAAGACGCGGCGACGATCACAGCCAGGGGAACGACGATGTACGCGATCGTCAGAACCGAGAAGCAGGTCAAAAGAAAGCCGAATGGGTGGCGCCAACTAACGAGAATCATGACCTGCTCCCGAAACGACGCGGCTGTATACCAGCGAGATGACCACCGACGTGACGAGCAAGATCATCGCCATGGCGGCGGCGAACGGCCAGTTGAATAATTCGAGCGCCTGCTCCTGGATGGCAACTGCGATCAGGTGCACCCGGGCGCTGCCGATCAGGCTTGGCGTCGCGAAAGCGCCGACCGAAAGGGCAAAGACGAGAAGCGATCCGGCAAGAAGCGCTCCCTTCATCTGCGGCAAGATGACGAGCCAGGTCGTCGCTGCCGGCGTCGCGCCCAAATTCATGGCGGCATGCTCGAGATCCCGGTCCAATGCCCGCAGCATGCTGAACAGAGTGAGGATCATCAGCGGAAGCATGACCTGCGCCAGGGCGATAACGATACCGGCGAATGTTCCCATGAGCTGGTAACCCGGCGCCACGATGCCGGCGGCCACAAGCCCTTGCGACGCGAGACCGCTCTTGAAAAACAGAACCATCCAGGCAAAGCTCCTGACCACCGCGCTTACAAGGAGCGGGAATGTGGTGATCAGCAGCAGGATCGGCACGAAGCGCGTCTCCAGTCGCGCCAGCCATAATGCGATCGGAAATCCCAAGGCTAGGCAAACGACGGTCACGACGACTGCCAGCCCGAAGGTTCTGGCAAGCATCGCGATATAGAAACTGTCAGAGAAAAAACGGGCGTATGCGCTCAACCCAAATGGATAGGGTGGCACCACGCTCTCTTTCAGCAAGAGGAATTGCGGGATGACAAACAATCCCAGCAGGATGATCGCCGTAGGGGCGATCAGCCACATTTTGAAAGTCGGTCTCATGGCGAAATCAGCCGGAAAACGAGATCAACGAGCGATCTCTTTCGAGAAGCGATCGACCCAGCCTGCAACCTGCGCATTGATGACGTCGCGGTCCAGGCTGATGAACTTGTCCTGCGACGGAAGAGCGGCAGCAAGCTCGGCAGGAAGCACAACCTCTGAATTGACCGGAACCCATCCTGTAACCTTTGCAAGGCGCAGCTGGACTTCCGGCGCGAGCAGCCTGTCCAGCATCGCACAGGCCAGATCGGAATTTTGGGAGTTCTTGGTGACGCAGCCAGCTAGCCGCACGGTCGGCACCCCCTCTTTCGGGGCCGCGAATGCAACCGGAAGGCCCATGGCCGACGACACCATCGCGCTGGCCGCGTCGTAGGGCATGATCCAGATATCGTTCTGCGCAAACTGTGTCTGGACATCCGGAGCGGCCTTGAAGATCGCCGCATCGGCAGCAATCCGCTTCAGAAGCTCGAAACCGGGGCCGATGTCCTTCTCGCTACCACCATTGGCGCGTGCCAACATGACCAGGAAGTCTACCCCGTATCCGTTCGAAATGGCAGGAAAGGCGACATGGCCCTTGTATTCGGGCTTCAGAAAGTCGAGGTAGCTCGTCGGAGGCGTCGAAATCTTGTCAGTCCGGTAGAGAATACCTTCGGCGATAACGCCCCACGACACCCAGTGACCATCAGGATCGCGCAGTGTCGGCGGCACCTTGTCCATCATCTTCATGCCGGTGAGGCTCTGCGTCAGCCCATCCCGCTTCGCTTGCGTCTGCTGGCCGCCAGAAAAATTGAACAGGTCGATCTGGGGTCCGTTCGCTTCAGCTTTCATGCGTGCAAACGCGGCGCCCGACAACAGCGGGACGCCCGATATGCTCATGCCTGTTTCGGCAGTAAGCTTGTCGAATACGTCGCTTTGCATCACCTCCATGCTCCGACCGCCGAAAACAGTCGCAACCAGCTTCCGATTGGCGAAGGATTTGTCCTGTGCCGTGGCGCCGAACGGCATTCCTGCAGCGCCGATCGCAGCCAGTGCAGCGGCTAGGAATGTGCGCCGATCGTGTTCAAACTGCTGTACCATGTCTGCCCAATCTTTATTGTAGAACCCCTTATATGGAATTGATAATTGCGGATCGTTCCATATATGTCAATGAATGTGCTGTATATGGGACAAAAATGAGTTCTCTTGATAATGCCCTGGATATCTTGACCCTGCTTTCCCGCCAGCGTCCGGTCTTGCGGGTGAATGACGTATCCAGAAGCCTTAAGATACCCCGCAGTTCGGTCTCCCGGCTTCTACAGGCCATGATGCTCAAAGGACTTTTGGAGCGGGACGACAATCACTGCTATCAGGCCGGTCCCCTGGCTCTGGAGCTCGGCAATTTGTATCGAAACCGGTTTTCTGCCGTCGACGACGCAGACCGCATTTTGGTGGCGCTGATCGACCGGTTCCAGTTTACCGGATACGTCTCGAGTCTAAGGGGCGCGGAAATTATTCTGCTGCGCGTGAGACAGGGAAGCTATCCCTTGCGCCACGTCCGGGAAATCGGAACGCGCCTTCCGGTCTTCGAGACAGCAATGGGCATCGCTCTTCTTGCGGGCAAACCGGAAAGCGAGTGCCGAGCCCTCTACGCCGCAGCCGGCGATTATCCAGGTAAAAGCTCTTGGGATGACGTCGCCGCCAAGTTGGATGCAACGAAGGGTCGGGGATTGATTGTGATGGAAAGCCTTCTGAACCCGGGCATTTCTACCATCGCAACCGAGGTTCGGCATCACTGCCTCGAAGATAAGATTTGCTTAGCGATTGCCTACCCGCAAAATGCAGTTGATGACCAAGTAGAGGCGGACATCGCCTCCGCGCTTCTGGAAATTCGAGAAAATAGTATTCCTTTCAAAACAACAAATTCAGAGAGTGAGATAACGGTCGATGACATCTGATTGAGGGCAACTGTCAATGAACTTGGCATGTCTCTCGATCTCGAGCTGCTCCAGTCGTCCATGACCAAAGGCGCCTTCATGGGCGACCGCGGCAAATCGGTCGCAATGCTGCTTGCCAGGATGGGCGGGCTGACCCTACGGTGAATGGCTCCAAGATGATGGTCTCCGCACGATCCGTGTGCCAACGCAAGATGGCTCATCGACTCAGCGCGATCGACCTTTTCGCGTTGCTTCAACCGCATCAGCGCGACAACCAGATCTTGATAGATATGGGGCGCGTCGGCACTCGAATAGGGGACTAGCATTCCGGCGCCAATGAAAACAGGTATGTTTGTTATGCAACGCACGAAGGTAGAGATTTTTTCGGCTATTCAGCGATCGCTTTACTGCTGACGCCTAGAGCAACAGAATGATCAACACTCCTTCGCTCAAGAGCGAGGTGGCGTCACATACTGCGCGGCCAACGTAGTTCGGCTTAATTGCGATAACGACCACTTCGAACAGGAGCTTCTGGTCCAATTCGGGGGTACGTCACTAACCAGTGCAATTGGATGCTCCGAGAGAGAAGTAACAAAACACCGACCGTCTGGCCAAGACAGCTTCCTTTAGTCCCATATATAGCACACCTATTGACATATATAGAACATAAAGTCATCATTTGCCGCCTTAAAGGGCCTCAGTGAGATCTGGGCAGACAGCGCAGACAATTTGGACACGATCAGCCCGAACTCTCGTCATGAAGGTCGCGGAGCGTTTGCATGAGTAACACCACTGATTTCGAGTCCAGGGACGTTGAAGCGACGGTTATCGATCTAGAATTCACCCGCCGTCGAGCGCGAGAGATGGGTCTGCGCTTGTCGGAAGAAGATCTGACCGAGATCACCGCAGGTATCAATGGACTACAACCTTTTCTGCAGAGGATCAGAAAGGGATTGGTTATGGGACAGCGTCCGCCGTTAGCGCCAGGATCGAAATCATGACGGACGAGTTGGCATGGCTTGGAATTGCCGAAGGAAGCGCTCTCCTTCAAAGGAATGGTCTGAGTTCGGTCGAGTGGACAGAAGCGCTTCTAGCGCGCATCGAAAAGTACGATGATCGTCTTTGCTCGTCTTTGACGGTCATGACAGAGGAGGCATTGCTTCAGGCTCGGCAGGCTGACGAAGAGAGGGCGCAAGGCAGAGTGCGCGGCCCTTTGCATGGCGTTCCCATCGGGGTCAAGGATGTTGTTCAGATCGCCGGGTTCCCGACCAGCGCACATTCGGCGGTTCTGGCCGACAATGTATCGCAGGCCGACGCGGAACTTGTGGTTCGGTTTCGTGACGCGGGCGCGGTTTTCCTTTCCAAGCATGCTCAGTATGAATTTTCATACGGTGGCCCGTCATTCGACTTACCGTGGCCGCCGGCACGAAACCCTTGGTCGCTTGATCGTATTCCGGGCGGATCGAGCAGTGGTAGCGGGGCTGCTGTTGCCGCCGGTTTTTGCGCTGGTGCCATTGGTACAGATGCCGGCGGTTCGATACGTCAGCCGTCGGCCTATTGCGGTATAACCGGGCTGAAGCCTACAGCCGGCCTTCTGCCACGAGACGGTATTATTCCTCTTTCGTTTTCCCTCGGCGAACCAGGGCCGATGGCTAGAAGCGCACTAGATTGCTCCTTGCTGCTCGACGTAATGACAGGCTGCAGGGAGGCCTCTCAACCCGATATTGATTTGGCCAGAGTGAGGATTGGTGTCCTATCAGACGTTTTTAATGGAGCAGTGTGGGTTGATCCTCAAGTAATCACCGCGCTTCGGGCAGCGTTGGCCGTGTTTTCGGACGCCGGTGCGAGTGTCGCGAATATTGAATCACCGGACCTTCGCGATCTCGACGCCTGCGGCCGCATCATCCTCCTCACTGAAGGCTACGCAAATCACGAGAAGCTTTTGCTGGAAGATCCCTATCGCTACGGCAAAATCGGACGCCACAGGTTGATAATAGGCGCGTTTTTGTCTGCAGCCGATTATGTGCAGGCGATCCGAAAGAAGGCAATTCTTGCGGCTGAGATGGATAAATTATTCGATGAAGTCGATGTCCTGATTACGGCAGGTGAAGTCTCTGGCGCGCCGAGATTCTCAGATGCTTCGGCAAGCTTCGGATTTACGGGAGAACCGTCTCTCCGGATGCCCTTCACGGTTTCCGGCGGCCCATCTCTTGTCGTCCCTTGTGGCTTTGATCGAGACGGCTTGCCACTATCGATGCAGATTGCGGGCCGTGTTGGAACGGATCGACTTGTTCTCGGTGTAGCAGTTGCGTTCCAGAAGCTGACATCCTGGCATGTAGAGCGCCCCTCGGAATTTAACTAACCGCTGGAGAGTCGAGAATAACAGGTGAGCGGCATACTGGACCACGTTAGCCAATGAAAAGCGCATGCTTCAAGAACATCAGCCCGCTATTTTCTAAGTTCTTTAGTTTAGGTTGCGATATGCGCTCGCCGACATAGCATTCAGGATGTGATACCTATTCTATCGCTTCTGTGATCTGCCTGTTCCCCTTACAGAGAACACCTGCTCCGATTATCCCTGCGGGAATTTTTTTGCCGTCACCAATGGTGATTCCTAAGTTTGCCGTCCCGGAACGAGCTGCCCAGCGGCAGGTTGTCCACCTGCAGAGGCGCGTTACGGACTCGGTCGATCGGCCCGACCGAGTGTGGCCTGGCTGCCTGGTCCCAGAGCGTCCAGATTTCAGGAGCAGCCCCTGCGGCTCGACGCTGTCCCGAAGCGACAGCAGCTCGACACGTCCGTCGGCAAGGTCGAATTGCAAATATCGCGGGCAAGACCCCACCATCGGAATATGCACCGATCCCCTGAGTCACGGCTGAACAGCAGGGAATGGGTTTCGTTTCCAGGTTGAGATTGGCACTAAAGAGCAGCCCCTTTGGAAGAGTAGCGGCCCTGAATCCCAGCCCGGGTCTGGCATTTGTCTCTCACGAGGCAAGTCCATCGCATCTCCCCTATGATGAAAGTGATCCGCGACGTGGGCTCGGCGTAAGGGTGAGTGTCGCGCAGGCGGCGCGGGACCTCAATGTCCACGAGAAAGTACTGAGCATTTTGGGAGAGGAGTTTGCCGTCAAGCCCGTTCAAAAGCTCCCGTCAGAGAACCGCCGCCATGCTTGCGTGGCTCACGGCCCCATTCCGCTCTCGGTGGGACAACGCCCTTGGCAACGACACCTAGGTAGTACATCCAAGAGCCGTGGTGGTTGAGCAAGCGCTTTTGGCCGACCGTTGAGCCGAGAACAGACCAATCGCGGGCGCTATCACGATGCCAAGCAGGGATCCTATGGCTTGTGCTCGAGCGAATTGCTAAGATATAGGTCCGTGATGGGTTCCGGCGAGGACTACCGTGTTTCTTCAAGACACCCGTGTGCGCCGCAGGACAAGTCCAGGTTCGCAACGAAGCCCCACCACTTCTCGACACGCGGCCTCGCGCCACCCAGCACCAGTTCGATGAGGGATTGCTCGAAGGGTTTTGAAACCGCGGATGGAGAGCAAGATGCGCCCGGCCGAGTTCTCCCGTAAAGAGGGGGCAACGCTCCGGTTGGCCGATATCTCAACCGGTTTCGTCGCGCTGTCAGCATAGTCGCCTTGAGGAGTTCCTTTGCAATCTGCTTCGCATCCGCAATGCTCTGCCACGTCGCCGCGTCAAAGCCAGCCGCTTGGGATCTTGCTGTTAATGGCAGCTGAGGCTTGTTTCGCGATTTCAGGCGGCGTCTCCAAGCATCTTACTGGCGCGCTGCCCCCCCTGCAGATAGCCTGGATCCGCTTCGTTGTTTTTGCGGCGGTCGTCATGGGCGTCATTGTGTGGCGACGCGATTGGTCAGCCCTCAAATCGCAATGCCTTGGCATGCAAGTCGTACGCTGCCTGGGTATTGTCGGCGCGACAATCTTTTTCATTCTCTCCCTGAAACGATTGCCGCTGGCGGAGACATCGGCCCTTTTCTTCGTCTCACCGCTCCTCATTGTCCTCGCCGCGCGGATCGCCCTTAATGAAGCGATGAATACCGCGCGCTATATCGCGGTCGGAGCTGGTTTTGCAGGTGCGCTGCTGGTCATCCAACCAGGCTCCCATGGGCTCGGCCTGGATGCCCTCCTCCCCCTCTTGGCAGCGGTCTCGTGGGCTGCCGCGATCATTGCAACGCGCTGGACCGGCAGCCGCGAGCGCCCGTTGACTGGCGTGCTGTATGCTGCCTTGGTCGGCTTGGCAGTGACGACCGCTTTCCTGCCGATCGCCTGGGAGCCGCTGAACACGCCACAACTGATATTCGGCGTCGCAACGGGAGTCGCCGCCGCCGCGGGGCAATGGTTCATCGTCCTCGCTTACCAGCGCGCCAGCGCCTCGTCACTTGCGCCGCTCAACTACGTGCAGTTGATATGGTCGGCGCTGGTCGGCTACGTGTTCTTCGCCAGCGTGCCTGACAATTGGGCTATCGTCGGCGCTGTCGTGATCGTCCTCAGCGGCTTTTTTGCTATCCGCGAGGGAAAGAGCTTCACCGACATCGATCGCCGAAAGTAGATGGAGGTGGCTCGGCATTTTTGAGCGATCTGTAGCTTCGCGGCCGCAAGCTCTCATGGTACCAACACGCGGAGTGGTGTCCCCACCTCAACAAGAATTCGCCGAGAGAGATTGTCTTCGTGTGCAGAGCTTGCTCTATATCAAGGGAACTCTTTAAGATAGATTCTGTCTCATTCGGCGCGGATCATTGCGGACGGATCTGAAATATTTCGGATCAAGTGCCGAAATCATGAGAGCACGTTGCGGATATCTGCCCTCAACGGCGGAAGCGCATCGGCTTCAAACCATGGATTCTGATTGAGCCATCTATTATTGTGCCATGATGGATGCGGCAGCGGAAACCGGCGTAGGGAAGGATCCGCGAGATAGAACTCGCGCCACCGTCGGACCGTCTCATCGACGCCTTTGCTAGCGGCGGCCGGGCCCAAATGCCATCTCTGGGCATAGCCGCCGATAACGAGAAGCAGTTCCAAAAGCGGCAGGCTCGCGAATAGCTTCGTCCGCCATATTTCCGCGCATTCCCGGCGCGGTGGGAGGTCATTGCCTCTAGCTTGCCCCGGAAAGCAGAAGCCCATCGGAACAATCGCGACTTTGGATGGATCGTAGAACTCGCTTGCGTCCATTCCCAACCATTGCCTCAGGCGAACTCCGGATGGATCATTGAACGGAATACCGCTGTGATGCACGCGGATTCCGGGAGCCTGACCGGCTATACAGATGCGGGCGGTTTCCGAAACCTGGATAATGGGCCGCGGTTCGTGGTCCAATGGCTTTCCATACCGGGGCCGGTCACGACAGACCCTGCAGGTACGGATGGCGTTTACACAGGCCGTGAACGACTCGAGTTCTCTAGTCGTCGCTGTATTGGGGCTAGAGGAAGTCTTCCTTGCTCGCATGTCACGTCATTGCATCTGCCGCAGATGCGGTCGGAGTTCAAGCATCTGAATGTTGCACCTGGGGGTAAACAACTGTTCCGTCGGGTTGGATGATGGCACCAGGTGTCAGGCTGGCCGGCTCCAAACGCTCTTTCCCCATGATATGGAATACACTTTCTCCACGGGCAATGAGATAGTCCGAGACGATACGGCGGTGACATCGCCACCAGACAGCTTCTGAACACATGATAACGCAGCGTCCGCGATGCCCTTCTTCGCGCAGTTGCCGAAGGCCCTCCTGGAACGGGCCTGCGAGCGCATAGTCGGCATAGTTGTGAAAGCTCTCGTTGGTCCAGAGACCATTGACCTCCGGCGCAACGTAGCGGATTTTTCCGCGCAGCCCGCCGAGTGCGGCGAGGTGCTCATAGGAAATCTGGAAGGCCGCCAGTGCCTCTGGCAACGTATCCTCGTTGAATTGCGGATTGGATTTCGACCGCGGGATCTTTCTGATGTCCACAACGCTTCCGACATGGGGACCACGCAGGAGCGCAACGAAATCCTCAAGGCTGCGGTTGGAATGACCGATCGTGAAGAAGGGATGCGTCTTTCGCCTCCTTTGTCACGCGTGCTCGAGGGCGCCGCCCTTGTGAGCAGCAATATGGTCGGTCTTATCGCTTCTTATCTCGTACTGTGGTTCGTCTGCAGACGCACGATGTGTGTGGCCTTTGTAGTCGAAATCACGGGTGTGAATAGCTATGATGGTTCCCGTCACCAAGCCCGCCTCTGAGTTCCAGCGCACATGATCACCGACCTTGAACTTCCGAGTCACTTTGTGAGCTCCACTTTATAAGAAGTGTCTCGTCTTGAGGAGAGCATCGCCACATTCCCTTTCGCAAACCTTATCGTCAATGCCATAGCGCTACGCCAACAAACGGACCCGCTAAAGTTTTACATAGGTGGGTCGCATGGTCCCTGTTCTATGAGCGCGCCAGCGAGATGCTGGCGGCATGCAACCCGACCGGCAGCGTGGTCGGCTTCGTTCACAACGGCGCCAAGCCCGGCCTCGTGCCGCTTTATCTCACCGCCACGGCGATCACCGAAGTCGGCCCCGCCTCAGCCCAGACGGTCGCCAGCGTCTTCGCCGACGGCCCGATCGCCCGCGTCACCCTCGACGGCCAGCCGGTCATTTGCATCAATGTCAACGGCGACGCCACCTTCTCCGTCACATCAGACTTCGTCCTCACCGGGCTTGGCGCTGCCACCTTCACGGATTTCGTGCTGGCGTAAGGCCGGCGGTTCTCTCGGCGCTATCCGTGGATTCCCGGCCGTTGTCTCTCTGGACCGATCAGCCGCCCTATGACACGGTGGATGGCGCGGCTTGCGAGAACCGCAGTGAGTGACGACTGGGATTCTTACCTCGACGACAACGGAGGGAAGCCGGCGTCGGTGCAGCTCGACCTTGGCATCGCCCGGTCCACCCCCGTGACGGGATACGACAGCGTTGCCTGGCTACGGGTTGCGATGCGGATGCCGACGCTGGACGGCCTGTCGAGCAACAAGGAATTCCAGGATATCAAGCAGATTGGCGACGCCGCCGTGGCGGCGGTCGAGGACGACGGGGCCGCGATTTTCGTCGGCCGTGTCACCACCGGGGGGCAAAGGATGTTCTATTTCTACGCCATGGATGTGGAGCATGTGTCACGCGCGGCGACGCAGGTGATGCAACAGTTCCCCGCATACCAATTCGCGGTGGGCGGAAAGAGTGATCCCCAATGGAATACATACTGGCGCGTGCTCTACCCCTCGGCTGCCGCTCAGCAGCGCATGAGCAATCGCGACGTCCTGCGGGCCTTGGCGGAACGCGGAGACGACCACGACACGCCCCGGATCATCGAGCATTTCGCCTATTTCAAAACCGCCGCGGGACGACAAGCCTTCATCAGCGCGGTGGAGAAGCAGGGATTTGCTGTCAGACTCGGCGATCCGAACCCTCAGGGCGAGTTTCCGCTTCTTTTCAGCCGGGAGGACAAGCCGGCAGCCATCGACAGCATCACCGATGGATTGGTTCCCCTTATCGATGAGAACCAGGGCGTCTATGACGGCTGGGGCTGTGAGGTCGTTAAATAGCTTTTGGGCCTATGCGCAGACCCTGAGACACCATACTCTAGACCTATCCATGGCCGGGGTTCTTTTTTGCTTAGCTCAGGCGGTTTTCTGAAGGGCTTGGCTTGTAACAGCTTCGCGCATACGGGCCCAAAATGGCTTCGGCCATCGCGGTGGGCAGATTGCTGGCGCGCAATTCCCCGATGAACTCGCGCTGCCGTGCGCAACGCGCCTCAGCTTCTTTGACGCGCTCCGCAGACACCGTGATCAGAACCTGAAAACTCCGCCGCCGGCAATCCAGGGTTGGGGAGCGGAGTATAGAGCTCAAAAGCCTACTTCACGGAGGACCACTTTTCAGGGGCAGGCCACCTGCAAACAGGACTGGAAGCCCTGCCAGAACCTATGAATAATTGATCCTGACAGGGCGCCATTAGGAGGAGACACCCGCGTTTGGAGATAGAGGCTCTATCTCTCGTTAGACCGGGCGGCGACTAGTGCAGCCACAGCTTCTGCCGTCGCTGCCGACAAGGTCCAGCCGAGATGGCCGTGCCCCGTGTTGTAGAAGACGCGCGGATCCCGGCCACGCATCACGCGCGGCAGCATGTCAGGCATCATCGGGCGCAAACCCGCCCACGGTACGGCTTGACGGGTGCTCATCCCGGGAAAATGTTTCCGGCACCATTGCACCAGCGGCTCTATCCGGTTGAGCCGAATATCCTTGTTGTATCCGTTGAACTCGGCCGTTCCGGCGACGCGGAAGCGGTTCGGTCCCAACCGGCTGGTTACGATCTTGGCCCGGTCGTCGAGGAGACTCGTCCACGGAGCTGCTGCCTGGTCCGCCTCTTCCGACAGATGAATCGTGATGGAGTATCCCTTTACCGGGTAGACGTTGACGCGATCGCCAAGGTTCGCGGCCAAGCTGCGGGACATGACGCCGCCGCAGACAACGATACGGTCGAAGGCCTCGCTCGCGACATCGGCGCGCTCTTCTCTTTCGCTCGACGTCCAGTTCACCCGTATCTCGCTCTCAGAGCGACGCTCGACCGACCGAACCTCGCTCGCCAGCCGCATTGCCACGCCCATTCGCTCACAGGCGCGGGCGAGGCCGATCGTGAATTTGTGGATGTCGCCGGTGAAATCCGACGACGTGTAAAAGCCGCCATAGAAGTCACCCTTTAGAGAGGGCTCAATCGCGCGGATCTCGCCCGGAGTGATAGCGCGGCGCTCCAGCCCGCCCCTTGCCAGGAGCGCTGAGACTTTCGCGGCCGCCTCGAACTCCGTCTTGCTGTGGTAGAAATGGAGGATGCCGCGTTCCTCGCAGTCGAACGCGATGTTCTCCTCGCGAGCCATGCGCATCAGATGGGCACGGGCCTCGATCGCCAGTCGGGCAGTCGTCAGCGTGTTTTCTTCGTATTTGGGGATCGAGGCCACGAACTCGCCCATCCATGACAGCTTGTGCCAGGAAGGCTTGGGATTGACGAGCAGCGGGGCGCCCGGCGTAAACATCCATTTGATGCCCTTCAAGACCGTCGCCCAACTGTTCCAGACCTCGGCGTTCGAGGCAGAGAGCTGGCCACCATTGGCGAATGAGGTTTCCATCGCCGCGTAGGGCTGGCGGTCGAAGACCGTGACCTGGCAGCCGCGCTTGGCGAGGTTGTAGGCGGTCGTGATGCCGGTAATGCCTGCGCCGATAACGGCAACGCGTGAAATATCCGATGTGCTCATAGGTGCTCCTGCCCGCACCATGCGGGTTATAGGCACCCCCTCTGTCATTGGCCTGAGAGCTTCGTCGGGCTCAATCATTTGAGCCGGCGACTTTCACCATCAGCGCAGAACTGCCGTCCTGCTTTTCAGAGTCTAATCATCGTAGCGGTACTTTTGCCTGAGAGTTTCCGGGGCGGTTGCTCCGTCGGCGCCGTTCGAGCTCTAAATCTCAAACGATCTCTCCCGCTGCGAAGAATATTTCGAATTTCTATTTGGATTGTCAAGCTATATATTCATTAATATTATTTTGTTTTGACGGAAATTTGCCGTTTCGATCTGGACCTGTAACGTTTGCTAGTTGGTGCGGTGTCGAGGCATCGGCGCCTGGCCGCAGATGTTCCGACGAGCGAGATTTCTCCTTCGGTGGCCGGACCCTCGTGGGGGCGCCGCTTCTCTCCAGACAGTTCTGATCCAGCGGTCCTTGTTGGCTGCAAGTCTGTTGCGACGTTGCTCCGTCAGTGCCTCGCAGTTGCGGGGAGCTCCCACTGGATCGTGACGAACTTGATGATAATCGGGTGATCCGAGGCAACGTCGCTGCCTACACGATGTTCCTCAGTCTCTCCAGATCGGGAAATTGCTCGATGGCGGTGAGCACCCGGTCGATGTCCGCCACGCTGTGTGAAGCACTGACCTGCATTCTGACGCGTGCCTGCCCTCTCGGGACCACGGGAAAGGAGAACGGAACCGCAAGGACCCCATTGCACCGAAGATGCCTGGTCAATTTGGTTGCCAACTGCGGCTTACCGCAGAGCGCAGGGACAATGGGATGGCTATTTCCGCCCAGCTTTAATCCCAGCCGCGACAGCCCGTTTCGAAGGTGAGCGGCCTGATGTGTGAGATCTTTTCTAAGTTGGTCTCCAGCTTCCGCCAGATCGAGAGCGGCAAGCGATGCGGCGCAAATCGCAGGCATGAGCGCATTCGAGAACAGATAGGGGCGAGCCCTTTGCCTCAGCCACTCGATGATTTCGCTGCGTCCGCTGACGTAGCCGCCTGACGCCCCCCCGAGGGCTTTGCCAAGCGTCCCGGTCACAATCTGAACCTTGCCCTGAACACCGAACAAAGCGGGTGTGCCCCTTCCTCCCGGCCCAATGAAGCCGACGGCGTGGGAGTCATCGACAAGCACCAACGCATCGTAGCGCTGGGCCAGGTCGCAGATATTGCCGAGATCCGCGACAATTCCGTCCATGGAAAAGACGCCGTCAGTCGCGATCAGTATCGTTCGAGCTCCGGCGGCGTCCTTGAGAGCCCGCTCCAGATCCTCGACGTCATTGTTTCGGTAACGCAGCCTCTGGGCTTTGCACAGCCGAATTCCATCGATGATGCTGGCATGATTGAGTGCATCGCTGATGATAACGTCTTCTTCATCAAGCAGAGCCTCGAACACGCCGGCATTCGCGTCGAAACACGAGCTGAACAGGATCGTATCTTCGGTCTGCAGAAACTGCGAGATCCGTCGCTCAAGCTGCTTGTGGAGCGAATGAGATCCGCAGATAAAGCGAACGGATGCCATGCCGAAACCATCGGCCAGCAAGCTTTCCCGTGCGGCGGCAACCAGTTCCGGGCTGTTGGCCAGTCCCAGATAGTTGTTCGAGCACATATTGATCAGCGTCGACGGCTCCCCCTCGCTTGCGAAGACATCGACCCGAGCCTGCTGGGGCGAGCCAAGAATGATCTCATCCTTGTGCAGCCCATCGCGCCTGGCGTCATCAAGGGCCGATCTCAGCCTCCTGAAAAATGGCTGGAGACCCATGACTCAAGCGCCCGGGTATTCGACGGCGGAAGACCAGTCGGGGTGCGCATGACGCTCCCAATAGACCTTCATGATCTCCTGCGTGACGACGCCGATGTTGCCGTTTCCGACAGGCTGACCGTTGACGCAGGTGACAGGCATGACGCCGCCTGCTGTGGACGTGATGAACACCTCATCGGCGCCGAGCAGGCCATCGAGGGGCACGGCCGCGGCCGCTTGTTCGTAGCCGAGCAGGCCGCAGATATCGAAAACGGTCTGGCGCGTGATACCGGGCAGAACGCCGAACGCGGGCGTTGTCAGCCGACCTCCCTTGACAACGAAGACATTAAAGCCCGGCCCCTCGGCGATATTGCCGTCCGTGTCGCGAACAAGCGCTGTTTCAGCACCCTGCTCGTAGGCGTCGTAAAGACCGCGGACCAGGTCGAGCCAGTGGTAGTTCTTGATCGAGGGGTCCACTGATTTCGGGGGGATACGGACGATATCGCTGACCGCGACACGCAGGCCGCGCCGAAGTTGCTCCGTGTTGGCAACCGAACCGAACGGGACCGCGAACACCATGAAGCGGTTGACCGAGTCGCGTGGGTCTCGGCTAAAGGTTGGAGACGATCCACGCGTGCAGATCACCTCCACATAGGCCGCCCGATGACCGGATAAGCCAACGCATGTGTGCATGATCTCCGCCACCTGTTCCCGTGTATAGGGAATTGACATCCTAAGCTTCTCAAGACCTCCAAAGAAGCGTTCGAGATGCAGATCGAGGCGGAAGAACCGGCCGTTCCAAACATGGGCGGTGTCGTAGGTCGCGTCCGAATGAAGGAAGCCCCAATCGAGAACCGAAATTTTTGCCTCGGAGATTGTTGTGTAGGCGCCGTCGACATGCGCAATGCCGGAAGGATAGCTCCGCGTATCGGGGACGACCTTCGCGATAGTGGGCCATGAGCGCGCACCGACTGCCGCCGCGTTATGTTGCATGATCCTGTCCTGCTTCCTAGCATTCCGCCGTCGTTCGGAGCTCAATGCCCCGAACCATGAACAGCAGTTTCTCATGTGATCTGCACAGTTTTCATCCGCATTCACGGCGGGCTTGAAACGGTGCAATCAAATGCGCCGCTTGCGTGAAATGACGTCCCCCCTGAGCCGCGCCCTCCGGATGCGCGACCGCGTCCACGGCGGAGGCGCGATCAGGTCCGTGTCAGATCTTGATGCGGGGCTCGAACTTCACGCGATCCAGCGTGATCATGCTCTGGAATTTCCTGACGTTGACGTTGGTGTAAAGCCGCTGCTTCACAAACGCATCGAACGCCTCGACATCTTCCACCGTAACCATCAGCACGAAATCCGCCGCGCCGGTGACCATGTAGCATTGGTTGACCTCAGGAGCCGCGCGCATCGCACGCTTGAACTCCTCCACGAGATCCAACCGCTCTCGATCGAGCTCGACATTCACGATGACGGTCAGGGTCTTGCCGACGGATTTCGGGTTGATCAGCGATATGTCGGCCAGAATGACGCCGGCCGACCGCAAGCGGTTGACCCGGCGCATGCATGAAGCGGCGGAAGACGCCACTTTTTCGGCGAGTTCCGCAAAGGACAGCCTGTTGTTTTCCTGCAGCGCCCTCAGGATCCGGCGGTCCAAATCGTCGAGTTGTTCGCTCATCGCCTCGTTCCCAGGTTCATCCGACAACCCTGAGGCATATCTCCGCCACACAGCATCGGGGCTTCAGAGTCCCGTCATGATACCCGGTGCAGGCAAGGGAAAGGAAAAGAACCTTCAAATCGCCGACAGAATGAAAGGATGTCGAGATCCGAAAACCGCCGGCCAACCACCTGCAGCCCCACAGGAAGGCCGGACGCTGCATTTCCGCAGGGAATGGACGCAGCGGGCTGCTGCGTGAGGTTGAAGGGATAGGTGAAGGGGTTCCACTGGAACCAGTTGGACATGCCGCGGCCTTCCGGAAAATCGCGTCCGGCCTCGAACGCCGTCAGCGGCATTTGCGGCGTCAACAGCAAGTCAAAACGCTGGTGAAACAGGTTCATGCATCGCCCCAGGGCTTGCCTGGCGATGGCAGCCGCATAGATCTCGTCCGAGGTTGGGCTCATCTGCATGGACGACACAAGGTTCGGATCCATTTCCGGACGGGCGGCCTCTTCGGTCGCGCCGACCATGTAGCCCAAGCCGCCGAAGTAGAGCGGTCGAACGATATCCCACGGGTCGTCGAAGACGTGGTCTACCTCATCAATTTCCCAACCCATCTTTTCAAGAGCTTGTACGGCTCGATCCGTGACGTCGAGCACTTCGCTATCGACCGAAGCGAAACCAAGGGTGCGGCTGTAGGCAATCCGTGGGGGGCCGCCGGAATCCTGTCGCTGGAGCGCCGGCGAAGTGGCAATCCAATCACGCCAGTCAGGGCCTCTGAGGATATCGAGCATGATGTCGGCGTCATCGACATTCTGCGTGATCGGGCCGTAGGTGACCATCTCCGGCAACGCACTCAGCGGATAGGCGGGAACAACGCCGAAAGTCGGCTTGAAGCCGAAGACGCCACAGAACGACGCCGGAATTCGGATCGAACCGGCGCCATCGGAGCCGAGGTTGAGGGCGGCTACGCCGAGCGCCGCCGCCACGGCGGCCCCGCCGCTGCTGCCTCCGCTCGTTCGGGATGGCATCCATGGATTTCGGGTGATCCCGGTCAGAGGGCTGTCCGTTACGCCCTTCCAGCCCCATTCAGGGAGGGTCGTCAGCCCGAGTATGATCGCTCCGGCCTCCCTGAGACGGGCCACGGGCGGTGAATCTTCAGTGGCGTCGACCTGCTTGACCTTCGACCCCCAGGTCGTCGTCATGCCCGAAACCAGGCAGTTGTCCTTGATGGTGACGACGACGCCGTCGAGTTTTCCAATCGGATGACCGGATCGCCACCGTCGTTCGGACGCTTCCGCTTCGGCCGCCACCGCGCGCCAATCCCTGAGCCTGATGAAATTCAGCTCCGCGTGTTTGAGCGCCCTTTGAAACGATGTTTCCGCAAGCCGGACCGGCGAGAGCTCTCCGGTGGTGAAACCGTCCAGCTGGCGCTGCACTGGAACGGCCAGATAGTCGTCTTGATCGGGCTGCATCGAGTGCTTCCTGGGAATGGGCGAAGCCGACGTTCAGGCGGCTCCTTCAAAGTTCTTAAAGCGTGGGGAGATCATTCGGGATCGGTTCGCGGAACCACTTTTCCGATATCTTGTTCAGGTCGCCGCTCAGCTTCTTGCTGAGGATGAACACGTTGATCCAGCGCAGAAGATCGTCGCTCCCTTTGGCGACACCCATGTAGAGCGGTGATTTGATAATCGTGATCTTGCCCTCGATACTCTTGTCGGGATTGTTCTTGGCAATCTCGGCCGCGGTGGTGTTCGTGTTGACCAGGACTTGCGTCTGCCCGGTCATCCAGGCGGAAATCGTCGTGGCGTTGTCCTCAAAGCGCATGATCTTGGTGCCGGCGGGAACGAGCGAACTAATCAGCAGATCTTCGGTATTGCCGCGCGTCACACCCACCGTCTTTCCGGCGAGATCGGCATAAGAGGCAATCGCATGGCTCTTGGAGGCGAACACGCCCGAGTAGAGCAGCGCATAGGCGCTGGAAAACCAGATCGACTTTGCGCGATCCGGGTTGGCGCCGAGTGCCGCGATCACGATGTCGACTTTGTCAGTCTGCAGAAACGGAATGCGATTGGCGGCGATCGTCGGGACCAGCTCCAGCTGGACACCCATGTCCTTGGCCAGAAGTCTTGCGACATCGATGTCAAACCCTTCGGGTTCGAGATTAGCGTTCAAGAACCCCCAGGGCGCGAGATCCTGGACGACCGCGATCCTGACCTTTCCCTTTCGGAGAATATCATCCAGTGTCGCCGCTCTTGCGGTCGCCAATCCTGAGATGAACGATGCGATGATTGCCAGCACGAATGACAGTCTCGTAAGCATGGATTATCTCCTTCCCTCTCGAATCTATGGTTTCGACTCGGCTCGCCGAGCGACTGATCAATGGAGAATCTGAGCTAGAAACTCGCGCGCTCTGTGCGTCTTCTGTTGTCGAAAGAAATCCGAGGGATGCGCCTCTTCCACGATACGGCCGTGATCCATGAACACGACTGTATCGGCGACCTGCCGGGCGAAGCCCATTTCATGCGTCACGCAGACCATGGTCAACCCATCGCCGGCCAGCGTGACCATGACCTCGAGAACCTCGCGGATCATTTCGGGATCCAGCGCAGAAGTCGGCTCGTCGAAAAGAATGACTTCGCTCTGCATGCAGAGGGCGCGCGCGATCGCGACCCGCTGCTGCTGCCCTCCAGACAGCTGATGAGGATAGCTGCCTGCCTTGTCGGCAATCCTGACGCGCTCCAGATAGGTCCGCGCGATGTCCTCTGCTTCCTTCCGGCCGCGTCCGGCGACCAGTCTTTGAGCGACGCAGCAGTTTTCGAGCGCGGTCATATGCGGGTAGAGATTGAATTGCTGGAAGACCATGCCGACGCGCCGTCTGATCCCACGGGTGTGTACCGCATTGCCTGCGACCGTTGTGCCGCCCAACAGGATTTCACCCTGCTGGTGGCGCTCAAGTTGATTGATGCATCGGACCAGCGTCGACTTCCCCGAGCCGGAAGGGCCGCACACCACCACCTTCTCGCCCTTGCCGATCTTCAGATCGATGTCCGTAAGAACCCGGAAATCTCCAAACCATTTGCTGACCTTGCGAAACTCGATCGCGGGAGCATCATGTGACATCTGCGTATTCCCCAAGCCGATGATCAGCTGTTGAAATTGAAGCGTCGCTCCAGGTGGCGGGCCGCAAGCGAGATCGGCAGATTGATCGCCATGTAGAGGACGCCGATGATCGCAAAGATGAGAAATGGCCTGTATGTGATGTTGTTGAGCACGGTTCCGGCACGCGTTATTTCCATAAAGCCCACGATGGATGCCAATGCAGTGGCCTTGACGACCTGGACGAGAAATCCAACCGTGGTCGGCGTCGCGATCCTCAACGCTTGGGGGAGCACGATGACGCGGAGCATGTCGCCATGCTTCATCCCGGAGGAGATCGCGGCCTCCCACTGACCTCTGGGCACCGCTTTCAGCGCAGCGCGCCACGTCTCGGTGAGGAAGGCCGCCGTAAAGGCGATCAGCGCGACGGAAGCGGCCAGCAGCGGCGAGACATTCACCTTGAGCAGCGGCAGGCCGAAGAAGCAGAGGAACATCAGCATGAGCAGAGGCATGCTTTGGATGGTCGATAGCGTCGCCGAAATGCAGGCATCGGCAACCCTGCTTCCCAGCGTCGTGATCAGCGTCAGCAATGCTGCTACCAGCGCGCCTCCGAGGAATGCAATGAGCGAGAGGGCAAGCGTCCAGGGCAGTTTTCCGATGATGGTAGAGATAATGCCCCATGTTGTGAACTGGCTCATCGGCGTACTTCCCGCAGCCATGGAAACAATGCCTGCCGAACTCGATTGTACAATATCGAAAAGAGAAGCCCGACCGATACGTACATCGCTGTCACGAGAATGTAAGTCTCGAATGCCCTAAAAGTACGGGTCTGAACGAACTGAGCAGCGCTCGTCAGATCCTCGACCGAAATCTGCGAAATCACAGCTGACCCCAGGAAAATGAGAACAAACTGTCCGACGAGAGGCTTATCGACCTTTGCCAAGGCCGGCGGCAGGACAATGCGCAGGTAGACCTGCAGCGACGTCATGCCCTGCGCGACCGCCGCCTCGCGGATACCGCGGCTGCCGTCCATCAGGCCGCCGCGTATTATCTCGGTGAAATAGGCGCCGGCGTTCAGGGACAGCGCGATGAGTGCAGCGACCTCGGGTAACATTCGCCAGCCGAGGCTTGCCATACCGAAGTAGATGAAGAATAGCTGCACGATGAACGGCGTGTTGCGGATCGTTTCCACATACGCGGATACGGACCAAGAAGCGGGACCTGGCACAGTCCGTTTGAGTTCCGCGCAGGCGACCGCAAGGACAAAACCGGTTATGCCGGCCAAACCGCATAGGCAGACACTGACGAGCAAACCGCTCAGCAGCATGTCGGAATAGGCGAATACATCGCGGAACATCAGCACGTTCACGCCTCCGCCAATCGATGGGCAATCCGCTGCAGGATTTCTGCAAAGCCTGTCAATTCGCGGATCTCGATGTATTCGTCGGCCTTGTGAGCACGCGTCAGTTCGCCAGGTCCGCAAACGACGGTCGACCAGCCTGCCATCTGGAACAGGCCGGCTTCGGTGCCGCCCGAGAAGGTCTTGCCCTTGCTGGTCAATCCGATGGATCGCATGAATGCTTGGGCCGAGCCGTTTTCTTCAGGCGAGAGACCCGGAATGTCGGTGACGACCTCAATATCAATGGCGCAGCTGGGAGCGCCGGCCTTGATCGGGCTTTGCTCCAATTCCAAGGCGAATGTCCTGAGCTGCTGTAGATGGGCGCCGGGGTCCTCGGAGGGAATCGTCCGGATATCGACGGAGAAAACGGCGCTGTCGGCGACGGCCGTCGGGGAAGTACCGGCGTGGAGCGTGCCGCAGTGCAAGGTGGTGTACGGAGGCTCGAAGCGCCAGTCCTGCAACGCGGGATCGAGAGCGTTGGCGCGTTGGGCATCGTCGAGCCAGCATACGAGCCGGGCAGCGGCAGTCAGCGCGCTCGCACCCAGATCGGGCCTCGACGAATGGACCGCGTGGCCTTTGACCCTGGCGATGAGCTCGACATAGGCCTTATGTCCCTCAACCAGCTCATTACCGGAGGGCTCGCCGACGATGACGGCCACTGGCGGCGGCAGTGACTTGCTCAGGGTATCGACGAGAATCCGGCCGCCCTTGCAGCCGACTTCCTCGTCGTATGATAAGGCGATGTGCAGGGGGCGGCGGAGCTTCGCGTCGCGAAACATAGGGACCGATGCGAGCACTGCAGCCACGAATCCGAGCATGTCCGAAGTACCACGCCCGACGAGCCTCATATCCCTTTCGGTGAGCACCCAAGGATTGGACGCCCAATTCTGCCCGGTCGTAGGCACAACGTCAGTATGACCGGAAAGGACGACGCCGCCCGCAACATTGGGGCCGATCCTGGCATGGAGGCTCGCCTTTCCCTCTTCTGGGGAGAGATAAATCGCGCTTTCGATACCATTCGTGATCAGCAGGTCTCTGCAGAACTCGATCAGCGGCAGATTGGGCTCGGATGATACGGTCTTGAATGATATTAGGCGGGCCAGAAGCTCTTGTGTCTTCTCGATCATCTTAAGGGCCGATCGTCGACGGTGGCTTCGACCAGCGCGGGGTGCGCGGCGCGCTCCAACATTTCGCGCGCGATGATGGCGCCCGGCTTTACCAGCCGATCCACCATTAGGATGCCGTTGAGATGATCGACTTCGTGCTGGACCAGTTCAGCTTGAGCGCCCTCCAGTCTCGGAAAGGAAACAAGCTTTCCCAATGAATCGATGCACTCGAACGAAATTTCCTTGTGGCGCATCACCGCGGCGCATACCGATGGCAAACTGAAGCAGTCGTCCCAGAGCGGAAACATCTCCTCCGACGTCCAAGTGATGCGGGGATTGATCGCGAGAAAATTACCCAGCGAACCGTTGAATGCGATCATCCGAAACGGAGAGCCGATCTGCGGCGCAGCGAGAGCATTACCGAAGCCTAAGCGCTCTTTCAGACTGGCTAGAGTATCAACCAGATCCGCAGCATCATTTTTCCATTGGGAGATTTGCAGGTCGACAGGAATCGCCTGTTGCCGCAACCTCTCGTCTCCGAACATGACTACGTTACGGACTGGCATATATGCTTCCCCATTCCCCCTCTATATTTATTTTCGGGGGATCACTGTCTCTGTTTTTAAGGATAGTGGCAGCGGGGGATCATTTGCATCAAATTGGCGGCCGAGATGGCGCAATGGCGCCATATTCGGAGACGAATTGATGCAAACACTGCATCCTCGCCGGCAGGGATGCATTTGCCGGGCATGAATTGCATCGTCGGCCTGGAATCGTTCGGAGCCTGGCACGCTGCAACAGGTATATGAAGCCCGCTATAAGCTTCGCATTTAAGACTAACGACAGAGCTGGATGTTCGCGCTTCGCTCGCTCACCAAGCCGAGGGGGCCCTAACTGCCCGAAACGTGGGCAAGAGTTCAACTACGGGTAATTTGTTATTGCCTATCACTGGCGCTGCCTGCGTGAAGTCGCTGGCACATAGCCAACCCTATACTGCGTCGGGACAAACCGCGAGCCAGCTCCGCGCCGATACCGTTGAAAAAGTCGGCGTTGCTGGGGCTTTGAAGCGCTGATTCAATGGGGCGGTGGGCGGCATGATATTGGGCAAACAGCGGGTGGTGCAGGAGGCGCTGTTCTACGAGTTCAGCCTTGAGCGGCATATGACCGCTAATCAGTTCCCGCTCATCATACGTCGCCGGAGCCAACGACCCGACGATGAAGGTAACGCGGGCACGCTCTCGCTCGCGATCGGGCCCGTCAATCACCGGCCTCAGCAGATTCCACGCGGCTTCCAAAGCCCCTGCGCGCAGGAGAGATCAGCGGGTTCTTTGAACAAGAAGAGCGGCAAGTCGGTCTCTGCCGCAGTCCACGGCGCAATGGCGCAAAGCGCTGACGAACCATTGACGTGATCTCTGAACGGGGCGCCAAATTGTGACGGCGCGACCTTGGCCTGCTTTACATATGTCTCACTGAAAACATGGCGGCGAACGAACATACCCTTCTCAGCGAGTTCGGTCAGGTGCGGGTCTCAGGTGGCTGAAGCAGGACAGTAGCTGCCTGTGTATGCAACCCCGCTCCAAGCAGGACGCCGGGGTTCATCATGTTCCGGGGATCGAGCAGGGCCTTGACCTTGGTCATCAGCTCGTAGCGCAAGGGATCGGCGAGACGTTCGAGCTCCCCCGTCAGCTTGCGGCCGACGCCGTGCTCGGCGCTGAAGGTGCCGCCAAAGCGAGCCGCGACATCGTGGATTTCGCGCTCAACCTCCAGAGCGAAGGCTTCAGGATCGGCCAGTGCCGCCCAGAAGTCGCGCTGGAACAACAGGATATAGTGCACATTTCCATCGCCGAGATGACAGACGACCAGCGTCTTCGCCTGTGGGTAGCGCGCGGCCGCGACGATATCGGCTGCTGCGATGAAGGGCGCGACGTCGGAGGAGCGCACGGCGACGTCGTGGGTGACGCTGACACCTTCCCTCTGGTTCGCTTCGGAGACGGAATGGCGGATGTGCCAGAACTCGGCGGCCTGTTGCTCGGAGGTCGCGATGGCGGCATCGAGCACCCCACCATTCTCAAGGGAGGCGCCTACGACCTCCTCGAGAATGCTTTGGAGGTCCGTGGTCGCATCCTCGCTGCCGAGTTCGATCAGAACCGACCACGCCGGAATCTCCGCAAATGGGAAGCGAGCCCGCTCCGCATGCCGGCGCACAAGCTCGAATTGCGAGGCGGAGACCAACTCGAAGGCCTGGATATAAGAGCCGGCACGATCCTGCAGAGAGGCTAGCAGGACGACAGCGGAGGCCACGTCGGCGGCTGCGACCCAGGCATGGGCCGTGTTCGGCGTTTGCGGATGCAGCCGCAAGGCCGCGCCCGTGATGATGCCGAGCGTGCCTTCCGCGCCGATGAAGAGGTGGCGCAACATATAGCCGGTGTTGTCCTTGCGCAGCGCGGCGAGGTCGCTGAGGATGCGCCCGTCGGCGAGCACGACTTCGAGGCCGGCGACGAGATCGCGCATCGGGCCGTAGCGGACAACACCGGTGCCACCGGCATTGGTCGAAATCAGGCCGCCGATCTGGGCGCTCCCCTCGCTGCCGAGATGCAGTGGGAACTGCCGCCTCGCCTCGGCGGCCGCGGCATGCAACGCCCCGAGCACGACACCGGCCTCGACTGTGGCGATGCCGGCTGCCCGGTCGATCGCGCGGATGCGGTTCATGCGCCCCAGGGAGAGCACAATGCCGGGCTTGTCGCTGCGGTCGCTTTCCGGCACGGCGCCGAAACACAAGCCGGTATTGCCGCCGACTGGAAAGATTGGCTGTCCCTGTGCCGCACAGAGCGCAACCACAGCGGACACTTCCTGCGTCGACGCCGGCTGGACGACGGCAAGTGCATGGCCGCGCCGACGCCGACGCCAGTCGACGAGCCATGGCTCCATCTCTGCTGGGTCGGTGATCAGCCCCTTCGCACCGACGATATCGCGGAGTCTCTCGATCATGCTCCGATCTCCGCTCACGCGAGGCTGAGGGCTTTGGCCCGTTCGGCGGCGACCTTGAGCTTCGCCATTGTTTCAGGGCTCGGCGCCAGCAAAGGCAGGCGGACCCGGCCGACCGGCCTTCCCGTGAGCGCCATGTACTCCTTCAGCGGCCCAGGGTTGGTTTCGAGATAGATAGCGTCCGTCACCGGGTCGATCTTGTCCTGGAGCTTGAGCGCCTCCTTTAGCTTGCCCCGGCGGGCGAGCTCGAAAATCTCGATCCAGATCTTCGGATAGATGGTGGCCGAGGCAAGGACACCGCCACGCGCGCCAAGCGCGACATGGGTGGCGAAGAGCGGCTCCTCGCCCGAGAAAATGGCGATCTTATCTCCGGCGTATTTCACCGTGCGGATGAAATCCGGCATGTCGTAGGAGGAATATTTCATGCCGATGATCGAGTTATCCTCGGCCATGGCCTGCACCGTGTCTGCGACCGCCCCAACGGTGGTTCGGCGCGGGATCTGGTAAAGCAACACCGGCAGGCCGAGCGCGTCGCGGTAATTTCGGAAATAGGCCCGCATGCCGTCCTGGGTGCCGGTCGTGTAATAAGGCGTCACAGCCATGACGGCAGCGGCGCCGGAAGCGGCGAAGTCCCGGCCGGCCTCGAGCGCATCTTCGAAGCCTGTTGAAAGCACACCCGGGATCACCGGCCGGCCGTTGGCAGCCTCAACGCAGGCCTCGACGATGGCACGCCGCTCCGCCCGCGAGAAGGCGGGATACTCCCCGGTGCCGCCAATCGGCACGATGCCGGCGGCTCCGGCTTCGATCTGGAATCGCACCAGGGACTGGAGGCCGGCCATATCCACAGCGCCATCTGCCTTCAGCGGCGTGACAATCGCTGTGTAGATCCCGCTCAATTGATCTGATGTGAGTATCATACCAAGCATCCCTGCTGCCAACGCACTACGCCCGCGATACCGGCTGCCAGCCTGCCTCGACTCCCGTCGGGCTTATCCTCGGCGCATAACCTGACTCGGACCTTTCTTTACGGCCGGGCTGGTGTCAACACTAAAATAGAAATATGTATGATACGATAATCTCATGAAGTGCGGGATTGCGCCGTCTCTTTTCATCCAGCCATGCGGCCCTTATGAAAAGCCACTGAAAAGGATCGCGCAGCAGAACGAGACTGGAATGCCGGAGATTTCATCGGTGGAGCAATTCGATACGATCGGGCCAGCCGAAGGCTTGCGAAATGGTTCGGAGGCGCGTGGGGTTGATATCGGCGCGAGGCTATTGAAGCTGCGCAAGAGTCGGCGCCTCACGCTGCAAGATGTCAGCGCGTTGACGGGGGTATCTGCATCGGCTTTCTCGAAGATCGAGCGCAATGAACTCTCGCCGACGATTTCGACGATGCAGCGCATCGCTCATGGCCTGGAAGTGGAGCTGTCTGCGCTGCTATCTATGGGGCAAGACACTGGTTCAGTGAGCTTTCCCGGGCGCCGCAGTATCAGTCGGGCGGGTAGCGGTAGCAAACACGATACGGGAACTTGCAATAACGTCCTGCTCTGCTCCGACATCAAAAACAAACGCGCAACCCCTGTCCTGACGACCGTGATGGCGCGCTCTCCCGATGAATATTCGACCTGGTCGAAATCGGACGCGGAGATCTTCATCATGGTGCTGGACGGCACCTTGGTCGTGCACAGCCTGCTGTATGAGCCGCTTGAGCTCAACAAGGGCGACTCTGTCTACTACGACGCGACCACCGAGCACACATGGACCTCGAAGGGGCCGACCGATGCCGTCGTACTTTGGGTTCTTGTCGATCTCTGAAGGTGCAGTCGTGCTCGGCCCTGGTCGAAAATTGAGCCGCAGGCCCATAGATTTTCCATCATGATTTATCTTTTCATCAAATTTATGTCGTTTCATACTTTTTCTGTTGCATAACGAATTTTTCTTGGGTTAGCCTCTCGATACGGAGGGAACTCATGATGCAATCGGCGGAGAAGGCGCAGTCGCTTGAGATGCAGGTCGAGCCGGGCCTGCGCCTCCTTGGTGTCCAGAAAGCCTTTGGCAGCGTCGTCGCTCTTCGTCCGACTTCCTTCGACGTTCCGGCCGGCACGATGTGCTCCCTCCTCGGGCCTTCCGGGTGCGGCAAGACGACGACGCTGCGCATTGTCGCGGGCTTCGAGCTGCCCGACGCCGGCCAGATCCTGATTCGCGGCGAGGATCGGACCTATGACCCGCCGCAGCGGCGCAAGCTCGGCATGGTCTTCCAAAATTACAGCCTGTTCCCGCATATGACGGTGGCGCAAAACGTCGCTTTCGGCCTGCGGATGGCCGGCAAGGCTAGGGCCGAGACTGAGGCGCGCACACGCCGTATGCTGGATATCGTTCATCTCCCCCAGCATGCCGATCGTTACCCGCATCAGTTGTCCGGAGGGCAGCAGCAGCGCGTGGCACTCGCCCGCTCGTTGGTAACCGAGCCGTCTATGCTGTTGCTAGACGAGCCGCTCGGTGCCCTTGACAAGAATCTACGCGAGCAGATGCAGTTCGAGATCCGCCAGCTCCAGCGCGAGATCGGCATCACGACCTTGCTGGTGACCCACGATCAGGAAGAGGCGCTCACGATGAGCGACATGATCGTGGTGATGAACCGCGGCGAGATCATGCAGACCGGATCGCCGACGGAGGTCTATGAGCGCCCGCGGACCCGTTTCGTATCCGAGTTTCTCGGAACCTCGAACATTATCCCCTGTGCTGTGCTCGGCGCCGACGAGACTGGCCTGCGCCTGCGTTTGCCCGGCGATAACCAGAGCAGCGGCTTTACCGTCCCTGCGGCGTCTCGTCCCGTCGGCTCGACCGCGCTTGTAGCGATCCGCCCCGAGCATCTTCATGTAGCGCCTGTTTCCGGTGTGCGGCCAGAAGCCCCGCGTGCGACCGTAACGGGTCATGTTTTCCGCGGCGCGACCCATGTCTTCCAGTTGCAACGGCCTGGACACGACAAGCCCCTGCTGGCTTACCGACAGGTCACAGGCCCGGTCGGCGAGACCGCCTTGCCCTTGGGCGCGGAGGTGGCTCTCAGCTGGCAGCCCGGAACCGCCCGGCTGCTGGAGGACGAGGTCGATCCGGAGGTGGGAACATGACGTCAGCCGCCGGAACGCCCTTCGGCCGCCGCCGTCCGCTCGGCGCCGGGCTCTGGCCGGTCCTTCCGGCCGTCATCTTCCTGCTGCTGTTCTTCATGCTGCCGCTGGCCGAGAACGGCCTGCAAAGCCTCTACGTGACGGGTCCTGACGGCAAGGCAAGCTTCTCGCTCACCTACTATGTCCGGCTTTTCACCGACGCCTATTATCTCGGGGTCATCGCCGAGACGATCTGGGTTAGCCTGCTCGCCACGGTCATCTGCATCCTGATCGGCTACCCCGTCGCCTATTTCATGGTCCGGCACGCCGGGCGCTGGAACGGCGCGATGATCTTCCTGCTGGTCGCGCCGCTCCTGACATCGATCATCATGCGCACTTTCGGCTGGAACGTGATCCTGGCCCGCAACGGCGTGCTCAACAATGCCCTGCAGGGTCTCGGCTTGATCGAGCGGCCGCTGAGGCTGCTGCAGGACCCGTCTGCCGTGATCATCGGCCTCGTCCATGTGCTCGTGCCGTTCATGGTGATCTCGATAGCCGCCGTCCTGAAGGGGATCGACACCCGGCTTGAGGAGGCGGCTGAACTGCTCGGCGCCAGCCGCTGGCGCACCTTCCGCGAGATCACGCTGCCGCTCAGCCTCGACGGCATCGCGACGGGTGCGATCGTCGTCTTTATGCTGGCCAATGGCAGCTTCCTGACGATGCTCCTCCTCGGCGGCGGCAGCGTGGTGACCTTGCCGCTGCTGATCTACCAGCAGTTCCTTCTGGTCCAGAACCTCGGCTTCGCCGCGGCGATGGGCAACGTCCTTCTGGTGCTGGCGGTGATCTCCCTCTTCATCCAGTTGCGTCTGATCCGGCAGGATGGAGCGGCGGCATGAGCGCATCCGGACAATGGAGGCGCCTAGAAAGGCGATTGCCGGCACTGCTGCTGCTCGCTTTCGTGCTCGTCTTCTTCGCGTTCCTGCTCGCGCCGATCGTCTTCGTGGTGCTCGTCTCGTTTGCGGATTCCGAGATTGTCGCCTTCCCGGTCACGTCCTATTCGCTGCGCTGGTATCATCGGCTGCTGGAATACAGGCCGCTGCTGGACTCGCTCTGGTTCAGCCTGAAGCTCGCCGGTGCCTCGGCCGTTCTCGCCGCGATCTTCGGCGTGCCGGCGGCGCTCGCTCTGGCGCGCAGCCGCTCGGGTCTGGCCGATCTGGTCTCGACCTTCCTGCTGGCGCCGCTCTCGATACCGATGATCCTGCTCGGCATCGCGCTGCTCTACAAGCTCTCGGCGATCGGCCTCGGCATCTCCTTCTCCTCGCTGCTGATCGCCCACACCGTCGTCTCGATCCCCTATGTCGTGCGCACCGTCGTCGCAGTCTATCGCGGCATCGGCCGCAATTACGAGGAGGCGGCTGCGATCCTCGGCGCCTCGCGCCGCCAGATCTTCACCTATGTGACGCTGCCGCTGATCGGCTCCGGCATCTTCAGCGGCATGCTCTTCGCCGTCCTGATCTCGCTCGACAATTTGTCGCTCTCGCTCTTCTTCGGCAGCGCCCAGACCAACACCCTGCCGGTGGTCATGCTGAGCTATCTGCAGAACCAGTTCGACCCCGCCATCGCCGCCATCGGCACGGTGCAGATGGTGATCGCGCTCGTCGCCCTGCTGCTGATCGAGCGTACCGTCGGCCTGAAATTCATGAGTTCGCCGTCGTGACCAGACGGTTAGCGCACAACAGTCATAAAAAGGGGAGAACGAAGATGAAGACGCCTACATCCATCCGGCCTCTGCTGGCGGGGGCCTGTCTCGCTCTGTCGATCGGCACGCCAGCCGGCGCGGCGGACCTCACCGTGACCGCGTTCGGCGGCGTATGGGAGAAGTCCCTGCGCACCTGCTATGTCGAGCCCTTCCAGAAGAAGACCGGCAAGAGCGTCGACGTCGTGCTCGGCACGCCGGCACAATGGGTCAACCAAGTCGCGGCCAACCCGCAGAAGCCCCCGATCGACGTGTTCCTGACGCTCATCGACGGTGCCGAGGACGCCAAGACCCGTGGTCTCGTCGAGACGATCGACCCCGCCAAGGTGCCGAACCTCGCCGATGTGCCGGGGCCACTGAAGCAGGTTGTCGGCGGCGATGCGGTCGTCCTGCATTTCGGCGCCGCCGGGCTCGCTTATAACGAAGCGAAGATCAAGAATCCGCCGAAGAGCTGGGCCGAGTTCATCGAGCGCACGCTCAAGGGCGAGTGGCAGGCGGCTCTGCCCGGCATCAACGTCGCGAGCACGACGCCGACGGCCGTGATCTGGAACTTCAACGACGTGCTCGGCGGCAAGGTCGACGATATCGCCCCGGTGATCGCCAAGATGAAGGCCCTGCGCGACAGCGGCAACGTGGTCTTCTGGAACGACGTCAACCAGTTCCTGACGCAGATGCAATCGGGCGAAGCCGATATCGGCATCTATTGGGACGGGCGCGCCTGGGCCGCGCGCGACGGCGGCTTCAAGACGCTGAACTTCTACTACCCAGCGCCGGGCGGCGTGGTGAACCCGACTGTCGTGCAGAAAGTCAAGAACGGTTCTCCGGCCGCTTGGGAGTTCATCGACTTCCTCTTCTCCCCCGAGCCGCAATCCTGCTGGGCGGCGGCGATCCAGTATCCGGTCGCCAGCACCAAGGCTCAGTACAAGCCGGAGCAGAAGGAGCGCATGCCCAAGCTCGACGACGTGCGCTGGCCGCCCTTCGCCGCCATTCTCGCGGCGATGCCGAAATGGGTCGAGACCTGGAACAAGGAAATCGGCCGCTGAGCGTCACGGAGCCGCCGGCTTCCGGCGGTTCCTCCCGATCCGCGGAGCACGGCGCCGATCGGCGCTCACGCCGCGGCGAATATTGCCTGGAGGTTGGCATGGGTTATCGCGTGGGCGTCGATATCGGCGGCTCGTTTACTGACTTCGCGCTGTTCGACGAAGAGACACAGAGCCTGAAGACGCTGAAAACCTTCTCACGCCCCGATGAGCCTGGTGCGGAGGTGATGGAGGGAGTCCGGCTCGTCGGCGAGCGCTACGGCATCAAGCCCTCCGACATCTCCTACTTCACCCACGGGACCACCGTCGGCATCAACACGGTGATCCAGCGCAAGGGGCTGAAGCTCGCCTTGTTTGCGACCGATGGCTTCCGGGACGTGCTCGAGGTCGCGCGCCTGAAGATTCCGGACATGTACAACCTGTTGTCGAAACGACCGGAGCCATTGATCCCGCGTGACCGGGTCTACGGCATCGGCGGGCGCCTGCGCGCCGACGGCACGGAGGAGCAGCCTCTCGACGAGGCAAGCGTCGTGCGGGCCGTCGAGGCCGCCAAGGCAGCCGGGTGCGAGGGCATCGTCGTCTCGCTCCTGCATTCCTATCGAAACCCGGCGCACGAACAGGCCGCCAAGGCAATCGTGGCACGCCTCGCGCCGGAGATTCCGGTCTTCGCCTCCAGCGAGACCTGGCCGATCATCCGCGAATACGAGCGCACCATCACTGCCACCATCGGCGCTTATGTCCAGCCACGCGTGGCGCATTATCTCGGCTCGCTCCAGGCGGCGCTGAAGCAGGCGGGGGTATCGCCGGAGCCAAGGCTCACCAAGTCCAACGGCGGCGTCATGACGGCCGAGCAGGGCAAGAATGAGTGCGTGCAGATGATCCTGTCAGGCACGGCCTCCGGCGTCATCGGCGCTGCTTACGTCGCGGAGGTCTCCGGCATCAAGCGCTGCATGAGCCTCGACATCGGCGGTACTTCGGCCGACGTCGCGATCATCGTCGACGGCCAGCCGCAATATGGCGTGGGCGAGCTGATCGGCGAATTCCAGATCTATATCCCATCCGTCTCCGTCAGTTCGATCGGCGAGGGCGGCGGTTCGATCGCCTGGGTCGACGCGCAGGGCGTACTTAAGGTCGGCCCGGAGAGCGCCGGCTCGCGGCCCGGCCCGGCCTGTTACGGCCGCGGCGGCGAGCGTGCGACGATTACCGACGCTTTCGCGGCGCTCGGCCTCGTCGGACTTTCCGATATCGGCTACTCCGCCGTCATCATCGACCGGAACAAGGCGCGCGCCGTCGTCGGAGAACTCGCCGACAAGCTCGGCAAGACCATCGAAGAGACGGCGGAGGCGATCATCCGCATTGCCGTCTCCGGTATGTATACCGACGTCAGCGCGCTCGTTTCGCGCTTCGGTATCGATCCGCGCGACTTCTCCTGTCTCGCCTTCGGCGGCGCCGGCCCGATGATGGCCTGCTTCCTCGCCCGCGAGCTCAACATGAACGAAACCGTGGTTCCGCCAACTCCCGGCGTTCTCTCGGCGCTCGGCGGGTTGATCGCCGACATCAAGAACGATTTCATCAAGACGCTCTACAGCGATCTCGTACCCGCCACCGGCGAGACGATCCGTAGCGAGTTCGCCGGGCTCGAGGCCAAGGCGCATGACTGGCTGCACAAGGACCAGGGCCATGAAGGCGAACACAGGCTGATCTATTCCGCCGAGATGCGCTATCGCGGCCAGTCTTTCGAGCTCGACACGCCGCTCGATCCCGGCGTGGTCGCCGCCGGGGACACGGTTGCCGTGGCCAATGCCTTTCATGCCGAGCACCAACGGGTCTATGGCAACAGCGATCCGGCTGCTGCGGTGCAGATCATCTCGCTGCGCCTCGTCATCAGCGGCCGCACATCCAGGCCGGAGTTCAAGCGCCACGCCCTGGTCTCGGAGCCCGCTGCCCCACGCCGCCATGCCGAGGTCTGGCTCGACGGCGCGCTGCGCAGCGTCGCCGTCTTCGCCCGCGCCGATCTCAAGCCCGGCCAGAGCTTCGCCGGCCCGGCCGTCGTCACGCAGGATGACTGCACCACCGTCGTCCTGCCGGGCATGGGCGTTCGCGTAGACGCGTACGCCAACCTTCGCATCGTTCCGGAGATCGCGCCGTGAAACTGGACAACACCACACTGCAGGTCCTGGCCAATTATTGCGCCGCCGCCGCCGAGAGCATGGGCTGGACGTTGATGCGCACGGCCTACTCCACCTTCGTCAAGGAGACGGAGGACTTCTCCTGCCAGGTGCTGACCCGCGACGGCCTGACCGTCGCCTCGCCGAAGACCTTCGGCGCCACCTGGTACACCGGGCTCGACTATGGCGACGTCATCAAGCTCTTCGACTACGAAGAAGGCGACATCTGCATCACCAGCGATCCCTATTCCGGCTATGTCGCGACCCATACACCGGACATCCACATGTGGAAGCCGGTCTTCCGCGATGGTGAGATCGTCTGCTTCGTCGGCAATCACATCCACAACACCGATGTCGGCGGCGCAGTGCCCGCGACCCTCTCGCGTACGTTGACCGAGATCCAGCAGGAAGGGCTGCGCATCCCGCCGATGCGATTGATGCGCGGCGGCGTGCTCAACAAGGACCTGCTCGACATCATCGCCCACAACGTCCGGCTACCCGAGCAGAACTGGGGCGATCTCAACGCCCAGATCGCCTGCGCCAATGTCGGTGAGCGCAAGATCCACGAAATCCTCGACCGCTTTGGCAAGGACAATTTCGTGACCGGACTCGATCAGTTGCTCGACTACGCCGAGAGCCAGGCCCGCGCCGTCATCCGGCAGATCCCTGACGGCGAGTACTCCTTCGCGGACTATGCCGACGAGGACGAGACGGGCGGTTATCCCGTCCGTGTCGCCGTGACCCTGAAGGTCCACGGCGACACGTTGACCCTGGACTTCACAGGGTCCGATCCGCAGCTCGGTACCTCGCACAACATGCCGACCGGTGGCAAGGAGCGACATGCCCTGGTGACGGTGGGCACGGTCTACGCGCTCTATTGCCTCGACCCGACGATGATGCTGAACGCCGGGCTCATGCGGCCCACGCGGGCGATTCTGCCGGAGGGGACCATCATGAATGCCGTGTCGCCGGTCGCGGTCGGCATGCGCACCCTGGCCTGCACCCTGGCGCAGACGGTCACGCTCGGTGCCTTCTGCCGTGCCTTGCCGGATCGCATGCCGGCCTCTCCGGCGAGTTCCGTCACGCTGATGAACATCAAGACCAGCACGCGCGCAGGGCGGCCGATCATGGCTTCGGTCGGCCCCGTCGGGGGCGGCGCCGGCGGCAGTGCCTTCGGCGACGGCGCCGATGGCAGCGGAGCCAACCTCTCCTTCCTGAAGAACACGCCCGTCGAAATCAGCGAAGCCGAGATCCCGGTTCGCATCAAGCGCTACGGCCTCGTGCCGGACTCCGGCGGCCCCGGCGAGTATCGCGGCGGAACCGGACTCGAGATGGAGCTTCAGCTCGACCAGCCGCAATCCATGGTGACGGCGCGCAACCGGGACCGCTCCATCATTTCAGCCTGGGGGCTGCGCGGCGGGCGCTCGGGAGCCGTCTCGCGTTTCGTCAAGAACCCGGGCACGTCGAAGGCGATTGAACTCGGGTCGCAGGATCTGGTGAAATGCGATCCCGGCGACGTCATCCTGATCCAGGGACCGGGGGCTGGTGGCTATGGCTCCCCTCTGAATCGGCCGATCGAGAAGGTGCTTGCCGACGTTCGCCGGGGACTGGTTTCGGTGGAGCGGGCGAAAAGCGACTACGGCGTGGTGATCGCGGCAACTGGCGTCGTCGACGAGGCGGCAACGTCGCAGTTGCGCGAGCAGCTGCGGAGCGACGCCGACAATGCCGAGTTCGGCCACGGTCCCGGCAGGTTGGCTTTCGAGGCAGTGTGGACCGAAGCGCGCTACGGGGTGTTGACCGAGATCCTCGCCAAGCTTCCGGTGACATGGCGCTATTTCGTCAAGCACGAGATTTTCAGGCAGATTCATCACCCGCCCATCGACGGATCTGATGGTTTGGATGAAGTCTATCAAGCTTACGCTCAGGTGACAGACCGCTTTTCCGATCTCCCGAAGGCTTCGCAGTACTCAGCCGTCGTATAGCTAGCGGTACCGGATCATCGGCTCGAATTGAGGCGATGAGTTGTATCGGGGCTGTTGCATTGGCCCGATGATGACTGTCAGCGTTCACTTATCTGTTCGCAGCCGCTGACGGCCCGTGCGTGAGAGCCGCCGAAAGTCGAACGGCGCGGGATCGACGCAGGGCGTCTTGCCCAGCACGATCTCGGCCGTCAGCCGTCCGGCTCCCGGGCCAAGGCCGAAACCATGCCCTGAATAGCCGGTGCTGAGCGTCAGGCCGGGCAAGGCGTCGACATTTGAAATGACAGGTACGGCATCGGGGGTGACGTCGATCAGACCAGCCCAGCGCTCGACCGTCACCGATGTGTCGAAAAGCGGCAGGACCTTGCGGATGCTGGCGTTGGCCTTGTCCAGATCGAAGCGCAATGGTTCGGGATCGAGGATCCGCACCTTTTCGAACGGAGACTTTTCGTCCATCCGCCACCGGCCGCCCAGCCGGATCTCCTCGAAGAAGCGCTTGCCGAACCTCAGCCGCAGGCTGCGCCATTCCTTGAGATACCGCGGGAGGAAATCGAAGAAGTAGCGAAAGCTGTCGATGACGATCTGCGCTTCATTGGACTGGCCAAACGCAATATTGTAACCGCCATCCTCGCGCTTGCGCATCCCGAAGCCCGGTCCCTTGACCGAAATCTCCGCGCCACCCGCAAGCGGCGCCGTGCGCATGACATTACCCAGGACTTTCAATTGCGGCAGACGGATGCCCAGTTGGCGCAGCATCAGGCTCGACCAGACGCCCCCCGCCAGAACCACCTTGGCGGCCGCAATCCGCCCCCGTTCGGTGATGACGCCGGAAACCCGGCCGTCACGGGTTTCGATGCCGCGAACGGCGCAATTGGTCAGCACGGTCCCGCCCAGCATCTGCACGCCCCGGGCGATCGCCGGCACCGCCAGGGCCGGCTCCGCTCGCCCATCGCTGGCAGTGAACATCGCGCCCTTCCATTCCCCGGCAAGCCCGGGCACGAACTGGGGCAGCTCCTCCGGGAGCAGGATCTTGGTGTCGAGCTGCCAGAGCTTGGCTTCCTCCTCGAATTCACGCGCCTTGCGCATGTCTGCATCGGTCTTGCACAATGAGAGAATCCCGCATTGGACGAAGCCAGTGCGACCGCCGACCATCTCGTCCATCTGGCGCCAGAGGCGCAGGCTTTCGATCGCCAGCGGCAGCTCGCGGACATCCCGGTTCTGGACGCGACACCACCCCCAATTGCGGCTCGACTGCTCGGCACCGACCTCGCCTTTTTCGCAGACGACCACCCGCACGCCCGCCCGGGCCAGAAAAAAGGCAGTGCAGATTCCGGCGATACCGCCACCGATCACGACGACATCGGCCGCCTCCGGCATTTCAGGGGTGGGGGTGATCGTCTCGAGCGTCTTTGTCACGGGAGTATCCTTCGGCGGATTCGGATTGCCTCGGCGATCGCGTCAGACCGTCTTGTCGTTCATCCGTGTCAGGACCACGCCCAGATGCGGAACGAATTCGTCTTTCCCGCCGGCCAACACCGCCTGCGTCAGCGCCTGCAGAACCGCCGGGCCGAACAGGCTGATCGCCTCCGCCTCGTTCACCATGTCCGAGAAGTAGCGGATATCCTTCCGGGCATTGGCGATTGAGAATTTCAGCCTGCTGGTGTCCCCGTCCAGTGCCGACAGCGCCATGATCTGGAACATCGGGCTGTTCACGCCGCCGGCCGAAATGAGGTCGTAGAGCGCCTTCAGGTCCACCCCCGTTGCCCGCGCCGCCGAAATCGCATCGGCGATCAGGCTGGCACTGCCCATGGCGATGAAATTATTGATGAGTTTGGTGCGATGACCAGCGCCGGTCCTACCGACATGGAAGATGTTCTCGGCTACACAATCCAGGACCGGACGAAGCCGGTCCAAGAGATCCGCCTCGGCTCCGACAATCAGGTTCAGCGTCCCCGCTTCTGCATGCTCCGGTGATCGGGCCAGAGCCGCATCGACCAGAACCATTCCCCGGGCCTGATAGTCGGCGGCGATCTTCAGCGTCGAAGTGGGGTCGGCGGTGGTGCAGTCGATATGCACGAAGCCGGGCCGGGCATTTTCCAGCAGTCCTTCCGGACCATAGACTTTTTCTTCCACATCGGCCGAGGTCGAGACGCAGGTGAAGACGATTTCTGTCCTGCGTGCCAGTTCCGCCGGACTGCTCACCTCGGTTGCGCCACGCGCCACAAGGCTCTCGATCGGCTTGCGGTTATTCCGGCCGAGGATAAAGAGGCGATGCCCTTTCTCGATCAGGTTCTTGGCCATGCCGTGGCCCATCAGTCCCAGGCCGATGAAACCGATGTCCTTGGTTCCGCTCATTGCGAGACCCTCCTGTGGGATTGGTGTGTGTGGCGGCGGATAAATGCCTTAGCCGCTCGCCCTGTTCTTTCCCGGAAAGGTCCGGGTTGTTCTGCCCGGACCGAAGAGATTGCTTTCGATCGCGGACGCCTGCCCATGATCCGATAGACGCCCTTCCAGCGGGCATCAGTTCATCGCCGACGCATCCCATGGGGAAGGCCCGTGGCCTTCCCCTGCCCTGTCGCCGTGAGCCCCGCGCCTGGAATATTGGCCCTCCCGCGGACAGGCCCTGGCCGGGATATCTCAAGTGATGCTGGTTTGCTCCAACAGCAGGCCCGAGAAGAAGTTCAGCGCGCCCGGCAGGCCGTGAAAGCCCTCGATATTCGCGGCCATCGCATAGCCCTGCGCGCGCCAGGCCAGACCGACCCAAGGCGTGGTCTCGAAGATCTTGGCGTTGAGTTGCTTGTAGATCCCGATGCGCTTTTCCAGAACAAACTCACTGCGTCCCTTCTGGAAGAGCTCATGGATCTCCGGCGTCGGAAGATTGGCGCTGCGGAAATTGCTCATCGGCAGGCTGCCATCCATCAACGAGGTAAAGCCATCCGGGTCGTTGTTGTCGGCTGTACTGCCGCCGATCGAGAACTGGTATCGTCCGGCCTTTCCGCGATTGACCCGTGTCGCCCAATCCGGGAGCTCCAGCTCGGCAACGACGCCGATCGCCAGAAGATTCTGCTGAACGACCTCGGCGGTTGTCTGGTACATGCTGTATTGCGCAGTCGACAGCAACTTGGCCTGGAAGCCGTTCTCGTATCCGGCCTGCTTCAAAAGGCTTTTCGCGCGATCCGGATCGTAGCCCCAATAGTTCACGGCCTCATCATAGTAAAACGGGCTCTCCGGGGTGAGGGGAATCCCCCTAAGCTCCGCTCCGCGCCCATAGAAAGCAGCCGTGACGATTTCATCCCGCTTGACCGCAAATGCACAGGCCTGGCGCACAAGCGGATTGTCGAAAGGTTTCTCAGCACCATTGAAACCCAACCACATGAAGGGGCCATTCTGCACATCGAGCTTCAGATCGGAATTCGTTTCGATCTGAGCCATCGACTGCCAGGGCACGTATTCAATGATGGACAATTCACCGGTTTCGAGGGCGGCGACCCGCAGGTTCTCGTCGGCATAGGCGACGAATCTGAGGTTCTTCACCTTTGGCAGGCCGGGACGGTAGTACTGCGGGAATGCAGTCATCTCTATACCGACGCCACGGTCCATGCTGACCATCGTATAGGGACCCGCGCCGATACCCAGCGGATTCTCCTTCAGCGAATCCTTCTGCACGATCGGGACCAGCGGATGCGCCAACCACTCAGGCAGCATGACGAGCGGCTGCTTCATGACGACGAGCACGGTCTTTTCGTCCGGCGTCTCGATACGAGCGATGTCGGCGAACTGCGCCGCAAAAAGCGCGGTCGAGTCCGGCGCGCCGATCTGCTCGAGCGACCACTTCACATCCTCAGCGGTCACCGGCTTTCCACTATGGAAAACCGCGTCGCGAAGGCGGAACAGCCATCCCGTTTCACCGGCCTGCTCCCAGCTTTCGGCAAGTTCGGGCCGGATGCGGCCATCCGAGCCGTAAGATGTCAGGCCACGATGCATCTGGGCTTTGACGGTCAACGCAGAAGTACCGGAATTCACCCATGGCGCCATATTGGGCGGATAAGCTGAAAGTCCGAATACAAGTCGATCGGGACTTTGCTGTGCTCTCGCGAAACCGGGCGCCACCGCCAGCATTCCGAAGCTTGCGAGAAGACTTCTGCGGTTGATGTTCATTTCCACCTCCTTATTTTTTGGCCGTATTGTTGACGTTGGGGCGATCCGACGCCCCGGCGGGAAACCGGTGGCCGGCGCATTCGCCCGGATTGCTGCTTCAAACAGTCCCCGACACGATTCTGAAATTCTGGCCCGACAGCACCCACTTCCTTTAAGCGAAAAGGAGTAGTGTATGTCTTTCACCGTGCTGGCGGCTCATCTGCCTCAGTACGTTGATGTGTAAAAGAGACCGATCACCGGCGAACCATTTAGACTCCACCAATATCGAGATCCTGCATAGCAGCTAGATCGTCACAAACCGCCGCGGCTGTCGAGGGTATAGTTGCTATTCAGATTTGATGGGGGCCGCAGCCGGAAAAGCTCTGCTAACTTCGGAGCAGGATCAGAGACAATCCTTCCCAGACCAGTTAGCAGGAGCATCCCGTATGGCATGGCGAGTTGGTGTCGATTCGGGCGGCACATTCACGGATGTTTGCCTCTTCGAGGAGGATTCCGGCAGGTTCGAAGTCTGGAAGGTCTCCTCGACGCCTGATGACCCTTCGCGCGGCATCGTCCAGGGCGTGGCCGAAGGCATGAAGAGTGTCGACAGCGATTTGTCCGGCATCGCTTACTTCGGGCATGGGACGACCGTCGGAACCAACGCCGTCATCCAGCATACAGGGGCCCGCACCGGCCTCATCACCACCGAAGGGTTCCGCGATCTTCTGGAGATCGGGCGGCAGAAGCGTCCTGACCTTTACGACATGCAGGCTGACAAGCCGCCCGTCATCGTTGCCCGCGACCTGCGCCTCGGGGTGCCGGAGCGTGTGCTCAGCGACGGGACGATCGAAATCGTATTGGACGAGCAGGCTGTGCGCGAGGCAGCGCAGCAGCTCAAGGCCGCGGGCGCCGAAGCCGTGGCCGTCAGCTTTCTCTACGGCTTTATCCATCCGGCCCATGAAGACCGCGCCCTAGACATCATATCCGAGGTTTTCCCGGAAGCCTTTGTCAGCTCGGGGAACGGGGTGGCACCCGAGTTCCGTGAATATGAGCGGCTGTCCACCACGGTGCTCAATGCCTATCTCGGCCCTGTGATGCAGGGCTATATTCGCCGTTTGGCAAAGCGCCTTGCCGAACTGGGCATGTCGGCTACACCGCATCTGACCCAGTCCAACGGCGGTGTTATCGGCTTTGAGCAGGCAGCGCGCCTGCCGGTGCGGACCGTGCTGTCAGGCCCGTCGACCGGCGTGGTTGCCGCCCAGCAGATCGGCCGGATGATCGGCATCCCGGATCTCATCACCTTCGACATGGGCGGGACCAGCACCGATGTGGCGCTCCTGAAGAATGGCGCCTGTGGCCTGACCGGGGAAGCCATGGTGCATGGCTATCCCATCAAGGCGCCGATGCTGGATATCCATACTGTCGGCGCCGGCGGTGGTTCGATCGCCCATATCGACAATGGCGGACTCCTCAAAGTCGGGCCACGCAGTTGCGGCGCCTATCCGGGACCGGTCTGCTATGACCAGGGCAATACCGAGCCTTCGACGACCGACGCGAATGTCGTGCTTCAGACGCTGAACCCGCAGTACCTGCTGGGAGGCCGCATGAAGATCGACCAGCAAAAGGCCCGGGATGCGATCGCGCAGATGGCCGGCGACCTCGGAATGAGTGTCTATGAGACGGCACAGGGCATCGTTTCGGTCGTCACCGCCAATATGGCCAAGGCGATTCGCGTGATCAGCGTGCAGCGCGGCCATGATCCGCGTGACTATTCGCTGTTCGCATGTGGCGGCGCCGGCCCGCTTCACGCGGCGCGCCTCGCTCGCGAACTGGACATCCGCCGCATCGTCGTGCCTCGCAATCCGGGAACGCTCTGCGCGCTGGGATTGCTGATGACCGACCTGCGGGCCGATTTTGCCGGCACCCGGCTAGCCTATCTGAAGCCGGAGTCGATCGGGACCATCGAGGACGCCTTCCGCGATCTCACCGAGCAGGCCGAAGCCTGGTTTACCGAGGAAGGGGTGCCAGTCGAGGACCGGCGCATGGCCCGGACCGTCGACATGCGCTACAGGGGGCAGAACTACGAGCTTCCCGTCCCGCTTCCCGAGGGACCGGTCACAGAGGCCACATTGGACGCCTTGGCCGAGCGGTTCGCCGAGGCGCACCATCAGAAGTTCGGTTTCGTGGCCGAAGGCGAGGCGACGCAGCTCGTGACCTATCGGCTTGAGGCCCTGGGCATGGTGCGCAAGGCCCGGCTGGAGCCGCAGCCCGATGGCGGCCCCGACGCTTCGGCCGCCATCATCGGATCACGCGAGGTCTGGATGCCCGAGGCGGGCGACTTCGTTTCCTGCCCTCTCTATGACCGCGACCTCCTGAAGGCCGGCAACGTGATCGAGGGTCCGGCCATCGTCGAGCAAATGGATACCACCACCGTGATTCTCCGGGGAATGACCGCTCGGGTCGAGCCGCATCTGAACCTCATTCTGGAGTTTGGCCAATGAACGCGACGACCAAAATCGCAGCGGTCGACCCGATCACGATCGAAGTCATCGGCTCGGCTCTGGCCTCGATCACCGAGGAGATGGGAGAGGCGCTAGTCCGTGCCAGCTACTCCACCAACATCAAGGAACGCCGTGACTGTTCAACGGCGTTGTTCGATGCCCGGGGGCAGACCCTGTGCCAGGCCGAGCACATCCCGATGCACCTCGGCTCGTTCCTCGACTTTATCCCCAATATTCTCAAGCGCTATCCGCTGTCGGATATCCACGAGGGCGACGTGTTCATGGGGAATGATCCCTATGAAGGCGGCGGCACGCATCTGCCCGACATCGTACTGGCGGAGCCGATCTTCTTTGAAGGCGAGATCGTCGCCTGGGCGATGAACACCGCCCACCATGCGGATTTCGCCGATCATGGCCACGATCATATCTACCAGGAAGGGATCCGGCTGCCGCCGGTGCGGCTCTATAAGGCCCGCGTCTTCCAGGAGGAGGTGCAGGCGATCTTCCTGCTCAACTGCCAGGTTCCGCACGAGAGAGTATCCGACCTCCGGGCGCAGATGGCGGCCAACCGCCTGGGCGTCCAGCGGATGCGGGCGCTATGCGAGAAATACAGCGGCGCGGTGGTCCGCGCCGCGGGCGACGCACTCCAAGACTACGCCGAGCGCAAGATGCGCGCCGGAATTGCCGCCATCCCCGACGGCACCTATCGCGCTTCGGACATGTTTGACGCCGAATCCTGGCCCGATGAGATCCGCATCAGCTGCGCGATCACTGTCGCGGGCGATTCCATCACGCTGGAATTCGACAGCCCGCCGCAGGTACGCTCGGGCTTTAACATGATCTGGACCGCGCTTCTCGCCACGGTCTATTACGCGGTGAAAAGCGTGGTCGACCCGACCATCCTGCCCAACGCTGGCCTGGCACGCCCGATCACCGTCAAGGCCGAGCCGGGAACGCTGTTGCACTGCGAATCTCCGGCGGCTGTCATTGCCCGCATCATGCCGTGCCAGCGGGTGGTCGATGTCATCATGCTGGCCTTTTCGCAGATCATCCCCGAACGGTTGACGGCGGCCTGCAACAGCACCGTCGCTTCGGCCACCTTCAGTGGCCGGCGTCCTGACGGCAGCCCCTGGATCTACCTGGAAACCATCGGCGGCGGCGGTGGCGCCCGCGCCGCCAAGGATGGCCTCGACGGCATCCAGGTCCATATGACGAACACCTCGAACCTGCCGGTCGAGGCGATGGAGATCGAGTACCCCCTGACCCTGTTGAGCTATGAGCTGGTCGATGGCTCGGGAGGCGCAGGCAGGCAGATCGGCGGCATGGGCTTGCGTCGCACCTACCGGGCCGAGGCCCCTTGCCGCATCCGCATCAACATGTCTCGCCTCAATTCGGCGCCCTGGGGGCTGGCAGGTGGCAAATCCGGGGGACGGGGCAGCTTCAGCATGAACGAGGGGGCGCCCGAGCTCGTGGGCGGCATCGGCGCCATGCGGGTCGGCGACATCATCGACATCATTACTCCCGGCGGCGGCGGCTATGGCGACCCCGGCACCCGCCCTCCCGAACTGGTCGAACGCGACATCGCCGAGCGGCGCTTTACGCCCGCCATGATGCGCACTGTCTTCAACAGGGGCTGACCAGGATGCTGGTCTGGCTTCTCCGGCGTCTTGCACTCTCTGTCGTGCTGGTCTGGCTGGTTGCCAGCATCGTGTTCATGGCTATTCACCTCGTCCCCGGCGACCCGGCCGAGCTCCTGCTCAGCCAGGGCGGCGGGACGCCGAGCGAAGCCGCCATCCAGGCCTTGCGCACGGAACTGGGGCTGGACCGGCCGATCTTCGTCCAATATTTCGAGGCAATGGAACGCCTGCTGCACTTCGACCTCGGCCGGTCGATGCAGGACGGCGTTCCTATTTTCGACGAAGTGGCCAAGCGCCTGCCCCGGACGCTGGAACTCATCCTGGCAGCAGCCATTGTCAGCGTGGCGATCGCAATTCCGGCCGGCACCTATGCGGCGCTCAGGGCGGGGGGGCCGTTCGACCGGATATTCTCGACCCTCGCGGGCCTCTCACTGGCCGTGCCGGTATTCGTCGTCGGCACGCTGCTGGTGCTGGTTTTTGCCCAGTACCTGCGTTGGCTGCCGGCCGGACAGTTCGTTCCGTTCTCACGGAATCCGGGACGGCACATGCTGATCCTCATCATGCCGTCTTTGACCATCGCCTCCAGCCTGCTGCCGATCATCTTCAGAATGACCCGAAGCTCCGTCCTGGACGTGATGCAGATGGATTTCGTGCGGACCGCGCGCGCCAAGGGCGTGAGGCCGCTGCGCATCGTCTTTCATCATATCGTTCGTGCCGCGCTGACGCCGGTGGTGACGGTTCTCGCCCTGCATATGGGCGCCCTGCTGGGTGGCACGGTCCTGGTTGAATATGTTTTCAACTGGCCCGGGCTTTCCGGGCTGCTGGTCAGCGCCGTCAACGCCAGGGATTATCCCGCCGTGGTGGGGGTGATCCTGGTGATTTCGGTGGTGTTCGTACTACTGAACCTTTTTGTCGACGTCCTATACGGCCTTATAGATCCGAGGGGTAAGCGCGCATGAAACAACGCCTTCCCCTGGTTCCGTCGTGCCTTCTGGCCGTCGTGGTGCTAATAGCGCTGGCGGCGCCCTTGTTGCCACTCAGCGATCCGACGGCGATGGCCATCGCGCGAAGGCTGTCGCCCCCCTCGCTGCAGCATCTCCTTGGTCAGGACGAATATGGGCGTGATGTGCTATCCCGCCTGATCTGGGGCGCGCGTGCCTCACTCGCCATTGCTTTTGCCGCCAGTCTTATCGCCGGAGCCATCGGCACGGTTCTCGGCATCGCTGGCGGATTTCTCCGCGGCTGGCTGGAGACGACATCCATGCGCTTTGTGGACGTCGTCCTGTGCTTTCCGCCCATGTTGCTGGCGCTGCTGGCGGTCACGTTGCTGGGGCCTGGCCCGCTGACCCTTATTCCCGTGCTGGCGCTGGTGTTCGTTCCCGGCTTCACGCGGGTCGCCCATGCCGGCGTTCTTGCCGTGCGTTCTGCCGAATATGTCGAGGCTATGCGGGTCGCCGGTGCGGGCAAGGGCTGGATCATGGTCAATACCGTATTGCCCAATATCGCCGGCCCGCTTCTCGTCCAGTTCAGTCTTGTCCTGGCCTCTGCCGTGGTTCTGGAAAGTGGCCTGTCGTTCCTTGGGCTCGGGGTGGTGCCGCCCACGCCGTCCTGGGGACTGATGATCGGTGCCGCCCGCGCCAACATGATCCGCGAGCCCTTGCTGCTACTGTGGCCCTGCGTCGCCCTGACCGCCACGATCCTTATCATGAACAGCATCTGTGACGGGCTCAGGGATGCCTTCGACCCTCGGCCCCTGCCGCATGCGGCCCGGCGGCTGCAGCGCCGTATGGCGGGCTTCCCCGCACGCGGCAGAAATGAGAAGCCGCCTGTTGCGGACCCAAACGAGGTTCTGGCCGTTTCAGGCCTCTCGGTGGAGATCCCGACAGATTCGGGCTCCATCGCTCCGGTCCGGGATGTTTCATTCACGCTGCGAAAAGGCGAGACGCTGGCCCTCGTGGGTGAGAGCGGATCGGGCAAATCGGTGACCAGTCTGGCGATCATGGGCCTCCTGCCGCCCCAGGCAGCGATCACCAAGGGAAATGTTCGCCTGAACGGCCAGGACATCCCCCACTCCTTGGAAAAAGCAATGCGGAAGCTGCGCGGCCGCGATGTCGCTATGGTCTTCCAGGATCCCGGCCATAGCCTGCATCCGTTGCACACCATCGGCGCGCAGATTGCCGAGGCGATCCGCTCGCATCGCGCGGTAGGGCGCGCCCAGGCTCGCTCAGAAGCGATTGAACTGCTGAAACATGTGGGCATCCCCGATCCCGCGCGCCGCGCGCGGGCCTATCCGCATGAATTGTCGGGCGGAATGCGGCAGCGGGTGATGATCGCCATGGCCGTTGCCAACCGCCCGGCGCTGCTCATCGCAGACGAGCCGACGACAGCCTTGGACGTGACGGTGCAAGCCCAGGTGCTCGAGCTCCTCGCGCAGCTGAAGCGCGAACACGGGCTGGCGATGCTGTTCATAACCCACAGCCTGCCGGTCGTTGCCGAGATCGCCGACCGGGTAGCTGTGATGTACCGGGGCGAGATCGTCGAGATGGGCACGGTGGCGGAGGTCTTTGACAACCCCTTGCATCCCTACACCCAGGCATTGCGTCGCGCGGTGCCGGGCGAGGACGGGCTGGTATCCGGCCCCGACACCGCCGAGACGTCCAGCTTCGGCGAAGGAATGCCGACCCGGCCTGCCATTCCCGGAGAGCCGACCGAACCCCTGGTCGAAGTCAGCCCCGGGCGTTTTGTCCGCGGCAGGCAACGGGAGGCGCATTGTGACTGACTCTGTCGACGAGCGCCCGCTCATCCAGGCGCGTGACCTGACCAAGATCTTCGGCAGCAGGGGACTGCTGGGCGGCGGGGCGGTGCTGCACGCGGTGAACGGCGTCAACCTCGATATCCGGCGCGGAGAGGCGGTCGGATTGGTCGGGGAAAGTGGCTCCGGCAAAAGCACCGTGGGCCGGCTGATGCTGGGGCTCCTGTCACGCAGCGCCGGCACGGTCCATTTCGACGGGCGGGAGTTCGGCGGAGGCGGCCGCCCGATCGAAAAATCGTTGCGCCGCAGAATGCAACTGGTGTTCCAGGATCCTTACAGTTCGCTTGACCCGCGCCGCCGGATAGGCGTTCAAATCGAGGATGCGATGCGCATTCATGATCTGATGCCGCCTGATCAGCGCAAACTGCGGACCGCCGAGCTGCTGCAAAGCGTCGGACTGCCCACAGCCTATGCGTCGCGCTATCCGCACGAATTCTCGGGTGGTCAGCGCCAGCGCATCGCCATCGCACGCGCGCTGGCCAGTTCTCCCGAATTTTTGGTTGCGGACGAGCCCGTCTCGGCGCTCGACATGTCCGTGCAGGCCCAGGTCATGGCGTTGCTCAGCGAGTTGCGTCGCCGCTTCGGGCTCGCAATGCTGTTCATCAGCCACGATCTTCCCGTCGTGCGCGAGCTCTGCGACCGCGTCGCGGTGATGTATCTGGGTCGCATCATGGAGGAAGGCCCGGTCGACGAGATCTTCGAGCGGCCCCATCATCCCTACACCCAGGCGTTACTGTCCGCTGCACCGAGCCTGCGGCCGGAACGCAGGAAGGCGCGGATCCTTCTCGAAGGAGATCCTCCCAGCCCGCTGAATCCGCCCAGCGGCTGCGTTTTTCGCACCCGGTGCCGGTTCGCGACCTCAGAATGCGCGAAAGGCGTGCCGCCATTGCGGTCTATCGGCCCATCCGGGCACAGGTCTGCCTGTATCCGCCCCATCGCGCCAGCCGCGGACGATGGAATCCTCAGGGAGATTTGAAGCTTGGCATTCCTGTCCAACCACATAGCGCGAGGTGGACGTCATCGCCGATTGCGCTCTGGCCGCAGCGGGCACTCCCTTTGCATCGGAATGGCTCTGACGGCGTGGCGCGAGGCGCGGCATGAACCAGCGTGACCTCGAGTTCTTTGTGAAGGTGGTCGACGCCGGCAGCTTCTCGCAGGCGGCCATCCTGCTTGGACGGCCACAGCCCACCCTCAGCCGCTATATCCGCGACCTCGAAAGCGATCTCAGCATCGCGCTACTTTATCGGAACGGCCGGGGCGTGGTGCTGACCGATGCCGGGCGACGGCTATACAGCCGCGCGAAGATCATCCTTCAGCAGATCGCGGAGGCGCGGGCAGAGGTCAATGCGCTTGCCATCGGCGGGATCAGTTCGGCGGTGATCGGAATGCCACCCAGCCTGTGCAGTGTGCTGGCGCCGCCACTGACAAGGACGCTCTGTGAGGCATATCCCAAAGTAAGCCTGCGCTTCGTAGAGGGGCTCAACGGCCATCTGCTGGAGTGGCTGCTCGATGACAGATTTGATGTCGCTTTACTCTACGAGGTTGAGGCAACCAGGCGCATGCATGCCGAGCCCCTGATCTCGGAAGTGCTCCATTTAGTAACGACCACCTCTGGCGAGGCCTTACCGGCCCAGATACAGGCTCTGCATTTGGCGGAGTTTCGACTGATCCTGCCCAGTCGGCAGCATGGACTGCGCCAGCAGGTCGAACTTTGGGCGATGCGCCATGGCATTCTTCTCGATATTGCGATGGAAAGCGACGCCTATTCCAGCACGCTCAACCTCGTGCGTCACGGTGTTGGCGCGACCCTCCTGCCACAAAGCGCGATCAAGGACACGACCGCGATGGGACAGCTGCAATCGGCGCTGATCGTAGCGCCGCAGCTGCTGCGACAACTTGTGATCGCCTCGCCTCCCAACAAACCCGTGTCGCTCGATCTGTTGCGCTTCATCAAGCTGCAGGTCCGTGGAATGGATGCGACATTGGGCTGGACCGCAGGCTAAAGGATACGAGTCAGCGGATTTACCGCAGCGATGTCGACGCCCTCCCCGGCTCGCAGATATTTGGGCTGCAGATCGTTTCGGCATCCCCGGCTCGCCGCAAGCAAAGGCATTCGCGCTTTTCATATTAAAGTTATTTAATTCTAGAATAAAACATATATATATTTATAATATTCTTAAAATATGCAAATTTCATCCAACCCGGCACTGCGGATGACCCACTATACTCCATCAATTCGTCGCGAAGCGTGAATAGGTCGCTGCTGTGCAACGCTAGGTAGTCTTGGGGCGCAGCTGCGAGGCGGATTTGCAGTTGTTTAAGATCGGCAAGGTCGATCACATCGCCGCCGCCGATGTCATCCTGAGCCTCGACGAGAGGCTTGCTTACCGCCTCAACTGGCTCGATACCCCCCTCAGGACGGCAGGGAGTTTTCGCAACACGCGCTGGCGTGATTTCACGCTCGCCACTTGGTACCGCGGCCTTGTCCTTTTCCGGCTCACATTGACATCGGGCTTCAGCACTATACGGATGAGTTCCACACCGTTGTCAGCCCTCATGCCCACGGCTTGATTTGGGCACCACGGTCGGTGATACGGCAGTAGGTTGTACGGCTCAGAGTCAATGATCTCTGCCTCAGTTGCTGGGTGAGTTGCGCAAGTACGGCCTGATGATCGCTTCTGGGCTTGGAAAAGCTATTCTGAGCCGAGCTAGGGGAGCTGCGAGGATGCGGGCTGGCTTGCGGTCAAAGTCGGGTAAGGAGATCTACTTAGCCGTGTCCCCTGTTTTGATATCGTAGCCATCGCTTCCCGGAGCGGATCCAGTTGGGAAGATTCTTCCCGATCGAGCAGTAAGGCCGAGGCCATCTTCGCCATGACGTCCATTCTGGACACGCGAAAAATCGGCCGCGTTGCAAACCGTGGCGTATTGCCGTTGCTAGTCACCCAGGCAACGACCATCCGCTAGTCACATTGCTCGATGCATAATCGCACAAAAGTGCGATTATCTCTTCACAACTCTTTAAATGCGCACTATCTGTCGCTTTGCGTCCCTCGCGATATCGATCGTGCATGACAGGAGCAATGGATGTTCACCACGAGACCCGAGATCCAGGGCACCTTCGGTTGCGTGGCGACCACCCACTGGCTGGGCTCGGCCGCGGGTATGGCGATGCTCGAACGCGGCGGCAATGCCTTCGATGCAGCCGCGGCCGCGGGCTTTGTGCTGCAGGTGGTAGAGCCGCATCTGGTCGGCCCCGCCGGCGATGTACCGATCATCTTCCAAGCAGCGCGCACCGGCAAGGTCGAGGTGCTTTGCGGACAGGCGCCAGCGCCGGCAGGAGCGACCATTGAACACTATCGCGACCAGGGGCTCGACATCATCCCCGGCAATGGAATGCTCTCAACGGTCATACCGGGGGCGTTCGATGCGTGGCTGACGCTGCTGCGCGATCACGGCCGGCTGCGCCTTCAGGATGTTCTGGAGCCCGCTATCCACTATGCGCGCAACGGCCATCCGATCTTACCGGGCGTCGTCAATGTGATCGCCGGGCTGCGGGAATTCTTCAAAAGGGAATGGCCGACATCGGCAGCGCTCTATCTTCCAAACGGCGACGTGCCTGAACCTCGAAGCCTGTTCAGGAACGAACCGCTTGCCGCCATGTGGCAACGCGTTATCACCGAGGCCACCGCGTCCGGCGGCAGTCGGGAGGTTGTGATAGACCGCGCTCGCGCCTGCTTTTCGCAAGGCTTCGTGGCCGACGCGATCGATCGGTTCGTGCGTGAAACGGAGGTCATGGATCAATCCGGTAGCCGACACAGGGGCGTGCTGACCGGCGCGGATCTCGCGGGTTGGCAGGCGCCCTACGAAGCCCCCCTCACCTACGACTACCTCAACTACACCGTCTGCAAGATCGGCCCTTGGGGACAGGGGCCGATGTTTCTCCAGACCCTCGCACTCCTCAAGGGGTTCGACCTCGCCGCGATGGATCCGCGCAGCGGGGAGTTCGTGCATGTCCTGACCGAAGCGATGAAGCTCGCCTTTGCGGATCGCGAGGCCTATTACGGCGATCCGGACTTCGTGGATGTTCCCCTCGATGTCCTCCTCTCCGATGCTTATGCCGCCGAGCGGCGCGTCCTCATAGGCAATGCAGCATCCAGGGAGCTCATCCCCGGCGTCATCCCCGGATATGAAGGCCAGGTGGAAAAAGGCCTCGCAACACTTGCGCGCCTGGCGAGCCGCAAGACAGCGGCGGCGAACAACGAGCCGACCACAGCTGAGATGCTTTCGGCCCGGCGTGGCGACACCACGCATATCGACGTGGTCGACAGCGAAGGCAACATGGTCGCCGCCATGCCGTCGGGGGGATGGCTGCAGTCGTCCCCCACGATCCCCGGGCTCGGCTTCGCCCTCAACAGCAGGGCGCAGATGTTCCTTCTCGAACCGGGGCTTCCTACATCGCTCGCGCCGGGCAAGCGGCCACGTACCACGCTCACGCCGTCTTTTGCCCTGCGTGACGGCCGCCCCTATATGGCGTTCGGCTCACCCGGCGGGGACCAGCAGGAACAATGGGCGCTGACCATGTTCCTGCGGCATGTCCACCATGGTTTTAACCTTCAGGAGACGATCGAGCAGCCGATGTTCCATACCCGGCACGTGCCGAGCTCATTCTACCCGAGGGACAGCATTCCGGCACATTTGCTTTGCGAGGAGAGCTTCGGCGCCGCCGTGCTGGATGACCTGCGTGAGCGGGGCCATGACCTCCAGGTCGCACCCGAATGGACCGTCGGCCGCATGGTCGCTGTCTCGGACGCCGGCGATGGTATCCTGCGTGCAGGCGCCACGCCTCGTCTCATGCAGGCCTATGCCATTGGCCGCTGAGTTCAAAGAATGGATTTCCGGCGCTTGACGAGAAGGTAAACAGCCGAATAACCGAACCGTATCCTCTTGTGAGCTTGGCGCATAATTGGCAGTGATAGTTCTGCTGGCCATGTCAGGGAAACGGAATAAGCGACAAGAACGAGGAGCACGTCACATATGGGCGCCGAACGGGGCATCGATGGGTCGAAACGGGACTTCGAGACGAGCATCAAGCTGGCCGACTATGTGTCCGCGTTTGCGCGCGGCCTCGAAGTCATCCGGGCATTCGACCAGGAAACGCCTTCGCTGACGGTCTCAAGTGCGGCCGAAAAGACGGGGATGAGCCGCGCCGCCGTCCGCCGCTTCCTCCTTACCCTGCATGAACTTGGCTACGCCACCATGGACGGCGACACGTTCGAGCTGCGTCCCAAGGTTCTGGAACTCGGCTATTCCTACCTGTCGACATGGCCCACCTCGCAACTCGTCACGCCCTATCTGCGCGAAGGCGTGCGCATCATGAGCGAAAATGTTTCGTTCGGCGTGCTCGAAGGCGATCAGGCCGTCTATATCGCGCGCGCCGAGGCGCGCCGGCTGGTGCACAGCATCGTCATTGCGATAGGCTCACGAGTGCCCGCTGTGCTTTCGGCCATGGGGCGCGTCCTGCTTGCGAACCAGAGCGAGGACGCCATCTCGGACATCCTCACCAGAAATCCGCTGCCCCGCAAGACGCCGACCAGTGTGGACGATCCTGCAGAGCTTCGACGCATCCTCGCCGATGTCCGTGCAAACGGATGGTGTTTCGTGGCTGAGGAATTCGAGCAAGGGGTGCTGTCGCTGGCCGTTCCCGTCACCAATGCCGATGGCCGGGTGATCGCAGCCATCAACGTCGGCGCACCGACAACACGGATTTCGGCAGACGAAATGCTTGATCGCTTCTTGCCCGTGATGCGGAAGATCGGTGCGGATGTTTCCGCCGCGATATCGATGCGCGGGTAGAGTGTTTTCGCCTTTCTCGGAATCGCGAAAACGCTCCAGCAATTTGTTCTCCATGCGCGCCAGGACTTCCTGACTCCCGAGAACCGCATCGGGCGTCAGGCGTGGCTCACTATCCGGCCTTCACGAACCACCATCCAGGCGTCTTCTGGAATCTCAACGGAGACCTGTGCCCCCTCTCCGAGAAGCGGGCCGTTGCGCGCCTGGAGAATGTTGAATTCCGTGTCGCCTTCTCGCACCACATAGCGGACCATCAGCCCAAGATAGTCCGCCTCCGCGACACGGCCGTGTCCCTCTTGCGGCGAAGCATCCGAGGGCACGACGCGCAGCCTTTCGCCGCGCAGCAGGAGTCGGGCCTCGCTGCCCTGCGCAAGATCCACAGGCACCGTGATCTCGCTCCCGCTCGGAAGCATGATCGTCGAACGGCCGGCGGTCGCTTCCTTCACTCGCCCGGTGAATTCGTTCACATAGCCGAAGAATCGGGCGACGAACTCGGTGGTCGGGCGGGTGTAGATATCGTCCGGGCATCCTTCCTGTTCGATGCGACCGCCCGACATGACGACCACCTTATCCGACATCGACAGCGCTTCAGCCTGATCGTGAGTGACAAAAACAGTCGTGATGCCAAGCGTGCGCTGGATGCGCTTCAGCTCAAAGCGCATCTCCTCACGAAGCCCCGCGTCGAGGGCCGAAAGCGGCTCGTCGAAGAGAAGCAGCTCCGGCTCGATGACGATGGCGCGTGCCACCGCGACACGCTGCTGCTGGCCGCCCGAGAGCTGGGAGGGCATGCGGTCCTCCATGCCGGGCAAGCGCACCACATTCAAGGCCCGCTTGACACGCTGGGCGATCTCAGCGCGCGGCACGCCGCGATATTTCAGCCCATAACCGATATTGTCGAAGACGCTCTTGTGGGGGAATAGCGCGAGATTCTGGAAGACCATGCCAAAATTGCGCTTGTGGACCGGGAGATCGTTGACCCTCTTGCCCTTGACCAGAATGTCGCCTTGCGTCGGGGATTCCAGTCCGGCGATCATGCGCAGCGTCGTGGTCTTTCCACAACCGGAAGGACCAAGCAGGGATACGAACTCCCCCTCCACGACGTTCAAATTCAGTGAATTCACCGCTGCGACCGTGCCGAAGCGCTTTTCCACATTGCTAATTTCGATTGCCATCGGTCGCATCTTGATCTCCTTACTCACCCTTCTCGGTGGCGAGCTCACGCGGCGTCATGACCTCGGTCATTTCGGCACGCCCGGTCCAGCTTAGAAGTCTGGGCAAAATGACTGACACCAGCTTCACCATAAGCAGACCTGCTAGCGGAACAACGAAAGATAGTATGATCAGAATCGTCGCAAGCGCATTGACTCTGTGATCGGTCGAAAAGTTAAGCATACCCATGATCTGGGTCGTGACGGTCTCTGTATTGACTGGCCGCCAGAACAGCGTGGCAGTCAGTTCATCGAAGGACGACATGAAGGAATACAAAAATGCAACCACGAGCGCCGGAGCGACCAATGGCAAGGTGATCGACATGAAGGTCTGGACGCTGTTAGCGCCAAGCGTGCGTGCGGCCGCCTCCAAACTCGGCGAGATCGACGCGAAGCGGTGGCGCGTCACCAGCACCACGATCGGCAGGATGATTGCGACATGCCCAACCAGAAGCAGCATGAAGTTTCTCGGCAGCCCCAGAAGGCGCCACGCAAGTAACAGCCCCACACCCATGATGAGATGAGGGATAAGAAGGGGCATCAGCAGGACGAGCTGCAACGTCTCGCCGAACGGCACCTTGTAACGGGCCAGCACATAGGCCGCCGAGGCGCCGATCGCTGTAGCGATGATGGCCGACGAGATGCCGAGCTTGAACGAAATCCAAAGGGATTCGAGAATCTGCGGGTCGGCCAGCACCTCACGGAACCACCGCAGTGTCACGCCCGTAATCGGAAAGTCCACATACTCGGCTGGATTGAAGGCCACCACGATGACGACAAGCACCGGCGCGAGCATGAACACATAGACGAGGATGGTCATGACCATGAGGAAGAAGCGGAAAGGGCTCATCTTCTGTTCCATGGTCACTTGTTCCTGAACATGTGCGATAGCCCCATGTAGCGCCCGTAGAAGAACAGGCAGACACAGAGAATAATGATCAGCAGCAATGCCAGCGTTGAGCCGAAGGGCCAATCTTGCTGCATGAGGATCGTCTCGTAGACGAGGGTGGCGTAATAGGTCGAATTCGGCCCCCCAAGCAGCAGCGGTGTGATATAGGCCCCGAGCGTCCAGATGAAACAGATCAGAAAGCCAGCCGATATTCCGCCTATAGCAAGTGGCACGACAACCGAGAAGAATACCTGAATTCCACTTGCACCCAGTGTTCGCCCGGCTTCGATGAGATGTTTATCGACCGAAGTAAGGCCCAGATAAATATTCAGAATCATGACCGGCAGCGCATAGTGGACGATGCCGATATAGACGGAGAAGGAGTTGTAGAGCAGCGGCAGCGGCTCGCTGGTCACGCCCCAGCTCATCAACAGTGTGTTGATCGGCCCGCTTCGCCCCAATATCTGCAGCCAGGACATGGTTCGCACGACGTAGCTGATCCAGGATGGCACGAACAGCAGCAGGGCGAGCCACGCGCGATAGTTCGGCGGGAGCGTCGTCATGTAGTAAGCCGGACCAAATCCGACGATCATCGCGATAACGGTTGAGAAAAAGGCTAGCTGCGCGGTCTTGAGGAGGATCTCCAGATAGAAGCTGTCCTCGACCAGTTGCCGCCAGTTCGCCAAGGTGAACGCCGCGTTGAGCGAGCCATTCGACTGCAACTGCCAAAACGAATAGATGCCGATGCAAGCGAGAGGTAGGATGACAAACAGGCAGCTCAGCACGATTGCCGGGGTGAGCAGGAGGGCCTGTGAAGAGCGGGCCGTTGCGAACACGGGTTCAGTCCTCTTTTAGGCGCATGATCGATCGAAGCTGGCACATGGCTATGCTGACAGACCGCCTGTCGCACTGCTCGATGGCGGAACGCAAGGCCCGCAGCAACGCCGTTGTCCGATGCTGCGGGTCAAGCCCAGATTGGATACGGTCGCCGGCAAGGTCGCCCGGATGTCCGCTACGATGCAGCGGTAAACACTCAAGCCCGTGATAGCACGCGCCGATATTCCCGCTGCCAGTCAGCCGCGTTCTTGTTCCAGTAGCGCGGCTCCAGCATCCGATAGCCCTCCAATGTCCCCGTGGGATCGAAGCCGACGGCCTGCTTCAGTTCGTCCGGCATTTCGACCCGCGCGGGATTGAGCGCCGGTACATTGGTGGTCATCAAGCTTTGGGCAATGGCGACTTCCGGCCTGAGCAGCATCGATGAGATCTCATAAGCGACATCCATATCCGTGCCCTTGATCACCATGAAGCAACCGAAGTTGCAGAACGTGCCCTGCTTTGGATAGTAAGAGATCGGCATGCCGGCCTTGCGAAGCTGACCGATCGTACCGTACCATGCGTCAGTGATCCATGCCTCTCCCGAACCGAGCAACTGCGCGTGTTCGGCATTCGACTTCCAGAACTTGAAGACATTGCGCTTACACTCGGCGATCTTACCCCAAACCGCGTTCATGTCGGTTATGTTGTTGATGTCCTGGCCGGTTTGTAACGCGCCGTAGCAGATACGGCGCTGCCACTGATCTTCGCCCGATATGCGATTGGGGTACTTCTTGCTCAGAAGGATGTTGAAGCCCTCTGCCTCGACCTCGGCCGGGTCGACCTTGTCGTGGTTGTAGGCGATTGCGACGCCGGAAATGTTTGTCGGCACGGCCGCGAGCAGCCCCTCCGGCGCCAGGGAGCGATAGATATCCACTGCAGGCTTCATGAGATTGTCGAGACCGGGCAGCTTGGCGGGGTCCAACGCTTGTGTATAGCCCCGCTCAATGAAGAGCAGAGCCGTCGACGGGTTCGCCGCCGTGAAGAAGTTGTAGTCTCCCGTGCCCTCCGCGGCCAGCTTGGCCAACAGCTCCTGCTCGCTGCCAAATGACCCTTCGTTGACGACGATGCCGGTTTCCTTCTGGAAGACCCGAAGCAGTTTCTCACTGATTGCCTTCTGGGTCATGCCGCCGAAGCCGTCGAAGCGGACTTCCTTGGCACCTTGGGCGACAGCAGGATTGACCATCTGCATGACCGAAGAACCTACGACGCCATTGACGAACGCTAGCGTCCCGACGTTGTGCAGGAAACGGCGCCTACTCATGCCGCCGTTGTTGTAGCGTTCAAGCAGGACCTCGAAGATACGCGTGATATCCATTCTTGATACCCCTCTGGTTTTTTATTTTATTACCGTTTCGAAGTATTCACGCTGGCAGCGCCTCATAAATAACGGAGGACGGTTTGTCTTCGACGCTGAACAGCACATCGGCGAGCCTGGCGGTTCTCTCTTTTCCAAGCACGCTTCCTGCAGATATCATGAACTTATCGCGGAAGCCCTCGGGCGAGAGCGGATTGTCGGGGCCGCCGTGATAGCAGGCCACCTCTTCCAGAAGCTCCCGGCCATCCCGCAGGGTCAGCTTGACCTTCGACCCATCGTGTCGCGCAGGCAGGTTCGGATCGACGCTGCAGTCCACCAGATCCGCAAAAGCAAGCACGTCCTGATCTTCGAGCATCTGCGGAGAGAAGTCCGCGAGCGTGATCCTGCCGCGCGCGAGCATCACACCCATGCAGAATTGCAGCGCGATCACCGCCGAGCTGTGAGACTGGGGCCGCCGCTTGCCGGCCACGGGCTGAATCAACGTCTGCTGTCCGGGCGCCACCGCGATTTCGATCCTACCGACTGCGGCCGGTGAAACAGCACCAAGCCTCTTGCGCAGGCGCTGCGTCACCTCCATCGGCGCCTGGAAGCCCTGACAGCAAGGATAGACCTTCACCGAGATGCGCAACGTCTCCCACCGCGATCCCAGCTCCGCAACGATCGCATTTTCGTTTCGCGCGGCATGGCCGAGATAGCACTTGTAGAGGCTGCGGACCCCCTCAAGCACCTGCCGGGGCGCGGTCAACCCGCCGGCCGCCAACCCGGCCGCCGTCACACCGCATAGGGCAGGCCAGCCGGAGTGGAAGCGCTTCGCGTCGTTGACCTCGCCAGGCGACGCATATTGCTGAATACCCGATGCCTGGCTGGCCGCGAGGCCCATCGCGTGCATCAACTCGTCGGCGGAAAGGCCGAACAGCTTTCCGGCCGTGACGGCGGAGCCGAAGACCCCGAGGATCGACGTGCCGTGCAGGCCATGCTTCCACCAGTCGAGGGGATCGATCCCGAGCCCCACCCGCAGCATCACCTCGTAGCCGGCGACCATCGCGGTGAGGATATCACGCACGCTGGCGCCGCGGAGCTCGCCCACGGCCAACGCCGTCGGCACGATCACACTGCTGGCGTGGTTGATCGTCGCCATATGGGTGTCGTCCCAGTCCAGGGAATGGGAGACCATGCCGTTGAACAGCGCGGCATTCGGCGGCGACAGCCTGCTCGCGGTCCCGATCAGGGAGACGCCGGGTGCGGCCCCCAATTGTGCAAGCGCATCCGCCAGGCGTGCGAAGTCGGGATTGGCCGATCCCGCGAGGCCGATGCCGATGATGTCGATCAAGAGATGCTTGGCGCGCTCGCGCACCGCAGCCGGTATGTCGTCCCATTGCAGATCGGCAGCGAAGGCAGCGAGCTGCTCGGTCGCGGACCTCTCAACCGAATTGAACTTCACGAAATCCGCGCTGTCCAGGGCTGACGGCATGGCGACGTGGTTTTGCATCGCGCAGCCCTTACTCGCCGGCCATCACGGCGGGTGAGTGAATCGCGTCGCGCTTCACGGCGGAGCCATAGTTCGGCCGCGGCAGGCCGAGGTTCTCGCGTAACGTGCGTCCCTCATATTCCGTGCGGAAGAGCCCGCGACGCTGCAGTTCGGGCACGACCTTGTCGAGCACCAGAGTCAGGCCTTCCGGATAGTACGGGATCATCAAGTTGAAGCCGTCGCATGCTCCACGAGTGAACCATTCCTCGAAATGATCAGCAATATCGGCCGGCGCACCGACGATATGCTGATGCCCGGCCGCGCCGGCGAGTTTTGTATAGAATTGGCGGATCGTGAGCCCATCCTTACGTGCCTCCTGGAGCACGGGATTGGCGATGGACTTGACGGGGCCGTTGCTCATACTTTCCGGAACTGGTCCATCGACAGGATAGGCGGAGAGGTCGCCGACGATATTGTTCAGGATGGCATAGCCGACTTCCGGAGGTATCACGCTCTCCAGACGGGCCATGCGATCCTCGGCCTCCGCGCGCGTATCGCCCGTCACCACCAGTGCGCCGGGCATCACCAGCGCATCCTCGGGCTTTCGGCCATATTTCGGCATTTTCCCTTTGACACTCGCGTAAAAGGCCTGGGCCTCGGCGAGGTCGCGCTGTGCCGTATAGATGAGATCCGCGGTCCGTGCGCCGAGTTCTTGTCCCGGCTCTGAAGAGCCAGCTTGGGCAATCACCGGATACCCCTGCGGCGGACGCGGCACGTTCAGGGGGCCGCGCACCTGGAAGAACTCGCCGCGATGGTTGAGAACATGCAGCTTTTCGGGATGGAAGTAACGCCCAGCCTTGTCCCGGATGAAAGCATCATCCTCCCAGCTGTCCCACAGACCCGTAACGATATCGAAGAATTCCTGCGCGCGACGATAGCGGACGTCATGATCGAGATGCTTTTCACGACTGAAATTCTTCGCCTCGGCCTCGCTCCAGCTCGTCACGACATTCCAGCCGACGCGTCCGCCGCTGATATAGTCGAGAGAAGCGTATTTGCGCGCGATCGTGTAGGGCTCGTTGTAGGTCGTCGAGGCTGTCGCAACGAAGCCGATATGCTCCGTCACGGCGGACAACGCCGCTATAAGAGTGAGTGGCTCGAAGAGATCAACACGACCGCTGTAGCTCAGAGCCTCGTTGTCCTTAGCCTGCACCCTGACGGCCTGTCCATCGGCCAGGAAAATGAAATGGATCTTTGCGCGCTCGGCTGCCCGCGCCATGTCTTTCCAGAGTGCGAAGTCAAGCCCAGCATCTGCCCGCGAACCTGGATAGCGCCACCCCGATGCGTGAGTGCCATTCGACACCATCGCAATTCCAAGCTTAAGCTGTCGTTTCTGGCTCGTCATCTGTGCAAGTCCCCTGTTCAACTAGCCTCAGGCATCAATACTCCCGCCAGAATGCGGGACCCGATTGCGCAAATTGACCGTCGCGCAGGACCGCGTCCGCCAAGTTTGCACCATCTCCGGAATTCTGCAATATGCATTCGCACATCGGTGCGAATTCAGGCTCGTTGTGATATCCGCCGCCGGTTCTTCTAAGGACGGCATGGCGGACATGTCGGCTCAACCGCCTTGACTGTCCCCGCCAAGGGACGAGCGATCTAATATCGTCGATCCCATGGATCGGTGTGATACGGCCGGATATGCGCCAAAAGAAGAAAGCGCCCCCTCGCTGAACATCATCCCGGTTCCCTTCTGCGGTCCGTCTATTCTTCAGCGGACGATCCTTGCGCAGTGTTTTGTAGATGAGCGCGGCTTACTTCATTTTCGCTCGCACAATTTCGCACATATGTGCGATAATGACATCGATCCAGGGACAGTCAATCGGAATTCGTATGTTGGCATGCTGCAAGCTGACAGCCTGCATTGCCGAAATCGCCAGCCTTGCCTGGAGAAAATCCCGCAGAGCACCTGCCGTCGTAGCGTCGCGCAGCTGGAACGCTCAAGTTTCGCCTTGACTCAAAGCGGCAGATAACAAAAATCGCACATATGTGCGAAAAAATATGCGGCATGCAGGATGGGGCTCCCGCCGTAGGCATCCCGCTCGCAGGAAGGATTCCTCGATGACGACGGACACGATGCCCGGTTCAGGGATTACTGGTTCAGGGCGGCCAGCCTTCGCAGGAGACAACAAGCTGAAACTCGGCCTGTTCGGCGCGAATATGTCATGTCAGACGGCGCTGACGACGATCCCTGAGCGCTGGATCGGCGACTGGGACGAAAATGTCGAGGTGGCGGAACTGGCTGACGGCGCCGGGCTGGAGTTCATCCTGCCGGTGTCGCGCTGGAAGGGCTACGCCGGCAAGGTCGATCCCGCTGGGGTGTGCAACGAAACGATTGCCTGGGCCACGGGGCTGCTGGCCAAGACGAAGCGCCTCACTGTCTTCGCGACGGTGCAAGCGCCCCTCATCCATCCTGTCTTCGCCGCCAAACAGTTTGCGACCGCCGATCAGATCGGCCATGGCCGCTTCGGTCTGAACATCGTTGTTGGATGGAACGATCAGGAACTTGAAATGTTCGGCAATACGGTGCCGGCTCCTGATCGCTATCCCTACACGCGCGAATGGGTGGAGATCATCCGGAGGATCTGGGCAGGCGAAGACGAGTTTGACTTCAACGGCCGTTTCTTCCAGCTGCGCGGCTTACGCGGAAAGCCTTTTCCCTATGGCGGCACCCGCCCTCTGCTCGTCAATGCCGGCATGTCGGATGTCGGCCGGGCCTTTGCCATGGACTGCTGCGATTGCTGGTTCTCAACGCCACCCTCGCCAAAGGATGATTTCTCGCAGTCGATCGCAGAGGCGAAAGCCCCAGCGGCAGCGCGCGGCATCGACTATCCGGTCCTCACCTCATCGACCGTGATCTGTCGTTCGACGAAGCGGGAGGCAGAGGAGTTCTATCGCTATGTTTGCGAGAATGCCGACTGGGAGGCTGTCGACCGTGTCCTTGAGATCAGGCGTCTCTCGGGACGGAAGTTGCCTGAGGGTGACAAGCAGCAACAGCGCCAGGAAATGCTCAAGGGGTTCGGAAGCTTCATCATCGTTGGCGATCCGGATCATGTGGCCAGCGAGTTTGCGCGTCTCAACCGTCAGGGCATCGACGGCATCGCGATGATTTTCGTGAATCAGAAGAGAGAGGTTCCCTTCTTTCTTCAGGAGGTTGCTCCCCGCCTGCAGGCAATGGGCCTTCGTTCCTGACCCAGTTTCCGCTCGCTCAGCGCGGGCGAATTCGCTCCAGCATGATCGCCAGCACCAGGGCTCCCGTCAGGAGGGCCGCAATAGCCGCGACCGCGCTTTGCACACCCAGGCCGGAAATTAATACGCCCCCCGCCAAGGGGGCCATGGCCTGGGCGATCAATGACGGAAGTGACAATCGGCCCAGCAGAACCGGGTAGCGGGCGGCGCCGAACAGGGCTAGCGGCAACGCTCCCCTGACGATCGAGAGGATCCCGGTCCCCGCCGCAAAGAGAATCAGCGCCAAGGCGGCGGGCGCTGCCGCGATGGCGAGCAGAATGATGCCAACGGTGTTCAGGGCGATCGCCGCGATGAGGTTCCAGATCGGATGCTGTCGCCCTCCCCAGGTCATTTCGAGCAGCCGCGAAAGAAACTGCGCCGGCCCGATCAGGGCGCCGAGAGCGACGGCTTCAGCCTGGGACAGACCCCGGCTCTGCAGCATTGTCAGGAGATGGACCGAAACGATCGTAATCGTAAAGCCGGTGATCGTCTGAACCGTCGCGAGCACCAGGAAGCTGCCTCGCTCCCGTCCCACGAGGCGAAGCGCGGTCTTTCCCTCAGGCCGGGACGGTCTTTCACGTGGCGGAAGCCTGGGTATGACGCCCATGATGAGCGGCACACACAAGAGTATATTCGCAGCGGCGTAGGACAGTGCCACCCCTCGCCAGCCGAAGGCGTCGAGCAGGAGAGCCGAGCACGGCCAGCTGATCGTGATGGAGAACCCTCCCCAGAGCGTCAGTGCCGTGATGGGCCTGCGCGCTTGCGCGCCGTAGAGCTGGCTAAGCAGAGAGAAGGCCGGATCATAGAGGGAGGCGGCCATGCCCACGCCGACGATCGACCATGCGAACAGATAGAACCAGATTGATTGGGACATCGCTATGAGCGCCAGCCCGCAGGCTACGATCGCCGCGCCAAACGCCAGGACGATACGGCCGCCGAAATAACCGATCGCCTTGCCGACAAAAGGGGCAACCAGGCCATCCGCGATCAGGGCCGCGGAGAGCGCGCCAACGACCCATGGAAGCGGCCACCCCATCTCGGCCATGATCGCCGGCGCGAGGACAGCAATCAGATAGTATGTCGAACCCCAACAGATGATCTGCTGGATCCCCAAGGCGCTGACAATCTGCCATGGCCGTCTCGCCGCCGATGCCTCCTCCGTCACATCAGCCGCCTTTCAGATCCCACACCAATGCAAAGGCGAGGCAATGCCTCCCTGTGATCGCACATCTGTGCGATATTTCTCAATAGCGATGGTGGTGATGTCAAGCGCTCCCACGGCGCCCTCAGTTGCGCGTTTCCGGCCTGCCCGCGAACTCTTGCGGGAGGGCGTCACGTCGCCTTCCCAAAGCAGACCGAGCCCATCGGAAATCTTCTTGACTCGATTCCAGCAAGCCTCGATATTGTTTCGCACGAATGTGCGATTTTGATTTTGCGAACCTCAGCAAGGTTGCCTGTGGTTCTGCCGAACCGCAGCGCCATTGAGCGCAGCGATACAAGCGCCTTAAGGGGTCAAAGCCCCCAGAGTGACCCTATGAGCGAGCCGAGGGCGAATTCCGTTGAACGATCGCTTTAACACCCTGAGCCAGATCGGACGGCCGGTACGCAGGCTGGAGGATCGCAGGCATCTCGCCGGTCAGGGGCGGTTCGTGGCGGATATCAGGCTGCCAGGAATGCGCGACATCGCCTTCCTGCGCTCCAACATCGCGCATGGCGTACTCAACGGTGTCGAGATCCCGGTCCATATCGACCCGGGGGTGGTCTGGACGTCAAAAAGGCTTGAGGGGCTTGCATTGCCGATGGTGGCGGCGCTCCGCAACCCGAACTATCGAACGGCGCCCTTTCCCGTTCTTGCGACGGACCGTGTCCGCTACGTCGGACAACTGGTCGCGGCCGTCGTCGCGCCAACGCGGGCGGCCGCCGAGGATATCGTCGAACAGATCACACCTGACATCGATCCGCTGGACGCGGTTGTCGACCCGGAGCGCGCGATCCTGGCCGATGCACCGCGGCTGCACGCGGATTGGCCTGACAATGTTTACATGCGCAGCGCGCGCAGCGTCGGTGATCTCGATGCGGCCATCGCGCGGGCTGATGTCTCTATCACCCGTCATCTCAGGATGGCGCGCATCGGCGCCATGCCGCTCGAAACCCGAGGTGTCGTCGCCGCTTACGACCATGGTCAGAAGATGCTGACCATCCATATCTCGACCCAGCGCCCGCATCTGATACGTACGATGCTGGCCGACCAGTTGATCGGCATTGACGAAAGCCAGATCCGCGTCATCGCGCCGGATGTCGGAGGTGGCTTTGGTGGCAAGAGCAACCTCTATCCCGAGGAGATCGCGCTCGCTGCGATCGCGCTGCAGGTTCCTTATCCCGTGCGCTGGATCGAGGACCGGTTCGAACATCTCGTCTCCGCGTCCCAGTCGCGCCAGCACGTGCAGAAACTGACGGTCCACGCGACCAGGGCGGGAAAGTTGCTCGCCGTCGAAGCAACGCTTCTCGGCGATGGCGGCGCCTATGCGATGCGCACGTCGACGGCGGCGATCGAGGCCAATATGGCGAGCGCCATTCTTCCCGGCCCCTACAAATTCGATACCTACCGTGTCGAAGCCTTGACCGCGGCGACAAACAAAGCGCCGATCGGTCCCTTCCGCGGTGTTGGGCGGCCTGCGGCGGTCTTCGCCATGGAGCGTATGATGGACGAAACCGCCCATGCCATCGGCATGGATCCGGTCGAATTTCGTCTGCGCAATATGATCGACGCGGCGGAACATCCTTACACGACCGTGACCGGGCTCATCTACGACAGCGGTGACTACAAGGCGCTGCTGAAGCGCGTGGCGGCTCGCATGGAAGAGCGGTCCGGGCAGCAGGACCACCCGTCCGGTTCCCGCAAGCTGATTGGCACGGGCTACGGCTGCTACACCGAGCAGACGGCGCACGGCGCGGCCGAATGGGCGCGCCGTGGCTCGCCTTATGAATATGGCTTCGAGAGCGCCCGCGTCCGCATCGAGCCGTCCGGTGATGTCCGGGTCGACACCGGAATCCTGTCGCACGGCCAAGGCCTTGAAACCACCCTCGCCCAAATTGCGGGCGATCTGCTGGGTGTTTCCTATGAGCGTGTCCGGGTGCGCCACGGCGATACCGATCTCTGTCCGTATGGTTTGGGAACAGTCGCGTCGCGATCGCTGGTCATGGCTGGTGGTGCGGTTCATGGCGCGTGCCTCAGGCTGGCTGAAAAGGTCCGCCGGATCGCCGCGGCCGTGCTTGAGGTGGATTTTGAAAGCGTCACGCTCGCGCAGGGCATGGCGCAGGGCGGCGGCCGTGAAATCGGCTTCGACGAGATCGCACATATTGCCTATCTCGGCCTGTCGCGGCTACCACGCGACATCGAGCCCGGCCTCGAACAGCTGTTCAACTACCGTCCAAGCGTTGAGACCGGTGCGTGGTCGAGCGGTGTCGATGCCGCGCGGGTCGAGGTCGACCTCGATACCGGGCAAGTGAAGTTGCTGGACTTCGTCGTCGGCGAAGATTGCGGCTTCGTGGTCAACCCGATGATCGCCGACGGCCAGGTCATCGGCGGCGCGGCGCAAGGGATTGGACAGGCGCTCTTTGAAGAGCTGCGCTTCGACGACACCGGCCAGCCGACGGCGGTCACGCTCGCCGACTACATCATGGTCGGAGCGGCGGAGATGCCGCATGTGGACATCATTCACCAGGAAACCCTCTCCTCCTTCACGATCTTCGGGGCGAAGGGCCTCGGCGAAGGTGGGGCGATCGCGCCGCCGGCGGCGATCGCCAATGCGGTCAGCGATGCCCTGCGCCCTCTCGGAATCACCATCACGGAGGTGCCGATCCATCCGGAAAAACTATGGGCAGCGATAGACGCCGCAGAGGCAAAGGCCCGCTCATGAAATTCCCGGATTTCGCCTATGCGCGTCCAGCGACGCTTTCGGAGGCCCTGTCGCTTTTGGCAGAAGACGAGGATGCCGTGCCACTGGCGGGCGGGCAGTCGCTTCTGACCATGATGGCCTTCCGCCTGGCCACCGCGACGCGTCTCGTGGACATTTCAGGCCTCGCGGAACTGGCCGCGGTGGACGCAGACGCAACGACGCTTCGCATCGGCGCGGCAGTTCCTCATGCCAGAATAGAAGACGGCATCGCTGACGACGCGCTCGGCCGGTTCCTCGCAAATGCCGCCGCCAATATCGGCTATCGCGCCATCCGCAACCGTGGCACGATCGGCGGCAGCCTCGCCCATGCCGATCCCGCCGCCGACTGGCCGACCGTGCTGGCCGCGCTTGATGCGCAGGTCGAGCTCGCGTCCCACGAGGGCACACGCGCGCTGGCCATCACCGACTTCGTACAGGGCGAGATGACCACCGATCGCGCGCCCGGCGAACTGATCACGTCAGTTGTCATCCCGCTCCATCCATCCGCCAGCTATGGCGTGCACAAGATCGCCCGCAAGGTTGGGGAATTCGCCAGCGCGATCGCTGCGGCCGTCGTCAACGAGGACGTGGTGAGGCTTTCCGTCGGAATCGTGGCCGGCATGCCGCTTGCCCTAGAGCTCTCCTGCGATCCGGCGGACATCAATCTGGACGCACGCCTGAGCACCACACCGCTCTATCGGCGCGTCAGCGACATCATCGCGGATGGCGCGCCGGACGCGTCCGCTTACGCGGCCCATCTCGCCACCATCGCCGCTCTCCACGCCGTGCATGGCGCCGCATCCAGAACGAAGCAGGCCGCCTGATGAATCCAGAACCGCACAACCACACCCTGTCGCTGAGAGTGAACGGCCGCGACTGGCGCGGCGAGGTTGCCGCCCGGCAATCCCTGGCGGATTTCCTGCGCGAACGGATGAATCTCACCGGCACGCATCTGGGATGCGAGCACGGCGTATGCGGCGCCTGCACGATCATGATCGACGGCATCCCGCAGCGTTCATGCCTCACCCTGACAGTTCAGGTCGAAGGGCGATCCATCACGACGGTCGAGGGGCTTGAAGGGCCTGTTGTCGACGCATTGCGCGATGCCTTCAGCGAATGCCACGCCCTGCAATGTGGCTTCTGCACGCCGGGCATGCTCGTCACCGCCCTCGATGTCATCGCGCGCGGCAAATGCGGCAGCGACGAAGAGATTCGCGGCGAGCTCAGCGGCAATCTCTGCCGATGCACGGGCTACCAGGGAATTGTCAAAGCAATCCGTACTGCCTCGGAAAGGATTGGTCATGAATAAGGTCAATGGCGTCATTGCCGGCGCGGCCGTTCCGCACGCCCCGCAATTCCACTCACTTCCCGCAACCGAAGACGCCGATCAGGTGGAGCGCGTCCGGACCGCCATGCAGGAGGCCGGCGAGGGCCTGCGTGCACTCAATCCCGACGTCGTGATCGTCATGACCAACGACCATGGCGACGAGTTCATCGTCGGTCCGACCCCTGCTTTCACAGTGCATTGCGGCAACGTCGCCCAGGGCATGCACAAGCATAAGGGGCCCTGGAGCCTGCGCGGCGACATTGGCTATGATGTCGTGCGCGGCCTGATGCAGGAAGGCTTCGACCCGGCATTCACGTTGGATTCGATGGTGCCCACGGCTTTCACCATCCCCTATGAATTCATGGGCTATGAGCGCGATGCGCCGTTCCTGCCGCTCTACATCAATTCCTACGTCCCGCCCCAGCCTTCCGCCGAACGTTGCTATGCCTTCGGGAAGGCAATCGACCGGGTCTTCGCACGGCTCGGCCTGCGCGCCGTCTTCATCGCGAGCGGCGGGCTGTCCCATTATCCCGGCACGCCGCAGTATCCCAATCCGGATGTCACCACCGACAAGATCATCTATGGCGAGATGGCGAAGGGCAATCTGCGCCATCTGTTGAGCTATTCCGACGAGGCGCTGGACGCGAGTGGCAATGTCGAAGCGCGCGCCTGGATCGCCCTGGCGGGCGCGCTCGGTGAGCGCAAGCCTGACATAACCGCGTGGGAACCGTCCTGGCACCACACCTACGCCGTGTTCGGCTGGAGCCAGGAGGCCCGGGATACAGCGATCGCCCCGCATTATCCGCCCATCCCGCCGGAGCATGTCGGCCTTGCCCGCGCGCTCTTCGAGCTACGCAAAAGCGAAGCCGCATGCCGGCAATATCTGGCCGATGGCGCCGGCTTTGCCAGCAACTACGGCCTGACCTCCGCCGAGACCGATGCCCTCACGGCCTTCGACACGGACCGGCTGAGAGATGGCTTCAATATTCACGCGCTGCTCGTCGCCGGAGCCGAGCGGCGCCTCGAGCAACTCAAATCCGCTACCCACACCTGAGTGCCATACGGAGGTAGCAGCTCCCATTTTGAGGACGGAGAACAAAGTGACTCACTATGATCCTGAAGGACGCCTCGAAGAACTCGGGCTCGTCCTTCCGCCCACGCGAAAGCCCGTTGGCACATATGTCGGCGCCTGTCAGGAAGGCAATCTCGTGCTCGTCGCGGGACACGGCCCCTTCGATGGTCCCCAGCAATTGTACAAGGGCAGGCTTGGCCGTGAGATTGACATCAAGACGGGATATCTTGCATCGAAAGCAACTATACTTTCGTCCCTCGCATCGTTGAAGGCGCAGATAGGCAACCTCAATCGTGTCGAACGTATCATGCGCGTCTACGGCATGGTCAACTGCACACCAGAATTCGAAAGACAGCCGGAAGTCATCGATGGTGCATCGGACCTGCTCGTCCAGATTTTCGGCGAGAAGGGTCAGCACACGCGTTGCGCGGTTGGATTCTGTTCCCTTCCCTTCGGCATGCCGGTCGAGATTGAAATGACGGTGGCCGTCCGCTGACGCTGCCCCCATCCGGACAACAGGACCGCATCAATGCAACGACATGCTGAAATTGCCGGTGGCGGCATCGGGGGCCTCGCCTTGGGGATGATGCTCGCCCGAAACGGGTGGAGCGTACGCGTCCATGAGCGCTCGCCCGCCATCCGGGAGCTTGGCGCCGGAATTTATCTCAAGAACAACAGTATCTCGGTCTTCGAGCACTACGGCATTTTTGATCGTATTCGTGCGCAGGGCACAATGCTCGACTTTGCGCGCATCCGTAATGTGAAGGGCAAGCTGATGCAGCAGCGTACCCTGACGGGCACGCGCCGCTACATGGCTCTGCCCCGGCAGACGCTTGTCGACACTCTGGCTCTCGCCGCGCGGGAGGCCGGCGTCGATATCGAGCTTGGATCGGTCATCGCCGCTGCCGATCCGACAGGCGCGCTGATCACCGAAAGCGGCAAGCGCCTCGCGGCAGATCTCGTCGTCGGCGCGGACGGCGTTCATTCCTGCGTGCGCAGCTCCCTGAATCTCGGACGCGGCTATCGCTCGCTTGATACGATCATCAATCGCTACCTCATCCCGAGCCGCGCGTTCACGCAGGAAGCCGTCACGACGGAACACTGGTCCGGCAACCGCCGCATCGGTATCGCGCCGGCAGGCGACCACTCCTACGCCTATCTCGTCATGCCCCGCAAGGACAGCGTGGCAACCCGGCTGCCTTTGCAAGTCGAGACATGGGCGCGCTCGCATCCACGGCTTCGCAATGAGCTCGAGATCTTTGCCGCCGCCGAGGCGTCGCAATATCCCTATGGCGTCGTGCACTGCCCAAAATGGACGGCCGGCAAGGTCGCGATCATCGGCGATGCCGCCCACGGGCTCCCCCCGACCCTGGGTCAAGGTGCGGGGCTGACACTCATGAACGCCCATGCGCTGGCCACCATCGTCACAGCATCGGACACTGTCGAGGCCGGCTTGGTGCGCTGGGAAAGCACCGTCCGCAGGATCAGTGACCAGACGCAGCGGTGGGCGTTGCGCTATGACTCCTTCACGCGCCAATGGCCCGAGACGCTTGGCGCATTGCGCCCGGTCGTGGTCTGGGCATTCGGCTATTTCTCGTTTCTCAACGATAGAATGCGCATCGCCGACAAAGGCCTCGATCTTGCCGAGTTTCAAGCCGCAATACGTTAAATCAGTGCGTGCAAAGCCGCGATCAACCTCGCACAATACTTCAACTCCGCCCTCTCACCCGTCGAAGGCGAACCGCCTCCAGAATCTTGATCTGCGGCTCGACGTTGATGGCGAACGCCGGCAAGATGGCAGTACGGGCCTCATGATCTTCCGTATCAGCGAAATCGTCAGCTACCTTTCTTCATTCTTGACGCTTGAGCCGGGCGATATACCGTATCGTGCGGTTGCGCGAGCTCGTTTCTCTATAAGGGTCGCGCGTCGCGGGTGCTGGCGATCTGAGCGCACAGCTTGACCATGAAAGCGTCAACAAAAGATGCCGGCGATGGATCGGAGCCGGCTAATCGCGATATTGGCCTGGTTTGAGAGGGCGAGGATTGACCGGTAAGCTGGCTAAAGGATGCCTCCGATCGATGAAAGTTGCAGTTTCTCGGAATTTTTCGGATCGCTACGCCGTCCTTCCGCCCGGGCGATACGATCGGACAAGGAGCGCGCGTAGCGCCGCGCTGGCAACAGGATGCAGATCGTCGCGTGGCTAGCCAAAGAAGTTACTCCACTTCCACCATCTGCACCTTGCCGTCGCACCCAGATACTGACGAATTAGCTTGAAGCCTTGCTGATGCGAGAACAACGGGGCAGAGTCCGCCGCCCAATGAGCAGACCGCAGCCGGAACGCCATTTGGCCAGAGGTTGGAAAGGCGCTGATCTGTTTCATATTATGCATTGAATCAGCCACCTCGGCGTGCATCATTGCGGCAATCAAAAAGCTGGGAGCGAACGGTGGACACCCTGCGCGCGATGCGAATGTTTGTCATGGTTGTACAAAGCGGGAGCTTGTCGTCCGCTGGCCGCAAGATCGGCATGTCACCAGCCTCAATCTCCCGCTATATCAATGCCCTTGAGGATAATGTCGGTAGCCGGCTGCTCAATCGAAGCAGCCGGAAATTGACCTTGACCGATGCCGGTGAGATCTACTTCCGCTATGTCGAGCAGATTCTGAACCAGATCGAGGAGGTTCACAGCAATCTCTCGCAGCTGCAACACTCCCCAAGGGGAACGCTGCGTGTTCACTCCCGGATCCTCATCGCCACGCAGCAGATCATACCTGCGATGCCGCGGTTCATGGCCCTTTATCCCGACATCAAGATCGACCTGATGATTTCCAACAATGTCATCGATCTGGTCGAGCAGAATGTCGACGTCGATATCCGAATCGGTGAATTGCAGGATTCATCACTGATTGCGCGGAAGCTTGTCAGCAGCGAGCGTGTCCTGTGCGCATCTCCGGGCTATCTCGCCCGCTCGGCGCCGATCACATCCCCCCAGGACCTCGCGCAGCACAACTGCCTGAGTTACCGCGTCCATATGGGCGGCACAACATGGCGTTTTGCGGACCAGGACGGCGCGATCACCGAGATTCCGATCCAGGGATCTTTCCAGACGGACAACGGGCCGGCCCTGCGCACCCTCGCCTTGGCGGATGCCGGCATCATCCTGATGCCTGACTGGTCCGTCATGCATGATCTGAGAGCGGGCACCCTCGTGTCTATCCTGCCAGGATACCGGGTCAGCTACGGCTCTTTCGACAACGGCGTCTATGCGGTCTATCAGCAGAGCCGCCATCTCTCCGCGAAAGTCCGCGCCTTCGTGGATTTTCTCGCGGCCCTCCTGCGGGAGCAGTTTGTCTGACGACGCAAGTCCCTCCGGCAAGTCTCCCCGGCAAGTTTCTCAGGCAAACCTCTCCCGCCGGCCAGAACCCGCGATCCGTCAGCGGCCCGTAAAGACGGGTTTGCGCTTTTCGACGAAGGCGCGCTGCGCCTCCTGCGCATCTTCCGTCTGCGACAGATCCACGGTCACCGTCTGCTCGAAGCGATAGCCATCGCGGACGGGCATCTCGGACACGACGTTGAAGGCTTTCTTGATGCGGCGGACCGCAATCGGGCTCTTGGCGGCTATTTCCCGGGCGATCGACATGGCTTCATCCATCAATCTGTCGCGCGGCACCACCGCCTCGATGACGCCAAGACGGTAAAGCTCCTGCGGAGACTGGCGCCGGCCGGTGAAATACATGGTGCGTGATTTCGAGCGCCCGAAATGTTCCATGAGGAACCGGGCGCCGCCCGCGAGGCCGACATCGATCTCGGGCATGACGAAGAACGCATCGTCTGACGCCAGCATGATGTCGCAAGCGAGCATCAGGGCGAAACCCGCCCCGATGGCGGGGCCGTTGACGGCGGCGATGACCGGCTTTTCGCAATCGGAAACCGCGTAGAAATATTCGCGGGTCAGGCGATTGTGCCTGAGGTAGTCGCCCGGCTTCGCATGGAGGTTCACGCGCTCCTTCACATCGGCACCGGCGGAGAAGGTCTTGCCCGCCCCCGTCAGGATCACGACGCGCACGTCCTCCCAATCGCTGAGCGCGTCGAAGAGAGCCACAAGCTCCTCCCGCGACTGACGATTCTGCGCGTTGACGGGGGGCCTGTCGAAGGTCACGACTGCAATGCCGTCTTCCACATGAAGTCGATAGAGCTCGAAGTCCATCATCGGATCATCCAAATATGTCAGCGTTGTTCTCGTCGCGAAGGTGCTCCGCCGCGAGAGGGAGCGGAGCAGGCGCGTGCTCCTGATCCCGGGCGATTTCTCGTCGCTCAGGAAATTTGACCGACCAGCGGCGCCGCGCAGGCGGGACACCTCAGTCATGTCCCGGCTCGCGCAACGCCGATCTCCAGCTGCCGCGGAAACAGCCGTCTCTTTACTGCGTCTTTAGGCCCGCATCCTCGATCACCTTTGCCCATTTCTTCTCGTCGTCGACAAGCACCTGTGCGAAAGCCTCCGATGAATTGGCAATGATCGAGCCCTGGCTCGTGAAGTTCTTCACGACCTGCGGATCCTTCAAGACCTCGACCAGTTCGGTGTTGAGCTTGGCGACGATATCGGAGGGCGTCTTGCCCGGCGCGAAGACGCCGAACCAGGTATCGACCGTGAAATTCTTGAGACCAGCCTCATCCGCGGTCGGAATCGACGGATTGAATGCGGCGCGTTCCTTGCTCGTGATGGCCAGCGGACGGATCTGCCCCGACTCGACCGCCCCCGCGATGCCGATATAGGTGTCCATGTTGGCCTGCACTTCGCCCGACATCAGGGCCGGCAGGGTCGCGGCGCTGCCCTTGTACGGCACATGGACCATCTTGATGTCGGCAGCCTTGAGGAAATATTCGAAGGCGAGATGCGTGGACGTGCCGACGCCAGGCGAGCCGAAATTGAGCTTGTTCGGATTGGCCTTGGCGTATTGAATGAGGTCGTCCAAGGTCTTGAAAGGTGAATCCTTGCTCACGGAGATGACGTAAGGCGCGTTCGATGTAATCGTGATCGGCGCGAGATCCTTATGAATATCGTAGGTGAAGTTTTTCTCGTAGCTCGGATAGACCGTCAACGTGACCGTCCCGAAGAGCAGGGAATGGCCGTCGGGCGCCGCGCCAATAACGTTCTCCGCGCCGATGACACCACCCGCGCCGGGCTTGTTCTCGACAACCACCGGCTGGCCGACACGCTCGGAGAGCTTCTGGGCGAGAAGCCGTGCCATGGAATCTGTGACACCGCCGGGCACATAGGGCACGACCAGGCGGATCGCCCTCTTCGGATAGTCCGCAGCGGCAACGGCCGCGCTCACGAGGCCGAGGCCTATGATCGCCAGGCCACGCAGAACGTTTGACTTCAGCACGATGATCCTCCCAGGATGCATGGTTCAGTTTGTCTCAAGGATGACCGTCGCGGGAGCGCGCAGAAAGGCCTTGATCGCAGCAAGCAGCATTGCAGATGCTGCAAGATGCGATGCGGTTCAAATGGGCGCCCAGCGGAACACATCGGTAATCCGGTCAAGCGGGACAAGCGAGGCCGACCAGGCCTGTGGCAGGCGTTCGGCCAGTTTCTCGGCCGTCCATGGCTCCGCGCTGTTGAGCACGCGGATAGGCCGGTGCTGGCTGTAGAGATAGAGTTCGTTGCCGCGCGCACCGATCACCTGCCCGTTCACCCCATGCGCGAGATCGCTGGCGAGATAGACGACCAGCGGCGCCATCTGGTCCGGCTGGGAGGCCGCACGCGACTTCTGCAGGGTGGCGAGTGCCTCGGCCGAAAGCTCCGCTGTCCGGCGACTGTCGGTGAGCTCCGTCATCCGGCTGGTGCTCGACGGGGCGATGCAGTTCGAGCGCACGTTGTAGGCCGCCATGTCGAGCGCGATAGCCTTGGAGAGGGCCACGATCCCGAGCTTGGCCGCCGCATAATTGGCTTGACTCGTGCTGCCGATCAAGCCGCTGGCCGAGGTCATATGCACATAGGCGCCGGACTTCTGGCTGCGGAACACCGGCGCGGCCGCGCGGCTGAGGTTGAACGAGCCTGCAAGATGCACGCGGGTCACCGCATGCCAGTCCCCGGCGCTCATCGCATCGATCCGCGCCATGCGGATGATGCCCGCATTGTTGACCACGATATCGAGCCGTCCGAACGTGTCGACGGCGGTCGCCACCATGTGCCGGGTGGCATCCCAGTCCGTCACGCTGCCTTTGTCGGCAACCGCCTCGCCTCCCAGCTCACGGATCTCGCGCACGACCTCGTCGGCAGGGGCGATCTGTTCCGCATCGCCCGCGACCGAAACACCGAGGTCGTTGACGACCACCCTCGCTCCTGCGGCCGCCATCTTGAGCGCAATCGCCCGTCCGATCCCGCGTCCGCCACCGGTCACGATGGCGACGCGATCCCTCAACACTGCTGTCATTGATCTTAATCCTACAGAATGTCGCGGGTCGTCTCAGGGGGGACAAAAGCCCCCGCCCAGCGCCGGCCGATGCCATGATCGAGCGCCTGTGCATCCCAACCACCATCCCGATGCGCGATCCGCAACGGGCGGGGCTGGCTGACGAGATGGAGATCACTCCCTTGAGCGATCACAACCTGCCCGGTCAGCGCAGAGGCCGCATCGCTGAGCAGGAATGCCGCCACGGCTGCGACATGCTGCAGTCCGTCGACAAAAGCGAGACAATTGGCCCGGACTGACGTTCCCGCGAAATCCAGCGCCACGGCGCGGGAGAGGCCCGCTTCCGCAAGCCCCACGATCGTGGAAGCAGCCCGGCCGGTATCGCCGACAATTCCCTCGGCCGGCACGACATAGACGAATGAGCCGAAGCCCCGCGCCGCAAAATGCGGAGACAGCGCCCTGGTGATATGAAACGCCTTGTCGAGGTTGCCGGCCAAGCAAGCCTCGAAAGCCGCCGGATCAAGCGCATCGAAGGCAACCGACGGCGCCTCGCTCGGTAGCACGACGGCTCCATCAATGCGCCCGTGCGGTGCCAGCAGCAATTGCGCGAGACGATCGGAATCCTCGCCGCGCCATGGAAGGCGGGTGACGCCAGCCCCTTGCGTGGGCGCAGCAGCGCCCTCCGCGTCGAGGATCACAACCGCAGCGCCCATCGCATGCAGGGCTTCCGCAAAGGCTCCCCGTTCCGCGGCATGCGCCCCGGCCAGGAGGACAACTGTATTCGACAGGATCACGTCTGTTCCTCGAATGCGACCTCGCGCTGTCGGCGAACCTTCGGCAGCAGCACGGAAATGAGCAGGATCGCGGCGACCGCCAGCAGGCCGGCGCTGATCGGGTGCTCTAGCAGGATCATCGGGCTGCCGCGGGACAAGGTCAGCGAGCGCCGGAGATTTTCCTCCATGAGCGGCCCAAGGATGACCCCGAGCAACAGCGGCGCGGGCTCGCAACCGATCTTTGTCAAGCCATAGCCCATCACACCGAACAGCATCATAACCAGCACATCCAGCATGGAGCTGTTGATCGAGTAGACGCCGATGGCACACAGGAGAAGAATCGCCGGGAAGAGGACGCTGTAGGGGATGCGCAGGATCCACACCCACACCCGGATCAACGGCAGGTTGATGACGAGCAGCATGAGATTGCCGACCCACATGCTTACGATCACGCCCCAGAAGATGTCGGGCTGCTTGGTCATCACATTGGGGCCGGGCTGGACACCATGGATCATCATAGCCCCCATCATCAGCGCCATGATGGCGTTGGAGGGAATACCCAGCGTCAGCATCGGGATGAACGAGGTCTGCGCACCGGCATTGTTGGCGGATTCCGGCGCCGCGACACCGGCGATCGCGCCCTGCCCGAATTTTTCCGGGGTCCGGCTCAGGCGTTTCTCGAGAACATAGGCTGCAAAGGAGCTGAGGAGAGCGCCACCGCCGGGCAGAATGCCGAGCACCGTGCCGAGAGCGGTTCCGCGCAGCACGGCCGGTGTCGCCTCGCGAAAATCCTTGCGCGTCGGCATGAGGCCGGAGATCTCCTGCTCGATTTCGTTCTTGGTCAGCCGCTGCTCAAGATTGCGGATGATCTCCGCGATGCCGAAAAGCCCCATCGCGACCGGCGCGATGTCCAGGCCATCGGCAAGCGAGGGAATACCGAAGGTGAGCCGCTTGACGCCGCTTTCCACATCCGTGCCGACAAGGCCCAGCATGACGCCGACGAGGATCATCAGCACGGCTTTCATCACCGATCCATTGGCGATGACGACCGCTGCGACGAGACCAAGTACCATCAGAGCGAAATATTCAGGTGCGCCGAATCGCTGCCCGAGCGCCGAGAGAGGTGGCGCAGCAATGGCGATGACCAGGGTCGCCACGCAGCCGGCGAAGAAGGAACCCAGCGCCGCGATGGCGAGCGCGGGCCCCGCCCGGCCCTGGCGTGCCATCTGATAGCCGTCGATCGCCGTCATCACCGCAGACGACTCGCCCGGCAGACGGCACAGAATCGCGGTCGTGGAGCCGCCATATTGCGCGCCGTAGTAGATGCCGGCGAGCATGATCAGGGCACCGGTCGGCGGCAGCGAGAATGTCAAGGGCAACAGCATGGCGATCGTCGCCAGCGGCCCGAGGCCCGGCAGTACGCCGATGAAAGTGCCGAGAAGCGCACCGATGAAACAATAGAGGAGATTTTCGGGGGAAGCCGCGATCGACAGCCCGTAACTCAGATTGCTGAAGATATCCATCACGGCCAAACCTTGATCGGCAGCCCTAGGAGAACGGTGAACAACATGATCGCGCAGGCCGTGACGGCCACGGACAGGATGAGGGCCTGCACCGGGCGGAAGTCATAAGCGGCAGCCGCGCAGACGAAGACGGCGACTGCCGAGGCAACGACAATCCCGAGCGACTCGATGGACAGCGCAAACAGGATCAGCGCCAGACACACCAACAGGAGCGGGCGCAGCGAAAAACTCTCCGGCCTTTCACCGTGACCACCGAAGCCACGGACGACCAGGATGAGCGAAATGAGACCAATCCCGGCCAGCACAATCCGCGGCATGTAGCCGGCGCCGACACGAAAGCCCTCAAACTGTGGAAGATCGCGAAGCATCCACCATGCGAAAGCCGTAAAGGCGAGGCCCAGCACACCCAGAATGAGATCGTTCGTCACCGCTCTTCCGGCGCCACGCTCTCGATAGTGCCCTGATTGCATTTACGTTCCTCCTGATCAACTTGTGGCCCGGTTCGCCCAAGCGCCCATTCTTGTCTCGACATCGCGGGTCGGCCGGCCGACGTTAGCCTTGGCGTTCTCGCAAGGAAACCTGCAAGCTCCGGCAATGATCGTTGCACATCCCGAAAAGACGATGGGCCGTCAAGCCCTCGCCTTTTCGGCGATCATGGGTCTCGGCGCACCGCTGTCGATGAGGGCACGGCGGCCAGGCCGGCCCCGACATCGCCGCTAGAGCAAGTCCGCAACAGACGGACTTTCTCTAGTTATGCTATTGCGGCTCGATCTTGGCGCTCGTGATCACATTGCGCCACCGCTCGACATCGGCGTTCACGCGGGCCGCCGATTGCGCCGGCGTTTCACCCGCAGGCAGGACGCCGATCATCTCCAGACGGGAGATCATGGATGGATCCGACAGGGCCGTCTTGATCTCGGCGTTCAGCTTCTCGATGATCGCCGGCGGCGTCTTTGCCGGCGCGAAGGTGCCGACCCAGATCGTGACGGAAAAATCCTTCAGCCCGCTTTCCATGACCGTGGGCACGTTCGGCAGGCTGGGCCAGCGTTTGGTGTCGGTCACCGCGAGCGCCTTGAGCTGCCCGCTCTCGACGAGCGGCTTCGACGTCAGGGTGTCGAATACCAGCTGCACCTCGTTGCCCGTCAAGCCGACGATCGATGGCCCGCCGCCCTTGTAGGGCACATGGGTCATGTCGATGCCGGCCGCCATCTTGAACATCTCGCCGATCAGATGGCCCGAGGAGCCAACGCCGGCCGATCCATAGTTGAGTTTGCCGGGATTGGCCTTGGCATAGGCAATCAGTTCCTGCACGTTGTTGGCTGGCACGGAAGGATTGACCACGAGGATATAGGGCCCGGTCGCCAGAACGCTGACGGGCACGAGATCCTTCTGGACGTCGTAGCCGAGATTCTTCTTGAAGCTCGGATCGACGGTGATGACCGAGGTATGCGTCAGCAGCGTGTAGCCGTCAGGCGCCGCCCGGACGACAGCTTCGGTGCCGATCGAACCCGCCGCTCCGGGCTTGTTCTCGACCACGACCGGCTGTTTCAGCCGCTTTTCGATGTCGGCGGCGATGAAACGCGCCACTGGATCCGTTGTGCCACCCGGCGGATAGGGCACGACCATCTTGATCGGGTGCTTCGGGTATCCAGCCGCAGCATCCTGCGCTCCGACAGCGCCCATCGCCGCAAGAATGACCCCGCCCGCCAACAGGACAGGGGCTAGAACGTGTCTCAGGTCCATTTGCTTCCTCCAATCCGGCTTATTCTTTGCATCTGTAACCGCCGTATGCAGAGGCTAGAGCCGGATGGCCATTGCCGTAACCGCCAAGGGTAGACAAACAACCTTGCGTAATCTGGAAAGATGGGATCCCATCGACCGCTTCAGGGGCACAATACCCGCAGCGGGCGCCCCTCCAGCCACGCCGCGATGTCTTCCACAGCCATGCCATAAAAACTGCGGTAGTTTCCTTCCGTCACATAGCCGAGATGCGGCGTCGCCGTGAGATTGGCGAGATCGCGGAAGGGATGATCAGCCGGCAGAGGCTCCTGGTCATAGACATCGAGCGCGGCCCCGGCGATCCACCGCTCCCGCAAGGCCCTCAAAAGGGCCGCCTCTTCCACGATCGGACCACGCGAGGTGTTGACCAGCAAGGCCGAGGACTTCATGGCCTTTAGTTCCGCCACGCCGACGAGCCCGCGTGTCCTCTCCCCCAGGACAAGATGGATCGACACGATATCCGCGGTGGCGAGAAGGTCCTGAAGCGAGGCGGCGCGCGTCACACCAAGCGCCACGCAGCGCTCTGCCGTGAGATTCCGGCTCCACGCCACCACCGTCATGCCGAAGGCTTGCGCCACCGCCGCCACCTGTGCGCCGACCGTTCCCAGACCGAGCAGGCCCAGTGTGCGCCCATGAAGATCCAGACCCAACGTTGTCTGCCATGCGCCCCTGCGGAAACCAGCCGTTTCGACAGCGAGGTTGCGGGCCGCCGTCAGAATCAGTGCCCAGGTCATTTCCGAGGTCGGGCGCCCTGCCCCCTCCGCGCCGCAGACGACGATGCCCTGGCGATGAGCCGCCTCAATATCGATGGACCGGTTCCGCATGCCCGTCGTGACGAGAAGCTTCAGCTGTGGAAGCCGTTCCAGAAGGCTCGCCGGAAAGGGAGTTCGCTCCCGCATGGCGACCACTATGTCAAAACCTGCCAGCCGCTTCGCGGCCCCGTCCTCGTCGTGGAACGGCTCATGGAAGAACTGGACGTCGACTGCCTCTGCCAGACGCCCCCAATCCGCCACGGCTGACGCGGCCGTCTGATAGTCGTCGATCACTGCGCATCGTTTCATGCCGTATCCCTTCATGCCGCGGTCATTCCAGTCGTTTATTGCAAGACATGTCTTGCAGGTGGCAACTCTGCCGAGGCAGCATTTTTTGAGCAACGTCTTGGACCTGCCCCTATTCAGGGCCCCGCAGCGTTTCTCGCGCCGCGGCTGATCCCAAGGGAGGCCGACTGACTGACGGTCCTACCGCGATAGTTGCGTGCCATTGCATCCCCAATTTCTCGACAGCTCTTGCCCAGGCGGGCGGGCGATCTGCCTTGAAACCAGGATAGTAAATGGTTCGCACCGGCGCGCAGCTTATCGAAACTTGCAAAGTTGGCCCTCAGGCTCCGAGCGTTCCGACCCCTGCCCCACGGTGTTATCGATACCCAAATCATAGCAACCGGGAGAAAACGGCATGGCGGTGGGACGTTACGTCACCGACTTGGACACGGGCGATGTTCTGGGGCCAATCGAATTCGCGATCAGTCCTTTTCAGGTCCGCGAATATTGTCACTCGGTCGAGATGCATCAGGAATACTTTCAGGGAAGCGATGATCAGATCGCTCCCCCGACGCTTGTGCATCTCGACAAGCTGAGGCTCTACCGCCATGCCTGCCCGGCCGGCACGGGTCCGACGGCCCGCGTGCATTATGAGTTCGATGCGGTTTTCCACGACGAGATCAAGGTCGGCGAGCCCCTGCGGGTGACGGGCCGCGTGGCCGAGCGCTCCATCAAGCGCGGTCGCGAATATGTCTACATGGACATCGAACTCGAGCGCCTATCCGATGGCAAGCCGCTGGTCAGCTACCGCGACACCGTCATTCTTGCCTACCGCCAGAAGGAGCAATGATCATGACGCGCGTCGCTGCACAGGCTATCCCCTCCTTCGAAATCGGTGCGGAGATTCGCTCGCGTCCTCGCCGCATGACGCGGGACCGCATGCGTTGGTATGTCGACACCCAGGCGACGGTCGCCGCTGATGACGGCCGCCATCATCGCGGCGGCCCGACGATCCATGACGACGACGACTACGCCAAGTCGCAGGGCCTGCCGGGCATCATCGCCGACGGTATGGTCTCCACGAACTGGATACTTGACCTGCTTCTCAATACCTTCGGTCCGTCATTTCTGAAGAACGGCCGACTGTCGACGAAGTATATCGCGCCTGTCTACGAAGATCAGGTGGTCATCAGCTGCGCGCGCGTCGAAACCGTCCACCTCGATGCCGAGAGCCGCACCACCTACCAGCTTTCCGTGTGGTGTGAGGACGATACCGGCAAGATGCTCACCGTCGGCCGCGCCGACATAGCCTCCCACTAGATCTGCACAGTTTCTGAGAGGGCAAGACGTGAAGAAAGTCTTGGACGGCATCAAGGTTCTGGATTTTTCCCGCATATTCGCGGGGCCAGCGGCCACGCAAGTGCTGGGAGACCTTGGGGCGGATATCATCAAGGTCGAGGAACCCGGCCACGGCGATGATGCAAGAACCTTCGGCGTCTCCGAGGAAACCATGCGGACATTCGGGGCGAGCCCTTCCTATCTCGCCCTGAATCGCAACAAGCGCAGCATCGTGCTGGACCTGCGGCAGGCGTCGGGCCGCCAGCTGGCCGCCCGCCTTGCCGCCCAATGCGATGTCATCGTCCATAATTTCCGCCCCGGCGGCATGAAGAAGTTCGGCCTCGACTATGAGACCCTCAAGGCTGCCAAACCGGGGCTGGTCTATTGCGAGTTCTCGGCCTATGGCGACACGGGTCCCCTCGCCCATCTCGGCGCCAATGATGTCGCCCTGCAGGCCCACAGCGGCCTGATGAGCATCACCGGCGAGGCGGATGGTCCGGCGGTACGCTGCGGCACGGCGGTGATCGATCTCCACGCGAGCCTTGCGCTCGTTTCGGCCATCCTGGCGGCCCTGCTGCATCGCGAGAAGACCGGTGAAGGCCAGCGGGTGGAGACCTCGCTGCTGCGCAGCTCGGCCGACCTCATGAACTATTTCTACACCGAATACTGGCTCGACGGGACGATCCGCCAGCGCATGGGCACAGCGAATCATCTGAGCGTGCCGAACCAGGCCTTCCCGGCCGCCGACGGCAGCGTCATCATCATCGCCCCGGCGGACGACATGTGGCGGCGTTGCGCAAACGCGCTCGATCCCGAGCGCCTCGACAGGCCGCAGTTCAAGACCGCCTTCGATCGTCGCCGCAATCGCGACGAGCTGATCGCGACCCTGACGGCGGTGACCAGCACATTGACCTGCCGGGAACTGGTCGAGCGGCTCGGGGCCGCCAAGGTCAATGTGTCGAAGGTGAACAACGTCGCCGAGGCGGCCGATGATCCGCAGCTCGCCGCCATCGGCGGAACACTCGACATTCCAACGCCGAACGGGTCGCTCAAGGCGGTCGCCATGCCGTTCACCATGAGTGAGACGCCGGCGACGCTCCATCGCCCGCCCCCCCGGCTCGGGGAGCATATCGAGGAAGTCCTGCGCGAATTCGGCATCGCTCCGGACGAGATCCACAACCTAGAACGCGCGGGCGCGTTCGGTCCGGCCCTGCAGCGCGAACTCGCGGGTTAGAGCCCATAACGGTATGGACACGGGGAGGGCTTTGGCGCTTCGCGCCAGGGTGGCGCGGGTCGCCGAGCGAAACGTGAGCCTTGCAGCTCAGGGCGCGCCGGCCTGGGCTCTGAAGCGCGCCTCTCGTTAGTGTGGCCTCATGGACAACTCAGCCGACGATTCCCGTCCGGGCCGCGTCCGCTTCCACGAGATTGGGCACGCCGATCGTGCAGGTGTGAATGGCGATCGCGGCCGCGAGCTGGATCACCTCCATGATCTCGGTCGACGTCGCACCATGGTCGAGGGCGCTGCGGATATGCCGCCTGACGCCATCGGGATTGAGGGTCGCGGGCGACGAATTCACCGCGATGGCCACGAAGTCCTTGATCTTCGGCTCCAGCGTCCCGCGCTTCCAGGGCCCGCCGACAAAGGCTAGGAACGACCGCAGATAGTCTGCGTCGAGGCTCAGGAAGGCATCGCCATAGTCCGGCCAGCCGCCCATGACGGCAATAAACTCGTCCTTCAGGCGCTTCTGCTCCTCGGAGAGCGCTGCCGCTTCGACATCCTCGCCGCGGATGGCCTTGAGTTCTTCCGCGAGGATACGGACGCCGAGGATCGCGCTTTCGCCACCGAGGCCGGCCGCAAGTTCCACCACCTCCAGCACCTCGTCAGGCGTCGCCCCGCGTTCAAGCGCGAACTCGATGTGGCGGCGCATGCCGCGCTCATACATATGCGCGACCGAGGCATCCACGGCGATATAGATGAACTCGCGCACCTTGGGCTGAAGCACGCCCGTCCGCCAGGGCTGGGAGAGGAAAGCGAGATAGGCGGCGAGGAAATCCGGGTCCCGCTCCAGCAGTCCCTGGTGGAAAGGATGCCAGTAACCCCGCTCGGCAATGATCTGGTCCTTGAGTGCCTGCCGTTGCGCGTCCAGTTCGCTCACTTCGTGTTCTCCATTTGGCTTCCTCCACCCCATGGAAGCGTCATCTCTTGGGTGACGACTTCCGCACATCATAGAGCGCCAAGTCAGCGCGGCGCCTCGGCAGCATGCGCGGCCGCTGCCTCGCGCCTGGCCCGCCGCTCCGCGAAGAAGCGATCGCGCAGGGCGGCCGCCTCATCACTGACCCGTAGCACCTGGAACACGTCCCGCTCCTTCCGCAGCGCCTCGGCAAAGGGGCTCCGGAGGGCGCGGCGCACCGCCGCCACGGCTTCGCGGACGGCCGTGCGATCCCCACCCTCACGCAGGGCGGCGGCGGCCGCCGCCTCGAACTCGGCCTCGTCATAGGGGCGCGGCATCGCCTCGCCTAGCCGCCTTTTTCCATGCGCACGGGCAAAGGCTGCGGCAAAGACCGCCAGATCGCCCTCCGCGACCGCGTCGATCAAGCCGAGGTCAAGGGCCTCGGATGCCTTCAGCCGACGTCCACTAACGATGATCTCGATCGCCCTGGCCGGGTCGGTCAATCGCGGCAGACGAACCGTTCCACCCGCGCCGGGTATCATGCCGAGCGTGACTTCCGGCAGCCCCACCACGGCGTCCACTGTTGCCACGCGGGCATCACAACCGAGCGCGATCTCATAGCCGCCGCCGAGCGCCGCGCCATGGATCGCGGCGATGATCGGCTTCGGGCAGGCCTCGATGGCGGCGATCACAACCGGCACCTGTGGGTCCGCGAGCGGCGCTCCGAACTCCTTGATGTCCGAGCCGGCGATGAACGTGGTCCCCGCGCCGATCAGGACGGCAGCCGTGATGGCGGGGGAAGCCGCCACCTCCTCGATCGCCTTGAGGAGCCCCGCACGGACCGCCAAGGAGCCCGCATTGACCGGCGGATTGTCGATGACGATGCGGGCTACATCGGGATGGCCGGGATCGATCTCCACCCGCGCCGGGCTGGAGCTGTCGGCTGCAATCGGCTGCGAAGCGGTTTCGGTCATGGATGATCTCTCGGATGACCCCTTGGACGAATCTTTGAATGAATCTCTCGGCATTTTCGGCGCAGCCTAGATCCGCAGTGGCCAGGCGGAACCCAGTGTCTGCGATAACCATCATTGCAGGGCGCGCAACATCCCCATGTGTGGATCCCACGTGCAGTGGACGCGCGTACCGGCAGTGCCGCGGTTGGTTTCAACTTCTGCACAGAACAATTTCAACTCTCGCGCGCTGACCCAAGGGTGCAAGCGGCGTACAGATGACCTCCGGGAGGACCGCCATGACGGAAACGAACATCACCCGCGTCGCGCTGGTGACAGGTGGCGCGCAGGGCGTCGGCAGGGCCATCGCCCGGAAGCTCCTGGAGCAAGGCGCTGAGGTCGTCATCGCCGATATCCAGGAGGAAAAGGCGAAAGAGGCGGCCGCCGAGATCACCGCGGATGGCGGCGTAGCGCTGGGCCTCGCGGCGGATGTCGCAAGCGAGGAATCGGTCCGCCAGCTCTTCGCGACAGTGGACGAGCAGTTCGGCCGCCTCGACATCCTCGTCAACAATGCCGGCATAGCGCCCCGCCGGATGTCGGAGAAGGACGACGTGGAGGGGACGGCGCTGGACGACTGGCAGCGTGTCATCGCCATCAACCTCACCGGCGTCTTTCTGATGTGCCGGGCCGCGGTCCCGCTGATGAAGCGCGGCGGCTGGGGGCGTATCGTCAATATCGCGTCGCGCGCCGGACGCACGCATTCGCCGACGACGCGCGCCCATTATGCCGCCTCGAAGGCCGGGCTCATCGGCTTCTCGCGCGCCCTGGCCGGGGAAGTCGGCGCGGCCGGCATCACGGTCAACTGCGTATCACCTGCACGCGTGGTGACGCCGCTGACGCGCAATGCCGGAGACGTGGCCGACGAAGACCTGCGGACCATCGCACGCACGCCAGTCGGTCGCGTCGGCCGGCCCGAAGACATCGCGGCCGCGGTGGCCTTTCTCGCATCGGACGGCGCCGCCTTCACCAGTGGCGCGATCCTGGATGTGACTGGTGGCGCCTATATGCCCTGACCCGACGCATGCCCCGGCCAAATTGCGCTCGGCACCATGACTTCGCCGCGCGCGAGCAGCCGGGCGGTGCGCAGGAGCCCCGCCGATTTCAGGCGAAAGCCTTCCGCTGTATTGTCGTAGTCGACGGTCACGTCGATCATGCCGCCCGGATGCTCGATCTCCACCAATGCGATCGCACCGGTCGGCGGCGGGCATAACCCCGTCGCGATCGTCCCCGGCGTCAGCAGGCAGGAGGCCAGGCATTGCGCGCCCGTCACGGCCATGGTCGGATGGGTTTTCCACGGCATGAAATAGCGTGCGGCGACTGTCCCGCCGGCCTGCGGCGGCGCCAGAAGGCCGAATTTCGGTGTCACCGACTGTGATACGTCGCCCAGCCCCATACGGCGCCCGGCCTCGATCCGGATGGCCTCCATGCGCGCGAAGAAATCCGTATTGGCATCGAGCTCAGCCGCGCTTTCATGGCCGGTCAGGCCGAAATCGCACGCCCGCGCGATGACCATGGGCATGGCGACATCCATGCAGGTCACCGCGATGCCGTCGATTTCGTCACGGGGCTGGCCGGTAGGAAGCAGGGCGCCTGTGGCCGAGCCGACGACGTCCATGAAATTGAGAAGGACAGGGGCGGCCTGTCCCGGAACCCCCGCTATGGCCGCCGATCCGTCGTAGCGCACGACCCCACCGGGGGTCTCGACGATGGCCTTGACCAGCGCGCCCGTATTCACGGCGCGTATGCGCACGGCCGTCTGGTCGCCCATCGGCGCGACAAGGCCCATTTCGATGGCCGCGGGGCCAACACCGGACAGGATATTGCCGCATGTCGGCTTGAAATCGACGCGCCGGTCTTCGACGGACACCTGCGCAAAGAAGTAATCGACATCGGCCGCATTGCTGTCTGATCGCGACAGCATCGCGACCTTCGTCGTCACAGCCGCGCCGCCGCCGATCCCGTCGATATTGAGGAGATGCCCGGAGCCCATGACGGCGAGCAGTACGGCCGCCAGCGTCTCGCGATCGTCCGGCAGGTCGGCGCGGTTGAAATAGGGGCCACGCGACGTGCCGCCGCGCATGAAGAGAAAGGGAATGGCAGTCTGACTCACGTCAGTTCTCATGCTCTGGTCGAGCGAAGGCTGCCGTCTCGGCGATGCCAGACGGTTACTCCGCACGCATTGCGGATAGGGCGGGAGACGGGCCTGGAGCCGCGGCTCCCTCTCTGTTCGAGCACCGGCCCCGGAGCGCGATGCGCGCTTCGAGGATGACGCTCAGTTCAGGTCAGCACAGCCTCGATATGCCTGGTGTAGCCGGGCAGCGCCGCGAGCCTCGCGCGGTAGGCAGCAAGATGCTGCAGTTCCGGCTTCTCGCCCGGGAGGAGCCCCCACCGCCACACCGACGGCGCGGCCGTGATATCGGCCAGCGTCAGGCCGTCACCGGCAATGAACGCCTGCCTTGCAGCATTCTGCCTGGCCAGATGCTGATCGAGCTGGATGAACGGCGCGACAGCAGCCTCACGGCCGGCGTCGCCCTGCCCAGCCGCGATCGATTTGCGCAGTCGCGTCAGAGGAGGCGTGAGCGAGATGGACGACCAATCCATCCAGCGGTCGATGCCGGCGCGGCCCGCCAGGCTCTCCGGCCAGAGCAACCAGCCTCCGGAGCGCGCCGCGAGATAACGCAGCACGGCGTTCGATTCCCAGACGACCGTTTCGCCATCGCGGAGAACCGGCACCTTCCCGAAGGGATTCATCGCCAGGAACTCAGGCGTATCATTGCCGCCGAATTTTCCGCCGGTCAGGATGAATTCGAACTCCCGGCCGAGCTCCTCCAGCAACCACAAGACTTTCGCAGTATTCGAGGAATTACGTCGCCCATAGAGCTTCAGCATGTTTGCCTCCTCAAGCCTTCGCCGCGCAAGCCGCCAGGACCGGGCGCATGTCCGCGTCCGCCGCCAGACCAAGAATGTGATCGAACAGATCGGCGGACGTGACCGGCCCGAGCACCGGCAACGCGCAATCGGTGAACTTGTCCTTCAATTCAGCATCGGACATCGGATTGGTCGGCCCGCGTCCGAAGCGGGTCGAAGCGCTGCCCTCCAGCGCCCTGCCGTCACGCAGGATAACCCTGACCTTGCCCAAATAGGCATCCGCATCCTGGTGGGCGGATGAGCGCACGCGTGGCAGGAGTTCGGCGACCGGCGCGGTGAGAAAGGTTGCATCATCAAAATCGCCGAGGCGGATGCGCCCCTCGGTCAGCGCCTTTGCCGACAGGAACTGCACGCTGAATTTCGCGTCGAGCCCGGATTGTGGCCGCGGCCGGTTGGTATGGGCCAGCCGGCGCTCATGCGTCGATGTTTCCACCAGCTCGATGCTTGCTGGATCGAGCAGGCCGTGCTCCGCCACGATTGCGAGTGCCGCATCAATCGCGGAATGGGCGCTGCCGCAACAGGGATGCTGCTTGATGGCGATGCCTGGCTCCAGCATGTCCAGCGGACCATCCCACCCTGACAGGATGGCCTCGGCGTCATAGTTGCCCTCGCCATTGAACAGGCGGAAAAAGCCGTAGTTGTGCTCAAACGCCTCAGCGTTCGCGCCCATGCCACGCTCGGTCATGAGCGCCGCGAGCACGCCGTTGTAGGCGGCCTGTCCCACATGCAATGGCTTCACCGGCGTGCCAAAATTCGATTTCAGCCCGCTCGCCATCGAGACAGCCATCGACAACGCATTGGCCATCTGCCCGGCATCGAAACCGAGCAGTCGCGATGAGGCTGCCGTTGCCCCGAAAACACCAAGCGTTGCTGTCGGATGCCAGCCTTTTTCATAATGGTGCGGCAGCAGACCGCGCGCGAGGCGTGTTTCCACCTCGAAGCCGGTGACATAGGCCTCGAAGACTTGGCCGGCACTGGCGCCGCGGCTCTCGGCCAGGGCGAGGATCGCCGGCAGTACAGGGGCGGAGGGGTGGCCACCCATCGTCGTGCTGCAATCATCGAAATCGAGGGCATGCGCCGAGACGCCGTTGATCAGCGCCGCCTGCAGCACCGAGGCACGCTTGCCGCGGCCCCAGAGCGTGGCCTCGCCGGGGGCGGCGCCAATCTCGGTCACGGCCTCCAGCGCATCGATGAAAGGCGCGCGACATCCCGCCAACGCAACCCCGATCGTGTCAGCAACAGCGCGCCGCGCGATATGAATTATCTCGGCCGGCCGATCATCCAGCCGCAAAGAAAGGGCTCGTTCGGCCAATGCATGTGAAAAGCTCATCGTCCGCTCCTTGCCTCAACCGCGCTGTCTTCGATTGCGCTGGTCAGCATCCGGATGCGCGGCATCGCATCCAGCGTCATCAACATGTCGAATACTTTCGATGCGCCCTCTTCTGTCAGAGCCCGCGTCGCGCAATCGGTGAATTTGTCGCGCAACATTCCCGGCGGCAGCGGGGTTTCCGGGCCGCGCCCGACGGGCGCGTCCACCGCATGCGACAGCACCCGCCCGTCGGCGAGCCGGACATGCACCTCGCCGCCGTAGTCGCTTGCATCGTCGGCCAGGTTTTCCATGCGGATCAGGTTCATCACCCGGAGCACGTCCTGGTCGTTGAGCGCCGCATCCTCGAAATGATCGAGCCGCACCGCGCCGTTCACCAGCGCGCGCGCCACCGCATAGGGCAGCGAGAACTTGGCATTCAGCGCCGATGTTGCGGGATTTCGGACATGCGGCAGCAGGCGGCGCGGATGCATCCGCACCAGCACGTCGGTGATCTCGCCGGCCGCGTCCAATCCGCCCTGATGCAGCACGATCGCCGCGTCGATTGCGGCGTGAACGCTATAGACGCAAGGATATTTCTTGATGGAGATGCCGGGGCTCAGCAGGTCGAGCGGAGCCCCCCAATCCGGCAGCATGCGCGCCGCATCGTAGTTGCCCGCGCCGTTGTAGACCTCAAGAAAGCCCTGGGGATGTTCCAGCGCCGCAGGCGCTCCGTCGAAGCCCTCCGCCGCGAGCAGAGCGGCGAAGAGACCGTTGCGCGCCGACAATCCCGCATGCAGCGGCTTGGTGTCCGTGCCGAAATTGGCCTTGATGCCGGAGGCTAGCGAGGCGCTGATGGAGATGGCGTGCGCCGTCTTTGCAGCGTCGAGTTTCAGCAGGCGCGAGGCCGCGACAGCGGCACCGAAGATGCCAAGCGTCGCCGTGGGGTGCCACCCCTTCTCGTAGTGATGGAAATTGACGCCACGCGCGAAGCGTGTCGCCGCTTCGACGCCGACGATATAGGCATCGACGAAATCGCGGCCCGTCGCATCAAGGGTTTCCGCCAGCGCCAGAAGCCCGGGGATGATGATCACCGTCGGATGACCCGACAGCGACTTGCTCGTATCGTCGTAATCCAGCGCATGGCCGGATGTGCCGTTGACGAAAGCCGCATCAAGCCGCCCGAGCCGCTCCCTGCGCCCGAGGATGAGGCATGAGCCGGTCGTCTGGATACCGGGCAAAAGGCTTGCCTCGGTAGTGGCGGTGCGCGCACCCAGAAGCGCGCAGCCGATCATGTCGGCAATCGCGTCGCGCGCCCAGCCGATGGCCTCCGACGGGAATTGGCTGGCATCCAGCCCAACGACGCGTTCGGCCAGTTTTAGGGAAAGGGACATGGTCTTCACACCTTCTGCAAGATGGGGCGGCGCGGTTCCGGCGTCGTTGTCGAGGGCGCGCGTTCCATCAGAGCACCGAGCGCCCGGGCAGAGCGCTGGGCGCTGAGGTCAAGAAGCGCTTCCAGCAATCTGGCGCTGCCGGCGTGCGAAAGAAGCCGGCCGGCGCAGTCATGGAACTTCGCGGCGAACTGGATATCTGTCATGGGATTGGCGGGGCCGCGGCCCATGGCCACGCTGTCTTCGGCGCTGAGCGTGCGCCCGTCCGCCAGGGTGACCTCGACCCGGCCATAGGAGAGATCCTCGGCATCATGCGGCACGAGGTGAACACGCGCGGCGAGCCTCGCAATCGCGGCATCCCGGATTTGCGTGTCCTCGAAATCATCAAAACCCACGCCGGGCTGCGCCAGCGCCCGCGCTGTCAGATACTGCGTGCTGAACTTCGCATCGAGTCCGTCGCGGGGCTCCGGGCGATCGATGTTGCGCAGACGCCGCCGGTGGAGATGCACCGTGACCGAAGCGATGTCCTCCACCCCGGGGATGTTCTGCCGGAGGGTTCCCGCAGCGTCGATCGCGGAATGAATGAAGGCGCAGCAGGGATATTGCTTGATCGCGATGCCGGGCGTGAGCAGCAGGAACTCCTCGCCCCAACTTGCCAGAACCGATGCTGGATCGGCCTCAGGCCCGCCGTTGAACGCGGCCATGAAGCCGAAGCGATGTTCGAGCGCCGTGGGATTGGCCGTAAAGCCCTCCGCGGCCAGCAGCGCCGCCTGCAGGCCGTTGCGATTGGCCTGGCCCGCATGGAGCGGCTTGGTCATCGTACCGGAATTGGCGCGCAGGCCTGACGCCTGCGACGCGGCGATGGCAATGGCGACCGTCATGCGGGACGCATCGAGCCGCAGCAGCCGCCCGCAGGCGATGGCGGAACCGATGACACCGAACGTGACCGTCGGGTGCCAGCCGCGGTCTGCATGAGCTGGATTGCACAGGGCCGCCAGTCGCAGTTCGGCCTCGATGCCTGCGACATAGGCCGCCAGCAGATCCTCGCCCGATGCGTCGAGCTCCTCCGCCAGTGCAATGAGGGCCGGCACGATGGACACCGAGGGATGCCCATCCATCACCAGATGGCAATCATCGAAATCTAGCGCATGGGCGGCGACGCCGTTCAATTGCGCGGCATTCAACATATGGTCGCGGCGGGCGGCGCCCCAGACCCGCGCCTGTCCCGGCCCGGATGGCAAGACGGCGGCCAGACGCGAAACCACGTCCTCGCCGGCGCCGGCCAAGCCGCAGGCGATCGTATCGGCAAAGGTCCGGCTGGCCCATCCGATGGCGGCTTCAGGCAAATCGCGTGCCTCCAGCGCCGCTGCCAAGCGGGCCAGTTCTTGTGTCAGCGACGACATTCGATCTCCTCAGGCGTGCGCCTGATCAGTGCTTCAGAATTTGATCGAGAAAGTTGCGTGTTCGCTCATGCTTCGGATTTCCGAAGAATTCCTGCGGTGCCGCGGTCTCGACAATATTGCCGTCAGCCATCAATACGACAGTATTGGCGACGGTCCGCGCAAAGCCCATCTCGTGCGTCACCACGATCATTGTCATTCCGCTGCCGGCCAACTCGATCATCGTGTCGAGAACTTCCTTGATCATCTCAGGATCGAGCGCCGACGTCGGCTCGTCGAAGAGCATGATTTCCGGCTCCATGCAGAGCGCCCGGGCGATGGCCACGCGCTGCTGCTGCCCACCCGAGAGCTGCAGCGGATGCTTATGCGCCTGTTCCGGAATGCGGACCTTGCGCAGGAAATGCATCGCGAGTTCTTCAGCATCCTTGCGCTTCATCTGCCGCACCAGCGTGGGGCCGATGGTCAGGTTCTCGAGCACAGTCAGGTGGGGAAACAGATTGAACGACTGGAACACCATGCCGATATTCCGACGGATGGCAGAGATATTCTTGACACTGTCGTTCAACTCAAGTCCGTTGACGAATATATCGCCGGTCTGATGCTCTTCAAGCCGGTTGATACAGCGGATAAGCGTAGACTTTCCTGAGCCGGAAGGGCCGCATATCACCATCCGCTCGCCCTTGCGAACGTCGAGCGACACGCTGTTGAGCACCTTGAAGTTGCCATACCACTTACTGACATTGCTGAGCTGGATGACAGGGGCGGAGATGGTGTTTGCCGTCATGTCTTGTCTCTTCCGATGAGGTCAGATACGGCCAGATGCAATCCAGCGTTCCACGCGCCGCGCATAGCGCGACAATGCAAAGCCGAAGCCGAGGTAGATGAGAGCGACGAAGAGATAAGCTTCAATATAAAAGCGTCGCCACAGTGGATCCTGCATCACCGCGGTCGTTGCCGTGAGGATATCGAATAGCCCGATGATGATGACGAAGGACGTGTTCTTCATCGCGGCAATAATATGGTTGGTAATTGCAGGCAGGCAGATGCGGATGGCCTGCGGCAGGATGATACGCCGTGTCGTCTGCCAATAGGTCATGTTCAGCGAGGCTGCGGCCTCGTACTGGCCGCGCGGTATGGCCTGCAGTCCGCCACGGATCACCTCTGCCTGGTAACAGGCGAAGAAGATCGCGATGCCAACGGTGATGCGCAGAAGTTTGTTGACCTCCACGCCAGTCGGCAAGAACAACGGAAAGATATTCACCGCCACGAACAGGATGGTGATCAGCGGGACGCCCCGCAGCCCCTCGACCAACATGACCGAAACACCACGCGCGATCGGCAGGGGCGAACGCCGGCCCAGCGCCAGAAACACCGCGACCGGCATCCCAAACAGCACCGTGCCGGTGAACAGGAGAATGGTCAGCGGCAACCCGCCCCATTCGGACGTCGGGACGAAAGGCAGGCCGAACACACCGCCGAACATCAAGATGGTGATGGCAACCACGGCAAAGATCCACAAGGGGATCAGGAGCCGCAGGTTCCAGAACGCGGGCGCTAGAGAGATGACGACGGTCACCAGATAGATGGCGATCATCAAGACCAGCCGCCAGTGCTCTTCGTGGGGATACATGCCGAACAGGATCGGCCTGTGCTTCTCCACGATTACGGCCCAGCAGGCCCCGGCAGCCTGCCGGCAGACCTCCGGATCCGTCGTATACCATACGGCATCGAGTATGGCCCAGTTCAACACGAACCAGAGAAAGCGCGCCAACAGCCATCCAACGACAAGCGTCATGATCGTCTGCGGAACACTGTTGAAGAGATTGCGCCCGACCCAGGACAACGCCCCGCGCGCGCCTTGCGGCGGCAAATCTTTCGCCGGACCATCGGCAGCTGAAATTGGAAGATTCATCGCATTGGCCATGGCCTAGCGTTCCTTGATCGCAACGGCGCGATTGTAGAGGTTCATCAGGAGCGATGTGACGATGCTGATGGCCAGGTAGACGACCATCATGATCGCGATGGCCTCGACCGCCTGCCCCGTCTGGTTCATCACGGTGTTGCCGATATTGACGAGATCGGGATAGCCGACGACCACAGCGATCGAGCTATTCTTGGCGAGGCTCACATATTGGCTCGTCAGCGGCGGGACAATCACGCGCAGCGCCTGCGGCAGCACGACGTAGCGCATGATGAACCATGGCTTCAGGCCGATGGCGCGGGCGGCCTCCACCTGGCCACGCGGCGTCGCTTCGATGCCGCTGCGCACGATCTCGGCAATAAAGCCCGATGCATACATCGAGATGCCCATCAGCAGCGCCACGAATTCAGGCGAGAGCGTTGCGCCGCCGCTGAAATTGAAACCCTTGCGCTCCGGCACGCTCATGCCGATGGGCGCCCCATAGGCAAGCCATGTCAGGAGCGGCAAGGCGACGATGATCGCGAGGCCGAGCGAGAAACCGTCAATATACGTACCGGTTGCTTCCCGATGCCGCCTGGCCCAGTGCGCAACCACGAATGCAGCGACAACACCGACGCCGAACGCCACGAGCATCGCGGCATGCGCGGGGTTGGCAAGGGGCACCGCCAAGGTCAGCCCCCGGTTCGTCAGGAAACCCACACCCCAAAGTTCGATCGCAGCGCGCGGCGATGGAAGATTCCGGATGACCACAGCCCAGAAAATGACCTGGAGGATGACCGGAATATTGCGGACCACTTCCACGTAGGCCGTCGCCACATGGCCCAGCAGCCAATTGCTCGAAGTCCGCGCTATTCCAACCGCGAAGCCCAGGACCGTCGCGACGACGATGCCGACGATCGAAACGGCCAGCGTGTTCATGAGCCCGACGACCAGCGCGTCCAGATAGGTATCACGCGCCGAATAGGGAATGAGTTTCTCGCCTATCTCGAATTGCGATACCTCCGAGAGGAAACGGAACCCAGTCGCGATGTTCTGCGCCCTCAGATTCGCGACCACATTCGAGTAGAGATAGTAACCGCCGAAAAACAGCAGTATCGCGAGAGCCGCTTGATAGAAAATAGTGCGGAAGGATTGGCTGTAGATAATATCGGCGGGGCCACGGCGTGGCGGCAGCACTGTCCGCGCGGGCGAGGTCGTCTCGGTCATTGTCATTCCTTGCTGGCAACACCGGTCCACGTGGAAGCCGTGGCGGCGCATCAGTTCCCGCCACGCCCTGCCAGAAGCATCGTTAGTTCATCGGCTGCCCGTAGAGAATGCCGCCATCCGTCCATTGCCGATTGAGATCACGATCAAGCGCGATGGGAGACTTCGGGCCGAAATGACGGTCATAGATATCGGCGTAGTTACCGACCTGCTTGACGACGTCATGCGACCATTTCGGCCCGAGGCCAAGCTTGGCGCCCGTATCGCCAATGACACCGAGAAAATTCTGAATATCGGGATCTTCCGATGCCATCATCTTGTCGACATTATCCTGCGACACCTTCATCTCTTCGGCGTTGAAGGTCGCAAAGACCACCCATTTCACGATATCATACCATTGGTCATCGCCCTGGCGCACAGCCATGGCCAGCGGCTCCTTGGAATAGATCCCCGGCAACAGCACATGATCGGCCGGATTTTCGGTATCGACGGCACGCACGCCGGGCAGCGCCGCCTTGTCCTTCGTCAAGGCATCGCAACGCCCGGTCACATAGGCATCGACCAGCTGCTTGTTATTCTCGATCACGACGGGCTTGTAGGTCATGCCGCGCGCCGCGAAGATCTGCGCGACATTGCGCTCGGTCGTGCTGCCGGGAGCCATGCAGATAACCGCGCCGTTCAAGTCCTCGATCTTCGAGACGCCAGCGTCCGCACGCACCATGAAACCGGTACCCGTATAGAAGATCGGCGGCGCGAAGTTGAGGCCAAGGGCCGTATCACGGCCGAGATTCGCCGTCACGTTGCGCGCCAGCACGTCGACCTCACCGGATTGAATCGCCGGAAAGCGCTGTTGTGAAGAGAGGGCGACAAAGCGCACCTTTGCCGCATCGCCAAAAATGGCGGCCGCGAGCGCCTTGCAGAAATCGACCTCGAATCCCTCCCATTTGCCCTTGCTGTCCGGCGCGGCGAAACCATGACGGGCCGGGTGGACACCGCAGAGCACCTCTCCGCGCGCCTTGACCTGCGCCAACGTGTCGCCGTTGGCACCATGGGCAGCCGAGCCAAAGCCCGCCGTCAGCAGGATGGCGCCACATGCCATCAGGGTTTTCAGTCGTCGCATGTCAATCCCTCTCTGCTTTTCGCCTATCGGCTCTTTGCCATTTTTTGCTGATGGAGCCGTCAGTTGACGCTCGCCCTAGTTATGTATACAAATGTTTTCATATGGATGCAATGGCTAAATCGAGCTTTGCCTCATCATAGACTGCGCGAAAGGCAGACAGGGATGACCGACGTATTGCGACCCGCAACGGTAATTGCGCATTGTGGACGTGCCCCGGCAGAGCACTACGGCGCCGTGAATACGCCGGTCTATCGCGCCTCGACCATTCTTTTTCCCAATCTGGCCGCGCTCGATGCCAAGGAAGGCACGAAGCTCCGCTACGGTCGCCGCGGCACGCCGACGACACATTCGCTCGAAGATGCCATCTGCGCCTTGGAAAACGCCGATCGCGCCCTGATCGCGCCCTCCGGAGTCATGGCACTTTCAGTGGTGCTGATGACCTTTGCCGAGCCCGGCGCCCACTTCCTCGTCAGCGACAGCGCCTATGGCCCAACCCGCAAGTTCTGCGACCTGATGCTGCGCAAGTTCGGTGTGGAAACAACATATTACGACCCTGCGATCGGCGCCGGGATCGCCGAGCTCATCCGACCCGAGACCCGTCTGATCTGGATGGAATCACCCGGCTCGCAGACCTTCGAGGTCCAGGATGTGGAGGCCATTGTCACCGCAGCCCGTCAGGCCGGAGTTGTCACGGCCATCGACAATACATGGTCAGGCGGCTACTTTTTCAAACCTCTCGCTTTCGGCGTGGATATCTCGGTCCAGGCCGGGACGAAATACATCTCCGGCCACAGTGATGTCATGCTGGGGACGATCGCCTGCAACGAGCCCCTCTACGAGAAACTGCGGGAAACCTATCTGCGATTCGGCGTCTGCATCAGCCCCGACGATGCCTTCCTGGCGTTGCGTGGCCTCCGCACGATCGGCGTACGGATGCACCAGCATGAGGCCAATGCGCTTGAGGTGGCGGAATTGCTCTCACAGACCGAGGAAGTCATCCGCATCATGCACCCGGGCCGCGCGGCCGATCCATTCCACGATGTCTGGAAACGGCATTTTAGCGGCTCGTCCGGCCTTTTTGGTTTCGTCATCGCGGAGACCGACCGCCCTGCCCTGGCGCGTATGTTCGATGGCTTCACGCTGTTCGGAATGGGCTCGAGCTGGGGTGGCTTCGAGAGCCTGATGACGCCGAGCAATCCCTCGGTCTACCGTACGGCAACGCGTTGGGCGCCGGGTGGCCAGACAATCCGTATTCACGTGGGCCTCGAAGATCCCCGCGATTTGATCGAGGAGATCCGCAAGGGCTTCGACCGGCTAAAGGGCTGAAGCCGCATCGAGACCAGGGGAAGTTCCGGCACGCTGTTCCCGCGGCCCGAACAAGGAAAGCTGCCATCCTCTCGAAACATATGTATACAGAGAACCGAACCTAGACCACGCTGCGTTTGGATCGAACCGTCCAAGCGCAGATATCGTGATCGATTCTAATGTCTTAGAGCATGCCTGCGCAGCATGCACTGGGATGCGGACCCCGGTACGGTGAACATATGCAGTTGAAGATTGATGGCCAGCCGACCAAATTGTCACCGATGGAGCTGCTGCTTTCGGCCATCGAACGGGGCGATCTCCCGCCAGGTACGCGTCTGCGCGAAACGGAACTGGCCGAAAAGCTCGGAATCAGCCGTACCCCCGTCCGCGAGGCGCTCCATCGGTTACATGCGATGGGGCTTGCGGACCATGGTCCCCAGCGCGGCCTCGTGGTCGCCGCTATCAGCCATGATCAGACCCGGCAGCTCTTCGCCGTGCGCGAAGGTCTCGAGGGCATGGCAACGCGGCTTGCCGCGCACCATGCCTCCCGAGAGGAGGTCGAGGTCATGCGGCAAATCGTCGATAATGATCGCGGTGTTACCGATCCCGTGCGGTTGAGCGAGAGCAACAAGCTGCTGCATCGTCATATCGCGCGGGCCTCGCACAACACATTCATGATTGATGCGCTTGATAACCTGCGCATTCACCTCAGTCTTTTGCCGTCATCCACCTATCTCTTCGCCGGCCGCGTCGAAAGCGCGCAACATGAACATGAGGAGATTATCGATGCGATCGCACGCGGCGACGGTGATCGTGCCGAGGCGGCGGCAAGGCGCCACATCGCGAGCGGCTATCGCGTACGTCTGGAAATGATGGCCAAGAACAAGAGCGAGCCGTCCTGGCTATCCAAATAGGCGAGCCACGCGCGCTTCAGCTTTTCGGCATCAACGGATAGGTCTTCCAGTTCATCTCACGCCTCCTGTCTTCCGGGGCGGGCGTGGGCAAGGTGAGTATGGCCCCGCGGTCGGGCAAGGCAGCCCATGTCGGTCAGCGTCGCTGCGACGGCCTGATCGATCGGAGTGTGTGGCTCGACGCCAAGCAGTTCCACGAGACGGCGATTGTCGAGGCGCATGGGATGCTTCCACACTGGCTCTATCTCCATCGCTTCCTTCGGAAACCCGCCGAATGGCGCGGCAAGACGCATCAGCCACCAAGGGAATGCGCGTTCCGGCATGTCGCGACCCAGGACCCGGCGGACCGCATCGCGCATCTCAGTCCCGGTCGCGTCCCAATGGCCGGCGAACTGCACGGCCTCGTGGGGACGCAGCCGTTCCGGGATCGCGAGCAGACCAGCAAAGGTTGCCGCGAGATCGGGCAGATAGGCATAGGCATGGGGAATGCCCGACGCCATGCTGGTGAATTTGCGCACGGGCTGTCCCGGCTTCACCATCGCCTGCGCGAACCAGCTCGCCCGCGTCCCCGGCCCGAAGAAGTCACCCGCACGCACGATGAGCGAGGGAACCTCCGGGGCGGCCTCCAAAAGTTTCCGCTCGAGCGCGACGCGGATTCTGCCCTTCACGGTGCGCGCATTCTGCGGGCTGTTCTCATCGATCACGGCGGTGCGCGCCGGGTCGTAATTATAGACCGTGCCGGGCAGCACGATGCGGGCTCCGCCTGCCGCGCGGGCGGCGGCAAGCGTATTGTCGATCATCGGCAGCACCAGCGACGACCAGTTGCGATAGCCCGGCGGATTGACCGCATGGATGATAGCCGCGACGCCATCTCCCAGCGTGGCCGCGCGCATAACGGACGCCTGGTCCATGGCATCGCCCGTGATGAACTGCGGCGCCGGGCAATCATGTCGCCAGCCGGATATCGCCGCTTCGGCGTCCCGGCATAGGGCGCGGACCTCCCATCCCTCGCGGATGAGCCGGGCAGCGATGGCGCCGCCAATGCCGCCCGTAGCACCGAGAACAAGGGCGGTCCGGTCGGGCGCCCGGTTGCCTTCATGTGTAGAAACAACGTGAGCCATGGGTGATCTCCTTTCGATGAGGAGAACTTCGGCCAAGTTTGATCATAAGAAAATTGCCAATTACCCTCTATCTGCCTATAAGAATTTTATGAGAAGGGATGTGGACTGGGATGATCAGCGCGCCTTTCTGGCGGTGATGGAGGCGGGCAGCCTGTCGGCCGCCGCACGGCGTCTGGGACTGTCCCAACCCACCATACGTGCGCGTATCGAGGGGCTGGAGGCGGCGCTGGGCACGACGCTGTTTACCCGGTCGGTGCATGGGCTTGTGCCCACGCCGACAGCCGAGGCAATGGCCGCGCCTGCCCGCGCAATGGCCCATGCGTCGGAAGCGATGCTGCGCGCGGCCTCAGCGGATTCGGCGACGGCGGCGGGCCGGGTACGGCTCAGCGTCTCTGAATTCGTGGGAATCGAGGTTCTTCCGCCCATGCTTCGCAGCCTGCGCGACACGCATCCCCAACTCACCGTCGAGTTCGAACTAAGCAATACCAGTGCCGATCTTCTCGATCAGCAAGTCGATGTCGCGGTGCGGATGCACCCGCCGGAGCAATCCGCCCTTGTGGCAAAGAAGGTGCCGTCGATCCCGCTCGGCTTCTTTGCCCATCGCGATTATCTCGAAACCTACGGACGTCCCGCCTCAAAGGCCGAGATCAGCGAGCATCTGTTCATCGGGCCTGACCGCAATCGCGGCGATCTTGCCGTTGCCGCGCTGATCGGCGACCCGGCCCGCATCCGCTGGATCGCGCGGACGGACAGCCATCCCGCGCAGCTCGCCCTCGCACGAACCGGCCTCGGCATCGCCGTCGCGCAGATCCCAACGGCCGTGCACTATCCCGAACTGGAACGTGTCCTGCCGGACATAGAGCTTCCGCTACTCCCGGCCTGGATCGTGACGCACGAGAGCCTTCGCCGTCTGCCGCGTGTCGCGGCGCTGTTCGACCATCTGGTCGAGGCATTCGAGGCCTATGGCAACGGCCAGCAAGTTCAGCGGTAACTATCCGGATGATAAGCAGGGTAAAGCGCCACCCAATGTCCGTTATAGCCACCGCTTTCTACATGTTCACCGCCGAAAGACACAGATTCCCGCTCCCATAATATTTATATAATTCTCAAATTCCCATCATGAATTCATAGCGCTTATCTTCGTCGGGCACTGCGCACCACCTTGGCCGAAATGACCAATTTTAAGAACGGCTTGCCCCCGAACGTCGCTGATATCCCTCCATATCCCGATTTTGTATCGCCCGAATACCCTGCCCCTGGCTCCACTGTGGAGAGACGTTGTAGATTGCCTTTGCTGTCCGGGTGATTTGCCCCCCCGCCGGGCACGCCAAGCGCGTTCAGAAGCAAGGCGCTATGGGGTTCCGATTAATCGTCGGTTGCCGGACATTTTGGACATCCGTTCGCACCGGTCCATGTACTCGGCAAAGCGCTGCGCATCTTCGCTTGAAATAGCGATTTCGCGTTGGCTGCCCGGTTCGGCTGTTTCGTAGGCACCGAGGACCATCAAACGGATGGTCACACCAGCATGGTGGCAGGCGTTCATGTTCATGCTGATGCGCTGTATCGCTTGAGTATCGCCTTTTTCGATCAGCCTCTGGATGTGATTGATGGCAGCCAGGTCTTTTGCCACGATCTCCGAATGAGCAGAGGTCAGCACGCCTACGCCTTTACCCTGTATGGCCTGATACAGAAGTTCCTCAAGCGTCCGGGTCTGTGCGGGGTCCGCCCATGCAGACCGAAACTCCGCGTTCGCGTGAGCGCTGTTCGGGTTGCTCAGTAGGAGGCAAAGGGCGGCGGCGGACAAAACCACCGTTAATTTGTCGGTGAACATAGCTTTTCCAGTTGCTATCGGGGTGGTGCCTCGTGCTGGCATTTCCCACCGATCCGCGCTTCACCAGGATCAAGGCACCGATCCTGTTCGATGAATCGTGGAAGCCATACAAGTAGAAGAGCGACGGCGGCCACCTCGAGCATGGCGATTACGACGAGAACATGTGCTGCCTTTATTTCAGTGCCTTGATGATCGCGTCGACATCCTTGCAATCCTGTTCAGACGGCTTCGATCCTGCCCGCGCGTCGATGGCCATCGCCGCGTCATGCGCCGTCTTGACCCGAGCAATCATCGCCGGAGACTGGTCCTTCATGAGCATGTTGGAGGTCAGTTCCGTAACCTCGCCAGTGCGGCGGTTGAGCTCCAGCTCGGTGCAGGCTCCGGCTGCCGAAGCATCGCCGGCCTCGTGCCCCTCGGCGCCACTGGCTGAACCCGCGCCAGCGTCAAGCAGGCTCACGGTCGAAACGGCAAGATCGCAAGCGGGAGCGAATTGCTCCGCCTTATCTTCACGATAGATACATTCGAAATTGTAGGCTTTGCCGTCGCGCACGGTGAAGACGTAGCGATTGATCGCGACGTTTTTGAACCTTTTATTGGTGAACACCATATCGACGGCGGGCTGGCCGAGCATGGTCGTCATCGCCGATGATTTGAATTTGATCGAAGGCAGAACGGCTATGGCCTTCGTGAACTCGTCGACGATGGCCTGGCGACTCTGCTCGCTTACAACCGCAATATCGCCGGGATCGCGCGGCCCAAGGAAGGTGATGAGCACATCGCCGTTGTTCATGGTCGAAGCGGTGACGCCTGTCACATCGCCGGTGCCATCGGCAAACATATGGCTCAGTGTGAAGCTATGCGGATACTGGAAGCTGTACGACCCATCGGCGGGTTCAAAGGTCTGGGTGTCCTGCGCGAAGCCCGCGGTGGGCGTGGCGAGGACGAGCGCCAGCAGCGCGGTACGAAAGACGAAAGACATGAGACTCCGTTTGGTAAGCAGCCCGCGAGGATAAACGCGCTTCTCTCGACAAGGTCTTCAGACTTCATCGACTAGGGTGGGTGACGAGGCGGAAGGTCGCATGAACCACGGCGATCATTGCGGGCGCGTGATCTTGATGGAGCGATCGAACGCGACGGCGGGCTCGTCCGACGTGGCTATGCATCCGGCGTCATGTTGTACCTTCGGATCAGGCTATTGTAGCTCGCCTGCAACTTCGAGAACCGCGCCTGAACAGTCTGTTGGTTCGGATTGTTCGCCAGCAGCCGCCGGACCTCCTTCAGCTCCACCAGAAAACTGTTGAAGTTGCCGGAGAGCGAAAACCATTTCGGATTGTTGCCACGCTTGGTTTTGACGTCGGGGTGCGCCTTGGCGAAAGCATCGGCCTTGTCGAAGGCTGCTTGATAGTCGCGCTCGATTCTCTCCATAGACTGCACATCCAGTTTTCCGGCGTCGACCAGGCTGCTGACGCCATCGATGGCGCGGCGCGCCGACAGCGAGACATTGAGCGTCTGCCAGCCGAAATTCTCCGTCCCGAATGCCTTCTCGATCGCAGCCAGCCGCTTCTCGCGCAGCGTATGGTTACGCTCCGAAACGACCTGCCTGAGCTTGTCCTCGGCGTCGAAGAACGTATTGAAGAGCGGCATCAATTGCCCATTGAGCGCCTTACCCTTCTCCATGCGGTCATCGACATTGTCCTTGCGGCTATAATAGGCGTCTGCCTCGTTCATCACCGGGATCAGCTTCTCCAGCGTATCGGCGAGAACCTTCCCCGGATCGTCTAGACCTGCATCGGCAGGGGCCATTGCGACCGCGCCCCTGAGACCTTTGACGCAGTCGCGCGAGATCGAATTGTTCTGCTCGTACACCTGAATCTTGAAGCTGGCCGCGATCCTGGTCGCTCCCGGCTTCTGGACCAATTGCGGATACTCGTTGGCATAAGCCTCGGCATGGCGGCGCAGTGGGCTGGCCACGTCGTTGAGGCAGGCGATGACGGGTTGCAGCTTGTCCTCCAGCTGAACATCCTGCGGCTGCAACGCGGCCTCACCATCGCCGAGGATCGAGGCGGCCGATCCGCCAACTTTCATTTCCTGAGGCAGCCATGTGTTGAACTGCCCCGAGGCATAGGCTCCGCCGATAGCAACCAACCCACCCAAAATAACAAGACGAGCAACGTTGTTCATTTATACTCCTTGAGAATAGGTGGACGGCATGCCCGATGATATCGCTCACTGGACACGCTTAAGGCTTTCAGGAATCGACGGCGCTCACGGGGGAACTGGGTACTGGCTCGTTCTGTCGCCCGTCAATCCCGCTGGTTGCAAAACCGGGCCAATAGAACGCATCGCTGGTTGGACGTACGCCAAAGATGGCTTGGCCGACCCGCACGACATTCGCGCCTTCCTCGATGGCGACCTCGAAATCACCTGACATGCCCATCGACAATCGCGTGAGGCCGGGATGGACGGCTGAGGCGCGGTCGCGCAGCCTGCGCAGCCATTGGAAGCAGGCCCGCACGCGCTCGGCATCTTCGCTGAAGATTGCAAGCGTCATCAAGCCTTGCGGCTTCAATCGAGAAAACGCTGGCAGATGCTCTACAAAGGCCACGAGATCGTCAGGGTGCATACCGTATTTGCTGGCCTCGCCGGAGGTGTTGACCTGCACGAACACGTCGAGATCACGCCCTTCGGCTTCCAGACGACGGTTCAGTTCATCGGCCAATCGCAAGCTGTCGAGTGCGTGGAACTCTGAAGCAAACCGGACGAGGTACTTCACCTTGTTTGTCTGGAGGTGACCGATGATGCTCCAGCGGATCGGCAGATCGCCGAGGATGGCCCGCTTATCCCGAGCCTCCTGAAGCTTGTTTTCTCCGAAGTCGGCGATGCCGGCGGCGTATGCGAGCCGCAGGACATGGGCGGGAACCGTCTTGGTGACAGGCTGAAGGCGCACATCATCAGGGCTCCGCCCGCAGCGATGGCAGGCGGCTGCGATGCGCTCCTGAACTGCTTTCAGGTTTGCGGCGAAGACTGTGACGGGATCGTTGCTGAAGCGGGCAATCTCGTCCGGCGAGAGTCCGACGGTGGGAGGGATGCTCATCGCGGTCCGCCCCAGATCAGTAAGGCAGCGGAAAGCGCGCGACGAGCTGGAGCACGCGCGCGTTGATCCCTTGCCGATCCACATCCAGCGCCCCGGCGCGGACGGCATGAAGCGTATCGAGAATGAGCACGGCGATCTCACGATAATCGTCCACACCAAATCCGCGTGACGTGCCCGCGGCGGTCCCGACCCGGATGCCCGACGTCACCGTGGGCTTTTCCGGATCGTTCGGAATCGCGTTCTTGTTGAGCGTGATGCCCACCGACTCCAGTGCCTTCTCAGCGACATTGCCGGTCGTGCCGAAGGGACGCAGATCGATCACAGCGAGATGGCAATCCGTACCCCCGGACGTGATCTTCAGCCCGCCATCGGCAAGAGCCCGCGCCAGCACCCGGCAGTTCTCGACCACAGCTTGCGTATAGGTCTTGAACGACGGTTGCAGCGCTTCGCCGAACGCCACCGCCTTCGCGGCGATGACATGCATGAGCGGTCCGCCCTGAAGGCCGGGGAAGACTGCCGAATTGATCTTCTTCGCGATCTCGGCGTCATTGGTCAGCACGAACCCGCCGCGCGGCCCGCGCAGCGTTTTATGCGTGGTCGCGGTGACGACATCGGCAAAGGGAACCGGCGACGGATAGACGCCGCCAGCCACCAGCCCTGCGAAATGCGCCATGTCCACGAGCAGGGCCGCGCCCACCTCGTCGGCGATCTGGCGGAAGCGGGCAAAGTCGATGATGCGCGGGTAGGCCGATCCTCCGGCGATCAGCAGTTTCGGACGATGCGCTCGCGCAAGCGCTGCCACCTGATCCAGGTCGATGAGATGGGTTTCCGGGTCAACACCATAGCTGACAACATTGAACCAGCGGCCGGACATGTTGACCGGGGCACCATGGGTCAGGTGTCCGCCCGCCTTGAGATCGAGACCAAGGATCGTATCGCCCGGCTTCAGCAGCGCGAGAAACACCGCCTGATTGGCCTGACTGCCCGAATGCGGCTGGACGTTGGCATGAGTGCTGCCGAAAAGCTGGTTCACGCGCGCAATCGCCAAATCCTCGACCACATCCACATTCACGCAGCCGCCATAGTAGCGGCGATGCGGATAGCCTTCGGCGTATTTGTTGGTAAGGATCGAGCCTTGCGCTTCCAGAACGGCGGGGCTGACGAAGTTCTCCGAGGCGATCAGCTCGATGGACTCGCGCTGGCGGTCACGTTCGTCGGCAATGGCCGCAAACACGGCGCTATCTCCACCCGACAGGTTGGCGCTTCCGACGCATCCTTCTGCGAAGGGCTGGCTCAACGGGGCAGCTGTCGACAATGCCATCACTGGTCTCCTTCAAGATTCCGGCAGGGAATGGCGCTCCGCATGAGCTTCACGCGGGGTGCGGTCTGCTGGTCCCTATCAGGAAATCGGCTGGATAGTCCCTGCCATTTCAGGATGATTAGCCAGACCATTTTCAAGCACGGATGGGCCAGACAATGGATCAGCTCCCCAACTTGAAACTGTCCATCAGGATGAATGTGGCATCCTGCCGTTGATGGGCATTGATGAGCGGGACCAACCGCCTGAAGTGCTCGGATGCACAATGGGCGTCTAACGCTGCCCGATCCGGCCATTCTTCAACAAAAATGAAGTGGCCGGGGTCTTTCTGGTCCACGAAAAGATCATAAGCGATGCAAAGGGGTTCCAGACGCGTGAGTTCCACAAGCTCGCGATAAAGGGGACGGACAATCTCAACGGCGTCCAGGCGCATGAAATCCTGTGCAATGACTTTCAGCATGTTTCCCTTTCGACTGATCTGGCTGGAGTAGAATGTTCTCTATATGTTCTAAAGCGTCCAGGCGCTATGTTCAATCCACCCGATCATTGACGCTTCTCACCGTCTGGAGCGCACTCGCCAGCTTCTGGACGGCAACCTCGATTTCGACAGGCGTGTAGGCGGCAAAGCCCATCAGGAAGCCGGCTTTGCCGTCGCCGGCGGCGTGCAGGGCCGACAGCCCGAGAAGCTCGATCCCGACCCTTCGGGCCGCGTCGATAGCCGTGCGCTCCGAGAGGTCGCAGGTCAACACGCAGGGCATCTGCAGCCCGCCAACGGGAACACGCGGCTCGACGAAATCCGGTAGATATTCGCTGACAAGGCCGGCCAATACGTTGAGCCGTTCGGCATAGACGCCGCGCATGGTGCGAACATGCGCGCCGAAATGTCCGCCTTCCATGAAACGGGCCAGCGTCAGTTGCGCCATGGGAGCCGTATGCCCATCCAGCAACGTACGCGCGACGGTCATCGGCTTCACAAGCTGGGGCGGCAACACGACATAGCCAATTCGCAAGCCCGGAAAGAGCGATTTGGTGAAGGTGCCGATGTAAATGGTCCGGTCGTGCGGGTCGAGACCTTGCACGCAGGCCGTCGGCTTGCCAGCGTAACGAAATTCGCTGTCATAGTCGTCTTCGATGATCCACGCCTGATTCCGCGCGGCCCATTCGATAAGTGCCAGGCGGCGGTCCAGGGCCAGCGTCGCGCCGGTCGGGAACTGGTGGGAAGGTGTCAGGAAGACCGCCTTGGCCCTGCGCGGCTCGGCCATGATCTGCTCGACGATGAGCCCCTGCCGATCGACGCGGATCGGAATGCATTCCAGACCCGCCGCATCGAACGCCTTGCGCGCGCCGTAGTAGGCCGGGTCCTCGATGAAGATCCGATCGCCGGGATCAAGCAGCATGTTCGCGCACAGCGACATGGCCTGCTGCGAACTGGTCAGCACCAATACCCGGTCAGCCGTGGCGCGTGCGCCGCGTTCGAGGTTCACATAGTCGGCAATGGCGCGGCGAAGCGGCTCGGTTCCCTGCGGATCGCAGTGAAGCAGGGTTTGCGCGCCGACCTCCTTCCGTACCTGCCGTTCCAGACGTTCCCAGAGCTGAAGCGGAAAGGTGCGCGTCTCCGGCACGCCATGGGCGAAGGGCCGCGGTGAGAGCATCTCGCGAACGCCGCCGCTGCGGAACATCGCCGCTCCCCGCTTGCTGAGATTCGGAGCCTGATTGCGCAAGAGCGTGTCGCGCTGAGAGAGGCGGCGACCGGGCGTGAACTCCGTCATTTCCGCTACGAAGCTGCCGCTACCGACCCGCCGATCGATGAAGCCTTCGGCGTGAAGCTGCGCATAGGCCGCTTCGATCGTGTCGCGCGATACCCCCAGCGATATGGCGAGCGCGCGTGAGGCCGGCAGCGGCTTGCCCGGCCCAAGTGCGCCGTCAACGATCAATTGGCGGATCGCCCGCTGAATCCGCGCATGAAGCGGCATCGCCGCATGGGCCGGATGGGCAACCCATGCCTTCACGGATTCGAGTTGGGAGTGCTTGAACAAATGGTCTGCATCTCTCAAACAAAGTGGATGGGATCATCAGGCCATTAATTGGCTAATTGTCAAGGTAACCCGCCGCCCTTGCGGCCCCAACCTTCAGGAATCCCGTCCCGACCATGCCACCCAGCTCAGCTCCCATTCGCCTCAATGATCTCACCCATCCCATCGTCGCGGGTCTGATCTCCGTCATTGTCAATTATGGCGGCACCTTCATTCTGGTCTTTCAGGCAGCGAAGATCGCGGGCCTGAGCCCGGAACTCACGGCATCCTGGGTCTGGTCTGTTTCCATCGGCGTCGGATTGACGGGACTCTTCCTGAGTCTGCACTATCGCGAACCGATCATCACAGCCTGGTCGACGCCGGCAGCGGCGTTTCTCGTTACCGCGCTTGCGACGACGCCCTATGCGGAGGCGATCGGCGCCTACATGATCTCGGCGGCCGCCTTCGTCGCGCTCGGCATGTCGGGTTACTTCGAGAAGGTCATCCGCGTGATTCCACCGGGTATCGCCTCGGGCATGCTGGCTGGCATCCTACTGCAATTCGGCATTGGGGCCTTCGGGGGTGCGAGCGTCGATCCGTTACTGGTCGGCTTGCTGATCGTCGCCTATGTCGCGTTGAAGCGCTTCTCCACCCGTTACGCCGTGGTGGGTATTCTGGTTCTCGGGCTTGCCTTCCTGTTGACGCAAGGTCGCGTAGACCTGTCCGGCCTGAAGCTGGAATTCGCGGCTCCGATCTTCACGATGCCGGAGTTCTCGCTGAACGCGCTTCTCTCGGTCGCGCTGCCACTGTTCCTCATCACGCTGACCGGCCAATACATGCCGGGAATGCTCGTCCTGCGAAACGACAGCTTCAAGACGAGCGCCAATCCCATCGTGACCGTGACGGGCCTCGGCTCGCTCATCATGGCCCCGTTTGGCTCTCATGCCTTCAACATCGCGGCGATCACGGCGGCGATCGCCACTGGCAAGGAGGCGCATGAGGACCCGTCCAAACGCTGGATCGCCGGGATCGCTGCTGGCTGCTTCTATGTGCTGGTCGGCGTGTTCGGCGTGACGCTGGCCGCTGTCTTCATGGCGTTTCCCGCGACATTCATCACCACGCTCGCCGGTCTGGCGCTCCTTGGCACCATCGGCGGCAGCCTCGCGGGGGCGATGGCCGACCCGGCCTCCCGCGAGGCGGCGCTGATCACCTTCCTCGCATCCGCCGCCAACATCAAACTGCTCGGCATCGGCGGAGCGTTCTGGGGCTTGGCTGTCGGCCTCGTCGCCTATCTCGTCCTCAACGGTCGTCTGCCGCGTCGCGAGCGTACCGACCTGTCCATGAGCGAGGGGGCCGCGAAGTGAAATCCCGGTCGATGCCCATGACGACTTCCATCATCCCGATCCAGAGCCAGGTCGTGCATGGGCATGTCGGCAACAGCGCCGCCGTTCTGCCCATGCAGGCGCACGGGTTGAACGTCGCGGCGGTGCCGACCACACTGCTTTCCAACCCTCCCGGCTTCGAGACCATGCGCGGCCGGTGCTGGAGCCGGAACTTGTCGGCGACCTGCTGCGCGGGGTAGAGGAACGCGGGCTGATCGAGACGAGCCGCTATATCGTCTCCGGTTATCTCGGCTCCCGCGCCAACGGCGAAGTCGTCGCGCGCGACGTCGTCTGTCCGTTCAACCGTAAAGCGTACCGCCGCCGCAACGTCATCGAGCGCATGTTTGGAAGGCTCAAGAACTGGCGTCGCATCGTAACGCGCTGTGACCGTCTTGCCGTCAACTTTATCGCCGCCATCGCCCTCGTAGCGACAATCACTCAATGGCTTGGGTGAAAGATCGTAGAACTCACAGGTTACCAGCGCCATCATACGTTGATCCTGTATACTAAAAAGACGTTGTTTTTCTCCGCAGTTTCCTCTATCGGCTCGGAGCTAGCCCTTTCCCGTCGAGCGCATCATGCACGCTGCTACCAACGACATTTCCTTCGTCAACACTGCTTTCGCGGTGCTGCCGGCTGTCGTGCTCGTAGCGGTAGTAAGCGTGATTGGACACGCGTCGTCGCGGATCAGGTAGACAGGAAGCACCACGCTTTAGACAGTTTGCCAACCCCGCCGGCGCAACCGGGCGGGGTTTTCATTTTGAGCTCCGTCTGCGTCGGCAAGACCCAAGGAGCTTACATGACGGAAACACTATCGGGCGCGCACATCACGGTCCGCCTCCTCGAACGCCAAGGGGTGCGCCTGATCACAGGCTACCCAGGCGGCGCCATCCTGCCCATTTACGACGCACTGAGCCAATCGGCAAAAATCCAGCATATCCTTGCGCGCCACGAACAGGGCGCGGGTTTCATTGCCCAGGGCATGGCTCGTGTGTCAGGCGAAGTCGCCGTCTGTATGGCGACTTCCGGCCCGGGCGTCACCAATCTGCTGACCGCGATTGCAGACGCCAAGATGGACTCAATCCCTCTGGTCGCAATCACGGGCCAGGTTGCGCGGGCGTTGATCGGCACGGATGCCTTTCAGGAGGTCGATACCTACGGCCTGTCGATCCCGATCACCAAGCACAACTTCCTCGTGTCGTCGGTCCGGGAGTTGCTGGAAGTTATTCCTCGGGCTTTCACGATCGCATCATCGGGTCGGCCTGGTCCTGTGTTGATCGACATTCCCAAAGACCTGCAGAACGAAATCATCGAGGTGGCTCACTGGCCTGAACCCGGTCGTCGCATAGACGCGATACCGGCCGGCAATGAGGCGTTGGCGCAAGCGGCGTCCCTGATTGCCGACGCACAGCGTCCCATCCTCTATTTGGGTGGCGGCGTCGTTCATGCGGGGGCAGCGGAAGCAGCGGTCTCATTGGCCGAAAAGGCAAGTGTGCCTACGGTGACCTCGCTCATGGCATTGGGGGCCATTCCATCGGAGCATGCGCTCTCACTCGGCATGCTAGGTCAGCACGGCGCACCATGCACCAACTTGGCTCTGGAAGAGTGCGATCTGCTGATCGCCATTGGTGCCCGCTTTGACGATCGTGCTACCGGCAAGGTCGCGGCCTTCTGTCCGCAGGCCAAGGTCATCCACATCGACATCGATCCTGCCGAGCTGAACAAGATCAAGACAGCCCACGTGGGCATTGTCGCGGATGTAGGCGAGGCGCTAAGCCGGCTGCTGCCGCTGGTGCCTACGGATACACGCGCTGACTGGCTGACCCGTATCGAAGTGCTCAAGACCACTCACCCGCAGCAACTACCTGCCACCGACGATCCGCGCTCGCACTACGGCCTGATCCGCGCAGTGGCCGCGAATCTGAACAGCGACGCGATCATCACCACGGATGTGGGGCAACATCAGATGTGGGTCGCTCAGGCTTACCCCTCGTTCCGGCCGCGTAAGTGGCTGACTTCGGGCGGACTTGGCACGATGGGATTTGGCTTGCCTGCCGCCATCGGTGCGGCGATAGCGGCACCAGATGCCACGGTGGTGTGCTTCACGGGCGATGGCTCAATCCTGATGAACGTGCAGGAGCTGGTGACGGCGGCCGAGCTGCGCGCCAACGTCAAAATCATCCTGATGAACAACGGCACACTTGGCCTGGTGCACCAGCAACAAACGCTGTTCTACGGCCAGCGTTTGTTTGCCTCTGAGTTTCGTGCGGTGCCGGACTTCGTTGCGGCAGCCCGTGCACTAGGCGTTGCTGCCGTCGATTTGGACGCTTCGTCAGATCCTCTTGCCAGCTTGGCGAATGCTCTGAGCGAGCCCGGCCCCTGCCTCATCCACGCGAGCATCGATGCTCTGCACAAGGTCTACCCCATGGTGCCGCCCGGTGCAGCCAACCGAGAAATGATAGGAGCCTAAGGAATGAACATGCAAAATCTAGATGGCTTTCACCCTGCAGCGGGCGCTGTGCTGGAAATCAACGTGATCAATCATCCCGGGGTGATGTCGCATGTTGTCAGTCTATTTTCGCGCCGGTCATACAACGTTGAAGGCATCCTCTGTCTTAGAGTTGGGGAAGGCCGGCAAAGCCGCATTTGGCTGCAGGTCGGCGAGGATGCTCGCCTCCCACAAATGATCCGTCAGATCGAAAAGCTTGAGGACGTTATCACCGTGCACAGGCATCAGGCCGGCCATGCCGTGTTCACACAACTGCAGGAGTTCTTTCAGCCAGATTAGCTGATGCGTTCGTGGGCAGTTGGGTACGGCTGCGGCGCTCTTGACCGGCGCAGAAGCCGATGCTGTCGCTGTTCCTGCTGATGCATCTGTGTGGGAGGGAATCGCTTGTCAGCTATATGAATTCGTTCCGACAAAAGCTGCCCGTCCGTTTCCCCCCTATATCGCCACCAATTCTTCCCAGCCAGGCCCCCCGACCGGCGCACCGGCGAAACCGGCAAGGAACGATATGTCGACGCAGGCAGCCGCCCGCCACCCAATCGACGCTGAGGCGAATACAGCCGCCCGGCCGGCGACCCAAAGAAGGGTAGGCAGCGCGAGCGGCCAACCGGCAACGGGCAGCCGGCCCGTCCAGTTCGGCACGGCGGTCAGCAGGAAGCCTGTGATCACGGCCGCTCCGTAGCCGAAAATCATCTCGTGCACGTGCCAGCCCACCGGAGCGAAGGCCGTGGGCACATCGAGCCCGCCCTTGAAGAAGGCCGGCCAGATCGCGATTACCAGAACCGCCCAGATTGCGCCAAGCAGGAAGAAGGGGCGGAAGTCCCAACTGAGGAGCGCCGGTCCCTTCCAGGCTCACTGCTTTTCCGCTGTGCGCTTCATGATCACCTGTCCGCTCGTTCGCGTTTCAGAAGGAGAAGCCGTGCGCGCCGGCGACGGCACCGAGCGCCGTCAGGACGGCCGCGAGCAGCAGGATGCGGTGTGCTGTGCTGAGGCGGCGGACCGTGGCGACAGGGTCGCGCTCGACGGGACGCCTCGCGATGATGGGCTCGATGACGAAGAGCAGCAGGATGAAGAGCAGCCAGAGCCCGAGCATCGCCCCCATCCACCAATATTCAGGATCGTGGAAGCGATCCCAGATGTCCATGCGCCAGGTCATCCAGAACCCGCTCAGCCCAACGACGGGAACGGAAATGCGAACCTGGCGAGAGAAGCGGCGTTCCACGGCCTCGAACAGGGCGATGCCCTCGCGCGCTTTCGTTGCGGAGAGCGGCAGGACGACGAGCGTGACGAAGGCGAGGCTGCCGATCCAGTGGATCACGGCGAGCACATGCAGCGCGCGGGCGAGAATGACGTCGTCCATCACGCAAGCTGCCCGGCAATGATTCGGTCAATAGCGTCCGGGCCGAACAATTCCAGCGGCAGCAGGTGCGCGAAATCGCCGGCAAAGGCCTCGAATGCTTCCCGGTTGATCGCCGGCACGCCGATGAGAACGGGAACGGCATAGCCGAGCGCAGCCTCGATCAGCCCGCGCATACCGCCGCCGCCGGCCTCGACCTTGCCGAACTTGCACAGCACGAGGAGCGCCGTCCGGTCGGAAAGGCCTACCTCCGCAGCGGTGCAAGCCCGCGTGAGCAGATCCGTGTCGAGTGAGCAGCCGTGCGCCTCCGCGCCGCGATCTTCCGAGATCGGGTGGAGCGCGCCGGTCGCGAGATCGCGCAGCAGCATGTCACATTTGCGCCGGTCGGGGCGAGGGATGGAGTGCTGGACAAGCCCTGCGAGCCGAAGTCCGCGCCGCACCATCCCGGCGGTCAAATCCCGCAGGAATGTCTCGAAGGCCTGCCCGTCGGCATAGAGGATGGCGGTGATCGGTCTCAGTTCCGTGGACATGGACATACCTTCCTATCCCCCAAGCGCGGACATGTGGCGGGCAAGCGTGGGGCGGCCGCGCTCGATCAGGAAATCATGGCCGCGCGGCTTGGCGCCGATGCCGCGGTCGATCGCTGCATGCAGCGCCTCATCGCCTTCGGAGCTGCGCAGCGCGGCGCGCAGATCGATGCGGTCTTCCTGACCGAGGCAGGTGTAGAGCGTGCCGGTGGCGCTGACGCGGACGCGATTGCAGCTTTCGCAGAAGCTGTGGCTCATCGGCGTGATGAAGCCGATCCGCCCGCCGGTCTCCGCGACCCGCGCATAGTGCGCCGGCCCACCCGTGCGCTCGCTGGTATCGGTCAAGGTCCAGCGGCTCTCCACAATGTGGCGGAGCGTGGAAAGCGGCAGGTACTGGTCGGTGCGATCGACGCCGACATCGCCGAGCGGCATCGTCTCGATCAGGGTGAGCTCCATGTCGTTGCCATGCGCGAAATGGATGAGATCGTGGATCTCGCCTTCCGTGATCCCCTTGAGCGCCACGGCATTGAGCTTCACCTTGAGCCCGGCCTCCCGCGCGGCGCGAAGGCCGTTCATCACGACGCCGAGCGTGCCCCGCCGCGTGATCGCGCGGAAGCGGTCCGGATCGAGTGGATCGAGAGAGACGTTGACGCGGCGCACGCCAGCCGCTGCCAGCGCCTCGGCATGGGCGGCGAGCAGCGTGCCGTTGGTGGTGAGCGTGATCTCCCGCAGCGCCCCGCTCGCCAGATGGCGCGAGAGACTGCCGAACAAGGTCATGATGCCCTTGCGCACCAACGGTTCGCCGCCGGTGATGCGGATTTTCGTGACACCGCGCGCGATGAAGGCGGAGGCGACCCGGTCGAGCTCCTCGAGATTCAACAGCTCGTGCCGGGGCACGAAGCTCATGTTCTCCGCCATGCAATAGACGCATCTCAGATCGCAGCGATCCGTGACCGAGAGGCGAAGATAGGAGATGCGGCGTCCGAAGTTGTCGATAAGGAGGCAGGCCATGGCGATCAGTCCCCTTTCGGCAGCATCCGCGCGAACGGCAGGATTTCGACGAGCGTGCCGGGGTCGAGCGGCCGAGGCGCCGGAATGATGGCCATCGCATCGGCGGCGGCGATGGGCGCCAGGCGGTGCGAACCCTCGGGACCGACCCTCTCCGCGACGAGCCGGCCGTTCCGGTTGCAAAGGCGTACGGGGAGCAGTTCGGTGCGATCGGCGGAACGGATGCCGCGCGCGAAGGCCGCCTCGGCCATGAACGGCGCCTTCGCCGGACAGCCAAGCATCGCATCGATCATCGGGCGCAAAAAGGCGAGCGCGCCACAGGCAACAGCCTGCGGATTGCCTGGCAGGCCGACGTAGACGGCACCGCCGATGCGGCCGAGCGCCAATGGCTTGCCGGGTTTCATGGCGATCTTGAAGATATCGAGCTGGCCGCCGATCGCCATGACGGCATCCGGGACGTGATCGCGGGCTCCGACCGACATGCCCGCCGTCGTGACCACGATGTCGGCTTTGCCGGCGAGGCGCGCGAGCTCTGCGGCAATCGCCGCGCCATCGTCATCGACCCTCTGCACGCTGATATCCATCCCCGATTCCCGCAGCAGCGCCGCGAGCATTGGTCCGTTGGAATCATGGATGGAGCCAGCCGGCAATGGTTTGCCGGGCCCCCGCAGCTCGGAACCCGTCACGAGCACGGCGATGCGAACCGGCTCCGCAACGGGGACGCTTTCGATGCCGAAGGCGGCTAGCAGCGCGATCTCGGGCCAGCGAATGTGCCGCCCCTGCTCAAGGGCCAGGGAGCCTGCCGGAACATCTTCTCCGGCCCGGCGGATATGGCTCCCGCGTGCGCTGCCTGGAGCGATGTCGATGCTGTCGCCGCGCCGGACGGCTTGCTCAAGCATCACCACCGTGTCGGCGCCCTGCGGGAGGATTCCACCCGTCATGACGCTATGCGCTGTTCCCGGCAGCAGGAGCCCGGGCGGATCGCCCGCCTCGGTCCGCCCGGTGATAGGCAGGTTCGGGCGAATATTCTCGCGATCGGGAAAACGGAGCGCGTAGCCATCCATCGCGGCCTGATCGAAAGGCGGCAGCGCATGCGGCGCCGCGAGGTCGCGTGCCAGGACGCGGCCCGCCGCCGCCGCAATCGGCACATGCTCGATCCGGCCATGCGGTCGCACCATGTCCAGGGCGGCCGTACGCGCTGTTTCAAAAGAGACGAGGACGCTGCTCGCGCGGAAACAGCGCTCGCGAAGACGCGCGATCATGGAAGCTCCCTCGCTCCGGGAAGGGCCTTTTCCAGAATAGCCCGCATGGCGGCGAGGCCCGGATCCGTGGCCCGGCCCATGATGCCGATCAGCTGAAGCCATTCATCGTCCGACGCCGTCTCGAGGAAGCCGCGCACGGTCGAGGCCAGGATGTCCTCCCGGGTGCGTCCGCTCGCGGCGGCGGCATCGTCGATGCGACGCTGCAAGGCGGTCTCGTCGAGCGCGACAAGAAGGCGGAGTGCGACATCCGGCTCATCGAGGGACGAGATCAGTTGCCCGAGCATCACCGCCTCACTGCACCAGCGGTGAAGTTGCGCCGTCGAGCACGATGCCGCGAATATCGGCCCGCCCGACCAGCAGCGCGATATACTGCGCCGATGCCTGTCGGCGAACATGCTCGTCGAGATAAGCGGCGATTTGTTCGCGTACCACCTCGAATGGCAGGGTGCGCCCCTCGACCCGACGGTTCACGCGGATGAGGTGGACGCCGTAGCGCGTCTCGACCGGCGCCGAGATGGCACCCGCCGCGAGGGTCATGAGCGCGGCCTCGAACTCGGCCGTCGTGTCTCCGGGAAGGATCTGGCCGAGGCTGCCGCCGACCGCCGCCGAAGGGCAGCCGGAATGATTGCGGGCGAGGCCAGCGAAATCTTCCGGTGCCTCGGTGAGACGTGCGGCGAGGATCGCCGCCTTTTCGCGTGCCGCCGCGAAGTCCGCGGGATTGTCGCGGCGGGCGGCGATCAGGATGTGATCGGCCTCGAACAGCGGCGCGGTGGCGAAGCGGCGGCGGTTGTTGTCATAGAAGCGCCTGAGCGTCGCCTCATCGGCCTCGGGAATGGCGATCTCGCTGTCCATCAACGCGCGCATGACGGCTTCCTCCTCCGTCTCCATGCGCCCGTCGGCATCGGCTTCCGGCGTCGCGACGATGCCGAGGCGGCGGGCTTCCTGGATGAGAAGCTCGCGGATGACGAGCGCGCGTGTCGCCGCCCGCCATCCCTCACCCGGATTGGCCGCCGGGAAATTCTGTACCTCGGCGGCGATCGCCTTCCGGCCGATCGCTACGCCGTTGACGGTGACCGGCGGCATGGCGACGCGCTCCGGCGAGGGCTCGGCCGGAATGGGGGCCGGCCGGTGCTCGTGCGGATGAGCGTCAGCGCGAGGGTGGGCGTTCGTTGCCGCGTGGTCGATGACGAGCGTGACCATGGTCATTCTCCTGAAGGCCGGGCGGTGCGGGCCGGCGCAGGCTGCAGGGCAGGCCGGGCGGCCGGAAAGGCCGCACGGCGGGTCTCGCGGTCAGCAAAGCGTGTGCGCACCACCTGGTAGCCGGGACGGCCGAGATACCAGACCGGGGCGCTCCAGATGTGGACGAGGCGGGTAAACGGAAAGACGAGGAAGATCGTCATGCCGAGCAGGAGATGCGCCTTGAAGATCGGGTGGACGTCCGCGACATAGGCCGCTGCGCCGGGCCGCAGCGTGATGATGCCCTGCGCCCAGTTCATGAACTTCACCATCTCATGGCCGTCCATATGGCCGAGCGACACGAAGATGGTGGAGAGGCCGAGCGTCAGCTGCACCCAGAGGAGGAGCAGGATGGCGATGTCGCCAAAGCTCGATGTCGCGCGGATGCGCGGATCGAACAGACGGCGGTGCGCAAGCAGCGCAATGCCGATGAAGCAGGCGATGCCGGCGATGCCGCCCGCCGCGATGGCGAGACCCTGCTTGAAGCTGTGGCTGACGCCGAGCATGTCAAACACCCAGATCGGCGTCAGCAGGCCGACGAAATGACCGACGAAGATCACGAGAATGCCGATATGGAAAAGGTTGGAGCCCCAGCGCAGCTGTTTCCGGCGGAGGAGCTGAGATGAGCCGGTCTTCCACGTATATTGCTCGCGGTCGAAACGGATAAGGCTGCCGAGCAGGAAGACGGTCAGGCAAAGATAGGGATACCAGCCGAACAGGACGCTGTTGATGAGGTCAGACATCGATCGCTCTCCTATGCTTCCGCCTGGCCGCGTCGGGCATCGCGGCTGCCGGCCCGCATCTGGATCCTCAGCCTCTCGGTGGAGCAGCCGCCCGCCGCGTCGCCCGGGCCAAACGTGACGACCGTTTCCTCCCAGGCTGCATCGAGTGCGGCCAGGTCATCGTCCCGGTCATACGGCGTTATTTCGCCGGCAAATGTAGTCTCGCTGCCGGCGAGCGCGGCGACGGCGGCCATCACAGCGCCATAGCCTCCATCGCGGCGCGCCAGCCGCTCGCCGAGCGCCTCAACGATCGGCCGCGCATTGGCAAGCTCGCCGAGCGCTTCGACGACCGGCCGCGTCGACAGATATTCGAGGAAAAGCGGCAAGTAGTCGGGCAGCTCGCTGGTGGAAAGGGCCATGCCGCCCCGCTCGTAAAGCGCGGCGAGATCGACCATCGCCTGGCCGCGATCGCGGCTCTCGCCATGCACATGCTCGAAAAGATGCAGCGACAGATGACGGCCGCGATCAAAGAGCTCGACATATCGCTCCTGCGCCTCGATGAGGTCGGCGCCGGCGAGCGCGTCGAGGAATGGGGACAGCGTGGCAAGCACGCGGCGCGGAACGAGGCCTTCCTCCGCGAGAACACCGCGGATTTCGGTGAGAGCCGCCTGAAGCTCCTCCGATGGATAGGAAAGCAGGGCCGAAAGGGCCTTGAAGCTCGTCGCCATCATGCAATCTCCATCGGATTGCGGGCCTTGCCCGTCTTGTGGGTGGCGAAGAGATTGAGATCGGTGTCGCCGCTCGAGCAGCCATTGCCGAAGGAAAAGCCGCAGGAGCCGCGGAGATCATAGGCGTCCTCGCTCCATTCGCGATGGGTGGTCGGGATCACGAAGCGGTCCTCGTAATTCGCGATCGCCATGACCTGGTACATCTCCTCGATCGCAGCGCTTGTGAGGCCGACTTTCTCGGCGATGCGCGGGTCGATGCGCCCGTCCACAGTCTTCGCCCGCATGTAGCCGCGCATGGCGAGCATGCGCTCGATAGCGAGGGCGACGGGCTCCTCCTTGCCGGCGGTCAGCATGTTGGCGAGATAGCGCAGCGGGATGCGCAGAGAACGGACATCAGGCATGTCGCCGTCGAGCCCCATCCGGCCGGACGCCGCGGCCGATTGGATCGGCGAAAGCGGCGGCACGTACCAGACCATCGGCAGCGTGCGGTATTCGGGATGGAGCGGGAAGGCGACTTTCCATTCCATCGCCATCTTCCAGACCGGGGAATGCCGCGCCGCCTCGATCCACGTCTCCGGTACGCCGTCGGCGCGCGCCTGCGCGATCACGGCCGGATCGTTCGGATCGAGGAAGAGCGAGAGCTGCTCTTCGTAGAGATCCTGTTCGTCGGCCGTCGAGGCCGCAGCCTCGATGCGGTCGGCATCATAGAGGATGACGCCGAGATAGCGGATGCGTCCCACGCAGGTTTCCGAGCAGACAGTCGGCTGACCCGCCTCGATGCGCGGGTAGCAGAAGATGCACTTCTCGGATTTTCCCGAAGACCAGTTGTAGTAGATCTTCTTGTAGGGGCAGCCGGAGACGCACATGCGCCAGCCGCGGCACTTGTCCTGGTCAATGAGGACGATGCCGTCCTCCTCGCGCTTGTAGATCGCGCCCGACGGACAGACAGCAACACAGGCCGGATTGAGGCAATGCTCGCAGAGCCGCGGCAGATACATCATAAAGGTGTTTTCGAATTCGCCATAGATCTCCTTCTGGACGCCTTCGAAATTAATGTCCTTCGAGCGTTTCTCGAACTCGCCGCCCAGGATCTCTTCCCAGTTCGGCCCCCATTCGATCTTATCGATTCGCTCTCCCGAGATGAGTGAGCGGGGCCGTGCGGTCGGGACGGCCTTCGATTCCTTCGCGTTGTGCAAGTGCTCATAGTCGAAGGTGAAGGGTTCGTAGTAATCGTCGATCTCGGGCAGGTCCGGATTGGCGAATATGTTGGCGAGAACGCGCCATTTCGCGCCCATGCGTGGCTCGATGCGGCCGTTCTTCTTGCGCCGCCAGCCGCCGTTCCACGTCTTCTGGTTCTCCCAGTCGCGCGGATAGCCGACGCCGGGCTTGGTCTCGACATTGTTGAACCAAGCGTATTCGACACCCTCGCGATTAGTCCAGACGTTCTTGCAGGTCACGGAGCAAGTATGGCAGCCGATACACTTGTCGAGGTTCAGCACCATTCCGATCTGAGCGCGGATCTTCATTCTGCGGCCTCCTTGTGGGCGAGGGCATCAGCCGGCTCTTCGAGCCAATCGACGGTCTTCATCTTGCGCACGACGATGAATTCGTCGCGGTTCGAGCCGACCGTCCCGTAATAGTTGAAGCCGTAAGCTTGCTGTGCGTAGCCGCCGATCATGTGGGTCGGCTTCAGCACCGTGCGCGTCACGGAATTATGAATGCCGCCGCGATTGCCGGTCATCTCGGAACCGGGGGTGTTAATGATCTTCTCCTGCGCATGGTACATCAGCATCATGCCGGGCTTGACGCGCTGGGAAACGACGGCGCGGGCGGTCAGGGCGCCGTTGGCGTTGAAGACCTCGACCCAGTCATTGTCGACGAGGCCCGCGCTCTTCGCGTCGGTCTCGGAGATCCAGACGACCGGCCCGCCGCGGTTCAGCGTCAGCATCAGGAGATTGTCGGTATAGGTCGAGTGGATGCCCCATTTCTGGTGCGGCGTGATGAAATTGAGCACGATCTCGGTATTGCCGTTCGGCCTGACGCCCTTGACGGCGGCGATCGTCTTGAGATCGACCGGCGGCTTCCACGTGACGAGGCCCTCGCCGAAGGCCCGCATCCAGAGGTGGTCCTGATAGAGCTGCTGCCGCCCCGTGAGCGTGCGCCAGGGGATCAACTCGTGCACATTGGTATAGCCGGCACTGTAGCAGACCTTCTCGCTCTCGATGCCTGACCAGGTCGGCGAGGAGATGATCTTGCGCGGCTGCGCCTGGACATCGCGGAAACGGATTTTCTCGTCTTCCTTTGGCAGGGCGAGATGGGCATGCTTGCGGCCCGTCGCCTTCGACAGCGCCTCCCAGGCCTTCACCGCGACCTCGCCATTGGTCTCCGGCGCGAGCATCAGGATCACTTCGGTCGCGTCGATGTCGGTCTCGATCTTCGGCAGGCCGGCAGCGGGGCCGTCGCGATGGACGCCGTTCAGGGCGCCGAGCGCCTCGACCTCATGCTGGGTCTTCCATGCGATGCCCTTGCCGCCATTGCCGATTTCGGTCATCAGCGGCCCGAGCGCCGTGAAGCGGGCATGGATCTTGGAATAGTCACGTGTAACGACCGACACGGCCGGCATTGTCCGTCCGGGGATCGGTTCGACCTCGCCGCGCTTCCAGTCCGCAACGTCGAAGGGCTGGGCCATCTCGCCAGGCGTATCGTGCTGGATCGGCGTCATCACCACGTCCTCTTCGACGCCGAGCACTTCCGGCGCGATCTCGGAGAAACGCTTCGCGAGGCCCTTGTAGATCTCCCAATCTGAACGCGACTCCCAGGCGGGGTCGACGGCTGCCGAGAGCGGATGGATGAAGGGATGCATGTCGGAGGTGTTGAGGTCGTTCTTCTCGTACCAGGTGGCGGTCGGCAGCACGATGTCGGAATAGACGCAGGTGGTCGACATGCGGAAGTCGAGCGTAACGAGGAGGTCCAGCTTTCCTTCCGGCGCTTCCTCGTGCCAGACGACCTCCTTGTTGCGCACCGCGCCTTCGGCGCCGAGATCCTTGCCCATCACGCCATGTGTGGTGCCGAGCAGGTGCTTCAGGAAATATTCGTGGCCCTTGCCCGAGGAGCCGAGGATATTGGAGCGCCAGACGAACATGTTGCGGGGCCAGTTGGCCGGATGGTCCGGATCATGGCAGGCAAGTTCCAGCTCGCCCGACTTCAGCGCGCTTGCGACATAGTCCTTCGCCGCCATGCCGGCGGCCTTCGCCCTCGCGGCGATATCGAGTGGGTTCTGCTTCAATTGCGGCGCGGAAGGCAGCCAGCCCATGCGCTCGGCGCGGACGTTGAAATCGATGAAGCTGGCGTTCCAGTCGCCTTCCGGCGCGGTCGGCGAAAGGATTTCCGACGCGGTAAGCGTCTCGTAGCGCCACTGGTCGGTGTGAGCGTAGAAGAAGGAGGTCGAGTTCTGGTGGCGCGGCGGGCGAGACCAGTCGAGCCCGAAGGCGAGCGGTGTCCAGCCCGTCTGGGGCCTGAGTTTCTCCTGTCCGACATAGTGCGACCAGCCGCCCCCCGACTTTCCGATCGCGCCGCAGAACACCAGGAGATTGATCACCCCCCGGTAGCCCATGTCCATGTGGTACCAGTGGTTCATGCCGGCGCCGATAATGATCATCGAGCGGCCGTCAGTCTTCTCGGCATTGGTCGCGAATTCCCGCGCAACGGTCACAATGGCGTCGCGCTTGACCCCGGTGATCCGCTCCGCCCAGGCAGGCGTGAAGGGCACGTCATCGTCATAGGAGGCGGTGACATGGGCGCCGCCGAAACCGCGATCGAGGCCGTAATTGGCCATCATGAGATCGTAGACGGTCGCGACCTTCGCCGTCCCGCCATCGGCCGTCGTGATCTCCCGGACCGGAACGTTGCGGGTCAGGATCTCGCCATGGTCCGTCGCGACGAAATGCTCGCTGGCGCGGCCGCCGAAATAGGGAAAATCGACCGCCGCGATCGTGGCGTCCGCTCCGGCGAGCGAAAGCTTCAAGCGCACATCGCGTCCCTGGCCATCCTTCTCCTCGAGATTCCATTTGCCGGGATCGCCCCAGCGATGACCGACCGAGCCGAGTGGCGCGACGAGATCACCGGAGGCCTCGTCGATCGCAACGGTCTTCCACTCCGGATTGGCGGCCTCACCCAGGCCATTGGCCAGTTCCGAGGCGCGCAGCAGACGCTCGGGCACGAGTCGACCCTCGCGTTCGTCAAGCCGCACAAGGAAAGGCATGTCCGTGAAGCGGCGCGCATAGTCCTCGAAATAGGGAACGCTTCGCTCAAGATAATATTCGCGCAGGATGACATGGCCCATGGCGAGCGCCAGCGCCGCGTCGGTCCCCTGCTTCGGGTTGAGCCAGATGTCGGCGAACTTGGTTGCTTCGGCATAGTCGGGGCTGACGACGGCACTCTTCGTGCCCTTGTAGCGAACCTCGGTGTAGAAATGCGCGTCGGGCGTGCGCGTCTGGGGAACGTTGGAGCCCCACAGGATGAGGAAGCCGGCATTGTACCAGTCGGCGCTTTCGGGAACGTCCGTCTGTTCGCCCCAGGTCTGCGGGCTCGCTGGCGGCAGGTCGCAATACCAATCGTAGAACGACATGCAGACGCCGCCGAGAAGCGAGAGATAACGCGCGCCGGCGGCATAGGAGACCATGGACATCGCGGGGATCGGCGAGAAGCCGATGACGCGGTCCGGCCCGTGCTTGCGGATCGTGTAGGCGTTCCCCGCCGCGACAATCTCGTTCACTTCGTCCCATGTGGCGCGCACGAAGCCGCCATGGCCGCGAATTGAGGTGTAGGATTTCCGCTTGTCCGCGTCCTCGACGATCGAGGCCCAGGCCGCGACGGGCGAGAGGCGCGCGCGCGCCTGCCGCCAGAGCCGGAGCAGGCGGCCGCGGATCATCGGATATTTCACCCGCGCGCCGGAATAGAGGTACCAGCTGTAGGAGGCGCCTCGGGAGCAGCCGCGCGGCTCATGGTTAGGCAGATCCGGGCGTGTGCGCGGGTAGTCGGTCTGCTGCGTCTCCCAGGTGACGATCCCGCCCTTGACGTAGATCTTCCACGAGCAGGAGCCGGTGCAGTTCACGCCATGGGTGGAGCGCACGATCTTGTCATGCTGCCAGCGCTTGCGATAGCCGTCCTCCCAGGAACGGTCCTCCGCGGTGACGACGCCGTGGCCGTCCGAGAACGTCTCGACATTCTTGCGGAAGAAGGTCAGGCGGTCGAGGAAATGCGACATGGGTGTGGTCCCTTGTTTCGCTGGCTTGATCAGGTCGCCTTGGCTGGGCGGGTGACGGCACCGCGCCTGGCGCGCTCGACGTCGTGGAGGAGGCCGCCCCTGCGGGCATAGACGAACCAGGTGATGGCGAGGCAGCTCACATAGAAGGCAAGGAAGCTCCAGAGCGCCGCCTCCGCCCCGCCGGTGAGCGCAATCGACGAGCCGAAGCCCTTCGGGATGAAGAAGGCGCCGAAGGCGGCGATCGCGGAGGTGAAGCCGGTGATGGCGGCCGCCTCCTTCTCCGCCTGGTGGCGACGCGTCTCGCCATCGGCTTTCGGCATCAGCCGCTTCATCTCCTTGGCGCAGATTGCCGGGATCATCTGGAAGGTCGAGGCGTTACCGACGCCGGTGGCGAAGAAGAGCAGCAGGAAGGCGCCGAAGAAGCCCCAGAGGGCACCGGGCTGGTCCTTGATGCCGATAAACCACAGGAGTGCGCCCGTGCCCGCCATCATCAGGACGAAGACAAGGATGGTGACGCGCGCGCCGCCATAGCGATCGGCGAGCCAGCCTGTGCCGGAGCGGGCGAGCGCGCCAACCAGCGGCCCGAGAAAGGCGAGCGAAAGCGCGTCGACCTCGGGGAAAAGCATTTTGGAGAGCAGCGGGAAGCCGGCGGAAAAGCCGATGAAGGAGCCGAAGGTGCCGGTATAGAGCCAGCACAGGATCCAGTTGTGCCTGCGCTGGAAGATCACCGCCTGCTCGGCGAAGGAAGCCTTGGCCGACGCGATATCGTTCATGCCGAACCAGGAGGCGAATGCCGAGAGCACTATGAAGGGCACAAAGACGAAGCCCGCATTCTGCAGCCAGACCGGCGTTTCACCGGCGGCGCCCTTCACTATTGCCGGATCGCCGCCGAGAGCACCGAAGACGCCGGCCGTGATGGCGATCGGCACGACGAACTGCACCACGCTGACGCCGAGATTGCCGAGGCCGGCATTGAGCGCGAGCGCGTTGCCCTTTTCCCCCTTGGGGAAGAAGAAGGAGATGTTGGCCATGGAAGAGGCGAAGTTGCCCCCGCCGAAGCCGCACAGCAGCGCGAGGATCAGCAGCACGACATAGGGCGTGTCCGGATTCTGCACCGCATAGCCGATGCCGATGGCCGGGATCATCAGCGACCAGGTGGTGAGCGTCGTCCACAAGCGCCCACCGAAGATGGGCACCATGAAGGAATAGAAGATGCGCAGCACCGCGCCGGAGATGCCCGGCAGCGCGGCAAGCAGGAAGAGCTGGTCCGTCGTCAAAGTAAAGCCGACCAGAGGCAGCTTGGCGACGACCACGGACCAGACCTGCCAGACCGCGAAGGAGAGCAGAAGTGCCGGGATCGAGAGGAAGAGATTGCGCCGCGCGACGGCCCGGCCCGTCGCCTTCCAGAAGACAGGATCCTCGGGGCGCCAGTCGGTCAGCACGGCCTTGCCGGCCTGCGGGGCGACGACTGGGGCAGGCATGCCCTGCATTTCCGGGAATGGCGGCAGTCTATCGAGCGTCTCGCCGGTGGCCGCCCGCTCCATCTGCCGGATCGCGACGTGCATCCAGACGAGGGCGACTGTCACGAGGACGAACAAGGCCATGAAGCAGCTCGTCCAGAGGCCCGTGAGGTCCAGCAGCACGCCGAAGAGGATCGGCAGCAGGAAGCCGCCGAGCCCGCCGATCATGCCGACGAGGCCGCCGACCGCGCCGACATGGTTCGGATAATAGACGGGGATGTGCTTGTAGACGGCCGCCTTACCAAGCGCCATGAAGAAGCCGAGCACGAAGATCGTCACGATGAAGCCGGGAAGCCCCATGGCGAGCTGGAAGGCGAAGTCCCCGCTCGCCCCGTGCACGACATAGTCGGTTGGCGGGTAGGAGAGGATGAAGGTGGCGACTGCCGAGACCATGAAAGTCCAGGTGAGGACGCGCCGCGCGCCATAGGTATCGGAAAGATGGCCGCCATAGGCGCGGAACAAACTCGCGGGCACGGAGAAGAAGGCGGCGATCATGCCCGCCGCCGTGATGTCGAGGCCGTAGACTTTGATGAGATATTGCGGCAGCCACAGCGCCAGCGCGACGAAGGCGCCGAACACGAAGAAGTAATAGAGCGAGAAGCGCCAGACCTGGACGTTCTTCAGCGGCTCGAGCTCAAGCCACGCGCTTTTCGGCTTGACGCCGGTGCGGCGGCGCTCGGCCAGGACGGGATCGTCGCTCGTTGTGAGATAGAACAGCACCGCCATGATCGTGAGCCCGGCCGCCCATACCTGCGCCACCGTTTGCCAGCCGAAGGCGACGAGCACGAAGGGCGCCAGGAATTTGGTGACCGCAGAGCCGACATTGCCGGCGCCGAAGACGCCGAGCGCCATCCCCTGTCTCTCCGGCGGATAGAAGCGGGAGACATAGGCGACGCCAACGGAAAAGGAGCCGCCGGCGATCCCCACGCCGAGCGCGGCGACAAGCATCTCGGGATAGGTCGTGGCGAAGGAGAGCAGGAAGGTCGCCAGCGCCGCCGCCAGCATGGTGGCGGCGAAGACGAGGCGCCCGCCATAGACATCCGCCCAGATGCCGAGAGCGACCCGGATGAGCGATCCGGTCAGGATCGGCGTTCCGACCAGCAGGCCAAATTGCGTTTCGCTGAGGCCGAGCTCCTGGCGTATCCGGATGCCAATGATCGCGAAGATGGTCCACACCGCGAAACAGGCCGTGAAGGCGGCGGTGCTCATGCCAAGGATTTGACCGGCCTTCGGATTTGCGCTCGTCTGCATCGTCGCCCGTCCTTCACGGAATCGAGCCGCGAAGCGTGGCTTCCGACTCTCGGCCGTGAGGCTGATGGAAGACGGGCTAGGCGTCTTTGACGTTAGTCAATTTAAAATGTGATATTTGTCACGTTTTAAGGTGATTGTTGTCGCATGCGAGAAAGGTACATGAGTTGAATGCCATAATGCTGTCGGAGCCGGTCCCCGAGGATCTTCCGATCCTGCGACATCTGTCCCTCGACCGCAGGACAGAGCTTCTGAGGAATGCCATGCAGCACAGCGTCCCGGCTGGGACTGTCCTGTTCCGGCAAGGCGAGGTCCCGAATTTCCAGCTCGTGCTGATGGCGGGGTCGGCTCATCTTTCGGGGCATTCGGCCGATGGTCGCGAGGTGCTGATCGAAACGGCGCGCGCGCCCGACCTGATCATCCCGGCCGCGGTCGTCACGGGTGCTCCCTATCTCATGGGTGCACGCGTGCCGGAGCCCTCGCTCTTCCTGCTGATCCAGGCGGACGCCTTCCGCGCGGCCGTGGCGGCGGATCCGCTGCTTGCCCAAGCGGTGATCGGCAGCCTGGCGCAGCAGTTCCGCCGCATGGTCCGGCAGATCAAGAACCTGAAGCTCCGTTCATCGACGGAGCGCGTGGGCTGCTACCTGCTCGCGCTCGCCGCTCGCCAGGGAACGCCAGAGAAGGCCGTCCTTCCCTATGAGAAGATGCTGATCGCCTCGGAACTCGGCATGACGCGCGAATCCTTCTCCCGCTCGCTCGCTAGCCTCGAGAAGTCCGGCATCCGCGTCGAGGGCCAGACCATCCTCATCACGGATATCGCCCGTCTGGCCGAGGAATGCCGGCCTGATCCTCTCATCGACACTGATGAAACGAGCTCTTTCTCCGCGTTATCGTGATTGCGCGTAACGGCCGGCATCTTCCCTGTGGCCATAAGGCAGACAATTCCCCCCTCTGATTGTCTCGGTAGATCATCATGGTCGTAGGGCCTCTGAACCGCCCCGGGTTTGTCGGAGGCCCCAACTTCTGAGAGGGTGGGGCTATGACGAGCAAGACGACGCACAAGTTCTCGTCCGAGGTGCGCGAGCGGGCGGTGCGGCTGGTGCTGGACCACGGGCCTGAACACGTCCTCAAGTTTGTCGTCGCTCAAGGTGAAGACCGCGTAGACTGATCCCCCGCACGTAGAGCAAGTCATGCTCATCGCCTGGCATGAACACGCCGATATCGCCTGACGTGACGTCGTTGAGCCAGTGACGCGTTCCAGGAGGCAGGCCAATGCCGAGGCCGAGCGTTATCTTGTCCCTCCGAGAGGGGACCCGTGAGCGAAACACGACTGTCAATAATCCTGCTTAAGAAGCGAACGCCTTCCTTTTCGGCAAACACCAAGCTTCCGGAGACGGGCGCCGCAGACATCGCGACGATTTTTCGGGAAATCAGACGTAACACTTTCACGGATAGCCAGCACCCGGAGCTCAGCGGCTACTATTGCGTGACCGGGCCCTTCTTGCTCGTCAGCCCTCCCCTCGCGCCCGGCGGCGCAAGCTGGCGCGGTTTGTGGTCCTGCGCCAAGCGGTGATTGAATGGCTGATCCATGGTTGGTCATCGGGCAGATTGCCGGGCGGCTTCGGCTGGAGCGGCCTTCGCTTTTCATCAGCCAGGAACGATACCAGTGTGCTGACTGTCGAACGGACATGATCGGGAGCTGCGCGAACGTTGGCGTGATGCAACGCCCGCGGAGGTGTCCCGCCAAACGCTCCCGGCGCAACTTAGACGCTACGGATAGCCTCGGGAAGCGCGTGTCGCGCTTGCGTGAGTTTCACCGCCACACCTGCGCGACAGCCCTGCCCTCCTCGCCCGGCGGTTCCAAAGGATTCACATTGCAGTCCTGAACGACCGACGTTGCGCACCAAAGCGCGAGCTTCGAGACGCTTCGCATAGATATGGGACACCTAGCTCATCCGCGCCGAGTAATCCTAGTCTATGGTCCCGTCCAGTCAAACGTTAGCCTCGGCATCTCAAGCTGTAAAGAAGCCGCTCAGACAATCGGGAGTAAACCATGCCCATGCTGCCGAATGACGAACTGGACGAGCCCGACTATATCTCCACCGGGCATCTACCGTCTGGCGAAACCGTGCAGCGTATCCTCATGGAGGCGCACCAGCGGTACAAATCCAATACAGACGGTGAAAACTCCCAAGTCTACCCGGCACTGGCGCGGGTTGCGCGCGACCTGTTCGGCATATGCGTGGTCGGTACCAGCGGCAACGTGTATTCCGTTGGCGAGACGGACCACGAATTCTCGATCATGAGCGTCTCAAAGCCGTTCATCTTCGCGCTGGTCTGCGAACTCATCGGCCCGGCCGAGGCGCGGGCGAAGCTCGGCGCCAACAGCACCGGCCGGCCTTTCAACTCGCTGGCGGCTGTCGAGCTCAGCCCCGACGGCCTCACCAATCCGATGGTCAACGCCGGCGCGATCGCCACGACGAGCCTGGTGCCCGGACAGACCAAGGATGACAAATGGACCTTCATCCACGATGGCCTGTCGAAGTTCGCCGGGCGCCGGCTGCCGCTCAATGAGGAAGTCTACCAGTCCGCCTCGGACACCAATTTCCGCAACCGCAGCATCGCCCGGCTGCTGCAGAGCCTGGGCCGGATCTACTGCGACCCCATGGAGGCCACCGACCTCTACACGCGCCAGTGCTCGCTGAATGTCAGCGCGCGCGACTTGGCCGTGATGGGGGCGACCCTCGCCGACGGCGGCGTCAACCCCATCACCCGCGAGCGGGTGGTCTCGGCCGAGGTCTGCCACTACGCGCTCGCCGTGATGACCACCGCCGGCCTCTACGAGACCTCGGGCGACTGGCTCTACGACATCGGCCTGCCGGGCAAGAGCGGCATCGGCGGCGGCATCGTCACCGTGTCGCCGGGCAAGGGCGGCCTCGGTACGTTCGCACCGCCGCTGGATGCGGCCGGCAACAGCGTCAAGGGCCAGCTCGTCGCCAAATATCTGTCCCAGCGCCTGGGAATGGACCTGTTCGTCTCCAAGCCGGAAGCCTGAGCGCTCCCGTCCGTGCCCGCTCACGACGAACCGACAACAACACTTCTTTTGGATCTCGCCACAGGGTCGAGGACTTGAACATGACAACAGCGCCCCTCACCACCCATCCCGCAGAGAGCGAGGCCAAAGAATCCTGGGTGCCGATGATCGCCATCGCCCTCGGCCAGGTCCTGATGTCGTTCAACGTGGCGTCGCTGCCTGTCGCCCTGGGCGGCATGGTGGAGAGCTTCAATGTTCCGCCGACGACCATCGCCACCGGCATCGTCATGTATTCGATGCTGGTCGCCGGCTTCGTCATGCTCGGCGCCAAGCTCAACCAGCGGTTCGGTGCTGTGCGCGTGTTTCGCGCGGTCGTGCTGTTGTTCGGCGCGGCCCAAGTACTGATGACCTTCAGTCCCAACGCCACCATCATGATAACGGCGCAAGGCCTCTCCGGCGCCGCCGGTGCCGCCCTGGTGCCGTCGCTGGTGGCGCTGATCGCCGAGAACTACCGCGGCGCCCAGCAGTCCACGGCGCTCGGCGCGCTGGGTTCGGCCCGCGCCGGCGCGGGCGTCGCCGCCTTCCTCATCGGCGGCGTTCTCGGCGCCTCCATCGGCTGGCGTCCGGCCTTCGGCATCCTGATCGTGCTCTCCGCCATCGTCTTCATGCTGAGCTTCCGCCTGAAGCCCGATGCGCCGCGCCCGGAGGTAAAGATCGACCTCGTCGGTGTGGTGCTGGCGGCCGCAGCCATTGTCTCCATCAGCTTCGGCTTCAATAACCTGAACCGCTGGGGCCTGGCGGTCGCCACCCCCAATGCGCCCTTCGACCTCGCAGGTTTTTCGCCGGCCCCGGTGCTGATCGTCATCGGCATCATGCTCGGCTACGCCTTCATTCGCTGGACCTACAAGCGGGAAGAAAGCGGCCAAACGCCATTGCTGGCGCTGGCCGTGATTGCCTCGCCGCAGGAGCGCGCCGCCGTCTACGCCATGTTCTGCGTGGTGGCGCTCGAAGCCATGTTGAACTTCTCGGTACCGCTCTACATCCAGATCGTGCAGGGACGTTCGGCACTGGCCACAGCGATCGCCATGATGCCGTTCAACCTCACGGTGTTCTTCTCGGCCCTGCTGATCGTGAAATTCTACGATCGGCTGACGCCGCGCAAGATCGGCCGCTACGGCTTCGCGCTGTGCACGCTGGCGCTGCTGTGGCTGGCTTTCGTGGTCCGCAACGACTGGAGCGCCGGCCCGGTGCTGATCGGCCTCGTGCTCTTCGGTCTCGGCCAGGGCTCGCTGGTGACCTTGCTGTTCAACGTACTGGTCACCGCCTCGCCCAAGGAACTGGCGGGCGACGTCGGTTCGCTGCGCGGCACGACCAACAACCTCGCCGCCGCCGTCGGCACGGCCGTTGCCGGCGCGCTGCTCGTCGGCCTGTTGAGCGCCATCATCATCGGCGGCGTTGCCACAAACCCGAAGCTGCCGCCGGAACTGCAGGCGCAGGTCGATCTCGACAGCATCAACTTCGTCAGCAACGACCGGCTGCAGACGGCGCTGCAAGCGACCACCGCCACCCCGGAGCAGAAGGTGGAGGCGCTGCGCGTCAACACCGAGGCGCGGCTGCGCGCCCTGAAGATCGGCCTCATCATCATGGCCGGCGTCGCCATGCTGGCGATCATCCCGGCAAGCCGCCTGCCCAACTATGTCCCGGGCGAAATCCCCAATCCGGCCCCGCGGCGGCGGGACGAATAAAGCCTCGACACGGACAATACCGGACATCGACAGAACGCGCCCGCCCAAGGGGATGCCATTGCGCTGATACGGCCACATCACCCTTCACATAGGAAGGGCGGACAATTGCAATCACCGTCACGCATCGCAGGCCTGATTGGCCAGGACAATTGGGACTCAGTCTTCAGCAAGAAGACTATCCGTTTACCACTCCCAACAAGCTCACCGACATTGTCGAGGGGGCCTACCGTTTCCACCTGAAGCCGCTGTTACGCTCAGTGGCGTTTCCCAATATGCTTATGTCCAGGCGATCGTCATCGGAGCCGTTCGACTTGTCGAGGTCTCGCCCGGAGTCTCGGTGCTGGAACTTCGGGCAGGCGCAGGGAAAGCGTAGTCTCGTCGAGCGCGATGGTGACATGCGCAGCGGCGAAGCAACCAGCGAACATGCGATGCTGACGCGTTAGTCTCGCGTGATCTTATTGCGCAAGGTCACCTGGCGCGTTTCGGCTTGAATGACATCGAAGGGAGTGCTTTCGGGCATTCCTGGCTTCCTTCGGGCGCACGCGATTCCACGCTGCGATCAAGACTGGCTGGCGCTTCCCAATGCCTGCCGAATACTCTCGGATATCCCACGGCTACGCTCAAAGCTAACGCAAGCTGCCGAAGGCATTCGACTTCACAATCCATCCCTGGCGCTGCAGTTCGCGCTTTGCCATCGGGGATGCGTTTCCCGATATCCAGATGTCCCGTCTGGGCCGAGCATTGTTGCCATTCGCCAGCGCAGTACCGAGCTTGCTCAGCTGAGTCGCTTTCTCTGGTGTCCAGGCGAGGTCGTCAGCCGAAAAGAGCGCGACCCTTTTGTTGGCGCCGAGCGAGACAACCGGCACGCTTTCAACGTTTTCTATGTTGCCGATGGGCTCGGCGATAAAGGGCCGTGTCGAGAGATATCCGACAGTTTGCATGGCCGCGTAGGCGCCAACCCGCGTTTCGCTCGAAGCGACATACAAGGTGAGCGCCCCGAGGCCTGGTGTACCTGACATGCTGCTCAGGTACGCCGTCGGCGCCGATGACAAGGTCGTAGGTCTCTCTTAGTCCGTCGGCAAACGTGACCTTGACGCCGTCTGCCTGATCATCCATGGCGGCGATCGAGGTCTTGAACCTGTAAGAGACCCGCCCGCGCGTGAGCAGGAACAGCAAGGATGTCAGTTCGCCGCGCGGTAGTTCCACATCCCGTCCGCGTACGGCGCCGTGGATGAGCTCCGGCTCAATCACCACGATTTCGCTGCCGTCCCCATCGACGAATGTTGCTCGGGTCGTCTGGATGTGCTTGTTGAAGAGTTCGTCCTTCAGCCCCATGCGCTCGGCGACCAGCATGGCCGTCCAGCGAAGATCAATCGGGTAGCCGCCCGGCCGGATCGTTTCTGATCGTTCGATGACGGTGACTGAAAATCCGTAGCGCTGCAGCCAGTAGGCGAGAGCCGGACCGGCAATACTTGCACCCGAAATCAGAACCCGGCCTCCGTTGCTGAAAGTCTGGATAGGCGGCTTGGTGTGTTTGTTCATGGCAAAATCTTTTCGAGGGCGACGGAGCGCGTTGCCAAGTTGCGAGGAATGAAGTGGGCAACGATGCAGGGCACACGCTAGCGCTCACGACGCGGCCAGAATTTGGGCAGCAGGACCACCGTGATGAGCCCGGTCATGATGGCGGTGATTACCGGGTCGACCAGGATGTCCCACATCCAAAAAAAGCACCGGCCCAGATCAGGATGGCGTTGGCTGCAAGAATGACCATCGCATCAGGTCTTACGAGGCGGCGCTTGCTTCAGGTCCGTCATTCCGCGTGAGACAAAGCCAATGCTGAACTTCGAGACTGCGCAGGACCAAGTAAGGGAACACTTGTCACTCATCGGCCCTCACTATAAGATGCATCAATGCATCTAGATGAGAGCCGAATGCTTGTCAAGATGCATATATGCATCTTATTTGAGAAGGACATCGGGGTTATGGCGGAACGACGCCGGGGCGCAGATCTGGAGCAGGCCTTGCTGGAGGCGGCATGGCTTGAACTGATTGAGCGGGGATATGCGGGGCTAACGATGGAGGGCGTCGCCGAGCGAGCTGGCACAAGCCGCCCGGTGATTGCCCGACGCTGGGATGTAAAGGCCAAACTTGCCCTCGCGGCGATACGCCAGCAGATGGCAAAGCATCCGCTGGAAGTCCCGGATCGAGGGAATCTACGGACGGAGCTTCTGGAATTCCTCGATCGTGCGTCGGACCGCGCTAGGGGCATTGCGGCCGCTTTCACATTGTTCACGAGCGAGTATTTGTCAGAAACGTCATCCAATCCCCAGGGTTTGCATGTGGCTCTCATCAAAGGCGAAGCTGAATCGCTTTCCCTGATCCTGAAGAGGGGAGTGGCGCGCGGGGAGATTGATCCAAAGAAACTAACGCCCCCGGTCAAACCATTGCTGGCCGATCTCTTCCGGCACCATGCGCTCATGAACTTTGCCGCGCCACCGCCGGCTTTGCGGAAGGCCTGGGTTGATTCCGTGTTCTTGCCACTCGTCAGAGTCAGTTAGGACATAGGCTGCCGACTACGTTCTAAGTCACGTTCAGACCCTGCTAGGGCGCAGCATCGACGATTCGACCATCCACCGCTGGGTCCACTTTTCGCCAGTGCTGCTAAAGCGATTCATTCGGCGGAAGCGAACCGTTGGCGGCAAGTGGATGTATCTCTACCGGGCTATAGACCGTGTCGGTGCCCCCCACTGCCGTGTGCAGCGCAAACAACTTCAAACGGTCCAGTTCTAAAGGGGCAGGTCACAACACTCATGGCACTGCAATTGTAGTCCGGCATATTCATCGAATGTGGCATCGCGTGCTCCGGTGAGGGGTTTCATGCTGGCGGGGCGCCCTTATGCCTCCAGCGGATCTCATGCGCTGGGATCGTCCGTAGCTTGCCGCGACAGGCTGTGCAGCGCTTCACGCTTCTTTGCCATTTTGTGCTCTTTTCCGACGATGAAAGCCTGTTCGGGAAAGCCATGCCGCTTGGTGCGGATGGCGAGGACCGAGCCGGACCACGGCCCCTCCGAGATGCGCTCGGCGGACAGGCGGATACGCGCCGAGGTTACGTACAGAATGTCCATATCCGGGCCGCCAAAGATGCAGCTTGTCGGACGGGGCACGGGGACCGCGATGCTCTCTTCTAGCGTCCCATCCGGCGAGAAGCGATCAATGCACCAGCCATCGTACATGGCCACCCAGATCGAGCCGTTGCTGTCCACGGTCAGACCGCCGGGACGGCCCTTCTCGGGCGCGGTGTTCATGAACACCGTACGCTCCGACAATTTGCCAGAGGCCAGATCAAAGCGGGCGCGATAAATCTTGCAGGTGACAGAATCGACGAAATACATCCATTTGTTGTCCGGTGACCAGCCGATGCCGTTGGGCATTGTCAGGCCGTCCACATGCTGGATAACCTTCAACTGGCTGTCGACGCTATACAGTGCGCCGTGACCCGGTGTTCCGTCGATGGCCATGCTGCCGACCCAAAGACGGCCCCCGCGATCGACCTTGGCGTCGTTCAAGCGCTGAGTGGGTGTCTCCGGTTCGGGATCGACGAGGAACGTCATTTCATTGTTGCGCAGGTTGAGCGCGTAGACCCCGTTCTGCGTAATCAATAAAACCTTTGTTTCACTGATCTTCGCCACGGCGCTTACAATGAAACGGAGCGGAATAGTGCGGTTGTGCTGAATGCGCGGGTTGAAGATGTGCAGGGCTGGGGCCAGCACGTCGACCCAATAAAGAATATCCTGTCCCGGCACCCAGAGCGGGCTCTCGCCCTGGACTGCCTTGAAAGGTAGGGCGCAGGTCACGTCGTCGCTGATCTGTTTAGGTGGGCGTGGCGCGGTCGAAACCGAATAAGCTTCGGAGAAAAGCCCGGCGTTGCCCGCGATGCGTCGGGCAGCAGCAATCAGGTCGCGCCCGATGCTCTCGAGGTCATCATTGGTCAGGCGGGTCGAGGGGCCCGTCACGACAATGGCGCCAATGGGCACCTTGCGGGCGTCCAGGATGGGCGCGGCGACGGAGGATATGCCGGTGACGCGCTCGTCCACAGATGTGGCGTAACCACGCGCGCGAACGATCGACAAATGGGCTCGGAACTCATCGCCGTCGACGATGGTGGCGGGGGTGAGCTCCGACAACGGCAGGCGAGCGAGGGTTTCAGCCAGGTGAACGGGTTCGAGGGCGGAGAGAATCGCTTTGCCGGCGGCCGTTGCATGGAGGGGGTAGCGGCTCCCGACGCCTCCGTTGACCCGGAGTTCGTGGAGACCGTCTGCCTGGTCGATGAACAGCGCCTCATAGCGATCCATGATGGCGAGCCGCGTCGTCTCCCCCGTGCGTTCGCGCAGGTCAACGAGTTCAGACGCGGCCGCGCGGCGCAGGTCGAATCCTTCCCATACGGCATGGGCCATGTCGAACAGCCGCGTGCCGAGCCTGTAGCTCTGATCATTCGGGTCGACCCGCAGATAGCGTCGGTCCACAAGAGCCTGCACCACGCGATAGAGCGTGCCTTTCGACAGGTCGGTGAGCTGCAACAGGTCCGCGACGCGCGGCGGTGTGCGAGAATCGGCGACCGCGTCGAGCACGCGGAATGCCTTGTAGAGCAGGGCTACGCCGGAGACTTCCTTGTCGCGCGCTGCATCTTTGTTATCCGACTTCTTGTCGCCCTGCGCCATGCACTCACCTCGCTGCCCACGTCCATCATTACCGCATGGTGCAATACGCGTCAGTCCCCTATCGAGCAACTATAATATGGACATGAAGTCCATAATATGACAAACCATCGCCATGGTCGACCTGACGACTCCGCGCTTGACGTCGATAGGGATCGCCGCTCGCCTAGGGAGAAAAGACGAATGAAAATCACTGAGGTACGCCCAATCCTTCTTTCGCAGGTGTATACTGACGACGAAGTCTGGGGCTGGTCCGGCGGCGAAGTTCGCGTCTGGAACACAGCGCTCGTTCAAGTCTTCACGGATGAAGGTATCACCGGTCTCGGCGAAATGGGGACCGGGCATTACCTCCCCGAAGGCGCCCAGTCGATCTGCAACAGCATTAGCCCGATGTTGATCGGAAAGGATCCGTTCGAGATCGAGGTGCTCCAGCGCAAGATGTACAAGCTGGGCGCCAATTGGGGCCGGCGCGGTCTGGCCATGGGCGTCATCAGCGGCATTGAGAATGCGTTATGGGACCTGAAGGGCAAGGCTCTTGGCGTGCCGGTGCATTGTCTTTTGGGGGGCAAGCAGCGCTCGCGGATCCGAGCCTATGCCAGTGGCGGCATGGCCAAGCCTTTGCCGGCCCTCGCGGAAGAGGTCATCGACTATCGCGAGCGCGGGTTTACGGCGGTGAAGGTGCGCGGCGGCCACTCGGCGAAGCGCGACGTGGAGATCGCGCGCACGGTGCGCGAGGCGGTCGGTCCCGATATGGATGTGGCGCTCGACGCCGGCCAGGGCTATGTGCCCGAGCAGTGGTCGCTTCTCGAAACCCTTCAGGTCACCCGCGAGCTGGCGGATCTGAAACTGCTCTTCCTTGAGGAGCCGGTGCGCACCGACGATATCGTGACGTATCGCAAGGTGACCGAGGCGAGCCAGGTTCCGATCGCAGGCGGCGAGAACGGCTGCTCGATCTTCGAGTTCAAGGCGCTTATCGACGCCGACGCCGTAGATATCCTGCAGCCCGACGTCACCCACGCTGGCGGCATTTCGGAGGTCAAGCGCATCGCCGAATATGCAGAGCTCAACGGAAAGCCCATCGTCCCGCATGTATTCCGTTCGGCGGCATCCTTCTCCGCGCATCTGCATCTTCTGGCGGCCATTCCGAATGCGATGATCTGTGAGTATCAGATGATCGCCAACGGCCTTCGCGATGATCTGTTTATCGAGCCGCTGAAGATGGAAAGCGGTGAAATCATCATTCCCGATCTTCCTGGTCTTGGTATCGAGATTACTGACGAGATCATCGCCAAATACCCCTATCAGCCCGGGCGTATCCAGCGTTTCAAGGTCGAGGCGACTTGATCCGACGCGCGTAGCATCGCTGTAAGCACAAGACATACAGGAGTCATGGATGTCCGGCCTTTTTGACGGGGTATTCCCCGTGATGAATACCCCGTTTCTCGACAATGGCGATATCGACTTGCGCGGTGTCGCGGCCATTGTCGAATATTGCATAGCGGAGGGGTGCGAGCAGATCTCGATCTTTGCCCTGAATAGTGAGCCCAACAAGCTGACGGCCGGCGAGAAGGTCGAGGTTCTTCGCGCCTTTCAGGCAGCGGCGCGCGGCCGGGTGCAGACCGCTGTCGGTGTGATCGACAGTGCGATGCGCGGAGCCATCGAATTTGCCACATTGGCGCGTGAAAGCGGTGCGGACGGGATCATCCTGTTCCCGCCGATGATCGCCCCGCCGGCGGGTGAGAAGCTGTTCTCCTATCTGGAGACCGTATCGGCCGCCGCGTCCATGCCGGTCATGTATCAAGATGCTCCGCGCACCACCGGTGTGACGGTGACGGCCGACTTTCTGCTGGATGCCGCTCGGCGCATTCCCAATCTCAAGCTCATCAAGGTAGAATGCGTCAATCCCGTGCTGCGGCTGGCCTCTCTCAAGGCCGCGATGGGCGATGCCTTGAAGTGTCACACTGGTAATGGCGGCATTTACACGGTGGACGGCTTTATCCGGGGGGCGGACGGCGTGATGCCCGGCGTCGCCAATGTTGGCCATTTCACGGCTCTCTATGACGCGTTCCGCTCTGGTAATCTCGAAACAGCCCGGGCGATCTTCGAAAACATGATGCCGCTGCTGTGGTTCGAGGATCAGTCTCTTGAGTTCTTCGTTGCGTCGGAGAAGGAAATTCTCAAACGCAAGGGAATCATCGGCAGTTCCCATGTCCGGGCGCCGGGAATGATGCTGGACGAGCCCAACAGGGCCGAACTCTTCACGCTGGTGGACCGGCTGAAGCCCGCGCGATAGCGATGTCTTCCAAGACCTGGGACCATATCGTCGTTGGAGCGGGCACGGCGGGCTGCGTTATTGCCAACCGCCTGTCCGCCGACCCGCGGCGCCGGGTCCTTCTTATCGAAGCAGGGCCGTCCGACCGACGGCCCTGGATCCATGTGCCCGGTGGGTTCTACCGGGTGATGCATGATCCGTCGGTTACCTGGCAATTCCCGGTTGAAACCGGGGGTGGTGCAGGTGAGCGATCCATGACCTGGCCGCGCGGCAGAGTGCTGGGCGGCTCGGGTGCCATCAACGGCCTGGTCCATATCCGCGGACAAGCTGCGGATTACGACCGCTGGGGCGTTCCGGGTTGGCGCTATGATGATCTCGAGCCCTGTTTCGACACGGTGGAGAAAGACTACGGTCTTTCGATGCCGCGGATGCGTCATCGGCTGAACGATGATTTCCTGGCTGCCGCCGCTACGATCGGCTTCGCGCGCAAAGTCCGCCATGATCCCCGCGCTCTAGAAGGGGCGGCGCCCTACGAGTTGGCGATCTCCGGGCGAAAGCGGAGTACGCCTTACCGCGCCTTTGTGGCTCCGGTGCTGACGCGCCCCAATCTGCGGGTGGACAGCGATGCGCTGGTGGTTCGCCTCATCATCGAGGCCGGGCGGCTATCCGGTGTCGTGCTGCGACGCGGCGGACGACAGGAGACCGCTTCTGCCGGTGAAGTCATTCTGTGCGCGGGCGCCATTGGTTCACCGCATCTGCTTCAACTCTCCGGCATAGGCGAGCCGGACCTGCTCCGGCGGCATGGAATCCCCGTCGTTCAAGACCTGCCGGAGGTCGGACGGAACTTGCAGGATCATGCAGCGGCGCGCGTCGCGGTGCGCCTGCGCGAGGGGACTACGCTGAACGAGATACGCCGCAGCCTCTGGCTGCAGGCTCTCGCGGGTCTCAGCTATGTTCTGGCCGCGCGGGGACCCTTGATGACAGGGGCAGCGCCGTATGGGCTCTTCGCGCGGACCGATCCCGACGACCTGTTGCCGGATATGCAGGTGTTCTTTCTGCCGGGGAGCGCGGGCGCGGTCGGTGCGGCACCCCATGATTGGCCCGGCGCCACGCTTTCCTTCTATCAGTGCCATCCGCGCAGCCGGGGCCAGTTGGAGATCGTTTCCTCGGATCCGCGGCAATGGCCCCGCATTCGCGCGAATTATCTCGATGCGCCGGAGGACGTCGCCGCTCTTGGCCGCGGTGTCGCCCTCGCGCGCCGGCTTTTCACGGCTGCGCCGCTGGCACGGCATGTGGCGGCCGAGATAACGCCCGGATCCGACAAGAACAATCCGGAGGAGTTGGAGCGCTGGATGCGGACCAATGTCGGCACCGCCTATCATCCGGTGGGGACATGCCGCATGGGCATGGATGACAGGGCGGTTGTCGACCCGCACCTTCATTTGCGAGGGGTGCGCGGCCTGCGTGTCGCTGATGCTTCGATCATGCCCGCCATCACGTCAGGCAACACCCATGCGCCGACCTTGGCGATTGGTGAGAGGGCGGCGCGTCTGATCTTGCAGGGGTGAGCGCAGCCCGCGGCTGGATAGACTTCCGGATGAGGAGTGGTGCCCCGTCCGGTAACATGGGTTTTCTCAAAGAAGCACCTCCGCCAGCCGTGCGACCATGTGCTCGGCCATGGCCGCGCGGATTTCAACGGTCGCCGCGCCAATATGGGGCAGGCAGATCACCCGATCGTTCCGGGCAAGCGTATGGGGAACATGCGGCTCGTTAGCGAAGACATCGAGGGCAGCGCCGGCGATCGCATGGTCGCTGAGGGCGATTTGCAGGGCCTCCTCATCGACGATGCGGCCTCGCGCGATATTGACGAGATAACCCTCGGGCCCCAGGGCGGCGAGAACGTCGGCACTTACGAGCCCACGTGTCTCCGGTGTTTCCGGGCAGCAGATCGCCAGGAGGTTGCTCCACCGCGCAAGCTCGATCAGATCAGCCTCGTAGGGCCATGGCAATCCAGCTTTGGGGCGCGGTCCATGCCACCGTACCACCATATCGAAGGCGCCTGCGCGGCGGGCCAGCGCCTGTCCGATATTGCCGAGGCCGACAATGCCGATCCGCCCCCCCGCCAGCGAGCGGCCGAGTGGCATCGTGCCGGCCGGCCACGCTCCGCTGCGCACATGCGCCATGCCTTCGGGAAAGCGCCTGAGAAGCGCGATGGTCATCCCCATGCCGAGATCGGCGACATCGCCGGCGATGAGATCCGACGTCGTGGTCACGGAAATTCCACGGCGCGCCGCCTCATCGCTGTCGATGCCCTCGGTGCCGGCAGAATAGCAGGCGATGATGCGCAAAACAGGCAGGGCATCCATCAGGGACGCGTCTACCGCGCCGCGTGCGGTAGTGGCGATGCCGGTCACCGAACGGGCGCGCGGGGTCTCGGGGCCGAGCTCTTGCCATTCCGCGAGCGTCAGAAGATCGAAGCGCGCCTTCAAAAGGTCAATTGCGACCTGGGGCAGAGGCGTCATCTGCAGAACGGTGGGTTGGGGCATCTCATCCTCTTTTCGATCATTGACCTCGAACTACTATATGGACTTGTCGTCCACAATATGTAATTACCACGTCAGGCGACCTTGACCGATCCGCGTATGGTCAAGTGAACGCGTTGGGAGGAAATTGATGGCAATGCTGAGAAAAATGGGGAAGGCCGTCCTGGCCTCGGCACTGGCCCTCGCGATGGGCGGTGCAGCCCTCGCGCAGAACAATACGCCAGTGCGTGGCGGCACGCTGACGGGCTCGCTGATCCTGACGTTGAAGTCCCTGGACCCGATCTTCGGTGATGCCGATACGATCGACCGGTTTGTGTTCAACCAGATCTACGATCCGCTGATTCGTATGACCGATGACGGTAAGATCGTTCCGGTTCTGGCGACGGCGTATCGTTTCTCGGAGGATGGGCGCCAGATCTTCCTGACGCTGCGCGAGGGTGTCACATTCCATGACGGCACGCCGTTCAACGCGGAGGCGGTCGTCTTCAACCTGAACCGGCTGCGCACCACCAAGGAGCCGACAACGCGCGCGGGCGACGTGGCGCATATCGCCGATGTGGTCGCGCTGTCCGACAATGAAGTGCGTATCGACCTGAAGCAGCCCAGCGGTTCGGCCCTCTCGGGTCTTGCGATGGAGGGCACGCTCATGGTGTCTCCCGCCGCCGTCAAGAAGTTCGGCGCTGAATATGGCCGCAATCCTGTCGGCACAGGTCCCTTCCGTTTTGTTGAATGGGTCGGTCAGGAGCGGGTGGTGCTGAAGGCCAACCCGGATTATTGGCAGAAGACCGAGAAGGGTGAGAAGCTGCCGTATCTCGATGGCGTCGTGATTCGTTCAATCCCCAACTACGCGACGGCCATTCTTGAGCTGGAAAGCGGCGGCACGCAACTCATGCAGGGGATCAACCCCCAGGACTTCGACCGCATCGCCGCTAATCCCAATCTGAAGCTGGTGGAAAGCCCGCAGGTCACGAGCCAGATGCTCGTGTTCAACACGCAGCGCGCGCCCTTCAGCGACCAGCGCGTCCGGCAGGCCGTCGCCCTATCGATCGACCGCGCGACCCTGGCCAAAGCCATCGCCGGCAAGTATGGCGCGGTCTACGCCACCATGATGCCGCCGTCGGACTGGGTGTATGACGCCAGTTTGCCGGGCTGGGGCTATGATCCCGAGCGGGCGCGCAAGCTGTTGGCGGAGGCTGGCTTCCCCAATGGTCTCGACCTCAATCTCGCTATTATTCAGCGCGAGCCTGACGCGACGACGGGCCAGATCATCCAGCAGATGATGAAAGCTTCCGGCATCAATCTCAAGCTGTCGATCGTCGAGCGTCAGTCCTGGATCGAACGTGTCGTGAACCAGAAAAATTTTGATCTGGGTATGATGATCGGTTACTTTCCGCGGCCTGATCCGCATGAGAGCTGGGGTCGCTACTTCTCGCGTGATGGTGGCAACAACTGGTCGAACCACACGGACGCGAAGCTCTACGACATGATCGATGCCGCGCAGCTCGAGACCAATGTGGACAAGCGCAAGACCATGTATTCCGACATCGCCAAACGCGTTCTGGACCAGTCGTTCATGGTGTTTCTCTATGCGCGTCCGGCCTTGCAGGCCAAGGCCAACGCCGTTCAGGGCGTCGAGCAGGACGTCGGCGGTGCTTGGGTTCTGACCAACGCCTATCTCAAGTAACGCTCCACGACTGCGATGGATGGGCTATCCGTCGATGACAGCTAGGGAGAACCTACGTGCTTCTGTACGCGTTGCGTCGGATTCTGACGCTCATCCCGGTCATGCTTGTCATGACCGCGGGGATTTTTTTCGCCACGACGCATCTGCCGGGTGATCCGGCGATGACCGTCTTGGGGATGGAAAGTTCTGAAGCAGACCGGGCGCGGGTGCGAGAGGCGATGGGGTTCAATGACCCCATCCCGACGCAATATGTGCGCTGGTTGTCCCGCGCGCTCGATGGGGATCTCGGCCGATCGATCCGCACGAACCAGCGGATCTCCAAAATTATCACATCGCGTGCGCCGGTCACGATCCAGCTCACGCTGATGTCGATGATGCTGGCGGTTTTTGTCGGTGTTCCCGCCGGAATTGCGGCGGCCCGCTGGCACCGGGGCTGGGTTGATACGATCGCCAGTACCGGTGCGTTGATCGCGGCGGCTATCCCGTACTTCTGGCTCGGCATCCTGTTCATCATCCTGTTCGCAGTGAATCTCAGGTGGTTACCGCCGTCGGGCTATGTCTCGCCCTTCACGGATCTCGGACAGAGCGTGAAATTGATGATCCTGCCGATGCTGACGGTGGGGCTGTCCATGGCCGCGCTCATCACCCGGCAAACGCGCTCTGCGATGTTGCAGGTTCTCAACGAGGACTATGTGCGCACCGCCCGGGCCAAGGGTGTGAAGGAGCGCAAGGTTGTCTTCGGCCACGCCATGCCGAACGCCCTTATTCCGGTGGTGACGGTGGTCGGATTGCAGACGGGCCTCCTGCTTGGCGGCGCGATTGTCACGGAGCGGGTGTTCTCCTTGCCGGGTATCGGGTCGATGATCATCGACGGCATTTTCAATCGCGATTTTCCGGCCATCCAGGGCGCGATGCTGTTCATCGTCACGGCCGTTGTCATCATCAACCTCATTACGGATCTGAGCTACGCGCTGCTTGATCCGCGCATTCAATACTGAGGGGGCCATGTCATCACCAGCCAAGGCCCATAATCTGTTGTTGCGTATTCTCTCGACGCCGCGCGGCCTGTTCGGCGCGACCATCCTGGCGGTCATCGTGACGGTTGCCTTGCTGGCCCCCGTCATCGCCCCCTACGATCCTGTGCAGATCGACTATTTGCAGGTGGCAAAGCCCCCGAGCGCCGAGCACTGGCTTGGCACGGACGAGGTGGGGCGCGATATCCTGAGCCGTCTGTTCTACGGCGCGCGCGTGTCCTTGATCGTGGTTTTGACCTCGATCTCCATCGCGATGATTGTGGGTTCAGCGCTTGGCCTTTTCTGCGGCTATATCGGCGGGTGGGTCGACGAAGTCGTCATGCGCGTCGTCGATGGCATTCTGTCCTTCCCCACGCTCGTCCTGGCCCTGCTCATCATCGCACTGATCGGGCCGGGCATCGAGAATGCCATTCTCGCCATGGCCATTGTCTATTCGCCCAACTTCACCCGCCTGGTGCGCAGTGAAACGTTGAGCCTGCGCAATCGGGACTTCGTTTCCGCGGCGCTGGTGGCAGGAGGCACGCATCCGCAGATCGTGGTGCAGGAAATCCTCCCCAACCTCATGGGCAACATGTTCGTCTATGCCTCACTGCTCGCCTCCACGGGGTTGATCGTTGAAAGCGCACTGAGCTTTCTTGGCCTCGGGGTCATCCCGCCAACGCCAAGCTGGGGCTATATGATCGCCGCGGGCATGCAGTATTGGAGCTCGTGGTGGATCAGCTTCTTTCCTGGCCTTGCGATCTTCTTCACCGTGATTGGTTTCAACTTTCTCGGTGATGCTCTGAGAGACGCGCTCGACCCGACACAGCGCCGAAACTGAGGCCCATTGTTCTGGATACCATGATATGACCCGGGAAGACCTCATCCTCAGTGTGAAGGACCTAAACGTCCGCTTGCCGCTCGACGGCGACCGCGTCTTCGGCGTGCAGGACGTGTGTTTCGATGTCCACGCGGGCCAGACCTTGTGCATTGTCGGCGAAAGCGGTTCCGGCAAGTCGCTGACCGCGCAATCGATCCTCGGCCTTTTGCCCAAGCGCTTCGCCAAGCCGCAGGGGCAGATCGTCTTCAGCGGCCAAAACCTGCTCGATCTTGGGCCGGAAGCGCTCCGCCGGATTCGCGGCGACGGCATCGGCATGATCTTTCAGGAACCGATGACCGCACTCAACCCGGTCTGGAAGATCGGCACACAGCTCGACGAGGTGCTGCTGACGCATCGCGCGATGAGCAAGGCCGAGCGGGCTGCGCGCATCGCCGAGATCATGGCGGAGGTCAATCTACCGGCTCCCGAACTCTTGCAGCGCTATCCGCACGAACTGTCGGGAGGACAGCGTCAGCGTGTCATGATCGCCATGGCGCTGATCCTGGAGCCGAAGCTCCTCATCGCCGATGAACCGACCACGGCGCTCGATGTGACGACCCAGGCGCAGATCCTGAAACTGATCCGCAATTTGCAGGACAAGCACGGGACCGGCGTGCTCTTCATTACTCATGATTTTGGCGTGGTCAGCGATATCGCCGATGCGGTCACAGTGATGCAGGGGGGTCAGGTCGTGGAAAGTGGCGCGGCAGGCGACGTGCTGCGCAATCCGCAGCATGCCTATACCCGCGCCTTGATCGATGCCGTGCCGAAGGGGCGCTTCGGGGCGCCTCGGGCGATCGATGCCAGCAAGGTGGTGCTCAAGGTCGAAAATCTGTCCAAGACCTATCGGCGAGGCGGGCTCAGCCTGCGCCGCCGCAAAGGTTTCAAGGCGCTGCATGATGTGTCGCTGGAAATCCGGGGTGACGAGATCGTCGGGCTCGTAGGCGAGAGCGGCTCCGGCAAGAGCACGGTCGCGCGCTGCGTCAGCCGCCTGACTGACCCCGATTCCGGGCTGATCGCGCTGAATGGGACGGATCTGTCGACGGTTCGCGGCAGCGCGCTGCGGGGAATGCGGCGCTGGGTCCAAGTGGTCTTCCAGGACCCCTACAGCTCGCTCAATCCTCGTCGAACGGTGGGTGAGCTCATTGCGCAGGGGCTGATCAATTTCGGCATGACCAAGGATCAGGCCCTCTTGCGGGCAGCGGAAATGCTGAAGGTCGTCAATCTGGAGCCAACCGCCGTGTCGCGCTACCCGTCGGATTTCTCCGGCGGGCAGCGGCAGCGCATTGGCATCGCGCGCGCGCTAGCGATGGAGCCGCAGCTCCTCATCGCCGATGAGGCCGTTTCAGCGCTCGATGTTTCCGTCCAGGCCCAGGTGCTCAAGCTGATCCGCAAGGTCCGCGACGACCTTGGATTAGCCGTGCTCTTTATCACCCATGACCTGCGTGTGGCGGCCGAACTTTGCGACCGCATCGTCGTGATGCAGCATGGGCGGTTGGTCGAGGCCGGAACAGCGCGCGACATCCTCATCAATCCGCAGCAGGATTACACACGCCAGCTGATCGCGGCGATGCCCGGACAGAGCTGGTTGAACGCGTGATGAGCACTCTTTCCGTGGATTTGCGCGGCCGGGTCGCGGTCGTCTCTGGCGGGGCCTCGGGTATTGGCCTTGCCCTCGCGCGGGCTTTGTTGGCCAACGGGGCGTGCGTTGTCGTCGGATGTCTGGCACCTGAGCAAAACATCGTCGTCAGTCCGGAGGCGGGGTGGGAGACGTTCTGCTGCGATGTCACAGATCGTGGACAGATCATTGCGCTCGCCGACCATGCCGAGAAGCGTTTCGGGCCGGTCGATATCCTAGTCAATAGCGCGGGAATCGTCGCCTACTCGCCGTTCGTCACCATGGCGAGCGAGGAGTGGCAGCGCATCATGGATGTGAACCTGAACGGCGCCTTCCACATCACCCAGATTTTCGCGCAGCGGATGGTGGCTGGTGGCCGGGGCGGCCGCATCATCAACATCTCCTCCGTGTCCGCCCGGCAGCCGGCGCGAGAGCGCGCCCATTACTGTGCCGCCAAAGCAGGTTTGTCGATGATGACGGAGGTCGCGGCGCTCGAACTCGCGCCCGCGGGCATCACCGTCAACGCGATCGGCCCCGGCACCGTCGAGACACCCTTTACGCAGGCGCGTCTCGCCGATCCCGAGCGCCGCGAGAAGGCGCGCGCGGCGATCCCCGTCGGACGCTTCGCGGCACCCGGCGATATGGTGGGCATGGCGCTGCTGCTCGCCTCCGACGCGGGCGCCTACATCACCGGACAAACTCTCCTGGTCGACGGCGGGCTCGGGCTATGAGCGTGGAAGAACAAGCCTTCCGCATGAAGCTGAAGCGCGGGGCGGCGACCGAATACCGCCGGCGCCACGATGCCATCTGGCCGGAACTCGTCGCCGACATGCGCGCGCGAGGGATCTGCGATTACCGTATCTGGCTCGATGAGGCGACGGGGGATCTGTTCGCCGTCATCCGCCGGGATCCCGCGATCACCGCCAATGCCGCGCCGTCCGCCATCGTGCGGCGCTGGTGGGATTTCATGGCGGACCTCATGGAGGTTCAAGCGGACAATGCACCCCTCCAATCGCCGCTGACCTCCGCGTTCGTGTGGGTGGGCTCGCGATGAATGTAATGCAGGTGATCCAAAGAGCTGATGATGAAAGCTAACCGTCCAGCCTGCTTCGAGACGTTCAATCATCAACATCCGACTGTGAGACGACGTTCTGGCATTCTCATGCAGGTCCATCCGAGGTTCCTGGAAACTGAGGCGTCGTGTCGCAACAACAGCCTCCCATCCAAGCCTCGGACGGACAACCCCCATAGCAACGACAGCTGGAGCTTGCAGCCTTCAGCATTACCTCAGTAATGCGGCCGTCATCTCAAGATACTTTGGGAATCCCAGCGAGTCAGATCCGAAGGCGCCAACATAAAGCCATAGGCTCGAAGCCATGGCAGAGTTGCGAGGGCTGCGAGCGCGGCGGCTCCGCCAGGCTCAGCGATCACGCGCAACTCATCCCAGAGCAGTCGCCGGGCACGACGGGTCGCCCCCTCGGACACCACGAATTTGTGCGTGACGAAGCCGTTGGGCGATAGCAAACCCGATCTCGCCGACTCGTCGGCAGCCGGCCCACGGTATTCCGCAGGCCGGCTCTTTGGTCACTTCACCAGCGCAATTTCGCTCGGCCGCCAGGTCTTGTCGAAGAACGACGGCAACGGGCTGTAGAGGCGCAGAATTGTGAACCAGCCCTTCCCGGGGACGGTCTGGATCCAGTTGCCGCGTGCCACGCCGTTCGGCTGGGTGGGGCCGAAATAGATCGTGGTCGTACCATCGGCGGCGGCCTCGGCGGCCGGAGAGGGATAGCTCTGGCTGCCGGCGCGCGGATATTTCTGCGGCGTCTGCAGCATGGAGCGCGTCTGGTTGTCATAGAGTGTGAAGGACCAGAACGCCTCGGCGGGAATGTCCTTGGGCAGCGTCACCTTGTAGGTCTTGGCGCCGTCGAAGGGGCCCCCATCAGGATCGAGGAAGCTCATGAGGTACTGCGAGCCCACACCCGGGATGCGCATGATCATGCCGGGGGAGTCGAGCGTGTAGCCGTAGTAGAAGGCGATGCGGGAATCGAGCGTGCGCGCGCCGGTCGGCGCCAGCGGCTCGAACATGCCGTTCTTGAAGATAGGCGGCGGCGTCTCGAAAAACGCGCCGCCGTCCCAGAGCATGCTGCCCCACTGCGAATCCTTGTAGTAGGCCCAGTCCGGGTGCTGCATCGCATAGCGCCAGTTGAGGGCCCGGCCGCTCGCCTGGCCAACTAGGGCTGCGTCCGACAGGATCTTCTTCATCCGCTCGTCAGGGGCGAATGTCTTGCCATGCACGATCCCGATGGCTGCGAGCTGGCCAGCCAGCTCGACGTCATAGCTGGTGGCGGGCTCGTTCTGGACGTTCTCGTTGATCATCTCGAAGAAACCGTAGCCGCTCGGCGGAATCGTGTTGAACGACCGCCCGCTGGCTTCGATGAACTTCATCTCGGGGATCTTCGGCTCGCCTGCGATGCGCACAGTGCCCTCGAGGGCTTGCGCGATGCTCGTTCCGAAGGAGCCCGGCTGGTAGGGATAGATCTTCAGGTTTTTCTTGACGTTCTCGACGGCCGGCTTGGGGTCGTTATCGACGAGATACGCGCGCGCGGCGTAAAGGGCGAGGTTCGTCTTTGAATGCGCAACGAAGTAGCCGCCCTCAGGCAGCGGGCCCTCATAGCCCGGCCCGACGATCAAATACTTGCCACCGAGCCCGCGGTCAGGACCTGGCCCGCCGATGTCGATGATCCAGGAGAACCACATGTCGTTGATCGTGCCGACGGCGTCCGTCGGCTGCTCGACCACCACCGGGCCTTTGCTCAGATCGAGAGCGGTGAGGTAGTAGACCGTGTCGGCATTCGCCGTAAGGAACAGCGAGTTGGAATCCATAAGATCGGAAAAGATGGCGACATCGCCGGGCTTGACGCCAATGCTCTCGAAGCCCTTGACGAGCGCCAAGGCCGAGGCACCGCGGAAGCTGTTGTTGTAGACGTTGAGCGCCCGGGTGAAATCAAGCGTGTCGTAAACTTTGCTGGCGGTTTCGGCGGTCGGCGCGCCGTCCTTGAACTCCAGCGTGCCGATGCGCGTCTGCGCCGTGTCGGGCGCGCCAAGAGACCGAACGGTCTCTTGGGACACCTGCGCCATCGCAGCGCCGCAGGGCAGCGCGAAGGCAGCGACGAGAGTAGCGCAGGCCAATCTCAGGTAGCTTTTCATGGTCTTTCCATCATTTATCGCAATTCGGAATGCGCGGTGGCTTACCCGGCACCACGCATCGGCACGGTCGCGATTATTGCTGCGCCATTGTGACGACCGGCAGATGTCAGGCCTCCAGTTTGCGCGAGACACTTACTATTATGACATTAAACCTTTATTGAGCCTCGCAACCACTCATTTTGCGCCATCATCCCAGCATACCCGGAGCGCCCGGCGCCTCGATGAATGACCGCTATCCACCCTCTCGCGACCTTCCGAACGTCTGCAAACGGACAGTGCCGCACCGCTCTTCCCCGATCCGCGAGGACGGTCTCGGGCGGGGTACCAAGCGTCCGAATCAATCCGCTAGCGCGACGAGGTAGGTTCGCAATATTTGCGAACCCTCTGCCCGCCTTTAAGGCGCGACAAAACTCCTCATGCAGCTCGATAAGATGCCCAACGGGCCCTTTTCCAGATGCATCCGGATTCACGGCCGTCAAAGCATTGCAAGCGATAGCATCTGCACCCCGGCCAGGCTGGAAAACCATGAGACGATTCACTACTAAAGGCAACCGAGCGTCCGCGCCACTCATCGCCCTAGGAAAGCCGTTTCCGACATGCCCGACTTCACACAGTTCGCGCTGTACTTCGCCGCGGCGCTCCTGCTTGCCATAACGCCCGGTCCAAGCATCTTCTACGTCGCGGCGCGTACCCTCGCCGGGGGGCGTGCGGAAGGTATCGCCTCTAGTTTCGGCACCGGGCTGGGCGGCATGGTGCACGTTTTCGCAGGGAGCTTGGGCGTGTCTGCCCTTGTACTCGCAAGCGCAGAGCTGTTCGCCGCCTTGAAGCTGGTCGGAGCAGCCTATCTTGTGTGGCTCGGCGTGCGCACGATCCTGGCGACCCGCCGTGAAGCCGTTACAATGCTGGCTGGAGGGATCGCTACGCCACCGATTGGATCGCGACGCGCATTTCGCGAAGGAGTGTTCGTCGAAGCATTGAACCCGAAAACAGCGGCCTTTTTCCTCGCCCTCATTCCGCAGTTCGTCGATCCAGGCGTAGGTTATGTCGCACTGCAATTCATGGTGCTGGGCTTTGTGTCGGTTGCGCTCAACACTCTCGCAGATGCCATTGTGGCCTTGGGGGCGAGCCGTATCCGAGATGGTGCTGCGGCCCGGCCCGGGATTATCCGCCAGCTTAGAGCCGTATCTGGTGGCGCCATGATCGCCCTTGGCGTAGGCCTCGCTCTGGCAAAGCGTCCCACTGCTTGATCAGCTGAAGCCTACTTCATCCGGAAGCCGTTCTCATCTACCCTTGAGGCTGCCTCGACGGCCGCCGTGGTCTCATCCGCGCCGCAGCGCGACACCCTCGCCAGCTCTTCGCTGGTCGCCGGGTTGCCCAGCACATAAGCCGGCCTCCAATCCAGGAGCCGTCGACATGGCACTGTGTGCGAAGAAGAGCAGGATCGGCATTTTCTGGCTTCTCACTGATATCCGCCAGACGCTGGAGTGGCCCGCACGGATAGATCTTGGATCGATCAGCTTTCGCGGATGACACGTCAGGAAAATTAGAGCCGATCAGGTTTCTTTGAAATATTCTCCAGCGCCAAGCGGAGCTTTTCAGAAATTTCAACAGGCCTTCGCGTAAGACGATCGACATAGACATGCGTAAAATGCCCTTGCGCGCAAGCAATTTTCGAATCTACTTTAAAAACCCCAACAGAATACCTCACCGAACTAACGCCAATTCTATTCACCGACAAACCAACTTCTACATTATCTGGAAAAGAAATACTTTCAAAATACGTGCAACCCGTTTCCACAACAACGCCGATTGTAGAACTCGTATTAATATCAAGATGATTTCTTTCAATTAGCCATCGATTTATAGCTGTGTCAAAAAAAGAATAATAGGTGACATTATTGATATGGCCGTAGACATCATTGTCGGCCCACCGCGTCAATATCGGGATAAATATGAGAAACTCACCACGAGCAAGAGGCGCTTGACGTCGACTCATAATAACTCTCCGAATTATTGCTAATATATACGCCATATCATTCGAAATTTCGGGTATTCACTCCTATTTACACCTATTACATCTTCTCAACGAAGCCAAAACGTACAAATCACATTGAATTACAGTTCACCTCCTCGTTTCGACCGTTCGCAGAGAGGCATTACGAGCAGCCAAATTCCTTGCAGGGAGCCTCTAGCCAAGGAGTGAACATCAAGATATGAGAGTGACCGAGCGTTCACGCTCCACGTAAACCAAATGGGTGAGGAAATCCACCATGGTAGGCAAACTAATTTGCTGCCTTTCAATCTCGGCGGTTCTCGTTGCGACGCCTGCAGTTGCCGAGACCGTCAAAATCGGCGTCATAATGGGTTTGAGCGGCCCGCCGACGATCGTCGACTTCGGTGAGTCCTGGATGCAGGGTGTCGAGACCGCAGTCAGGGAATACAAAGAGTCCGGCGGCAAACACCAGATCGAGCTCATCACCTATAACGACGAGGCCAAGCCGGAGCGTGCCGTCGCGCTCGCCCAGCGCCTGATTTCGAACGACAAGGTCTCGATCGCGCTCGGCACCGTCAACAGCGGCAACGCCGCAGCCTTCGCTCCGCTCTTCCAGGAGGCCAAGATTCCTGTCTTGGTCGGCCCCGCAATCGCGACGAACATCGTCGAGCAGTTCAAGCACGAGAAGCCGAGCTACGTCTTTCGCTGCTCGCTGGTCGAGAAGTTCCAAGTCGAAAAGCTTCTCGACTGGACGACCACTAACTTCAAGAAAGTCGGCCTCCTGCACGCAACGTCAGGCTACGGTATCTTTGCTGCGGGCGAGGTGCGCAACGGCCTCAAGGCGCGCGGATATGACCTCGTTGCCGTTGAAGCCGTCGCTCCGAACGTTACAGACTACAGTCCGCAGCTGCTCAAGCTGCGCGAAGCGGGGGCCGAGATCGTCCTGAACTTCACAGACACCTATGAGCTATTCTACAGGGCGGCCACCAAGATAAACTGGAAGCCTGCAACTGCCGGCAATTGGGGGCTGGCCTCCCAGATGCTATTCAAGGTGGTGGGCGAGAAGGCGATCGAAGGCACTTCGATGGTGGTGCCGGTCGATACCCGCGCCGAGCGTGTCACCGCCTTCAACGACAAGCTGCAGAAGCACTACGGCAGCAAGTTCCGCTGGCCGCCCGTCGCCGTGCTGGGCTACGACTCGGCCCGGCTCGCCCTGGCGGCGATCGACAAAGCCGGCGTCAAGCCCGCCGACATCCGCGACGCACTTGAGAAAATCGACGATTTCCAGGCGATCTCGGGCGCTCCGAAGCAACCCTTCACCGCCGAGAACCATGAGTGCCTTTCGCCCGAGACCATCTTCCTGGGTCAATGGAAGAACGGCTCGGTCGTGACGATTTCGAACTGACGTAAGTCTCCGACAGCGAACCCCGCGCGCGGCCCACAGTGGCCGCGCACGCAGAGGACGCGCGCCTCCGGGCCTATTCGACAGAGATCCTCATGAGCACCAACTTCATCCAGGTGCTGCTCACCGGTCTAACCATGGGCAGCGTCTACACGCTGATGGGCCTCGGCCTGTTCATCACCTTCCTGACGAGTCGCGCGCTGAACTTTGGCCAGGGAGATTTATTGATGATTGCCGCCTTCATCGCCATGGCGCTCGGCACCGACGGCATGGGGCCGGCCCCCACCATCCTGCTCACCCTGGCGGTGATGGCCCTTCTCGGCGCTGCCATCGAGCGCGTCGCCATCCGGCCGCTGGAACGCAGCGAGAAATCCGGCAACGCCAGCCTGTCCTGGGTTCTCACCACGATGGGCTGCGGCATGATCCTGCAGAACGTCGCGAGCCTGATCTGGGGCAAGTCCAGCCAATACTCGCCGTCTCTGTTCTCCGACCGCGGCGAGCAGACGCTGATGATCGGCGGCGTCGGCATCTTCCGGGAGGAACTGATCGTGATGGCGGTGAGCCTTACGGTCGTGATGCTGTTCTGCTGGATGCTCTACCGCACGCGCTGGGGCAAGGCGACGATCGTCGTCTCCTTCGACAAGACCACTGCGGCCCTGCTCGGTATCAATGTCCGCGCCATCATCGTGACAAGCTATGTGATCATGGCCCTGCTCGCAGGCATCGCCGGGATCCTGATCGGGCCGATCTCCAACGTCCAGCCGCATATGGGGCTGCTCTACGTGCTGAAGGGCTTTGCCGTGGTCTGCATCGGCGGGTTCTCGAACCCGTTCGGGCTGCTGGTCGCCGGCCTCGGCTTCGGTGCCATCGAGGCGACGAGCAACTACTTCGATTCCACCTTCGGCGACCTCTATCCGTTCATCATCGTTTTGGTCCTTCTCATGCTCAAGCCGTCCGGCTTGTTCGGGGAAGCCAAGGCCGACGTCCGCTAGGAGCCGCGCAGTGAAGCTCTACCGGTACATCGTTCTGGCGGCCGTCATCGCCGTCTTCCCGCTGCTGGCGCCGAACCCGTTCTTCGTCCAGCTCTCGCAGGACCTGCTCTGCTTCGCCATCGCCGCGATCGGCCTCAACCTGCTGATCGGCCTCTCGGGCCAGCTCTCGCTCGGCCATGCCGGCTTCTTCGCTATCGGCGCCTATACCTCGGCTGTGCTCGCGACGGCCTATGGCTACCCGCTCTGGCTCTCGGTGCCGATCGGCGTGGTCGCGGCGACGGTGATCGGCGCTGGCATGAGCCTCGTCGCGCTGCGCACCCGAACGCACTACCTCGCCATGGCGACGCTGGCCTTCGGCTTCATCATCGAGATCATCGTGCAGCGCTGGGTCGGCGTCACCGGCGGCGCGATGGGTATCACCGGCGTGCCCCGGCTCGGCTCTGGCGAACACGCCCAGATGCAGTTCGTCTGGATCGTCGGGGCGGCCTATGTCTGCGCGCAGGCGATCAACGACTACGTCATGGCGTCGCACTGGGGCCGCGGCCTGCATGCGGTCAAGGAAAGCGAGAGTTTCGGACTGACCGTCGGCGTCAACGTGCCAGTCTGGCGGGCGATGACCTTCATCGTCTCGGCGACGCTGGCGGGACTTTCCGGCGCCTTCTTCGTGCACCAGTCCGGCTATGTCGGCAGCGACGGCTTCGGCCTCGACCGCAGCATCGCCTTCCTGATCATGGTCGTGGTCGGCGGCCTGGGCATGCCCTATGCGGGCGTGCTCGGCGCGATGACCCTCGTCCTGCTCAACCAGCTGACCGCCGATCTCTACGAGGTCTCGCAGTTCATCTTCGGGGCGATCTTCCTTTTCACGATGCTCGTCGCCCCCGGCGGTGCATCGGCCCTGCTCGGCGCGGCTCTCTCGCCGTTCAAGCGCAAGAAACCGGCGTCGCCGACGCAAGGCGGAAGGGAGCTGCCCAGCGTCCAGAAGGCTCCGGAGGTCGGGGAGGGCAAGCCCCTTCTCCAGCTCGTCGGGCTGAGCAAGTCCTATGCCGGCGTGAAGGCCGTGGACGACGTCTCCTTCAGCGTGATGCCGCATTCGGTGCACGCCATCATCGGGCCGAACGGAGCGGGTAAGAGCACGCTGATCAATACGGTGAGCGGCCTCTACCTGCCGACTTCGGGGGAGGTCGCCTTCCTGGGACGGGACGTCACGCGGATGCCGCCGCATCTGCGGGCGCGTCTCGGCCTCGCCCGCACCTTCCAGAACCTGCAGCTGATCGGCACGCTGACCGCTGTCGAGAACGTCATGCTCGGCCTGGGCTTACGAACCGGATTCATCGCCGGCTTGATGGATTGGCTGAGTGCGGACCGCATCGAGAGCGCCCAGCGCGAGCGTGCGGTCGCTCTGATGAGCTTCTTCGGCATCGCCCATCTCGCCGACAAGCTGCCGGGCGACTTGCCCTATGGCCACCGAAAGCTCCTCGAGATGGCGCGTGCGCTCGCCCAGAACCCCAGCCTGATGCTGCTGGACGAGCCCATCGCCGGTCTGAACGAGGAAGAGGCCGAGGCCGTCGCCAGGATCATCCTGAAGCTCAAGGCGCTCGGCATGGCGATCCTGATCGTCGAGCACAACATGCCGTTCGTCATGTCGATCAGCGACACGGTCACGGTCATCGACTACGGCCGCAAGATCGCGGAAGGGCCGCCGGCCGAGATCCAGAAGAACCCTGCCGTCATCCAGGCCTATCTCGGAGCCGCAGCGACCCCCAAGGAGTATAGCCATGCTTGAGGTCAAGGACCTGAAGGTCTCCTATGGCAACATCCCGGTGCTGCATGACGTCTCGCTCAATGTGAAGCCGGGCATGCTGGCGGCGCTGGTGGGCTCCAACGGGGCGGGCAAGACGACGCTGCTGCGGGCGGTTTCGGGCATCATCAAACCTGCCGCAGGCGATGTCGTCTTCGACGGCGCGACGACGGTCGGCAGGAAGCCGCGGGAGACCGCCCGCAGGGGACTCGTGCACGTGCCCCAGGGCCGGCAGATCGTTCCCGGGCTTACCGTCGAGCAGAATCTCTGCGTCGGGGCCATGCAGCTGCCAGGGCTCGACCGCGCCGAGATGAAGCGCGGGCTGGAACGCGAGTTCGAGCGTTTCCCGATCCTGCATACACGGCGGCACCTGCTCGGTACTTCGCTGTCGGGCGGCGAGCAGCAGATGCTCGCAGTCTCCCGGGCCCTGATGATGAAGCCGCGCGCGTTGATGCTCGACGAACCCTCACTCGGCCTCGCCCCCAAGATCGTCGCGACGATCCTGCAGGAGCTCTCGCGCCTCGCCGACAGCGGGGTCGCGGTCCTGCTCGTGGAACAGGCGGCGCTCGCGGCTCTGGAAATCGCCCATTACGGCTACGTCATCAAGGGCGGCCGCATCGTCATGCAGGACGAGGGCAAGAAGCTCAGCGGCAACAAGGCCCTGATCCAGAGCTACCTCGGTTAAAGAAGCCCTCCGGAGTCCCAAAATGAAAAATGTCTACGTCGTCGGCGTAGGAGCGACGCGCTTCGGCAAGTTCCTCGACCGCAGCGTCAAGGACCTTGCACGCGAGGCCGTCAATCTCGCCCTCAAGGACGCCGGCATCGAGCAAGCCAGCATCGATGCGGCCTTCTTTGCCAACGCCACCCAATCGGTGATGGAAGGCCAGCACATGATCGCGGGCCAGGTTGCGCTGCGCAGCATGGGCTTCGAGCACCTGCCGGTCTTCAACATCGAGAACGCCTGCGCCAGCGGCAGCACAGCCCTCCATCTCGCCTGCGCCCATGTCGCGGCGGGGAGCTCCGAGATCGCGCTCGCCGTCGGCGTCGACAAGATGTACAGCGCCGACAAGGCCTTGAGCATGAGCCTGTTCGACGGCGCTCTCGACGTTTCGCGGCCGGATGCGATCGAGGCCGATCTCAAGGGGCTCGCCGGCGACATGCTCGAGGGCGAGGCCGGCCCGGCGACTGTCCGCAGCCGCTTCATGGATGTCTACGCCTCGCTGGCGAAGTTCCACATGCGGACGCATGGCACTACGCAGGAGCAGATCGCCCTGATCGCCGCCAAGAACCACCGGCATTCGACGCTGAACCCGCTGGCCCAGTACCAGCAGGACATCACGGTTGAGGAGGTGATGCGGGCGCGGGTCATCGCCTGGCCGCTCACCCTGCCCATGTGCGCCGCGATCGGCGACGGCGCTTCTGCAGTGGTTGTCTGCGGCCGCTCGGCCCTCGACAGGTTCGAGCGGAGCAGGGCCGTCCGCGTCCGCGCATCCACCCTGTGCGGCAGCTCCGATCGGCCCGCCGAGGATCTCGCGCGGCATGTCGGCCGTATCGCCGCGCTGAAGGCCTACGAGGAGGCCGGGATCGGCCCGGAAGACATCTCCGTAGCCGAGGTCCACGACGCGACCTCCTTCGGCGAGATCCAGCAGACCGAAAATCTCGGGCTCTGTCCGATCGGCGAAGGCGGGCGCTTCGCGGCAACCGGGGCGACAAGCCTCGGCGGGCGCGTGCCCGTCAATCCTTCAGGCGGCCTGGTCTCGAAGGGGCATCCGGTCGGCGCGACGGGTCTCGCCCAGGTGCACGAGCTCGTCACGCAGCTGCGCGGCGAAGCCGGCGCCCGTCAGGTCGAGGGAGCGCGTCTCGCCATTGCCGAGAACGGCGGCGGGTTCTACGGCGTCGAGGAAGCCGTCGCCTGCGTAACGATCCTGGGGGACTGATCCAATGAACATCGCATCACTGTTGAGGCCGATCGCCCTCGCACATGGAAAGCGTCCCGCGGTCTCGCTGGGGACGGAACTCTATTTGGACTATGCCGGCCTCTACCGGCGTTCGACGACTCTGGCCGGGGGGCTGCTCGGACGCGTCGGGCTATGCCCCGGCGACCGGGTGGCACTGGCGATGACCAACGTGCCGCAATATCTCGAAATCCTCTGCGCCAGCTGGCATGCCGGGCTCTGCACGGTGCCGATCAACGCCAAGCTTCATCCGCGTGAATTCGCCTACATCCTGGAGAACAGCGGCGCCCGCCTCTGCTTCGCGACGCCCGACCTTTTCCCCGAGATCGAGAAGCTCGTCGGCGAGATCGCGAGCCTCAAGCGCGTCATCAGCGTCGATGACGAAGCCTATCACGCGTTGACCGCGGCCAACGAGGTCGAGATCGCGTCGGTCTCCGAGGATGATCCGGCCTGGCTGTTCTACACCAGCGGGACGACCGGCAAGCCGAAAGGGGCGACACTCAGCCATCGCAATCTGCTGGCGATGTCGCTGCGCTACTATGCCGACATCGACCAGCTCGGCCCGGACGACACGCATCTGCTCGTCGCCCCCTTGTCCCACAGCAGCGGCCTTTACGCGATCCCCCACCTGGCGCGCGGTTCGCACCAGGTCGTTCCCGCCTCGGGCGGCTTCAGCCCGGACGAGGTGTTCGACCTGCTCGACCATTACCGCAATGCCGCCTTCTTCAACGCGCCGACCATGTTGAAGCGACTGGCGGACCATCCGCGCGCCGCTGCGGTCAAACGTGGCGCGATCCGCACGATTTATTACGGCGGTGCGCCAATGTATCTGGAGGATCTCAAGCACGCCTATGGCGTCTTCGGTCCCTGCCTCGCCCAGACCTACGGCCAGGGCGAGTCGCCGATGACCGGCACGATTCTGTCCAAGGCTGATCACGCGCGCGGGATGGAATCCGGCAACCTGGCCCTGCTCGAGACGGCGGGCTATGCCCGTACCGGCGTCCTCGTCCGAATTTTCGACGACCGGGGCCAAGAGGTACCCACTGGCGAGACCGGCGAGGTGGTGTTCAAGAGCGACGTATCGATGCGGGGCTACTGGGATAACCCGCAGGCCACCGCCGCCACCATCAAGGACGGCTGGCTGCATACGGGCGATATCGGCTCCATGGACGCCTCGGGGCTGCTGACCCTCAAGGATCGCTCCAAGGACGTGATCATCAGCGGCGGCAGCAACATCTATCCGCGCGAGGTCGAGGAGGTGCTGCTGCGCGACGAGCGCCTGCTCGAAGTTTCGGTGGTCGGCCGACCACATACGGACTGGGGCGAGGAGGTCGTCGCCTTCGTGGTGCCACGCCCCGGCCAGTCGGTCGCATTCGAGGAACTCGACGCGCTTTGCCTGGAGCATATCGCACGCTTCAAGCGGCCCAAGGCCTACAGGCTGATCGAGGCCTTGCCGAAGAACAACTACGGCAAGATCCTCAAGACCGAGCTCCGGCAGAAGCTGGCGGATGAACAGGCCGGCAGCGGCGACGGAAGGGGGCGTTCGTGATGCGCGGCACGGTCGTCGCTATTACCGGAGGGGCCTCCGGCATTGGCCTGGCCACGGCGCAGGCCTGTCTCGAAGCGGGGTGGAACGCCTTTATCCTTGACGCGGACATCGGCCCGGTGACCAGCGGGACTGCCGGGCTCGGGCGCTGGGACGGGCGCTATCTGGCCGAGCGCGTCGATGTGCGCGACGCGGGCGCCTTGGCCGCGGCGCTGCCGCGCGCCCGCGACCGGCTTGGCCCGCTCGAAGGCCTGGTCAATTCGGCCGCGATCGCCCGCGACGTGCCCTTCGTCGAGACCAGCGCGACGTTGTTTCGCGAGGTGCTCGACGTCAACGTAATCGGCGCCTTCACGGTGGCGCAGGCCTTCGTGAAGCTGGTCCGCGAGCAGGCGACGCCGGCGGCGATCGTCAATGTCGCATCGGCATCGGGCCTCAAGGGCAATGTCGGGCGCACCGCCTATGGCGCCTCCAAAGGTGCTCTCATCACCATGACCAAGGTCATGGCGGTCGAGCTCGCGGCGATGGGTATCCGCGCCAACGCGGTCGCTCCTGGGCCGATTGACACACCGCTCACGCAACACCTGCACACGCCGGCCGCCCGCAAACGCTGGCAGGAGCTGGTGCCGATGCGGCGCTACGGGCTGCCCACGGAAGTCGCGCAGACAATTCGGTTCCTGCTCGAGAGCGAGATGTCCGGCTACGTCAACGGCCAGGTGCTCGGTATCGACGGCGGCATGGTCGAAGGCTGCATGCTGCCTGACCACGAGGAGACCTCGGCATGACCGGCTTGTCCGCACCGGTGCTCGACTTCGCCACCGCGCCGCGCATCATCATGAAGGCCCGGGCAAGCATGGCGCTGCCCGAGCATCTGCTCGCCCGCGGCATCCGGCGCCCGATGCTGGTGAGCGATGCCGGCATCGTCCGGGCCGGGCTGCTCGGGCCTGTGCTGGAACAGCTGGCCGCCGCCGCGATCAAGGTGACGCTGTTCGAAGAGGTCGAGCCCGACCCGTCCGAGGACACTGTGAACAGGGCGGTACAGCGGGCTGAAGCGGCGGGTTGCGACGGCGTCCTCGGCTTCGGCGGCGGCAGCCCGATGGACGTTGCCAAGCTCGTCGCCTGCCTCGCCGGAAGCACGGCGCCGCTGGCCGCGATCTACGGGATTGAGCAGGTCAAGGCCCGCAATCTGCCGCTGATCCTGGTGCCGACAACGGCGGGAACCGGCTCGGAGGTGACGCCGATCGCCATCGTCACGACACCCAGCCAGGAGAAGAAGGGCGTCGTCTCCCGCTGCCTGATCACGGACCTCGCCATCCTCGACCCCGAGCTCACCATCGGTCTGCCCGCGCACGTCACCGCCGCGACCGGCATCGACGCGATGGTCCACGCCATCGAGGCCTATACCAGCCGGCATCGCAAGAATGCCCTGTCGGACGTCCTCGCCCGCGAGGCGCTGAGGCTGCTCTACGCTGCGCTTCCCAAGGTCCTGGCCGATGGTCGCGATATCGCGGCGCGCGGCGACATGCTGCTCGGCTCCTGCTTCGCCGGCATGGCTTTCGCCAATGCGCCGGTCGCTGCCGTGCATGCGCTGGCCTATCCTCTCGGCTCGCATTTCCACCTGCCGCACGGCCTCTCCAACGCGCTCGTGCTCGTGCCGGTGCTCGACTTCAACATGGCGGCCGCGGCCGGCCTCTATGGCGAGCTCGCGGAACAGGTGCTGAGCCGGCCGGACGGCACGATCGAGGCGCGGGCGGACCAGTTCGTCGGCGCGATGCGGGCCATGCTGCAGCAGAGCGGCCTGCCGCTCAGCCTGCGTGATGCGGGGGTACCGGCGGGCCAAATCGAGCTCCTGGCCGCCGAGGCCATGAAGCAGACACGGCTGCTGGTCAACAATCCGGTGGAGCTCACCGCCAACGATGTCCGGGCGATCTACCGGCGCGCCGAGGCCGGCTGAAGACGAGGCGCGCTGCGAGCGGCGGCGGCCACGCCGCTCACTCACTCCGGCGCCGAGAGGCCGTTGACGAACAGGTCGGTCATCATCGCGGCGATCTCCGCCGGCTTGAACTCGCCCTCCGGCGAATACCAGGTCGGGATCCAGTTCACCGCGCCCATCAGGCCGAAGACCGCCAGTTTTGGCCGACACGGCCTGATACTTCCATCGTCGATACCATCTGAAATCAGCTTGCGCAGGCCATGCTCGATCCGATCACGGCCGCGGATGACCTCCAGTCGATGCTCGGGCTTCAATTCGTCGAGATCCGACATAATCGTCCCGGCAATGCCTTGGGCAACGAAGCTCTCGATGAAACTTCGAAAGAAGACTTGGAGCTTGGCCAGCCCTAGCCCATCGTGGGCCTGAGCGGTCTCGAGCGCCGCATCGCTCATGTGCTGGGCAACTTTGAAACACTCGAATAGGATTTCGTGCTTGTCGTGGACGTAGCGATAAAGAGCTCCCTTGGTTACGCCCAGCGCGGCAGCGATGTCTTCCATGGAGGTGGCTCGGAAACCCTTTTGGCGGAAGGCTCGCGCCGCTTCCTGAATAACGGCTTCGCGCTTCTGCTCCCGTAGCTCTTCACGCGTCGGATTTGATAAACCCCAAGCGTTGGACATCGATCAACCTTTACAAGTTCAAACTTTGAGACTCTGGGCTTTTTAGCTTAGCCCGACTCAACTGTGAACACTCGTTTACGCGCCCATTGCCCAGCTTGAGGTCCGTTGGCGGCGTGGACGGATTGCCGCACGTCTTGGTTCGAGGATTGAACCAACCCGCTGACGCAACAGAAGGGCGGCTGGTGATCCGCACGATCGGGATGACCGCCTTGACCTATCATCGTTGGCGCAAAGAGTTCGGGTAGAGAGCCGCGGGAACTCTACCGATCGGGTAGCCGGATTTCTTGTCCGAGAAGTTCCCGGTTCATCAATGCGGGCGGAGCCGGAAAGCTCGCCGTCCTTCTTGGGCGCGGTGCGCGCGAAGACGAGCATTTGCGCCTCGGAGCGCCCAAACCAAGATAGCAGACGTAGGCCCCACGGTATCCTTGACGGCTGCTCGCTTCTCAATTACTCCATAGTCTACATTGTAGATTCTATATAATGCTGAGCCAAGGCGAGTTGCCGCCTTGAGCAATTCGGCGGTCAGGGAGGACGTGGCGATGGAGTTTGACGCAGTGAATGCGGTGTCTCGGCGTGCGCTGATCTTGGGCGCAACGGTCGTGGCGGTTGCCGGTTCGACGGCATTTGCACAGGGCAGCGGGCCCGCAGCGCCCGGGCAGCCGGTCGAGGTGCGCATGATCGCGAACGAGGCATTTGCCAATCAATGGCAGACGCTCATGGTGCCGGAGTTCAACAAGGCTTATCCGAACATCAAGGTGACGATTGATGGCGTGCCCTATGTCGAACTGCTGGCCAAGACGATGCTCGACGCCACTGGGCCAACGCCGACCTACGACATTCTCATCGCCGACGATCCGTGGATTCCGCAGTTGGCGGAAGTCGGAGCTTTGCTCGATCTGAAGAGCCCCGCGGTTCAGGCTTGGACCGCCGCCGACTACGACTGGGCCGATTTCAACGCTGCGCCACTCGCCGCCGGTGAATGGAAGGGGGTGCAGTATGGCGTCCCGCTGCGGTCGAACATGTTGATGATGTTCTACAACAGGGCTCTCTACGAACAGGCCGGAGTTCCCGAGCCGACGCCCGCGCTGACATGGGCGCAGTATCTCGAACAGGCGCCGAAGCTGGTTCGAGACACCAACGCGGACGGCAAGCCCGACGTCTGGGCAGTCGATACCTACTTCGTTCGCGAGCCGCTGACACCGACCATCTGGCAGACAATCATGAACTCGAATGGAGGCCGGCTGCTCGACGACAACGGTAAGCCCGCCTTCAACGATGAGCGCGGAGTGGCAGCGCTCGAGACGCACAAGAAGCTGCTCGACTTTGCTCCGCCGGGCGCGGTCAGCCATGGCTTTTCGGAGTCGCTGCAGGCGTTCCGACAGGGCGTCGTTGCAACGATGTTTAACTGGGGCAGTGTCTACAAGGGCTCCGCCATCGATTCCAAGACGACGACCCTGAAACCCGAACAGGTCGGCATGCAGGTCCTGCCCGTCGGATCGACAGGTCCGGGTGCCCATCGCGGCATCTGGAGCGGCGCCGTATCGGCCAAGAGCGAGCACAAGCAAGCTGCCTGGACCGTCATTCAGTGGTTGAGCTCGCAACAGGGCGAGGCGTGGCATTCGGCGAATCTCGGGGTCTTCCCGGCGCGCAAGTCGACACTTGCCTCGCAGCCGTCCGAAGCGTGGCTGAAGCCTGTCTTCGCCGCGCTGCAGCAGGCCTATGACGCAGCAGAGAAGGGCCAGATGTGGCGTATCCGCCATCCGCGCTCGGACGCTGCCCAGCAGGTCCTGGCAGACGAGGTGGCGCGCGCCATGGCTGGTCAGGCGACGGCAGCGAAAGCCCTGCAGACCGCTTCCGACAGGATCAAGAAGGTCTTGAACTGAAGCGGTCGTCCGGGAGGGGCTTTGCGATGGACAGACATACGGCAGGGAGCGCCCCGTGGTCGCGCGCGCCCACATGGACGCGGCTGGCCGACATCACCTCACGCTGGTCGTTCATGGCGCCGGCCGCAGTCATTCTCGGGGCCCTTCTCGCCTATCCAATCTTCTATACGCTGCAGATCAGCTTCTCCCGTTTCGATCTCATGGCGTTCAGCGCGGTCGAATGGGTGGGCTGGGCGAACTACGCACATGTCCTTGATGACTACCGCTTCTGGGAGTCGATGAAGGTCACGCTTGTTTATCTGGTGCTGGCTTTGCCTCTCCAGATCGTGCTGGGCTTCGGCATCGCTTTCCTCATCAACGCGGAGTGGCATGGCCGCGGTGTCGTGCGCGCACTGTTTATTATCCCGATGGTGGTCGCGCCGGTCGTCGCAGGGGGCATTTTCCGCATGATCCTCGATCCGCTCTGGGGCATTTTCAACTACCTGCTCGGCCTTGTCGGCATCGGCCCGCTGGACTGGTTCGGGAATCCCGACCTGGCAATGGCCTCCATCGTCATCATCGATACGTGGCGCTGGACCCCCTTCGTGGTGCTGATCGCGACCGCCGCGCTGCTGGCGTTGCCGAAGGACGTCTTCGAGGCTGCCGACATCGATGGGGCTAATTGGTGGTCCAAGCTCTGGTCGATCACGCTTCCCCTCCTGATGCCGATCATCGCCGCCACCTTCGTGGTCCGCTGGCTGGGAGCGGTGAAGATGTTCGACATCGCGTTGGCCGCCACCTATGGCGGGCCCGGCGGCGCCACCAATGTGATCAACCTATTCATCTACGAGGAAGCCTTCCGCTCGCTGCGCTTCGCGGAGTCGGCTGCGATGGCGGTCATCGTCCTTGTGCTGACGATGCTTTTGACAGGCCTGTTCCTGATCGGAACCCGCAAGCTGGAGAACCACTATTGAGCGCGCTCACGACTGCAACCGTCAACCGACCGGGTACGTCGAGAACGGGACATCAGGTTCGCGTGGTCGCCGGCTTGCTTGCCTGTGCGCTGTTCCTGTTCCCGGTATTCTGGATGCTGCTGACATCGTTCAAGAACCAGCGCGACATCTTCACGATGCCGCCGACGCTGTTCTTCACGCCAACGCTGGAGCACTACATCGGCTATCTGCAGCGCGCTGATATCAGCCGCAGGCTTCTGAATACGATTATCGTGGCCACGGGATCCGGCGTTCTTTCAATCGCGGCCGGTGCGATGGCCGGCTACGCCCTGGCGCGCATACCGCTGAAGGGCGCATCAACGATCGGCGTTCTGATTTTGCTGTCGCGTGGCGTTCCACCGATTGCACTGGCGGTGCCGATGTTCCTGGTCGCCCGTAAGCTGGGCGTAACCGACCAACATATTACGCTGATCCTCGCCTACTGCACGTTCCTCATTCCCTATGTGATGTGGCTGATGCGCGGATTCTTCCTGGCCCTGCCAAAGGAGCTGGAGGAGTCCGCGATGATAGACGGCTGCAGCCGCTTCGGCGCCTTTGTGAAGATCATCCTGCCGATTTCGCTGCCGGGTCTGTTGTCGACCCTCATCTTCAGCATGATTCTGGCTTGGGAAGAGCTGCTGTTCGCCCTGGTTCTCACCAACCGCTACGCATCGACCATTCCCGTCGCCATCGCCGGCATCGCGGGCGACACGGTCAATGGCGCGAATTGGGGCGCTCTGACCGCTGTTGGTACGATCACCGTCGTGCCTGTGGTGGTATTCGCCCTACTGGTTCAGAAGTGGCTCATCCAGGGTCTCGCCGATGGCGCAACGAAAGGATGATGGGGATGTATCGAGCAAGTAACCAAGGGAGGGGTAACTGATGGCGCAACCTCCTGTCTATTTGTCGAAGGCCGATATCGCCCGACGCCATATCGAAGGTTTGATCCTGTCGCGTGCGGTCAAGCCAGGCGACCGTATTACGACGCGGGAAGTATCCGAGGCTCTGGGCATCAGCGAGACACCGATCCGCGAAGCGATCCGCAGCCTCGCGGCAGAGGGCTGGCTTGACGTGCAGACGCATGTCGGTGCTGTGGTCGCCAGCGCAGGCCGTGAGCAGTTTCACGAAATCTATGCGCTTCGCGGGATGGTCGGAGCTTTGGCGATCGAGCTTGGCGGGACCACGTACAGCCCCAAGCGCCTGACCGATATCGACGCGAATATCGCTGCATCGGCGCAGGCCGTCACCGACGAAGACGCGCAGCGGTACATGCAGCTCAACCACGAATTCCACATCATGCTCTACGATACGCCGCATTCGCAGTGGTGTCTGCGCATGCTGACCAACCTGAGCGCGCTGACCACTGTGCAGCGTGGTTTCACGATCAAACCTGAGCGCATGGCGTCATCACTCAACGAACATCGGAAGATTTTCGCTGCGATCCGGGCTGGCAAGGTCGCACAGGCCGCTGCCCTCATCAAGGAGCACGAACTGGCCGCCTATGAGGCCTTGGTCAGCGACCTGGATTCGAACCAGCGCGTCGAGAATGCGGCGTAGCCGCACAGTAAATCGGAAGGTCGGTGACGATGAGCGCGGTTGGGATCAGGAACGTTCGGAAAGCTTATGGACGACAGGAGGTGCTTCACGGTGTGTCTGTCGACATCGGCGACGGAGAGTTCGTCGCGCTCGTCGGTCCGTCCGGATGTGGTAAATCCACCCTGCTCCGCATGGTCGCCGGGCTGGAGGAAATCTCTGGCGGCGTGATCGCTATCGGCGATCGCGTCGTCAACGATATCGCGCCGAAGGATCGCGACATCGCGATGGTCTTCCAGAATTACGCGCTCTATCCTCATATGAATGTCCGCAACAACATGGGTTTTGCGCTTCGCCAACGCGGAACACCACGAGCCGAGATCGAAGCTTGCGTCGACCGGGCGGCGCACATTCTAGGGCTCGAGTCGCTTCTCGAGCGTAAGCCGCGTGCCTTGTCAGGTGGCCAGCGTCAGCGGGTGGCGATGGGGCGCGCCATCGTGCGCAACCCCAACGTGTTCCTGTTCGACGAGCCTCTTTCGAATCTCGATGCCAAGCTGCGCGTGCAAATGCGATCCGAACTCAAGGAGCTGCATCAACGCCTCGGCGTCACGACGATTTACGTTACCCACGACCAGATCGAGGCCATGACGCTCGCGGACCGCGTCGTGGTGATGAACGGCGGCGTTGTCGAGCAGATGGGCCCGCCGCTCGAACTCTACGACAGGCCACAGAGCCTTTTCGTCGCGGCCTTCATCGGTTCTCCACCAATGAATTTCGCCGAGGGAAATCTCGATGACAAGGGCCGACTGATAGCCAACGACGGCCACGTTTTGCCTCTGCCCGTTAAATTGCATGGCATGGAGCGCATCACCATCGGCTTCCGCCCTGAACACCTGCATCTTGCTGAAGCAGGCTGGCCGGCGGTGGTATCCGTGGTCGAAGCCACCGGATCGGAGACCCAAATTACGGCGCGCCTGGGCGAGAAGGTCATTCGCGTGCTCGTCAGGGGGCGCACGGATGTCCGGCCTGATGACATAATCCATCTCAACATTCTGCCGAACGACCTGCACTTCTTCGACACGGCCACCGGCCAGCGGCGCGAGAGCAATGGTTGAGACGCAACGGAGGGGAGTTGACGCCGTCATGGATTTGCGTCGCTTTTACATCGATGGTCGCTGGATTCCGGCCAGCTCGAGCGCCCACCATGTCCTGATCGATGCCGCGACCGAGCTGCCTTTCGGGACTGTCTCGCTTGCTGCCGACGCGGATATCGATGCTGCCGTCGCGGCGGCGAAGCGCGCCTTCCTGTCCTGGTCCAGAAGCGATCCTGCCGAACGGATCGCCTGTGTCGAGCGGATGCGGGCAGTCCATCTCGACCGCACCGAGGAAATGGCGTGGGCGATCTCGCGCGAAATGGGTGCGCCGATCGATCTGGCTCGTCAGGCTCAGGCTGGCGCGGGTCCACGCCACATGACGAATTACCTCGCTGCGATGCAGTCGTTCGAGTTCATACGTCCGCTCGGGCCGCATGCGCCGAACGATCGCATCGTACTGGAGCCGACAGGTGTCGCGGCATTGATCACGCCGTGGAACTGGCCAATCAGCCAGATCACCTTGAAAGTCGCTGCCGCCCTGCTGGCTGGCTGCACGGTTGTTCTGAAACCATCCGAGATGGCGCCGCTATCGGCGACGGTTTTCGCCGAGATCGTTCATGCTGCCGGCTTGCCGCCCGGCGTGTTCAATCTGGTTTACGGCAACGGCGCCGGAGCTGGCCAACGTCTGGTGACGCATCCGGATGTTGACATGGTGAGCTTCACCGGATCGACGCGCGCCGGCATCGCCATCACCAAGGCAGCGGCCGAAAGTTTGAAACGGGTCGGCCTCGAACTTGGTGGCAAGGGCGCAAACATCGTGTTTGCCGACGCGGACGACAAGGCAATCGAACGCGGCGTGCGCCAGTGCTTCGTCAACAGTGGCCAGAACTGCAACGCACCGTCCAGAATGCTCGTTGAGCGCTCGATCTATCGTCGGTCAGTCGAAACAGCCGTCAATGTCGCACGTTCGATCGCGGTCGGCCTTCCCAGCCAGCCTGGACCACATATCGGCCCGGTCGTCTCCGCGGCGCAGTACGAGCGGATCCAGCGATTGATCAGCAAGGGCATAAAGGAAGGGGCGCAGCTGGCCGCAGGCGGGCCTGGCCGGCCGGCCGGCTTCAATCGCGGTTATTTCGTTCAGCCGACTGTCTTTGCCGACGCGACCAACGACATGACCATTGCTCGGGAGGAAATCTTCGGCCCGGTTCTGTCGATGATCCCGTTCGATGGCGAGGACGAGGCGGTCGAGATCGCCAATGATACGCCTTACGGCCTGACGAACTACGTACAGAGTCAAGATGCCGAGCGCCGCAACCGCGTGGCGCGTCGTCTTCGCTCAGGCATGGTCGAGATGAACGGCCAGCCGCGCGGCGCTGGGTCGCCGTTCGGCGGCATCAAGGCTTCAGGCCGTGCTCGCGAGGGTGGCGCGCTTGGTATCGAGGAATTTCTCGACATCAAATCGATATCCGGCTGGGGCTGACCGCCCGGCCGCCCACCCCCGATCGATCCATTTCGCCGCCGTCACGCGCGGCGGCGCCTTCCGACAGACCGAAAGCCGGTGAATGACATGAAGAAAAAAGCCATTGTCGCAGACGTGAAGACATTGTCCTGCAGCAATTCATTCCGAAACTACCACTTCCTCAAGATCACGACGGAAGACGGTATCGTCGGCTGGAGCGAATACGACGAGAACTTCGGGTCGCCCGGGGTCACATCCGTCATCAACCAGATCAGTCACAGGCTGATCGGCCAGAGCGCGATGCTGCACGAACATATCCGGGAGGATTTGCACAATGTGATGCGTCCCGCCTTCGGTGGCGTCATCGGCCAGGCCATGGGCGCCATCGAGAACGCGTTGCTCGACGCCAAGGCCAAGACGCTCGACGTGCCTTGCCATGTGCTCCTCGGCGGCAAGGTGCGCGACGAGATCCGAGTCTACTGGTCTCACTGTGTCACCTATCGCATGCGTACCGAACATTTCTCACCGCCGATCGTCGATGCCGACGGTGTGCGCCAGATTGCGCGGGACGTGCGTGACGGGGGCTATTCGGCGTTGAAGACCAACGTGTTCCACTATGATGAGAATGATCGCATCGCAGCATGGTCGCCGGGCTTCGGCCGGCCGCATGATCCGTCACGCAATGTCGAACGTCACACGCTGACGAACCTGCGCAAGCATCTCGACATTATTCGCGAGGCGGCGGGACCGGATATCGACATCCTGCTTGATCTCAATTTCAATGGCCGAACAGAAGGCTATCTCAAGCTCCTGCGCGAAACGAGCGATCTCGACCTGCTTTGGGTCGAACTCGACACGCTCGACCCAAAGGCGCTGGCCTATATCCGGGCCCATAGTCCGCATCCGATCTCGTCCTGCGAGACACTGATCGGCCTGCAGCAGTTCCTGCCCTTCTTCGAGAACCAGTCAGTTGACGTTGCGATCATCGATACACCATGGAACGGCGTGTGGCAGTCGCTGAAGATCGCGGCCGCGGCCGAGGCCTATCAGGTCAATGTTGCGCCGCATAATTTCTACGGACATCTCTGCACCCTGATGAACGCGCATTTCAGCGCCGTGGTGCCCAACCTGCGCATCATGGAAACCGACATTGACCGCATCTCCTGGGATGCCGAGATCTTCAGCCACGAGCCTGAAATCAGGGATGGCCATTTAATCGTTCCGGATCGCCCGGGTTGGGGAACCGAACCGGTCGAGGCGGCGCTGGCGAAATATCCGCCGCTCAAGGCCACTGGATTGATCAACCGCACGCAGACGCCGCGCCTCTCGATCTGACGGCAGGCGGCGAACGAGGGAGAACGGCCGGACGATGAACGAGCCCGTCGATGTTTTGATTATTGGCGCCGGAGCGTCCGGCGCCGCCGTCGCGTGGAGCCTGGCAGACACGCGCATGCGCATCCTGTGCCTCGAACAAGGCGATTGGCCGAACTCATCGCAATATCCCTCCGCCGGGCGCGACTGGGAAAGCCGGCAGGCTGAAGACTATGCGATCAGCCCCAACCGGCGCGCGTCATCTGCAGACTATCCGATCAACGATGACGACACGCCGATCAAGATCGCCAACTTCAACGGCGTCGGGGGAGGCACCGTGCTCTATGCGGGGCATTTCCCGCGCATGCATCCATCAGACTTCCGCGTTCGTTCGCTCGACGGCGTGGCCGACGACTGGCCGATAGACTACCGGACGCTCGAGCCGTTCTACGCCATCAACGATCGGATGATGGGCGTGGCCAGCATGGCCGGGGACCCGGCATATCCGCCCAAGGAAGCGGTTTTGCCGCCTTTGCCACTCGGTCGGACAGGCGACATGATGGGGCGGGCGATGAATGAACTCGGCTGGCATTGGTGGCCGTCCGACAGCGCCATCACATCGCGGGAATATGAGGGGCGCGCATCGTGCATCAATCTTGGCCATTGCGGCCATGGCTGTGCGCAAGGCTCCAAGGCGAGCACCGACATCACCTACTGGCAGGACGCGTTGCGCAATCGCGTGGAAGTGAGAACCGGTTGTCGCGTCAGCCGCATCGAGACCAATGACGACAGGATGGCAACGGGCGCCTGGTATTTCGACCGCGACGGAAAGGAAGTCTTTCAGCCGGCTGAGATCGTCATCATGGCGTGCAACGGCATCGGCACGCCGCGCATTCTTCTCAACTCCGCCTCCGAGCGGTTTCCAGACGGCCTCGCCAATTCCAGCGGCCAGGTGGGGCGCAACCTGATGTTCCATCCCTATGCGCTGGTGCGCGGCCGCTTTGACCAACAGCTGGACGGCTATCGCGGCTCCCGCGTTTTCATGTGGAGCATGGAATTCTACGAGACTGATGAGTCACGTGGATACAAGCGCGGCTACTCCTACCAGTTCACGCGCGGCTTCGGGCCGGTGACAACGTCGGTCAACGGTATGGCCGACGGGCTGATTCCATGGGGCGAGGGGCATCATGCCGCCTTCCGCAGGCTTTTCGACCATCAGGCTGGCATGCTCTCGATCTGCGAGGACCTGCCGGAAGGGATCAACCGCGTCACGCTCGATCCTGCGCTGAAGGATGGCAACGGCATTCCCGCGCCGAAGATCACGTATCGCATCGGCGAGAACACGCAGAAGATGCTTGAACATTCGGTAGCTCGCGGAACGGAAATTCTGTTGAAAGCGGGCGCATCCGATATCGTTACGCGCTCGCCGCTGCCCTATGCCGGTTGGCATCTGCTTGGCACAGCGCGAATGGGCACCGATCCGAAGCGCTCCGTGGTTAACGAATGGGGCCGCGCGCACGATGTGAAAAACCTCTTCATCGTCGATGGCAGCGTGTTCGTCACGTCCGGTGGCGTCAATCCGACATCGACCATCCAGGCGATCGCACTTTACATGGCAGACCAGATCAAGGCACGACTGCATGAGCTCTTCGATTGATCAGACGCTGACTGACCATTCCTCAATTTCGCTTTCGGCCGACGAGGTGGAATGTTTACGTACCGTCGCCGGCCACATTATTCCGGCAAGCGATGAGTACGGGAAACCAGGCGCTGACGATGTCTCTATCGTCGCCGACATGGTCAAGTCGCTTGCGCGCGACCGTGACGACCTGCGGCAGGCGCTTGGTCGGGTGAGGGAGGCCGCTGGCGGCACTCTTTCGGCTCTCGCGCGCTCTCGTCAGGCATTGGTACTTGCCGATCTGAGGCGCTCCGAACCAAGCGCGCTTGCAGTAGTGGAGGCGGTCGTCTCGCGTGCCTATTATCGCGATGATCGCGTGCTCAAAGCCATCGGCATGCCGATACGAGCGCCGTTCCCTGACGGGTTCGCAATCGACCAGGGCGACTGGGCGCTGCTCGACCCGGTGAAGGCAATGGGTCCCCTCTACCGGGAGGCAACCTAGAGCCGATTCGACTTACTCCGGATCAAGTTTCGCCTGTGGAAGACTTACGTCATCGGCCGTCTCGTAGACGACAATAACCGGAGCGCCGATCTCGACGCGATCCTCTGGTTGGCTTCTGATGTTTACCATTATGCGAAACCCCTCTTCCAAGTCGATGAGAGCTATATAATAGGGGACCGCTGCGGCCATTGCGGGAATAGGGGCCCGCCAAACCTGTGTGAGACTATATATCCTGCCGCGACCAGAGGAGGTGCGCCATTCCAGGATATCCGAGTGACAGTGCACGCAGATGACGGACGGCGGAAACTGCGCACGACCGCAGGTGAGACAGCCCTGATAGCGCAATTCGCCCTCAGCGCAGCCTGACCAGTAAGGCTGAGTTTCAACTGTCGGCTCAATACGTGGTCTCAGCATATCAGATACGCCCCAAGATCAAGGAACAATGGGCTGACAGCACCCCGCCGTCGCCATGCACGAATGCAAGTTCAGCGTCGGGCACCTGACGCTCGCCAGCCTGTCGTCGCAGTTGTCGCACGGCCTCGACAACGTGAAACATGCCGCCAGCCGCGCCGGAATGGCCGTGCGACAAAAGCCCGCCATGCGTGTTGCACGGAAGCACGCCTCCCAAATCGAGCGCGCCCTCGGCCACGGCCTTGCCCGAGGCACCCTTCTCGAAGAAACCGATAGACTCGAGTTCCACCAACAGCGTGATGGTGAACGAGTCATAGATTTCCGCGACATCGATGTCCGCGGGCCTGGTCCCCGCCATGGCAAAGGCAAGCTCGGAGGACCGGCGGCAGCCGAAATCGACTAGCGACGGCGCAGCGACGATATGCTCGTGCGTGTGAGCCTGACCTGTCCCCAGCACGGCGACGCGCGGGTTGGGCCCGTCCCGGCCCCGGTCCGGATCAGACAACACGACGGCTGCTGCGCCATCGGAAATAAGGCAGCAGTCGAGGAGCCGCAGAGGGCTACTGATCATGCGCGATTTCAACACATCGTCGATAGTGATCGGATCGCGCATGTGCGAGCCGGGATGGCGCATGGCGTGAGTGCGTGCGCTGACCGCAATCGCAGCCAATTCCTCAGGCGTGGTTCCGTATTCGTGCGCGTATCTGTTGGCAACGAGCGCATAGGAAGCAGGAATGGTCGTGCCGTAGGGGCGCTCGAACTGGGGATGGCCGATTTCGGAGAGTGCAGCCACCGCCTTGCCATTAGACATCCCGGTCAGACGGTTATCGCCGGTGACAAGCAATACGTTGCGGCAGGTGCCGGAAACGACCAGGCTTCTCGCCAGGGACACCATAATACAGGCCGTCGCCCCGCCAGCTTGCACCGAATAGCACTGCGAAGGATGAATGCCAATAAACTCACAGACCTGCGACGCGAGCATCAGGTGGGGCTGCGTCGTGGAATAAGCACATATGACGCCATCCACCTCAGATCCGTCGAGGCCAGCGTCCCGAAGCGCACCGAAGGCGGCCTCGGCGTGAAGTGACATGCAGCTGGAGTTCTCGAGCCTACCCACAGCGGTGCTGTAGACGCCGGTAATCTCAGGTGGCTTGTTCATCAGGTAATGACCGCCTTCAAAGCCGGGGGCGATCCGTCCACTCCAGGCGTAGACCCCATGGCCCGCATTGAACTAGAGCCATCCGAATCCCGAGAAATAAGCTTGTCTGCCATGCGACGCTCACGTTGAACTCGAGGGTCGGGATAGGGCACTGAGCGAAGTAGAGCCCGTGTATAGGGATCCTTCGGGTCAGAATAGACGGCTTCTGTCGTCCCGAATTCCACGAGCCGTCCCTTGTACATTACGGCAACTCGGTCCGCGATATGCCGAACCAGGCTCAGGTCGTGGGCGATGATGAGAAAGGCGGTGCCGAAGTTGCGCCGCAGATCCTCAAGCAATTGGACGATCTGGTTCTGCGTCGGAATATCGAGCGCGCTGACCGGCTCATCCAGCACCACGATCCTGGGTGACAGCACGATCGACCGGGCAATGGCAATCCGCTGGCGCTGGCCGCCGGAGAATTCATAAGGAAAGCGTTCGAGATGCCCCTCATCGAGGCCCACCTTTCGAAGCACGTCGACGACAGCGGCCCGCCGCTCTTCCGCACTGAGGCTCCGGTGAACGTCCAACGGCTCGGCAACGAGATCAAGCACCATCATCGACGGATTCAGCGAAGAATAGGGATCCTGGAAAACCATTTGCATCTTTGGACGCATAGTCCTGATGACCGTGCGTGAGGCCCCTACCCGCTCCTCACCTTCGAGGCGGATGCTGCCCGAGGTGTCGCGCACGAGCCCCATGACCGCACGTGCCAAGGTGGATTTGCCCGAACCAGACTCCCCGACTATAGCCACAGTCTCTCCACGCTGGACGTCGAGCGTGACATCCGACACCGCGGTAAACATTGAGGTCCCAAAGGGCCGCAAGGAAGCACGCCGCCGCAAGCGATACTGGACGCTGACAGATGCGAGCTCGAGAAGGGCCGGCTCAGCTTTATACAATTGCCAGCTCCTTCTTCATCAAATGACAGCGTACCTGCCGGCTATCGTGTTGATGGAGCGCGGGATGCTGGGCGCATTCGTCATAGGCCAACCCGCACCGCGGCGCGAACCGGCAACCGGCAGGCCACGCGCCGATCTGTGGCGGAGCGCCTGGAATAACGGTCAAAGGCTTGTTTGGTTCACGCTTGACAGCTGCCAGGAGCGCACGGGTATAGGGATGCGCCGGCCTCTCAAAGATCTGGTCGACAAACCCCGTCTCCACGATCTCGCCGCCATACATGACGATCACTTCATCGCAGATATCAGCGACCACTCCCAGATCGTGGGTCACGAAGACGACAGACAGGCCGATCTCCTCCTTCATCGTCCTGAACAGGTCAAGTATCTGCGCCTGTATCGTCACATCCAAAGCGGTGGTGGGTTCGTCAGCAATGAGCAGGCGTGGATTGCACGAGACCGCCATCGCGATAAGCACTCGCTGGCGCATTCCGCCGGAAAACTCGTGCGGATAGTCGCCGGCACGACGGGCGGCGTCCGGAATACCGACCATGTCGAGCAATTGAACCGCCCGCGCCCAAGCATCTCTGGCCGACATGCCTGTATGGCGGATGATCGTCTCGCTGATCTGACGCCCAACGATCATCGAGGGGCTGAGGCTGGTCATCGGGTCTTGGAAGACAAACCCGATATCCCTACCTCGAACATCTTCCAGCTCCGACTTCGACAGCGTCAGGAGCTCGCGGCCGTCGAGGAGGGCGGAACCGCCGACAACCGCATTCCGGGGCAGCAGTTGCACGAGGGCATTACAGCAGACCGACTTACCAGAACCGGATTCGCCTACGATACCCAACACGGTATCACGGCGCACATCGAAGTTCAGCCTGTCGACGACCGGCAGCCGCCTGTCACCTATATCCAGGGCGACACTCAAGTTGCGAACCCGTAGGACCGAAGTATTCATGGGTCTTCCCGTCCAATCGAATCCCGCAGTGCGTCGCCAATCACGTTCCAGGCCAGCACCGTTGCGGCGATAGCGATCGCTGGCCAGATCCAAAGCGTCGGCTGGCGGCTCATCATCTTGAAACCACTGGACAGCATCGAGCCCCAGCTTGCATTGGGCGCTTGCACGCCAAGGCCGATAAAGCTGAGCGTCGCCTCGGCCAGCAGCGCGAAGGCAGCGAGAATGGAGGTCTGCACCAGCAAAGGCCCTATGGCGTTAGGCAGAATATGCCGTCGCAAAATGGTTTGGATGGGGGTGCCGATGATAAGTGCAGATTCGACGTAGGTTTCCTTCCTGATCGCCAGCACCGATGAGCGGACGATGCGGACCACCGCGGGAATATAAACGATCCCGACCGCGAGCATGGCGTTCACCAGTCCGCTGCCCAGAACCGCCACCAGCGCCATCGCCAGCAGGAGTGGCGGAAAGCTCTGCAAGGCGTCAACGACACGCATGATAACGACATCTATTTTTCCGGAAAAATAGCCGGCTATCATACCGGGTATGACACCGAGCCCAAGCGCGATGCCGACCGCGATCACAGGAGCGAGAACGGTAATTCGTGTGCCGTGGATCAGCCGCGAGAGAACGTCGCGCGACAGCTCGTCCGTTCCAAGTATATGGCCGGAATGGAACGCGCCGATCAGCAGCTTTCCCCGGTTCATTGCCGTCGGATCATAGGGGCTGATGAGAGGTGCCAAGATCGACACGAGGCACAGGAATAGGATGTAGCCTAGGGCGATCATGCCCAGCCTGTTCCGACTGAAGCGTGCCAAGAGGCCGCGCCTGTTGAAGCGTGAGCGCCGTGCCGGCCTAAGGTTGAATATCTGGGTCGAATGGGTCATCCGTCCATCGAGACCTTCGGGTTTAGCATCATATAGATGACGTCAACAATCAGATTAACGCCTACCACCGCCAGTGCACCTACAACTACAACTGACTGTATGACCGTGAAATCGCGGGTCGATACCGCGTTTATCGCGAGTTGACCCAGACCTGGCAGTGCAAAAACTTGCTCTATCGCCACAGCCCCTCCCAACAGATGGGCAACCTGGATTCCGAGCGCGGTCAATGCCGGACCTGCAGCGTTACGAAGGGCATGGCGAAAAAGGACCGCGCCGCTGCGCAAGCCCTTGGCACGGGCGGCACGAATATAGTCGGAGCGCAGAACCTCTTTCAGCGCCCCACGCAATTGGCGGGCGACCACAGCCGCAGGCGCAAAAGAAAGCGCCAGGGCGGGAAGGATCAGATGGTAGAGCCAGCCGGCCGGGTCCGTCATGAGCGGCGCGTAGCCAGTAGTCGGGAAGAGCCGCAAGTTGAGGGCCATCACGAGCGCGAATAGCAGCGCGAAAACATAGTTGGGAACTGAGATCGCGAGGGTGATCGCAATCGTGGTCAGCCGGTCTGCCGCCGCGCTGCGGGTCGTCCCGGATAAAATGCCCAGAGGTACGCCAATGATGATGCCAAAGACAATCGCAAATACAGTTAGGCTAAGCGTCGTGGGAAGACGCTGGGCGATCATGTTACCGACAGACTCACCGCCGTAAAGAGACCGGCCGAAATCCCCTTGAAGCATCCCGCCGACCCAGTTGAGATAACGCGTCAACACCGGATCGTTGAGGCGCAGCGCCTCGGTAATGCGGTCTATCGTAGCCTGATCCGCATCATCTCCGACAATGGCGTAGACGACGTTGCCTGGCACCAGATCGACCACAAGGAAGGCGAATATTGTAATGAGGCAGACGACCGGCACGACCGAAACGAGCCGAGAGATAATAAGGCGCACTCCGAAAGCTCCTCCCAGATCAAGCCCGGCTTCCGTATCTCTTATGAGAATATCTATTTTCTATCGTGCATGCACGCGCATGAGAGTCAAGCCAAGTCCAGTCTTAAAGCAGCTTCATTGCGTGAATCCGGCCCTCTTCGCCTGGCCGATGAAATCAGCCAGCATGCCGATCCGGCTTTGCAAATCGAAGCCTAGATGCGGTGCATCGGGGGCCTCACCACTCAGCCTTCGCCACATGACATCAGATTCTGTATTGAACGTAACTTTGGTCGCACCCAAGCGGGACCACATGTCCAGATCCTTTAGAGTTTCGGTAATACTTCGCCCACGCAGGCGCAGAATGCCCTCAATGCCGATCTCAGCTGCGTCGCGGCCGATGGAATGAGCGACCATCCCTAGGCGCTTGATGCTTTCAGCGATCTCGGGCTCGGTCATTGCGGAAGGAGGAGACCAGCCGTCGGCAAGGCGCGCCACCCGGTCGAGAACGACATCCGCCTTGCCTCCCAGCCAGAGGGGGATTGGCCTTTGACATGGCAGCGGGTTCAATCCCGCCCCACGTATTTCGTGGTATACACCCTCGTAGGTAACGCTTTCCTTGGTCCAAAGCTCTCGCAGAACCTTGATCTGCTCTTCCACGCGGCGCCCGCGATCCTTGAAGTCCATGCCGAGACAGCGATACTCCAGATCATTCCAGCCGGTTCCGATAACCAACCTCAGCCGACCGCCCGACAGGACGTCCACCTCGGCGGCCTGCTTGGCGATCAGCACCGTTTGGCGTTGTGGCGCGACCAGGACCCCCGTCGCGAGGCCGATCTTCTTGGTCACGGCGGCTAGGTATCCCATAAGGACCAGCGGCTCATGAAAAAGATCATCCTTGGTATAGATCGGCGGCTGGCCAGCGCGCGGGCGCCAATCTCGATGCTGTTCCATGTCAGCGCCCAGCACGTGATCCGAGATCGTCAGATAGTCATAGCCCAGCGCTTCAACGGCCTCCGCGAACGTGCGCACGGCCGCCGGGTCTGGCCCGATCTCAATCTGCGGAAACGTAACGCCGAGCCGCATCGATTCCTCCAATTTTTCTATCAGGAGAAGATAAATACACATAGGAGAAAAATAAACAATAAAGCCCTTTCCTCGCCTGCCGGCTTAGGGGGCCCCTTGCAACGGATTGTGAAAGACCAGGACCGGTGACCAGGTTTTGATGAAGCATCCAGTCATCCGACCCAAAGGATAAGCTACGGCCGGGAATCTTCATGGAAACGCCAACGACGATGTCCGTCCAGCTGCACAAAATCGTCAAGAGGAAGAGGCTTCAAGGCATTGGGCGATCAACCAATAGATCGCCGTCAAACGACGGAAGCCGAAGTCAGACGCAGGCCCTCAGAAGGCCTCGAAGGAAACGAGATCGCTGCCTCTCTACGTCGAGGCGGGGGTATCGTTACTTCCCGGCGTTACACCGGCTACCATCTGATGATTGGCTCTTGGGTCTCCCCGAAGATCTCTTCTCTGATGCCTTTCCAACTGCACAAATGCCCACTACGCTATGGCGTTGGCAGTCTGCCGGATGTCAACGTTGACGGGTGACCGGCAAGAAGATCCAAAATCGCCAGATCGGCTCCACCCGCTCCACCAGATTATCGAGCCCCGGAGCAGAGCATCCGCGGGCCACCTCAAGCTGGGACGATGCCGTCATCAAGGGTGCCACGCGAAACGCTTCGCAGCACGCTACGAGCGGAAGCACCCGTAACGTCTTCAGCTTCATCCATGGCGCATCCGCCAGGATTTGGCGGGCGTGAATGTCGCTTCAACCGCTGGCGGTCGATACTAGCGGAGATGCCCCGCGAATTCCTCGCTGATTTCCTGCGCGGCCTGTTTCAGGTCAGCAGCGACATAGTTCAGATCGTCGGAAGTGAACTGTCCCGAAATTCCCACTGTACTCAAGGCCCCAATGGGAACCTGATTCTTGAAAATCAAAGACGATATCGTCGTGACGCCCCGAACGAAATTGTCGCGATCGACCGCATAACCGTGCACGCGCGCCAGCTCTACCTCCCGCTTGTAGGTATCGAACGAGGGAGCGTTCTGCCATCTCAGGTCGGCGTAGGCCCGCTTCAGCTCCTCGTCCGCAAGTTGCCTATGAGCAGCCATGCAGCGGCCGAAGGCCGCAAGATAGCTTGGCAATCGTTGCCCTACCTTCATGTGAATGCTGATCTGTTCGTAGTTGGGGACGAAATCGATCAACATCATGCGGTCGGCCGCCACCAGGCGCCAAAGGGTGGTCGTGACGCCGCGATTCGAGGCGATCTGCTCAAGGTAGGGCCGAGACACTCTGGAAAGGCCGTCCTTCTCGAGGATCGTACCGACCAAACGCAGCATTCCAAAAGAGATGGTATAGGCCTTCGCCGCCGGGTCAAAGTCAAGCAGCCCCTCGTGGACCAATGTCTTCAGCAGGTTGAAACAGGTGCTGGTATTAAGTGAGAGCTCGCGTGCAATCTCGCTCACGCCCATGGGGCGCTCTGCCTGGCTGAGAAAAGCCAACACTGATAGGCCGCTTTTCAGCGCACCGACCAGTTTGCCCGGTACCTGCTTGCTTGGCGTTGAGTTGTTTCGTTTCGCTACCACGTCTATCCGTCCCCCGCAGGGCTTTGCCCATGATCCGACGCGGCTGCATATCATCGCGCGCCTTCCCGATAGGCATACACATTCATCTTTCCTCACAGATTCTTCTCTATTGCGAACGACGGCGCAAGTGGCTATCGACATGAAGGGTGGTTCGGCGGACGGGATAAGGCCCTGCTGACATCCCGCCCCACACCTTGCAGACTTCGGAGCTCCCATGCCAGATCGCGCTGACGCGGTTCGCCCGTGTATCCTGCTGTTCACTCCGACGCTAGTACCGTTCAGTCCGCGGCTGAGCCGGCTCTTCGATATCGTTCTTGCAACCGACGCGGAGATGCGCCGCCGGGCGATCGAAAGCCATGCATCCTCGGTCCGAGGGGTCATCACCACTGGAAAATTCGGCCTGACAGCAGATGAAATCGCACGTCTGCCGAACCTGGAGATTGTCGCCGTCCTTGGAATCGGCACCGAAAACATTGACGCCGCGGCGGTGAGCGCCGCAGCAATCAAACTGGAGACCCGTGGTGGAACCAATAGCGACACCGTCGCTGATCACGCTATCGCGCTAGCTCTGACGCTGTTGAGGAATATCCCCGTCATGCACAACGGGGTCGTTCAGGGGCAATGGTCAGAAGTGCGCAGCAGTCGTCCGCGCCTGTTTGGACACAGGATGGGTATAGCTGGCCTAGGCAACATAGGCGCGGCAGTTGCACGGCGGGCGGCAGGGTTCGACATGGACGTAGCCTACTTCAGCCGCTCGCGGAAATCTGATTCGCTCCTCCCCTTCTACAGTGACATCACGGAGCTCGCGGCATTCAGCGACGTGTTGGTGCTGTGTCTGCCGGGCGGTCCTGAGACGGATGGGATCATTGGCCTGGAGGCTTTGCGCGCACTGGGACCAGAGGGCTATCTGGTCAATGTCGGGCGCGGCTCGGTGGTCCGGGAGGTCGACCTGATCGACGCGCTCGAGGATGAACTCATCGCTGGCGCGGGGCTTGACGTATTCGAGAATGAGCCTGAGGTGACACAGCGCCTTCGGGCCTGCCGCAATGTCGTCCTGACGCCCCATGTGGGCGGCAGATCGCCGGAAAGCGATCTTGCCATGGTGGATGCGGTGATGGACAGTCTATGCTCACACTTCTTCGGGCGCCCCGGAGACTGAAATCGTTCCCCTCATTTGTTCAGCTCGATCGCCTCGGCGTAGGCGTAAATACTGTCGAAAGACTCGGTAACGCCAAAGTGGCGACCATTGGCTTTGGGAAAGGCGTTAATCACCACCTCATCGAGGCCCGCCTGGGCGAGTTGGTCAAGTTCTTCCCGCGTCGCCTGGCGGTAAATCCCGCCGATCATCTCGAACGCTTCCGGGTTGCGCCCGGAAGCGGCAACCTTCTCCCGCATCTGGCCAACAAAGTCCCTGACTTTGCCCAAGTTCCACTCCCCGGTTTCGTTCGTTTCGGGATCCAGCCGGTCGATGCGCCCATACCAACCGTCTTGGGTCGCCGCCCTGCGCCAGGCCGGAGGCGAATAGCCCCCACCTATGAACCGCGACGTGGTCGGCTTGGGCTCGAATCCCATCGGCGGAAGCTTGAAGTGCTCCGTCTCGATGCTTGGAACACGATCGCGAAAGAGCACCTCCATCACCTTCAATGCTTCGTCCGCGATTTTTCCGCGCGCCGTGAAATCAACGCCCAACACATCGAACTCTTCTCGCAGCCAGCCCACGCCATAGCCGAAATCGAACCGTCCGCCCGACAACGCATCCAACGTGGCAAAGGATTTCGCGGTGAGAAGGGGGTGCCGGAGCGCTATGAGGTATATGCCAACGCCCAGACGGATAGTCCGGGTCACAGCGGCGATGCTAGCTAGAACGAGCATCGGATCCAGCATCGGCGAATCATGATCGAAGGGCAGTTTCTCCTCGCCAGACATATAGGCGGATTCCATGCGCACGGGGGCAAAGAGGTGCTCTCCCAGCCAAACTGAGGAAAATCCGCACTCCTCCGCAACGCGTCCGCCTTCCGCTACGACAGAGGCGCGCAGCGGCAAAATGTTAAGCCCTATCTTCAAGGTGGCTTCCTCCATAGAAGCGATGCGCGGGAATCACCAGCTGCCGCCTGTCATTGCGCTTCGCTATTCTTGAGTTCTAATCGGTTTCACTGTCCAGCTGGGCCATTTCGGCGTGCCAGCCAAGGGGAGACTGGTCAGGCTGTCTGGAGATCTGCTGCGACCAACGGCTTGGTTATCTGCGCTACCCCGCAGATGACCTCATCGCCGTGCTGGTTTCTGACGAAGACTTGATAGGTACCGTCGCCATCGTCCTGCCTGTATCCGCCTGCAGTGACAACATCGCCAATCGTGACGGGCTTTCGAAACGTGACCCGGATCTCGACACAGTCTAAATCTGTTATCGTCGCCTCGATCGCTTCCCAGAGTAGATTGAGAGAGAGCGTTCCGTGTGCTATGCGGGTGCCGAAACTTGTTCCCTTGGCGTATTCCTCGTCCACATGGATGGGATTGAAGTCCTTGGTGACTTCGGCGTAGGCGCGCACAAGATCGGCGTCCACCCGCAGGGACTTCCTAATAAGTTCTTTCGGCATTAGCGCGCCCAAAACATTGTGGAGACGCTGCTGAAGATCGGCCTATCGCCATCAACGGTCGACATGAGTGTCTCCATGGTCACGACCAGTCTCTCCTTCCGGCTTTCTGTTCCACTGCAGACGACAGAGACCAGGATCTCCTCCTCCAGACGGGGGCATCGCCAAAGCCTGTAGCTCTGCTTCGCGTGGATGTTGCCGGCCGGCCGTGGAGTGACGATACCGAGATAGGCTCTCATTCCAATAGCCGCCACTAAACCTGCCGGCACCTTTCCCAAACCGCGATCGGCCACGCCGTACATGGCGGTCCAGCCGTCGAGATCCTGTTGGGTCACGGATATGATGTCGCGCCCGATCTCGCTGCCTGGGACGAGTCTCTTGTATGTGAACATGGATTTTCCTAGCATCCTTTCTCAGGATAAAATCCTCCTTCTCTATACGTCAATTACGGGTTCAGATCCACGCTTTTTAATCTTGATGGCCTCACGCGTGAACAAGGGACCGACGGCACGTCACCCCGAAAGAGCTAGCCTTCTCTCAGAAGGACGGCCTTTAGAATGATGTTGCATGGAACGCGCAGCGGCGCCATCATGTGCATAATCATTCTCTATAAAGAATTATCAGGCTGGGAGGGACTAATGCGACTTTTCGACAATACGCGGCGCGACGCTCATCGGTCAGCGCTCGCTCTTGTGGTCAGCGGCGTGATTGCTCTAGCGGCGGGGGCGGCCTCGGCTGCGCCGATCTCGCCCCCGTCGCTGAAGACGGATAGCTCGACTGTTTTCGACACGAACGCCTCCCTTCGCTACGGCGTCGGCAATGATGTGGTGAGCTGGGATCCGCATAAGGCGGGATCCTCGCGTGACAACGAGCTTCTTTTCCTCGTCTACGATCGGCTGGTTCACGTCTTGCGGGACGGTTCCTACCGCCCAGGCTTGGCCAAGTCGTGGGATTTCTCTGACGATGGACTCTCGGTGACATTCCACCTGCAGCCAGGCGTGAAGTTCCAGGACGGGACGGACTTTGACGCGGCAGCGGTCAAGGCCAACATCGAGCGTGCCAAGACGTTGGAGGGCTCAACCGCGGCCGCCAGCCTTTCGACAGTCAAATCGGTGGAGATCGTCGATCCCCTGACCGTTCGTTTCCAACTCACTCAGCCAAATTCGCTACTACCCAACATCTTGGCGGATCGCGCGGGCGCTATGATCAGTCCCGCGGCGTTCGGCAATCCGGAACTCGGAACACGACCCGTCGGTGCCGGGATGTTCAAGCTGGAGTCTTACGTTCGCAACTCCAAGGCGGTGGCCAAGCGCTGGGACGGCTATTGGGCGCCCGAGTTGGTCAAGGCTGCTGGCGTCGAGATGTTCATCATGCAGGATGAAAGCGCCCGCGTGAACGCGCTTCTCAGTGGCCAGATCGACGCCGCGTTCATCCCCACCGCTGAAGTCGACAGGGTCAAGGCTGCGGGCATCAATGTCGATACCAATCCAACACTCGAGCAAGTCTGGATGAACGTCGACTGGGGCGCCGCGCCGTTGAACAACCTCAAGATCCGGCAGGCCATCGCCTATGGCATCGACCGTCAAGGCCTGATCGATCTGGTGGAGTTCGGTTATGGCACGCCGACAAGCCAGCTTATCCACCCCTATGCGCCAGAGTTTATTGCCGAAATCGACCATACCTATGATTATAACCCCGAAAAGGCCCTAAAGCTGATCAAGGAGTCGGGCGTAAAGGACCTGAATGTCACCTTTCTTTACTTCCAAGGCAATGATTGGAGCCTTCGGCTGGCCCAAGCCGTGCAAGCTCAGCTCGGTGCTCTCGGCTTCAAGGTTACCCTGCGCGCGATCGATCGCGCAGCCGCAGTAGAGGCCCTTTATGTGAAAAAGGGCGTCAACATGGCCTCGACCAAGATCGGTTTCCCGCTAGGGATCGAGCTATTGCTCAATGCGGTTTACAGCAAGGCTCGCCAGAACATCCGCAATCATCCGGCGGGAGAAGCTGACTCTTACCTTGAAAAGGCAATGTCGGCCAAGTCGGTTGAGGAGCGAAACGAATGGGCGCGGAAGGCTAACCAGGAGGCTGTGACGTATCTGCCAAACATCGCCCTCTATAACACCGTAGGCCCGTTTGCGGTTGCCAAGGGAGTGCAACTTGAGAAGGTGGCGCCCGCCCGGACCGAGTTTTACAACGCAGGACATATTAAGAAGTAAAAAACACCTTGAACTCAGAGACCGGCGCATCTCTTGCGCCGGCATTCTTGCTGTGAACCTAGGATAAATTTCAGAACCAATTACGCGCTGATTGCCGGGCGGGGAATACGCGTATCCCTCGCCCGTGCATGCCGAACCTGTGGGTGCCTGTCGGCTCACGCCCGAGTGGGACGCCGGCCTTCCGGATTGATCGTGTCGAGAGCTGCGGCGGTCAAGGACCGACGACCTGCGGAAGCCTGGCCTTGAGCCCTGCCCGACTGCCGATCCGCGCCCGCTTCTGTACCGGATCATTCACCGTTTCCACGAGAGGGGCCGCGGTAAAGGAGCGTTCGCGCTGCGACTCCGGCGCGTCGGCATAGAGTGTCGTGCGTTGCCTCGGAACAAGGCCAGCAGCGAGGATCTTCGCCTCCATTTCGTGCGGCGGACACTCCTGGCCGTGGAGACTGCCCGCAGCGCGGCTGATCGATTCGTTCATAAGTGTGCCGCCGAGGTCGTTCACCCCTGCGCGCAGGATGTGAGCCACGCCCTGAACGCCCATCTTGACCCACGAACCCTGGATATTGGTAATTGATCCTGCCAGGGCGAGCCGCGCAATCGCATGCATGAGCACCGCTTCACGCAGGCTAGGTCCCTGCCTCGCAAGACCACGCTTGTAAAGGGGGGCTTCCATGTGGACAAACGGCAGGGGAACAAATTCCGTGAAGCCACCGGTTTCGGATTGCAGGTCGCGCAACCGGTTCAGGTGAACGCCCCAGTCCAGATAGGTGTCCACATGGCCGAACATAATTGTCGATGTTGTCCGAAACCCGACCTTATGCGCTTGCCGGACAACATCCAGCCAACCTTTCACGCCTAGCTTGCCGGGGCAAAGGAGATCGCGGACCCCATCAACCAGCACTTCTGCCGCCGTTCCGGGCAGCGTGCCGAGGCCGGCCTCTTTGAGGCGCTCGAGGAATTCGGACACAGGAATGCCGAGGCTGGCTGCTCCCTGGGCTACTTCGAGCGGAGAAAATGCATGCACGTGAATGTCTGGCGCCGCGGCCTTCACGGCCCGGCAGATTTCGAGGTAGGTCTCGCCGGAGTAATCGGGATGGATACCACCTTGCATGCACACTTCGGTCGCGCCGCGATCCCAAGCCTCTCTAACGCGGCGCTGGATTTCCTCCAGCGTGAGATCATACGGGCTGTCCGACAGTTCTTTCGCGCGGCTCCCCTTGGAAAAAGCGCAGAAACTGCAACTGAACGAACAAATATTGGTGTAGTTGATGTTGCGCGTTACCACATAGGAGACCGTATTGCCATTCACGGCACGGCGCAGACCATCCGCCGCGGCGTAGATGTCCTCGGCTGCGCTGCCGCGAGCGGCAAACAGGCCGGCGATCTCTGCGGGACTCAAGGCACGGCCCTTCTCAGCCGCATCGATGCATCGCGCGATATCGCCTGAGGCAGGAAGCTGGGGCGCCGGAAAGCTGGTGCCTGTGCCGCCCTCGCCCACTCTCCAGCTTCCCTCCTGGGCCAGCCCCGCCCCGTCCGCGCGGCGCAGATGTGCCGCACGCACCCGAGGCGACAGCCATTCGGACGTCGCATGTCGAGGATACACTGCAAGCCGCGGTGCCAGTGCCTTGCCCGCAGAGGCCGAACGAGCCGCCAGCGTCTCGAGCTTCGGCCACGGCGCCTCGGGATTCACATGATCCGCAGTGATAGGAGAAACACCCCCCCAGTCGTTGATTCCTGCGTCGATGAGCGCCTCGAGCCAATCAGACCGAAGATTAGGCGGCGCCTGGATTGACATCCCCGGGCCGAATATCATCCGCGCCAGCGCGATGGTCCAGCGATGGTCGTCAAGATCTGGCTCGGGCCAGCCGGCCATCCGGGTGCCCGGCTTGGCGCGGAAATTCTGGATGATGATCTCCTGGATGTGGCCATACCGCTCATGCAGGTTCCGCAGCTGCAGCAGGGCTTCGACCCGCTCGGAGCGAGTTTCGCCGATACCGATGAGAAGCCCGGTCGTGAAGGGCACCTTGGCGTGTCCGGCCGCCTCGATCACGGCCAGTCTAGCTTCTGGCGCCTTATCGGGCGAACCGAAATGGGCCCCGCCGCGCTCGCCCAGTCGGTCGGCCGCAGTCTCGAGCATCAGACCCTGCGATGCGGAGACCTCGCGCAGCCTCCTCAGATCCGCCTCGGACATCACGCCCGCGTTCACGTGGGGCAGCAATCCGGTCTCGTCCAAAACGATCGCGGCGACATGGAGCAAATAGTCCACCGTCGTAGCGAAGCCCATCGCATCAAGCGCTTCGCGGGCCGCGCGGTAGCGTAGTTCAGGCTTGTCGCCGAGGGTGAAGAGCACCTCGTCACACCCGGCTGCAAGCCCGTCGCGCGCGATCCGGAGCACATCCTCGACGGAAAGATAAGCAGCACCGACCTTCCGGGGCGCCTTGGCGAATGTGCAGTAGTGGCAGACGTCCCGGCAGAGCATCGTCAGCGGCACGAAAACCTTGCGCGACACGGTAATGAGGTCGCCCCAGCCCAGATCCCTTAATTTCGCCGCTTCGGCGCAAAGAACGGCGGTATCAGTCCGCTGCGCCAGACGCCAAGCCTCCTCGGCCGAAGGACGCGCCCAGCTGGTCATGCCATTTCCTCCTTCAGCACCTCAGCTTGTAAGCAATTGCCGAGATGCTCGAGATCGCGCGGCGTGTCGATGTCGAGGGCAAGTTCGATGCGTCTGACTTGGGCGCAGCCGCCGACGGCCACGAGCTGCTCCAGATGGTGCGCAAAGCTTCCGGGTCCGTAACGGAACTCTGGCGGGCTTCCGGAGGGGAAGGCCATCGCATTCGTGCCGAGTTCCTGCATGTCGGGCGCGATCGCGCGACCACCGGCTTCATCCGCCGCGGCAAGGAAATCGTCGCAGGTGTCGGATGTGAGAAGCGGCAGATCGGCGCTAACCACCATCAGCCTCGGGACGCTGTCTCGCGCCAGACGGGCGCAGCCCGCCAGGACGGCAGGGTTGAGACCCGTTGACACCGGTTCAGTGATGACTTGACCACCCTTCCCAAGGGCGAGGCCGGCGACTCGCTGATCCGCGGTTATGACTGCGACGCCGCCTACGTAGGCGCTCCCCGATACGGCGTCCAACACGCGACCGAGCATGTCGAGCTGAAGTTCCGCCCGACGCTCGGCCCCCAGGACCGGTCCGAGGCGGGACTTGCAGGTTGCAAGCGACTTCACAGGAATGAGTACCGCCCACTTCATCCGCGTCCTCCGCTCACGAGCGACAGCACCTCGCGCGCAAGGCGGCCGCGGCCGACGGCATCACGCATCATGATGTCACAGCCGTGCAAAGCAACGCCGGACATCCGAAAATCCGCGTCGGCCGGATCGCAGACGAATAGATCAATCAGTCCTGCGTAGTGGCGCGCCACGGCCTCGGCTGTCACATCCTGTCCGTATTCGGACATGATTTTGGCGAGAGGCCCCTTCACGGCTCGGCCTCCGATGATTGGGGATACGGCGATCCGCGGGCAGCTGATAGCGCGGAGCGCTTCACGCATCCCGGGAATGGCAAGAATCGGCTCGATGGACAGATAGGGGTTCGACGGACAAAGCACGACGGCCGATAGATGGGGATCAGCCAGGGCCGTACGGACCTCGGGTGTTAATTGCGCCTGCTCGGCACCGCTGTAGGTCAAGCCCTTCAGTGTGGGCTCGCACCGTCGCCGGACGAAATACTCTTGAAAGGGAAGAACGCCCTCACTCGTGGCGCAGAGCGTCGCGATCGTGTCGTCCGTCGCTGGCAGCAACCGGGCCTTGACTCCAAAAGCAGCAGCAAGCCCGGAGGTGGCTTCGGTCAGGCGCAGGCCTTCACGCAGTCTCTCGGTTCGCCAAATATGGAGGGCGGTGTCGCGGTCGCCGAGCCGGAACCAGGCATCCCCGCCGAGTTGTTCCAGCGTTTCGAGGAAAGCCCAGCTTTCATCGGATCGCCCCCAGCCCGCCTCGGAGTTCTCACGGCCCGCCAAAGTATAGAGCACCGTATCGAGGTCAGGGCAGATCCGCATCCCAAGATGAGTAAAATCGTCTCCCACATTGACGATCGCCGTTAGTTGCTCCGGCGCGATCACCTGCGCCAAACCATGCGCCAGACGCGCGCCACCGACGCCGCCGCACAACGCAACGACCTTGCCCCGCGTCATGTGAATAGATCCTCCCTCTCGGGCCGAATGGTGTCCGCCGCTCTCGCGTCGCCAGGAACCCAGGAATAGCCGCGAATGAGCGCGACGGGGGTGCCCTCGTTCGCTTCTCCCATCACCAGCACAGCTGCCGCAGCCAAAGCGTCCGCCACCGCCGGCATCGTGCTACGCAGTTCGCGGCCGTAAAGATCCCGCTCACCGCGTTGATCGAGCCAAGCGGGCGGACCGGATTGACCGATCGCGACTCCCAGGGTCCCGATCCGCCACGCTCGGCCGAAGCTGTCGGTGATGATGACGCCAATCACGCAACCGCTCCGCTGCTCGAGCGCGGCACGTAAATTCTGCGCACTGGCATCGGGGTCCTCGGGCAGAAGCAGTGCTGCATCCTCTAGGCCAGTATTGGACTGGTCCACCGCAGCATTCGCCACGACATGACCTAGGCGGTTGCGTGTGATGACGAGATCTTTCCGCTGTCGTAGCACCTCGCGGCTCTCCGACAGAATTACCTCGCAAAGCTCAGGCGCCTTCCCCGTCGTCGTCGCTAGGGTTCGCGCCTGTGGGCCTGGAACAACACCGCTCAAGCGGATCAACCTGCCCTCGGACTTGGAGACTATCTTATGGCAAACTGCCAAGATGTCGCCGTCGCGCAACCGAGATCCCGAACGCCCCATAGCGCCCAAAATCAATTCGGCGAGATCACTGCCAGCTTCGACTGACGGCATACCTTCCAGCACGTGGACTGAGAACGCTTCCCTAGGCACCCGATCACCTCCGCGGATCATCGGCGATGCCAGTCAGGCGGATCCCTGCCCCCTCCTCCACCTTGTACCGCCTGTTGATGCCGATCAAAACGGCCGTCATCGCCTCGACAGCCACAGCGTTCTGAAGGGGGCCGCCATGAAAAGCCCGAATGTTTAGCCGGGCAATAAATGCTATGGCCTCGCGGCAGTCTTCCGCCTCGCCGAAAACCAGCACATCGGCGTCGATAGGTTCGAGCTTGGCAAGTTTAGCAGCGGAGACATTGTGAAAAGCGGTGACTAAACGGCCCTTTCCGCCCAGCGCCTCAACAGCGGTTAGCGCAGCCGAACCGGCTGGTGGCAGTTGCACGATCGAGACCTTGGGTGGAACTAAGGGCACAGTGGTGTCAATGACCAGTTTTGACCCGAGATCCGGCGCGATTTCTTGCAACAAACCTGCCTGCTGCGCGAAGGGTACCGTAAGAATCACGATATCGCATTGGCGGGCCGCATCATGATTGGTCGCGGCAGAGACCGCGGCGCCCGGGATCGCGATGCCGGAGGTGGCGATCATGCTTCGCGCTTTGTCAACATCGCGAGACCCGATGATCAGCGGATGACCGGTGGCTACGATCCGCTGAGCTAGCCCGCTTCCCAGATTGCCGGTTCCGCCCAGGATGGCGATGGTTGGAGGTATCATTTGTCCCATCTTCGTTTGGCCCTCTTGCGGTGTCACGCGCTGACTGAACGCACAGGTTCAATCAGCTTATCGGCACGCGGCCCCGCCTTTGATGAGGTGTCCGCGGACAGTGCAAGACCTTCCAGATTTCCCGCCTCGCGCCAGGATCTGAGAATTGAGAAGAATTCAATCGCTCCACCACCGAAGACCGTATTCTGGATCGGCCGCGCCATAACCTCGCCTTCGTAATTGGAGCGTCCGGGAGTACAAGCCTCGAGGAAAGCTGTCCTGTCGACGCGTCGCGCGATGATCGTGGCGACCCATGCCTTCTCGGCAGCGTCGGTGACCTCGAAGACGTCATTGCCGGAGGCGCGGACCGCAGCCACGATATAGGCTATATGGTCGGCGTATTCCTGCGCCATATGGACGACATTGGTCGTGACCACCGCCTGGGAATTGATGCCGGGGATCATGAACAGGTTCGGGAAGCCGGCCGTCGTCAGCCCGTGGAGAGTTGCAAGGCCGTTCTTCCACTTGTCGAGGATGGAGAGTCCGTTTCGACCAACAACCGAGAACTTAAGTCTGAGGCGGCCGCTCACCTCTGTCTCGAAGCCGGTTCCAAAGATCAGGCAATCGAGCGGATAGAGCTGGCCATTTACCACCACGCTTTCGGGAGTGATGGAATCGATACCCGCCCCCTCGGTATCGACCAGCGTAACATTCTCCCGGTTGTAGGCGGCAAGATATTCATCGTGCCAGCCGGCCCGCTTGCACAGGTAGTTGTACCAAGGCTTGAGCTTTGCGGCTACGGCCGGATCCTTGACGATCGAGTCGATCCTCTGCCGGATCTTCTCCATCATCTCGAAATCGACCCGCTCCTTCTCCAGCGCGAGCTCGGCCCCGGACAGTCCCTTGTAGCGATCGCTTGCCAGTAATTCCCGCCAGAGTTCGGTCCAGCCGTCCTTGATGAGGTCCTCTTCAGCCTTCGCGCCGAAGTTAATCGCGGTGAAGTTCTCCTGCCGGCGTCTTTGCCAGCCCGGCTCGTAAGCCCGTACCTCTTCTGGATCGATCGGGCGGTTCCCTCGCACCCCGACGGTCGATGGAGTTCTCTGGAAAACGTAGAGCTGCTTGGCCGATGCTGCCAGCGGCGCCACGCATTGCAGACCCGTCGCCCCTGTCCCGATGAAGCCCACGACCTTATCCGCGAGGCCGGTCATATTGACGTCGCTTGGTCCACCGCCGGTATACCCGTAGTCCCAGCGACTGGTATGGAAGGACTTGCCCTCGAAGCTTTCAAGGCCGGGGATATCGGGCAGCTTGACCTGGCTCATTGGACCGTTGCAGATGCAGACGAATCGCGCAGCGATCCGGTCGCCGCGGTCAGTCTTCACATGCCAGAAGTTCGTCGCCTCGTCCCACTCCAATGCAGTGATCGTGGTGTGGAACAGCGCGTCGCGATAGAGATCGAACTTGCGGGCGATGCGCCGGGCGTGCTCGTAGATCTCGGGCGCTGGCGCGTAGTGCATGGTCGGTATATAATCGGTCTCCTCGAGAAGCGGCATGTATATGAGAGCGTCAACATCGCATTTCGCCTCAGGATAGCGGTTCCAATACCAGACTCCACCAACGTCGCCCGCACTGTCCACCAGCCGGACGCGATCGACGCCGGCCTGTTTCAGCCGGGCCCCCACCGTGAGCGCGGAAAGCCCTGCGCCCAGGCAGAGCACCTCAACCTCATCGAACAGCGGCGCGCGTGGCTGTGGCGCATTGAACGGGTCGCCGAGGTAGCGAATTAGATCCCCCTCGATGTCAGGCACATCCCGGCTCGACCTGCTCCGCCGCTTGTCACGCTCTGTACGATACTTGCTCCGCGCCGCTTCAAGCCCGCGCTCCGCCGCACAGCGGTCTTCCGTCATATATGCCTCCCTGTCGGATCCCGCGCAGGTTAAATTGCGGAACCGGGCCAATCGGCGAAATCCCCACCGGGCCAAAATCATACTCTATAGAGAACAGTCTTTCACTTTCATGGGAAGCCCGCAACCCATAAAGATGAGCTAGCCTCTATTCCGGATGCTTTTCGAACTAGCGCGCCTCCATCTCTCGCGCATGGAGGCGCCTTGACATAAGGGCCCTCATTGCCATACGAGAAGAGAAAATCTCCCATGAGAACTTTCGGGAAGGCTTGGCGTGATGGACGATCAAGAATTGCAAGCCATCTTCAAGCGCATAAGCAACTGGGAGCGTTGGGGGAAAGACGACGAACTGGGCACCCTGAACTGCATTACTCAAACCTCGGTAACGCGGGGCTTTAGGGCGGTTCGCTCTGGCACGCGCGTCAGTTGCGCTCTGCCGATTCTGACCACGGCCGGCGAGGCCGGGCGCGAGGCTATCCATCATAGCATGCTCCGCTGCGGGCATGGGGTAGCGGACACCGGATCCGTCGCCACGACCGATACCATGTGTATCGCTTGCCACGGGCCGATGTTCACCCATTTGGACGCCCTTTGCCACATGCTCCATGATGGGCGAATGTACAATGGGCGCGACCGACTGGACGTCGCGCCAGACGGAGCCCGGGCGAACCATATCGGCGCGCTGACCCGCGGCATCTCTGGCCGGGGCATTCTGCTCGACATCTGCCGCTTGCGAGACCAGCCCTACGTCGACCATGACACACCCGTGTGTCGCGCCGAACTCGAAGAGGCGCTGGAGCGCACCGGCGAGACCATCGAACCGGGCGATTGCCTCCTCATCCGGCTCGGCCGCGAGGTCCGGCGCCGTATGCTCGGCCCCGAATGCGAAATGCGCGACGGCAAGACTTGTCTTGCAGGTCTACACCCGGACACCTTGCAATGGCTCCACGGGCTCGACCTAGCTCTGCTTGGGTCGGATGCCGCACATGATGCCATACCGAACAATTACCGCACGGCTCACGTGCCGATCCATGTTGGCTGTCTCGTCTACATGGGCTTGCATCTGCTGGACAATGCAAATCTTGATCCACTCGCCGAGCACTGCGCCAGTGCAGGCCAATGCAGCTTTTTCTTCGCCGTAATGCCGCTTGCCGTTCCCGGAGCGACCGGAAGCATGGTCAACCCACTTGCAATTATGTGAAACCAGCACTGGCGGGCCACGACGTGCTCCCGAACTCCAGTCGGACCAGGAGGCCGCGCGCCGTGCCAGGACAAGTTTTCAGCGAGGTATCGCAACTGGGCTACATCACCCGCGACATCCACACCTCGATGCGTAACCTCCGCGACACCCTCGGCGTCGGCCCATGGTTCTATCTGGAAAACCGGATGCCGATCACCTACCGGTCCCAGCGGCACGAGATCGACACCATCGTGGCTTTCGCCAACATCGGGCCGATGCAACTGGAGCTTATCCAGCAATGCGACGATAGGCCCTCGATGTACCTCGACTATCTGGCGGACAGCCGGGTTCCCCTGCATGGACTGCAACATTTCGCCTTCTGGGTCGAGAATCACGACGGTGCCGTGGCAGACGCATTACAGCGCGGGTTCATCGAACTACAGAGCACTACTGTAGCTCGCGGTAGGGTCGTCTACCTGTCGCACCCGAAATCGCCTGATTTTGTCGTCGAATTCGCCGAGTCGACGCCAGGGCGGCAGGCGATGCGCCAACGTGTGCGCGAAGCCGCGTCCGGCTGGGATGGGGGGGATCCGTTCCGCGCGCTCGAGAGGTAGGCTAAACTGGGTACGAAGAAAAGACGTCATCTGTTCGCGCTGCAAATTTTTCTTCGCTATTAAAAATAAAATACATGTTTCTACGGGAGGATGGCTAGATATGGCTATGAAATTGTTGATGCTGGCATTCGGCATTGTTGCTGCTGCCTTCACCGGTTCGACAGAATCCCAAGCCCAGTCGACTTTTCCCAAGCAGCCAATCAAGCTGATCTATCCCTTCGGCGCCGGTTCGGCGATGGACACCTCATGGCGCCATGCGGCAGCGATCGCCGGCAAGATTCTCGGCCAACCCGTCGTCATCGAGAATCAGCCGGGCGCGTCCGGCCAGATCGGCTTCCGCGCCATGGCGGCCGCGAAGCCCGATGGGTATACTTTAGGAGTTCCGTCGAACTCCGTGCTGGTGACGCAGCCTCTTTACGACCTCGCCTGGACCATCAAGCCCGGAGTAAATTATGAGCCGGTCATCTTTGGCGTATCGGCCGAGCAGTATCTCTTCGCCAATGCCAACGTGCCCTACAACGACGTCGCCGGCCTGATCGCCTACGCGAAGGCTAATCCGGGAAAGGTGAATTTCGCGAATACCGGCGTAGGGACGACAGCTCATCTGGGGGCTGAGGCTTTGGCCGCGGCCGCCGGCATAGATGTGACACATATCTCGTACAATGGCATGGCGCCGGCTCTTCCCGACCTCCTGTCCGGTACGGTGGATCTGCTGTTTGCCTCGGGCTTCTTCCAGGAACACGCCGATTCTGGCGCGATGAAGGTGATCGGGAATTCCGGCAGAACCCGCGGCAAGCAGTTCCCCAATGCTCCCCTGCTAAGCGAGACACCAGGACTGGAAGGCTTCTCGATCGCCGCCTGGACAGGCCTTGTCGCGCCAATGGGCACGCCTCCGGAAGTCATCGAACGGCTGCGTGAAGCGTTCAAGAAAACACTGGATTCCCCAGAGTTCCTTAGCCAGGCAGAGAAGATCGGTCAAAACGTCGAGACCCTCGGACCTGTCGAGTTCAAAGCGATGATCCTGCGCGAAACAGACATCTTGCGCCCGATCGTCAAGGCTGCTGGCCTCAAGAAATAGCGGAAATGACAATCCGAGGCTGCGTGATCGCCGCCTCTGTGCTCAGATCAGACAGTGAGGCGCTTTCGATTTTGATTTCTGCGTCGCGGAGACAGCCTTCATGGGCCGATCGCAGGCCCAAGGGCCCCTCTCGAACCTGCCTCTGGTAAAAGGAAAAGGAATGGCGCGATTTCTGCGTTCTCGAGACTTTCTCGCCGGAGGGATGTTTGTTTTCCTGGGGCTGGCTGCGATCGCATTGCGGGGTCCTAACCTGGAAATTGGGACCGCCAACCGTATGGGTCCCGGCTATCTGCCTATGGTCATCGCAGCTGGGCTGATCGTCATCGGCGCAGTCACCATCTGGCTGTCCTTCAGCGGCAAGTCCGAGCCCATCGAGCGGCTCAATCTTCGCCCCGCTTTCATGGTGATCGGCGCGCTTCTCTGCTTCGCGGTGTTGATTGACCGGGCGGGACTTGTCCTGACGCTCATACCAACAGTTTTCCTCTGCGCCTATGCCTCGCCCGAAGCGAAGTTCCGCGAGGCCGCAGGGCTCACTTTATTTCTGATCGCCCTCACGTCTCTTGTATTCATCTATGCGATACGCCTTCCCATAAAGTTGCTGCCATGATGAATGATGTTCTTGCCAACCTTTCGCTTGGACTTTCGGTCGCTGTCAGCCCCGTGAATTTGGCATTCTGTTTCGTTGGAACCTTGGCTGGAACGCTTGTCGGAATCCTTCCCGGAGTGGGACCGCTTGCCACGATTTCCATGCTTCTGCCACTGACCTTCGTTCTTGATCCGACCACAGCTCTGATCATGCTGGCTGGCATCTACTATGGCGCGCAATATGGTGGATCCACGACCGCTATTCTTCTCAACGTGCCCGGCGAGGCCTCTTCGGTCGTCACATGTATCGAGGGCAACAAGCTCGCGCAGCAGGGCCGAGCCGGGGCGGCCCTGGCAATCGCGGCTCTCGGCTCGTTCTTCGCCGGCACAATTGCGGCTGCTGTGATCTTTCTGCTCAGCCCACCGCTGGCCAAGTTGGCATTGGCATTTCGCCCTGCGGACTATACGAGCCTGATGGCTTTCGGCCTTCTTTGCTCGGTCGTGCTCGCCAGCGGCTCGATGATCAAATCGATCGGGATGGTGTTGGTGGGGCTGCTCTTTGGGCTCGTCGGCACGGATGTGAACTCAGGCGTGATGCGCTACACCCTCGACATCGATCATCTGGCGGGTGGCATTGGCGTCGTCGCCATTGCGATGGCGCTGTTCGGCATCAGCGACATCATCGCCAACCTTGAGCGTCCGGGACAGATGGCAATCGGGACCACGGCAAAGGTTGGCCGGCTTTGGCCCTCTCGCAAGGACTTCCGCGAGGCGGCATTCCCGGTTTTGCGCGGCACTGGCATCGGTAGCATTCTTGGGGTGCTGCCGGGAGGTGGCGCTATGCTCAGTTCTTTTGCGTCCTATATGGTGGAGAAGCGCCTCGCCGGCCCGAATTCCAGATTCGGAAACGGCGCGATTCAAGGGCTAGCCGGTCCAGAATCGGCCAACAACGCTGGCGCGCAAACTTCATTGATCCCCTTGTTGACGCTCGGCGTTCCTGGCAACGCGCTAATCGCCTTGATGGCAGGCGCCATGATGATTCACGGCATTATGCCTGGTCCGCAGATCATGACCCGCGAGCCAGGGTTGTTCTGGGGTCTGATTGCCTCGATGTGGATCGGCAATCTCATGCTGGTGATTATCAATCTGCCATTGATCGGGATCTGGGTATCCCTGCTGAGGGTGCCTTATAGACTTTTGTTTCCTGCAATCGTGGTCCTCTGCGCCGTTGGCGCGTATGGTGTAAACAACTCTCCTTTCGAAGTCCTCCTGATGGCCATATTCGCTGGGGTCGGCTTCCTTTTCCGCAAACTCGGCTGCGAGGCCGCGCCCCTAATTCTTGGCTTCATCTTGGGGCCCATGATGGAAGAGAACCTGCGCCGCACTTTGATCCTGTCGCGCGGTGACTGGCTTGTCTTCCTGCGCGAGCCGATCAGCGCGACTTTCCTGGCAGCGAGCGTGGTGCTGGCGCTGATGTTTGTGCTTCCAACCCTACGCCGTGGGCGACAGGACGCATTCCAAGAGGAATAAAACCAAGGCAGACGTTCGGCCTAGCCGCTGCGGTGCTTGGCAACATTCAGGAAACCATTCGCCCTGCGCAGAAAATGAACTGTGATTCATAATTCAAAACTGGGCTGATCATAAGCGGCCCGCGGTGAGGGAAGACAGGTGGAAAGCGGGAAATACAAAGATCTCTTTCGCCGGATGCTTATCGTGAGGCAGGCTGAGGAGGCACTACGAAAGCTCTTTGCCGATGGCCTCGTCCCCGGCTTCGTGCATCTTTCAATTGGCCAGGAAGCCGTGCCCGTGGGCGTTTCTGACAACCTGCGAGACACCGACACCGTCTCCTCTAATCATCGCGGCCATGGGCACACGATCGCCAAGGGTGTGGATCTGAAGGCCTTCTTTGCCGAAGTGCTCGGACGAGCCGACGGCCTGTGCAAGGGACGTGGCGGGTCGATGCATGTCGCGGATCTCTCCAAGGGCATGTTGGGTGCTAACGGGATTGTCGGTGCCGGGCTGCCTATAACGACGGGAAGTGCCCTTGCCCTTAAGCTCCGCGGAAAAGGCGATGTCGCCGTCGTGTATTTCGGCGATGGCGCGCTCGCGGAAGGCCTATTGCACGAGTGCTTCAACATCGCAGCCCTGTGGAAGCTACCTGTGTTGTTCGTGTGCGAAAATAATGGCTGGTCTGAATTCAGCCCCACCTCCCGTCAGATTTCGTTCACGCTGGCAGCCCTCACGAAGGCCTTCGGCATGACCTACGAAGAAGTTGACGGCAATAAAGTCTCCGAAGTGACGCGTGTTGCAGGAAACCTGATTTCCGGCATGCGCATCGCAGCTCATCCTGTCGTCCTTGAATGCCGAACCACCCGGTTCCGCGGCCATTTTGAGGGAGACAGCCAAAACTACCGCGACGAAGGCGAACTTCAAGAAATTGTAAGTCGAGATCCATTGCTTCTGGCACGCGAGGAGATGATTGCGCTCGGTATTGCGGCTTTGTGGTTCGATGAAGTCGAGACTGAAGTCGGCAGCGAGGTCGAAGCCGCTCTAGCCGCCGCGCTCGCTGCACCGCTTCCCGCCATCTCGGAGATCACTGCTGATGTCTATACAACGGCGTGGAGGTGACGGTGGCGGAAGTTCGTTTCATTAGGGCAATCAACCAAGCACTGTCCGATGCGATGGAGGCCGATCCGTCGGTCATCCTGCTGGGCGAGGATATCGGGGCAGCGGGGGGATCATTCAAGGCGACCCGGGGTCTGCTCGAGAGGTTCGGCCCGGACCGCGTCTATGACACGCCCATTTCAGAAGCGGCCATCACGGGCATGGCCGTCGGCGCGGCGATGACCGGCCTGAAGCCAATACTCGAAATCATGTTCATGGATTTCGTCACGCTCTCGATGGACATGCTGGTGAACCAAGCGGCCAAGGCACGGTCGATGTTCGGCGGACAGTGCTCGGTTCCAATGGTGCTGCGGATGCCTCACGGCGGGGGCTTGAACGCCGGGCCGCAACATTCTCAGTGCCTCGAAGCCTGGTTCGCGCATGTCCCAGGCCTGAAGGTCGTCTGTCCATCGACTCCCGCCGACGCCTATGGATTGCTCCGTGCGGCGATCGCCGATCCGGATCCAGTGATCTTCGTCGAGAACAAGGCGCTTTACGCCCTGAAGGGTGATCTTCCCGACATCCCGGAAAGCGCCGATATCGGTGTAGCGCAGATCGTACGGCCCGGCGAGGACGTGACTGTGGTCGCCTATGGGGCCGCGGTCGCCTGGGCTGAGACGGCTGCCGAGACCATGGCGGGGGAAGGAATCAGCGTCGAGATCCTCGACCTGCGTTCTATTCAGCCCTGGGATGAGGCTGCAGTGCTACGAAGCCTGGCGAAAACTCACAATCTCGTCGTGGCGCACGAGGCCGTCGGGCCCTTCGGAGTGGGCGCTGAAATCGTCGCCCGTGTAGCTGACATCGGCTTCGATGATCTCGACGGGCCTATCGTGCGCGTTGCCGCGCCCTTCGCACCCTCTCCTTTCGGAAAATCTCTTGAAGATGCCTATCGGCCAACCGCGAGCGACATAGTCGCCGCGATCCGCCGGTCGCTCAGTTGAGGCAGACATGACTGACCAACCCATCATCCTCACAGTCGACGGCCCCGTTGCCACGGTGACCATCAACAGACCCGCATCTCTTAACGCGCTTGATATGCCCACAATCGCAGCGATGAACGTTGCGCTGGATACGATCGAACGGGACGATACACTGCGCGTCGTCGTCTTCACGGGAAAGGGGCGGGCCTTTGTCGCCGGCGGCGATATCGCCGATCTAAATTCCCGGACGGGGCTGCCTCACTACTTCGAGTTTGCGGAAGCCATCCACAAACTATTCCGCCGGATCGAGACCTTCGACAAGCCCACCATCGGCGCGATCAATGGCTTCGCGCTCGGCGGTGGCACAGAACTCATCCTCGCCCTCGATATTCGCATCCTGTCCGAAGACGCCAAACTGGGACTGCCCGAGATCAAGCTTGGCTTGTTTCCCGGAGCGGGCGGGTCGCAGCGCATCATCCGCCAGCTGCCACTGTGCAGGGCCAAGGAGATCATGTTCGCTGGGGACATGCTCACGCCGCAAGAAGCGGTCGCCATCGGCTTGGCTAACCGCGTCGTCCCGGCAGAAGATCTGGCCGCGGTTGTCGCGGAACTGGCCGGAAAGATCGCCGAGAAGTCTCCTTTAGTCCTGAAACTTCTGAAGCGGACAATTTCTGACGGCGGGGACATGCCACTCGCCGCCGCTCTGCGTCATGAGCAGGCGATGATCGGTCTGGTTCTCGACAGCGCCGACGCGCACACAGGCTGCACCGCGTTTCTGGAGAAACGCCCCCCCCGTTTCGAGGGCCGCTGACATGTCCGAACTGGTCATGCCTAAGCTCGGATTGACCATGACCGAAGGCCTCCTGTCGGAATGGCGCTTGTCCCCCGGTGAAAGCTATGTCCCCGGCCAAGTTCTCTACTCCATTGAAACCGAGAAGGTCGCGACGGAGATTGAGGCGGAGACATCGGGGACGCTCGAGCAGATTCTGGTCACCGCGGGTGAAACGGTACCGGTCGGGACCCCCGTTGCGCGGATCATTACACCGGGTGAGGCGGCGCCGCCCCGCACGCAGGCAGACGTGGCGAAAGGGCAGCCTGACCTGGAGCGACCAAAGGGGCCGAGCCTCGACAGCGAAGTTGTCGAAGGCACGCATCGCAACGAGCCGCTCACGAAGGCGGATGTGCTGCGTGTGATCGCCACACCACTGGCGCGCAGGATCGCCGCCGCAAAGGGAATCGATCTGCAGTTGATCCAGGGCTCTGGCGCGCGAGGAAGGATCAAGGCGGCAGATGTGGAAGCCATCTCCCATGAGCCGGCGCCGCAGCCGGACCGTCGGCACGACACGCCCCGCCACGCTGCCACCCGCGAGATCCTGCCGGATGCGACACGCTTAGCCACCGCCCGCCGTGTCACCGCGGCCAAGCGCGACATCCCGCATTTCTACCTGACGCTTGAAGCCGAGGTCAGCGCGCTTTCCGACCTGCGGGAGAGGCTGAACGCGGAGGCCGGCCGCAGCCGGATCTCGGTCACTCACATGCTCGTGAAAGCACTTGGCCTGGCGCTGGCTGAAATGCCGCAAGTGAACCGGATCTGGTCCAACGATAAGATTGTCGCCTTCACCACTGAATCCATCGGCGTCGTTGTGGAAACTCCTGACGGATTGCGCATTCCCGTGCTGCGCGATGTTGGGGATGCGCCGCTCGACCGGATTGCCTCGCTAACTTCCGGCGTCGCGGATCGCGCCCGGAATGGCAGGCTCGGTGTCGCCGACGTAGGGGACAGCGTGATCTCGATCTCGAACGTCGGGATGCATGGCGCGACCAGCCTGACTGCGATCATCAATCCGCCAAATGCCTTGATCCTGGGGGTCGGCGCTGAACGCCAGCTATTTCGCCCGAATGCGAACGGCCAGCCCCATCTATGCCGGGAGCTCAGCCTGACACTCTCCTGCGATCACCGCGTGATCGATGGGGCTGACGCAGCCCGCTTCCTTTCTCATCTCGTGGGAGTGATCGAGCAGCCAATCCGGCTCCTGCGTCCTCCCCGCCGCCCCCAATAGGATCGAATAGAGATGGATTTTGCTCTCAGCGACGAACAGAAAATGATCGTGGAGACGGCCCGCCGGGTGGGCCAGGCATTCGGCCTGGACTATTGGCGGGAAAAGGATGGGCAGAAGGCCTATCCCGCCGAATGCTGGAAGGCGCTTTGCGATGCCGGTCTGGCGGGTGCGATGCTTCCCGAGGCCCATGGCGGGGGCGGCCTGGGAATGGTCGAGACTGCCCTGATCATTGAGGAGCTCTGCGCGGCCGGGGCAGGCGCCACCCTGTCACAGCTCTTCATGCTGAACCCGATTTTCGGAGGGGTCTCGATCTCGAAGTATGGCACCGATCGGATGAAATCAGAATGGCTACCGAAGCTATGCTCCGGCGAAATGCAATTCTGCATGGCTCTGACTGAGCCTGATGCCGGCACCAACTCGCTTGAGATCACCACCACGGCCCGGGCCGAAGGAGACGGATGGCGGGTCTCGGGGCAGAAGATATGGATCACCGCGATCGACCGCGCCGACAAGGTTCTCGTGGTGGCGCGCACCTCGGCCATCGAGGGCGGCGCCAGAAAGACACACGGAATCAGTCTTTTCCTCATTGATACCGAACGGGAGGGGCTTACTTACCAGCCGATCCCGAAGCTCGGAACGAACACGCTGTCATCATGCCAGGTGTTTTTCGACAACGTGCGTGTTGAACGAGAGGAACTGGTTGGCGAGGTGGACCAGGGCTGGAAACAGTTGCTGGACGTCCTCAATACCGAGCGCATCGTCACCACCGCCGGACTCGTCGGCGCGGGCCGCCTTGCGATAGCGCTGGGAGTCGACTACGCGAACAACCGCAACGTTTTCGGTAAGAAGCCGATCGGCAGCTATCAGTCACTGCAATTCCCCCTGGCCCAGCACTGGGCCGAACTGCACGCGGCGCGACTGCTCAATCTCAATGCGAGCTGGCTCTTCGACACAGGGGCTCCCTTCGGCTCAGAGAGCAATGCCGCCAAGCTCATTGCCAGCCAGGCCGCCTCTGCCGTGGCCGAACACGCGATGCAGATCATGGGTGGCATGGGATATTCAGTCGAAATGCATATCGAGAGGCTTTGGCGGGATGCCCGGCTCTTCAGGTTTGCGCCTGTGTCCGAACAAATGATCCTCAACTTCATTGCCACCGCGAATCTCGGCCTTCCTCGTTCCTATTGAGGTGACCCGTGCTGACACTCGCCAAAACTCTCGAATTACACGCCCGGATCAGACCAAGCGCAGATGCGTTGATCTATGGCGACGTCAGATTGACGTGGGCGATGCTCTGGGATCGCGTGACCCGGACGGCTGCCGCGCTTGCAGCCGAGGGCATCGGCGAAGGCTCGATCATCGCCCTGGCCATGAAGAATAGTTCAACATTTATTGAGCTGCTCTATGCGATCAGCCATCTCGGTGCGATCTCGCTGCCGATGAATTTCCGACTGTCCGCGGACGAGCTCGAATACATCTGCTCCCACGCAGGCGCCGACCTGGTGCTCGCCGATGAAGACTTCCGCGACAAGCTTGGCGGCATCTTGGCTCCGGTGCGCATCCTGGACAGGCAAGCGCAATCGGATTCCACCCGCATCTTCGGGAAAGCAGGCCGCCGGTTCGAGACGGCGCATCGCGCCGAGGACGATGTATTCCGCCTGATGTACACTTCCGGCACGACAGACCGGCCCAAGGGGGTCGTGCAGAGCTACGCGAACTTCCACTGGAAGTGCTATGATCACGCGATCGTCCTGGGCCTGAGCACCGCGGACCGCCTGCTGATTGTCGGTCCGCTGTACCATGTCGGCGCTTGCGACTTGCCCGGCCTGGGTGCGCACGCCTTTGGTGCGGCACTGATCATCCTGCGTGAATTTTCAAGCGAACTGGTGCTGCGCACCATCGAGACCGAGCGGATAACGGGGATCTGGCTGGCACCGGTCATGTCCGCTAGTCTTCTATCAGAACCCCATAGCTCAGACACCTCCACATTGCGCTGGTGCATCGGCGGCGGCGAGAGGACCCCCGAACACCGCATCAGGTTGTTTACGGAGACGTTTGTAAACGCACGCTACGTCGACTGTTATGGCATGACTGAGACACTTAGCGGCGATACGTTTATGGAACCGGGCAGGGAACTAGAGAAACTGGGATCGGTTGGTCGACCGGTGCCCCATCTCGAAATCCGCATTCGCGATGACGACGGAGCCGATCTTTCGCCCGGCGTCCACGGAGAGATCTGTATGCGCGGACCCAAGGTCACGTCCGGTTACTGGAAGGACCATGCCAAGACCGCCTCCGCATTCTTCGATGATGGATTCTTCCGGTCGGGCGATTTCGGCTATTGCGATGAGGACGGCTTTCTATACCTTACCGATCGCAAGAAGGACATGATCATCTCAGGCGGCGAGAATATCGCGTCGAGCGAGGTTGAGCGCGTACTTTATGGCCTCGACGGGATCCTCGAAGTCGCCGTTGTGGGACGAGAAGACGACAAATGGGGAGAAGTTCCCGTGGCCGTAGTTGTCTTGCGGCCTGGAGCTGAGCTGACCATGGCCATGATCGACAGCCATTGCCGGAAATCCCTGGCCGGTTTCAAGTGCCCAAAAGCGCTATTGATTCTCGATAATCTTCCCCGTAACCCCTCGGGCAAGATCCTCAAGCGAGTTCTTCGCGAACAGGTCGCATCACTGCAGTCGTAAGACATCCAAGAGCCCGAGACTTTGGCCCCCCGCTCAAAGTGAAGAAACCGACGCGCGCGGAGCGAGCGCTGCAGACCTATCAGGCGCTACTCGATGCGGCGGCCGAAGTGGCGGGGAAATATGGCTATGCAGCGACTTCCATCGCCAAGGTGACGGAGACAGCCGGAGTCAGTCAAGGCGCGTTCTACAACTATATCACACACCGCCAAGCGCTTTTCGAGCTGCTCTTACCATATGTCGGGCAACGGATGATCGACGAGATCGCGACAGCAATTCCCAAGGAACTATCGGGTGCGGAACGCGAGGTGGCCCGGTTCCGGGCCTATTGCCGGTTTCTCGAGCGCAATCCGGGTTTCTATCGCATACTCTACGAAGCAGAGGTCTTTGCCCCATCGACCTATCGCGAGCATATGAACAGAACAGCCCGTGGTTTCAGGCGATCCCTGGAGCGTTCGCTGGCGGCATCGAACGTGAACGACATCGCAGATGGTGAACTGGATGCTCTTGTCCACGCCCTATTGGGCGCGCGCGCATACATCGCCATGCGGTACCGCGAAGGTATGACGATTCTTGAATCTGCGATCAGGGGTTACGGTCGCCTCGTCAACCAGGGACTTTTCAGCGCCCAGGCCAAAACATAGGCCGCCGGGATGGCATTTGGACAAACACATCCCGAGAGCCACCCGATTAAGCAGGCGCATTCCCATTTCAAATGAACGATTGACGCCCTCGTCAAGCAGCACACGCCATGCGAGCGCTCAAGCTCACCGCTGCTGCCTTCCGCTGTTCGCAATGGCAGACCCCTTGGTTGCCTGACGCGCCCGGCGAATGGCCCGCAAAAGATATTATTCTCTTTGGAGAATATATATACTTCGATTTAGCCGCGCGCAATTGTTAGGCTCGTCCCACGCGTCCCTCAGGTTTCCGGCAAAAAAAAACGCCATCGCGACCGCGCCCGCCGCCTCATTGCAGTCGGCGACAACAACCGTCGCGCCGCGGCGAGCACAACGCCGCACGCAAGCCTCGCCAATGCCAGAAGCGCCGCCCGTCACAACCACGAGTTTGTTTTCGAGAATCATGGTTTTCTCCCCATCGACATTTTTGTCGCCGACCACAGCCCCATACGGGTCATTCTCCTAAAAATAACAACATTTTCTTGACAGAATAATCTTCAGAATTATGGTCGGCGGATGCGGGCGATTTGGTAGCAACGCGCTCGCACACTCTCACCCGCCCGCCCCCGACCAGGGCCGATTGTTACCTGCTCAAGACTCGGACTGCGGCAAGCACCTGCAAATCAGCTCCGGCGAGCTGCCAACGAAGGAGGAGCGAGAGTTGTTTGATCCGACGACGATCCGGGTGATCTGGATAACGCAGAGAAGGGAGTAAGCTCTTGCAGTTCCGGTCGGTCGTAGCCTCATGGAATCTGCAGTTGCGAACAATGCGTGTGGAATCCAGTAGAATGAGGCGGCGCTATGGCTTGCGCTACCTGCTTGGTTGGGATCGTTTCCAGTCACGGGGATCTCACCGTAAAGGACCCAGGCGAGAAATCCATGCTCGACTTCGCTTCTCCCACCGCGACAGCTAGCAGCCGACTATCGTGCCAGATCACGGCGTCACCAGAGCTCGATGGCTTGCTCCTGCGGATCCCAGCAGCGATTTAACGTCACGAAAAACGTGCGGCGGGCCGAACGACCGGATAGGTTTCACATTGGCAACCATCACCCGGTCCACGCAAGAGAATCCACTAATTCTCACAAGAGAATGATCATTTACATCTGCTGGTCGCTCTGGCTTGTCTCCAGGATCACGGGCACGATGTGGGAGGAATAAATGGCCCCGCTCGACGGTATTCGAGTTTTGGCGCTCGAAGTTTACTATGCTGGAAACATCGGCAGCTTGTTCCTGTCGCGGTTCGGCGCCGAAGTCATCAAGTTGGAGCCGCCGGAGACGGGCGATGTGTTCCGTTCAGTCGGGCCAGGTAAGACCAGCGACGGGAAGTTCCGCCGCGCCTCTGAACTCCGCGGCATGACCGGCAAAAAGAGTATCTCGATCAACCTGCGCAAGCCGGAAGGGCTCGAGGCGTTCTGGCGAATCCTGCCTTCCGTCGACGTCGTCTGGACCAATATGAAGCCGTCCTCTCTGCTTGGGCTCGGAATCAGCTTCGACAGTCTCAAGACGCATAATCCGAATATCATTTACTCGACGCTTTCCGGATTTGGTCATGACGACCTGATCAGTTCCGGTCCATTCGGCAATTGGGCCGCCTTCGACCTCATCGCACAAGGGCTGGCCGGACTACAGTACCGCGCCGAAGGCGAAGATGGAAAGCCGGGTTACAACGGCTTGGCGCTAGGCGATTTTGTTACCGCGATGATGCTCGTCAACGGGACGGTGATGGCGCTGCTGCGTCGCCAGCGTGAGGGCGGCGGGGCCCAGCGGGTCGATGTGGCTATGCACGACGCCATGATCAGCTTGAACGAGCTGCCGCTGACGCTGACGGATTTTACCGGAGCACCACCGCCCCGCGGACGCTCGGGCACCAGCGCGCCCTACGGGGCCTATCCCACCAAGGACGGTTTCGTAAACATCGCGGTGGGAGGCACCCCGGTGTGGCGGCGGTTCTGCGAGGCGATAGACCGGCCCGAACTTGCCGACGATCCGCGCTACAAGGATTCACCCGGCAGGGTTAAGCACTTCATCGAGCTCGAGGTGATCGTTTCGGAATGGTCGGGCAGCCGAACGAGCATGGAAGTGGCCGAATGGCTGCACAAATTCGGCGTGCCCGCCGCGCCGGTCTACGACATGCCTGAAGTCTTGAAGAGCCCGCAGGTCGTTGCGCGCAACATGTTGGTGTCGGTCAACGACCCCATTCTCGGTCCGCAGAACATCGTGGGTAATCCCATCAAAATGTCCGATATCGAGGGGGGTGATCCCGGGGTGCCGCCCGTATTGGGAGAGCACACACGCGAGGTTCTTAAGGAATTCGGCGCTTACGACGACGCTGAAATCACCGAACTTGCCCAGGCCGGCGCCATCCATTTGCCAGCACAGGGCGGTTGATCCGCCGCAGCAGGCCTCTGCGCCCAATCCATACGAGGATGACATGCAAAAATTTTCCATCAACGCAGACATTGATGACAGGTCTGTCGCCGAAGCCCGCAAATATATCGGTGTTCCTATGCGGATTCAGCAGTTCAACCATGAGGCAACAATCGATACAATTCGCCACTATTGTAACGGGATTGGTGACGACAATCCCCTTTATACAGACCCGGACTATGCGGAGAAGAGCGCTTACGGCTCGCTCATCGCCCCACCTACCTTCTTCTACAGCGTTTTTTCGGCCGGCATCACGCCAGGCTTCGAGGGTGTACAGGCGTTCTTCGGTTCCGGCCGCTTCGATATCAAACGCCTTCCCAAGCGGGGTGAGGCTATCAAAGCCGAAGCGCGCTTGAAAGATATCGTCGAGAAGGCGGGCAAGCGCGCCAAGCGGATGGCCATCCAGATTGGTGAAGTGGAGTATCGTACGGCCGACGGAGAGCTTCTGGCGACTTACATTTCCAACAGCTTGCGCGTACCCCGCGCCGATCGCGAAGGCGGCCTGCGCTACGAGCCCCGCGAAACACGGCGCTACACAGAGGACGAACTCGCGGCCATCGAGGCGGAAGTGATTGCCGAGACTCGGCGCGGTGCCGAAACACGCTATTTCGAGGACGTCAGCGTCGCAGAGCAGCTTCCCACACGCGTGAAGGGGCCTCTCAACATGGCCAGCTACATGGCCTATTACGCAGGCAATCTTGGGGGAATTGGCTACACTTCTACCGAATTGCAATGGAAGCTGCGGCACGCCGCCCGCCACAATCCCGGCAGCATCCCGAACAATCGCTCGCTAGACTGGCTGATCGAGGAGACTTGGCCGGGCGTTGCCCATACCAACGACCAGATCGCTCGATCGGTTGGCATGCCCGGTGCCTACGACAACGGCTGGAACCGCGTGGGCTGGATGGGGCATCTCGTGACCGACTGGATGGGTGATGACGGCCATCTGGCGATGATCGAAGTGCGGGCGGTGGCGCCAAACATCATGGGCGACACCCTCTGGTGCCGTGGCACGGTGGTCAACAAGCGTGTGGAAGGCGGCCGCCACATCGTGAGCATCGACCTCAGCGCGGAGAACCAGGACAAGCAGTTGTCCTGCACCGGCAAGGCAGAGGTCGTCCTGCCGTCACGGCCAGTGTGAAAAAGCGAGACCCGGCGCGCCGGTCGAGCATTGACCATATGGGGGCCAACCCGGCCTGGAGGGGAGCGAGATATGGAAGACAAACCGCTGCTGGAAGGCAAAGTCATCGCAGTGACTGGCGGGGCGAACGGTATCGGACGGGCGATTTCGATCGCCCTGATCCGCGCCGGAGCCCGTGTGATCGTCAACGATATTGGCGTTTCGCTTGACGGCGGCGCCGCGAGCAGTAAGCCAGCGGAAGAGACGGTGAAGGAAGCCGAGGCGCTAGGCGGCAAAGCCGCCGTATGCCTTGAGGACATTTCAACCATGGGCGGTGGACGCCGCGTTGTCGAGGCCGCGTTAGACACCTTCGGTCGGATCGATGGCGTCGCCTGCCTAGCGGGTATCGCACGGCCTGCGCCACTCGAAGAAATCACCGAGGCCGACTGGGACAAGGTTATCGCCACCCATCTCAAGGGCCATTTTGCCGTCATCCAGCCGGCGGTGAAGGCAATGAATAAGGATGGCGGCAGTATCGTCGCCTTCACCTCGACCGCAGGCCTCGATGGTAGCCCGGCTCAGGCGGCCTATGCTGCCGCTAAAGCTGGGATTATCGGGCTGACGCGCACGGTGGCACTATCGGCCGGCCCGGCGATACGGTGCAATGCGATCTCTCCCAGCGCCCGGACCCGGTTGATCGAAAAAGTCCGCCCCGAATACGATCCTGGGCCTCCTGAAAAGATCGCTGGCATCGTAGAGTTTCTGATGAGTGATCTGTCCAAGCACATCACCGGACAAGTGATTTATGCGAGCGGAGACCGCCTCGCGCTATATCCGCAGCCCCGCCCAAGCAAATGGCTGATCGGGACGGAAACCTGGACGGGCCGCTCCATCGGTGGGGTATGGAACAGCGCTATTGGTTCTGATCCGCTGGTGCGATACGACCGATATCTCTCACCGAGGAAAGACGTCGTCAAATAATAGCGGGAAGCTGCCTAAGACGAGATATGGCAGAGCCCGCGACATCAGATGCGGAAGTATCCCACTCAAGTTCAAGTACAAGAAGACGTCTGTTTCTCTCGGCAGGATCTGTCGGCAAGCGCGCGCCTATTCGGCGCGACAGCGCTGATCGCACCAAGTCGGTGACGATGCGATCAGGCCGGCCATGGCGCGCAAACGCCTTCCGCAGAAAGCGTTTGGCCGCCGGCAGGTCGCGATGTTCGCTCAACCCGAACGCCACTGTGTCGCTGGCGCGATACAGATACAGCCATTGGCCGCGAACCTTGATGGAGGTCTCATCCATAGGCCACTTGCCCGTGACAGGGGCTTGCATCGGTTGAAGCGCTCCTCGAGCACGGACGTGAAACGCACGATCCGGCTCCTCCCGAAGGCCACATGCCACGCGATGGCAAGTCTGTGTGCGGACGCGCCCTTCTTAAAAAAGATAGAATTTACCGTTCTGGACGGTGCCAGGCGGCTCCCTCCAAACTTGTGCCGCGGTTGTCGGAAACAATGCCCGTCGCGAGCCGCTCCATAGGGCGACCGCGCGCGATGGCGACACAATCCGGTGGGAAATCTTGTTCGAAGAAAAAGCCGCGGTCCTTCAGCGTGCAGATGAAGTGGTCCAGATGGCGCATGGCGGCGGCGTGGACATCATGCAGGACAACGAGCGGCCACGCGAGCCGCTCGATCTGCGCGTGAGCCGCCGCAGGCCAGCCGTCATAATCTTTGAAGTCGCCCGGCACGGCATTCCAGAGCACGCAGGTGAACCCGCCTCTTTTAAGATGTGCCGCCGCATTTGAGGTTAGCGCGCCGTCAAGACGCCCCTGCCCCCCATAGGGCCGGAAGAGCCGATCCGGATGGGCGAGATCCCCTATGGCCACCTGGGTATCGTCGATCTCCGCGCGCACGAAGGCGTCATCGCTCCTTTCGCGGAACGGCAGAGAATGGCTCCAGGTATGATTACCGATCCAGTGGCCCTCGTCATGGGCGCGTTCGCTCACGGCGCGCGCGCTGGCGAGGCGGCTGCCGACGACGAAGAACGTCGATCGGATGCCGTGCCGGCCAAGCGTATCGAGCACGCCCGGGGTGACCTCCGGATCAGGACCGTTATCGAAAGTGAGCGTTATTGGGCGCATGATCTCTACCTAATCATCGGCATTGCTGAAGACGACCTTCCTGGTGCTCAGGAGCGAGGGCACGAAGGTGAGCAGGGCGAGCACGACGACGGAGAGCATCAGCGCCGCGCTTATTGGCCGTTCGAAGAAGACGCCGAGGTTGCCTTCAGAGATGAGCATCGCCCGTCGGAAATGCTCCTCGACCATCGGTCCCAGGACGAAACCGAGGAGGAAGGGGGCAGCGTCGCAGCCGATGCGCGTGAAGACATAGCCAGCGAGGCCTGCCGCCGCGAGCATATAGAGCTCCATCGTGCTGCCATTAGCGCTGAAGGTCCCGATGCAGGAAAAGGCAAGAATACCGGGAAAGAGAATGCCATAGGGAATGCGGAGCATGCTGACCCACGCCCCAACGAGCGGCAGATTCAGCACCACAAGCATAGCATTGCCGATCCACATGGATGCGACCAGCCCCCAGAACAGCTCCGGCTGCGTGACGATGACACGCGGCCCTGGCTGGATGCCTTGCACGACCATCGCACCGATCATCAGCGCCATCACCGCGTTGGAGGGAACGCCAAGGGTGAGCATGGGAATGAAGGAAGTCTGCGCACCGGCGTTGTTCGCGCTCTCCGGCCCGGCGACGCCCTCGATCGCGCCCTTACCGAATTCCTCGGGATGCCGGGAGAGACGCTTTTCCACCGCGTAGGACGCGAATGACGAGAGGAACGCGCCGCCCCCCGGAAGGACGCCGAGTAGGGAGCCGAGAAGCGTGCCGCGCAGGATTGGCGCAACACTGCGGCGGAAGTCCTCGCGGGTTGGCATCAGACGATTGATCTTGTGCACGGCGCGCGTGATGCTGGAATCCTGCTCCAGATTACGCAAGATTTCAGCAATGCCGAAGACGCCGACGGACACGGCGATGAAGCTCACGCCGCTGCGCAACTCGTCGATCCCGAAGGTGAAACGCGTATCGGACGTGAAGACGTCCGTGCCGACCTGGCCGAGCAGGAGACCGAATGTGGCCATGGCCAGGCCCTTGAGGAGAGAACCACGCGACAGCACCACAACAAGGACTATGCCGAGGAGTGTCAGCGCGAAATACTCGGGAGCTCCAAATCTGAGCGCTACCTGGCTCAACGCGGGTGAGGCAACCGCCAGCACGACCGTGGCAATCGTGCCAGCGACGAAGGAGCCTATGGCGGAGATGGCGAGGGCTGAACCGGCACGCCCCTGACGCGCCATTTGATAGCCGTCGATAGCGGTCACTGCCGTCGAGGGCTCCCCTGGCAAATTGACGAGGATAGCCGTAATCGACCCGCCGTATTGGGCACCGTAGTAAATGCCCGCAAGCATGATGAGGGCAGTCAGCGGATCCAGCCCGAGCGTGATCGGCAACAGCATGGCGATCGTTGCGCTCGGTCCGATGCCTGGCAAGACCCCGATCAGCGTGCCTAGGAGGACCCCGATGAGACAGAACAGCAGCGCGGTTGGCGTTGCCGCTTGGGAGAAGCCGAGCAGAATGCCTTCCAAGATACCCATATGCCTGCCTTTCAGTGGAAGAGGCCGGAATTCACGAGCTCCACCGGCACGCGCAATCCGTAATAGAACACGGCCACGCAGAAAGCCGTCATGCCAGTGACAATGGCAGCACCTCTCGAAAATCCGATGTGGCGGCTTGCGGCGACAGCGAGAGTCATGGCGATGGCGAGTGAGGGCACAAGGCCAAGGCTGCGCAGCGTCATGCCAAAGGCAATCGGCGCCGCCAAGACGAAAATCACCCCGCGCCAGTTGATTGGCGCGGCGGGTTCGGCCTCGTGGTTGCGGGCGCTAAAGAGGATACCGGCCCCTAGCACAATGAGGATGACGCAGAGCGCGAGCGGAAAGAAGCCTGGCCCCATCGTCGCCGCCGAGCCAATCTCGAGCGTCGCCAGCGCATAGACGGCCAAAACACTGCCGATTCCCAGAAATATCAGCCCCGCGGCAAGATCCGACCTGTTCCACGTCATGGTTTCCTCCGTAACGAACGCTTGACGCATTTTTATTGTCGAGCTCGCGCAATCTAGAGCATTTGCCATGAGCTGCGGCTCACACAGATTACTCCAGCCCCTGATTTTACGCATTTTCTTCGCGCGAAACGGGATCCATTCCGCCCGAAAGATGCCCTAGCCAGCGGCCCTTATGCCGCCAGGGCCGTAGAGTTCTTCAAGCACTTCGCGAGTATGCTGGCCGAGACCCGGCGGGTCGCGCTGAACCCGGGGAGCTGCGACATCCCTCCATGGCATCCCCGGAATGACAACCCGTGCCCCCGAGCCGGGCGGATACTCGATTTCCATGAGCGAGCCGCGCTCCCTGATATGCGGGTGCGATACGACCTCCGGCAGCGTGAGAATGGGCTCTGACGGAATTCCTCGCTTGTCGAGTTCACTGAGCCAGTATTCAGCCGGCCTTGTCCTGAAAATGCGATAGATCTCTTCAAGCATATTCACGCGGTTGATATTGCGGTCGACCTGCGCACGAAATTCGGGCACTTCTCCGAGATGGGCGAATTCTGGAATCGAGATGAAGGCTTTCCAGGCTTTCTCGTTAGTCACGGCCATGACGAATTCCCGGTCGGACGCCGGAAAGCTCTCGTAGGGCGCCATCAGCGGATGGGCGTTACCGACGCGCGCATAAGGTTTGCCGGTCGCCGTATATGTGACGATCTGCTGATTGAGCACCATCATCAAGGCATCCAGCATCGCAATATCGATATAGCGTCCGCGCCCGGTCTCGCGGCGCTCCATAAGCGATGCCATGATCGACACTACGGCGGAGAACCCGCCGACGATGTCGGCGATGGGACCGCCTGCCTTCATGGCGCGGCCATCCGGCTCACCCGTTTGCGACATGAGCCCGCTGATGGCCTGCACCATCAGGTCTATACCCGGGCGGTGCGACATGGGACCGGTCTGCCCATAGGCGCTGATCGAGCAGTAGATCAGGTCCGGCTTGATCTTCGCGACGGTCTCGTAGTCGAGTTTGAACCGCTTCATGGTCCCGGGGCGAAAGTTCTCGACGAGAACATCGGCCTCTCGAATAAGATCAAGGCAGATATTACGTCCCTCATCGGTGTGGAGATCAACCTCTACCGACCGCTTGTTGCGGTTCGACGACATATAGGTGGCAAAGGGCGGTCCCCAGTAACGCGATTCATCGCCCGTGCCCGGCATTTCAAGCTTGATGACATCGGCACCCAGATCCCCCATCAGCATCGTGGAGAAAGGACCAGCAAGCGCGCGTGACACATCGACTACACGGATGCCGTTGAGCGCACCCTTCTTCAGCGCGTCCGAAGCGTCGATTGGATTGGAGAAAGCCATACTAACATCCCTGTGGTTTGGCAGGCAGCCGAGCGAAGGTCCTGCCCTAAACCGCTCGAACCCTGTTTGTGATGCTTCCGATCCCGTCGATCCCGGCTTCGATGACGTCTCCGTCCTTCAGCCAGATCTGCGGGTCGAGGCCAAGGCCGACCCCGGAAGGTGTGCCTGTGGTGACGATGTCGCCGGCCTCGACGGTCATGCCGGCAGACAAGCTTTCGAGGATGCGTGCGCAGTCGAAGATCATGTCGGACGTGATCGAATCCTGGCGCAGCTCGCCATTGACGGTCAGCCATAGCCGATGGCCCGCCCGGAGATCGAACTCGTCCATGGTGACGATCCAAGGGCCGATCGGACAGGACGTATCGAGGCCCTTGCCCTTGAACCACTGGCCATGGCTTCGCTGCAGGTCGCGCGCCGTCACGTCATTGAGAACGGTGACGCCAAAAATGTAATCAAGCGCATCATCAGCCCGTATGTTGCGCGCGGTCTGGCCAACGACGAAGGCGAGTTCGACCTCATAGTCGAGTTTGGTGGTTATGTCGGGCAGTTCGATGTCGGCTCCCGTGCCTACGACAGCCGTCGGTGGCTTGGTGAAGAACTCAGGGACCTTGGGATACTCGACCGGCACACCGCGGGCACGGGCGCCTTCCTCCACATGAAGTTTGTAGTTGCGGCCGACGCAGACCACATTCTTAGGCGGGCGGGGAACGGGGGCCAACAGGCTGACGTCCTCGAGTGGTCGCCAGGCGCGCTCGTCCGCGCTCTCGATCTTCCGCTGCAACAGTGCAAGAAGAGCCTTTCCGCCGCTGATGACATCCAGCAGGCAGCGTGGAGGTGGGCTGTCCGCGTTCCAATCCACCGTGATGTCGAGTACGCGCTTGCCGACGACGGCGGCCGGTCGCGGCCCGGCCCCGGTTGCGATGGTTGCCAATCTCATCTGGGTTTTGATCCTTGCGGGGCGACTGTTGCCCGGAGTAGCGCCACTTTATGCCGGCTCGAACATCGGCAGGGTTATTTCGTCCGACATCTTCTCGTAGCGGACGCGCACGGGCATGCCGATGTGGACGTCCTCCGGAACGCTTGTGATAACATTGCTGACCATCATCGCGCCTTCCTCCAGCTCGACGAGGGCCACTATGAGGGGCCCCTCGATGTCGAAGCTCGAACGGGCAGCGACTGTGAAGGTGTGGATTTTCCCGTTGCCGCTGACTTTCGTCCACGCCAAGGCACGTGATGCACATTCGGGGCAGATGTAAACGGGATAGTACGCGTAGGTGCCGCAATCGTCACAACGTTGAAGCTGCATACGCTCGGCTTTGCAGGAATCCCAGAACGGTTGTGAGATCTTGGAGGGAACGGGCAATGATCGAGACATGGCGGATCCCTCAGTCGCGGCCGAGAATGGCGATGGAATGGTTGGAGGCGACAGCACTGACATTGGTTGCCAGGGCGAGCTGCGCATTCGGCACCTGTCGCTCACCGCCTTCACCGCGTATCTGACGAGCCGCCTCGATGATGTGATTGATGCCGCCGCTGGAGCCGAAGGAGAGCAAGCCGCCATGGGTGTTGACCGGCAACTCCCCGCCGAGCTCGAGCCGCCCGTCCGCTGCGAAGGCGCCGCCCTCGCCCTTGGCGCAATATCCCAGGTCCTCGAGTTGCAGCAACACAGTAATCGTAAAGGAATCGTACAGCTCCGCGACGTCGATGTCGCTCGGTTTGACGCCCGCGCGACCGAACGCCTGTTCGGCGGCCACCGATTGGACAGTGCGAGTCAGGCCGAAACGTGCCTTGTCCTCGGCGCGCGCGCCGGTCGCCCGTGCGAGATGGGCGAGGTGATAGTAGGATTGCGCCTGACCCGTGCCGAGGATGCGCACCGGCTTCGACTTGAGGTCGCGCGCACGCTCAAGTGAGGTGATCAGGATCGCGCCTGCACCGTCGCAGATCGGGCTGCAGTCGAGGAGGTGCAACGGCGTACTCACCATGGGGGAAGCCAGAACATCCGAGACAGTGATGGGCTCGCGCTTGAACGCTTTCGGATTCAGCGACGCGTGCTTGCGGCACGCGACGGCTATGGCGGCGAGTTGTTCCGATGTCGTGCCGAATTCATGCATGTGGCGCTGCGCGATCATGGCGTAGACGCCCGGAACAGTGATGCCGAATGGAACTTCGAACTCGAGGGGATGCGCGCCATAGTCAATATAGGCCTTGAGCCCGGTACCCTTCGGAACGCCGGTCAGAATATTGTCGCCGCGCAGCAGCAAAACAGCTTTGCACTGTCCTGTTTCTACAGCCCATTTCGCAATCTGCACGCCGTTGAGATAGGACTGTCCTCCAGTTCGCAAGGTGTCACAGAAGGTCTTGCAATGAAGTCCGAGATGTTCACCGATGATCATATGATGACGAATATTATCGTTCAGGAAGGTTCCCGACGTCATCAGTCCATCAATATCATGCTTGTCGATACCGGCGTCCTCGATAGCAAGCATCGCTGCTTCGACATGCAACTCCGTCGGGTTGGATCCTACAAGGCGTCCGACAGGCGGTTCGCCGACGCCGGCGATCACGGCTTCTGTGCCGGGGTGAGGCATTGAAACGCTCCGGAAGTTGAAAGTGGCTTCTCCGCCGCGGCAAATGCACGGCCATGGGACAGCGCTGGAGAGGCCTCCGAAGAACCTCCGGAGGCTGGGAATGGCGCGGTGGTTGTCGTCTGACTATTTCTTCGGGATACCGGCTGCATCGATGAGTTCGGCGTAACGCTTGCGCTCAGCGTCTGAAAATGACTGGAACTCAGCCGGGGAAGTGGTTGCGTAGACCTCCGTACCGGTTTTCTCGAGTGCTTCGATTACAGCCGGCTCGGTAAGAGCCTTGTTGACGGCTGCCGCCATCTTTTCGATCGCTTCGGGGGGCGTACCGGTCGGCGCGTAGAGGCCGTACCAGGAATTGATCACAACATCATAGCCGAGCTCGCGCAACGTGGGCAAATCAGACTTGAACTTGGAGCGCGTCTCTCCGGCATTGCCGAGCAGGATAAGTTCTCCCGACTGCAGGCCCGGCTGGAATTGGGAAAGCGAGTAGAACATCGTGTCTGTCTCTCCTCGCATCAGGTCGAGGACGGATTGCGCACCGCCCTGATAGGGGATGTGACGCATTTGAATTCCCGTGCGAAGCTTTAGGAGTTCCGCTGAAAGATGCGCCGATGTTCCAATTCCAGCGGATGCATATGTCAGGTTGCCTGACTTCTTTGCTTTCGCCACAAATTCATCGATCGTCGTCACACCGCTTACCTTTGGTACGGCCATTACAAGGCTCTGGCCCGCAATCCGTGCGACAGCGGTGAAGTCCTTGGACGGATTGTAGGGTAACTGCTTGAATATGTTCGGATTCGACGCCTGCGTCGCGACCGTCCCGAAAAAGAAGGTGTAACCATCGGGCTTGGCCTTGGCGGCGCGTGCCGCACCGGGGATGGAGGCTGCCCCTCCCTCGTTCTCGATCACGATCGGCTGGCCAAGCAGTTTCTCGGCCGCGGGCATGACTATTCGGGCCACGCCGTCGGCTGCCGATCCTGCGGGCAGCGGCACGATCACGTGGATTGCTCTGTTGGGATAAGTCCCCTGGGCGTAGGCGGCAGATCCCAAGGCGAGGGCCATCGACAGCGACAAGCCAACCAGTCTCTCGAACATTTTGGCGCTCCTCCCGTGTTTCCGTATAGCGAAAATCTTTCCGTTATTCGAAGACTGCGACGCTTGGCTCGGTGTGTCAAGCACTACGCCGAGGTTTTTTGGCGGGTTGCAGGAGCCCGATTGACAGGTCGCGCTGACACGAGATATTCCGGATATAGGATATTTATCCGCATACCGGAGAATAAGTGTGGCGATGCAGACAACAGCGCGCGATGTGCTGGCTCGGTTGCTTGAACGCCTTGACCTTCCCTTGGGCAGTGTTGATGAAGACGTCGTGATCCATGGCGCTGACCCAGTGTTGCCGAGTCGCTATCGGCCGGGGCTGGCCAGCGCGGCTGCACTGGCCGCCCACGCGATCGGCATTCGCGAAATCTGGACCGCGCGCGGCGGAGAGCATCAGTCGATCAGCATCAATCTCCGGCAGGCCGCCGTCCCAGGGCTCAGGACACTGTCCTACATCAGGCGCGATGGCCATAAGCTGCAATTGATGCGCCCGGCCTCGGAGGAAAAAGTATTCTTCGAGAGCGCTGACGGGCGTCTGGTTTATCTGCTACGGCATGCCTTCTACCATGAGCATTTCAGCCGCATGCTGTCTTTTCTCGATTGTTCCCCGGCAACAGCCTCCCTGGAGAAGGCGATCAGCCGCTGGAACGCCGAGGAACTCGAGGATGCGATGGCCGACGCCAAGGTGATCGGCGCGATGGTTCGCACCCGCGACGAATGGCTCGCAAGCCCCCAGGGGCATCACCTCGCGTCCCGCATTCCCGTCGAGATCGAACGGATCGGCGAAGGGCCGCCCATGCCTTTCCTGCCGGCGGAACGACCTCTGTCCGACATCAGGGTGGTGGACATGGGCCATGTTCTCGCAGGGCCGATCACCTCGCGCCAGCTTGCCGAGCAGGGTGCCGAGGTTCTGCATGTGTCAGCACCATACCAGCCAGATCCCCCCCACATCCAGATCGACACAGGCTTCGGCAAACGGTCCGCTTTCGTCGATCTCAACCGCGGGGGCGACATCGACAATCTCCGCGATCTCGTTGCCGGCGCCGATGTTTTCGTGCATTCTTGGAGGCCGGGTTCGCTCGACGCGCGGGGTCTGTCGCCGCATGCGCTTGCGGACCTCCGGCCGGGCCTCATCTATGTCTCCGTCAGCTGCTACGGCTACGATGGGCCGTGGGCGACGCGGGCCGGCTATGACCCCCTGGGCCAGGTGGTGAGCGGGCTTGTCGCTGGAGAGGGCTCGCTCGCGGCGCCTGTGATGGCGCCAACCTTCACTCTCAATGACTATCTAGCCGGCTATCTCGCCGCGGCGGGCGTGACGAGCGCGCTGTTGAAGCGCGCGCGCGTCGGCGGCAGCTATCACGTCAAGGTTTCGCTGACCGCCTGCTCGATGTGGCTCCAAGATCTCGGCTACTTGCCTGCCGCGCAGTGGCCGGATGGCCCGCAAGGCGTAGCCGAACTGCCGGCGCCTCGCCCGGAAGAGCTGACAGTGACCGCAACGCCCTTCGGGATCGTGGAACATCCCTTGCCGATCGTGAGCTATTCGGCTACCCCAAGTCGGTGGGATATTCCCCCCGAGCCGGCCGGCACCTCGCCTTTGCGCTGGAGAGCCGCGCGCGATAATGACATCATCGACCTAGCATCACCGCCACTTGTCTTTTGAGGGGCGTTCTGTGCTTTCGGACGAAGATCGCAATCGCGACTGAACGAGGTTGGGTGTGTCGAACAATATTTCCGAGAGCGTAGATCCCGATTTCATCAAGTCTCTGGCGAAAGGCCTGGCCGTCATAGAGGCTTTTGGGCCCGAGTCTCCGTCCATGACACTGAGCGCCGTGGCCCAGAAGGTGGGGCTCAGCGCCGGCTCGACCCGGCGCGTGCTCATGACGCTCTCGAAGCTCGGCTACATGACTTATGATGAGAGAGATCGGCGCTTCCACCTCTCGGCGCGCACGCTCCAGCTCGGCTATTCCTATCTCGCCTCGCTGCCGGCCTTCAGCTTGATCCAGCCCCGTCTCGCCGAACTGTCAGACAAGCTCGACGAGAGCTGTTCGGTGATGACGCGTGACGGGCGCGAGGTCGTGTGCATTGCGCGAGCAACCGCAAAGCGTCTGCAGCGCGACTACATGTCTGTCGGAACGCGCTTTCCTGCACACGCTTCCTCCTCCGGAAAGCTCCTCCTCGGTGATCTTCCCCCGGACGATTTCGAAGCGCTCTATGACGGGACGAAGCTGCTTCCGGCGGTCACTCCCTTTACGGTCGCCGATCTGCCTCAGCTCAAAGGCCAGATGGAGGAGGCGCGCCGGCAGGGCTGGATCTACACAAACCAGGAGACCGCGCTCGGCATGGCTTCGCTCGCGGTTCCGATCCGTGTCGGCGGGCGCGTGCGCTATGGACTCTCGACCAGCGCCACACTGACCTACGACGGTCCGACGATCGTCGACCGCTATCTGCCGGATCTCCTGAAAGCGGCAAAGGCTATGGAGCGTTTTCTGGAAACGCGTGTCTAACACCTCATTAGCCTGGCCTGCTGCCGGTTTCGTGGACGCTCAGTTAAGCGAATCCCACCTTCTTTTCGAACTCGACCGGGCTAAGATAGCCGATGGTCGAGTGCCTGCGGACCGTGTTGTAGAACCGCTCGATGTAGTCGAACTGTTGATTTCCACTGAGAGCTGACCCGGCGCAGCGCGATATTTCCATTGAGAATTGACCCATGTTTGAACCGTCCCTCGCATGTTTTCAGCGGGGGCTCTGGAGTGATCGACATGGCATTACTGAGCGTGATCCGACGCTGGCATTTTCGAGAACATCTATCGATCCGGGAGATTTGCCGCAGGACCGGCCTTTCCCGGAATACCATCCGCAAATACCTGCGTGCCGGCGGCGTGGAGCCGAAGTTCAACATCCCGGAGCGGCCGAGCAAGCTCGATCCGTTTGCGGATCGGTTGTCGGCCTGGCTGAAGACGGAATCCAAGAAGGGCCGCAAGCAGAAGCGGACGATGAAGCAGTTGCATGTCGATCTGGTCAGCCTTGGCTACGAGGGCTCCTACAATCGCGTGGCGGCATTTGCTCGGGAATGGCGGGACGATTGGCAGAGGGAACTGCAGACGACGGGCCGTGGGACATTTGTGCCCTTGGCGTTTGAACCTGGCGAGGCCTTCCAGTTCGACTGGTCGGAGGACTGGGCGATCATCGGCAATGAGCGCACGAAGCTGCAGATTGCTCATACGAAGCTGAGCTACAGCCGCGCTTTCATCGTCCGGGCTTATCTTCTGCAGACCCACGAGATGCTATTTGACGCGCACAATCATGCGTTCCGCGTCTTTGGCGGCATTCCCGGTCGAGGCATCTACGACAACATGCGCACGGCGATCGACAAGGTTGGTCGTGGCAAGGAGCGCGACGTCAATGTCCGCTTCATGGCGATGGCCAGTCACTACGTGTTCGAGCCGGAATTCTGTAATCCTGCTTCCGGCTGGGAGAAGGGACAGGTCGAGAAGAATGTTCAGGATGCTCGTCATCGCTTCTTTCAACCCATCCCGCGCTTTCCATCACTGGAAGCCCTGAATGACTGGCTTGAGCTTCGATGCAAGGAGTTCTGGGCAAAGACCCCGCACGGTCAGATACGTGGCACCATTGCCGACCTCTGGGCTGAGGAGGCGCCAGCCCTTATGCCTGTTTCCCGGCCGTTCGACGGCTTTGTGGAATATACCAAGCGCGTGACACCAACCTGCCTCGTACATCTGGAGCGCAACCGCTACAGCGTCCCGGCATCCTTTGCCAATCGACCGATAAGCCTTCGCGTCTACCCGGAACGGGTCGTAGTTGCCGCGGAAGGTCAGATCGTCTGCGAGCATCGTCGCGTCATTGATCGTTCCCATGACCGGCCGGGCCAGACCATTTACGACTGGCGGCATTATCTGGCGGTCGTGCAGCGCAAGCCCGGCGCTCTACGCAACGGCGCTCCCTTCATCGAGCTGCCGGAGGCATTCAAGAGCTTGCAGCAATATCTGCTCAAAAAGCCGGGCGGCGATCGCGAGATGGTCGACATCCTGGCTCTTGTTCTCCAGCACGACGAACAAGCAGTGCTCTCGGCCGTCGACATGGCGCTGAAGTCCGGCGTTCCAACCAAAATGCATGTGCTGAACCTGCTGCATCGCCTCGTCGACGGCAAATCCTCCACACCGCCGACCCTTGACGCACCCCAGGCGCTGACACTCACCAATGAGCCCAAGGCCAATGTCGAGCGATACGATACCTTGAGAAAGACGGAGGTTCGCCATGCGTCATAACCCGGCAAGCGGCGCGATCGTCATCATGCTACGGCAATTGAAGATGCATGGGATGGCCCACGCCGTCGGTGATCTGACCGAGCAAGGATCGCCGGCATTCGAGGCTGCCATTCCGATCCTGTCCCAGCTTCTCAAGGCGGAAACGGCCGAACGAGAGGTCCGATCGACCGCATATCAGTTCAAGACGGCACGCTTCCCGGCCTACCGTGATCTGAACGGCTTCGACTTCGCCAGCAGCGAGATCAACGAGGCGCTCGTGCAACAGCTTCATCGCTGCGACTTCCTCGACGACGCCAATAACATTGTCCTGGTCGGCGGTCCCGGCACGGGTAAGACGCATATCGCAACCGCGATCGGCGTCCAGGCCATCCAGCATCATCACAAACGGGTCCGGTTCTTCTCCACCGTCGAGTTGGTCAATGCGCTGGAGCAGGAAAAAGCACAGGGCCGTTCAGGACAGATCGCCAATCGCCTCGTCCACTCCGATCTCGTGATCCTCGACGAGCTGGGATACCTGCCGTTCAGCGCTTCAGGTGGCGCGCTGCTCTTCCATCTGCTGAGCAAACTATACGAGCGCACCAGCATCATCATCACGACCAACCTGAGCTTCAGCGAATGGGCCAGTGTCTTCAGCGATGCCAAGATGACAACCGCGCTGCTCGATCGGCTCACCCATCATTGCCACATCCTGGAAACCGGAAACGACAGCTTCCGCTTCAAGAATAGCTCGGCGCACGATCCCAAACCAACGAAGGAGAAACGCAGGAACTTGACCACCACGACCAACACGAACGATACCTAAAGGCGGGTCACTTCTCGGTGGAAACGCCGGGTCAGCTCTCAGTGGAAATCAACAACCTGCCGTTCAGCGCTTCAGGTGGCGCGCTGCTCTTCCATCTGCTGAGCAAACTATACGAGCGCACCAGCATCATCATCACGACCAACCTGAGCTTCAGCGAATGGGCCAGTGTCTTCAGCGATGCCAAGATGACAACCGCGCTGCTCGATCGGCTCACCCATCATTGCCACATCCTGGAAACCGGAAACGACAGCTTCCGCTTCAAGAATAGCTCGGCGCACGATCCCAAACCAACGAAGGAGAAACGCAGGAACTTGACCACCACGACCAACACGAACGATACCTAAAGGCGGGTCACTTCTCGGTGGAAACGCCGGGTCAGCTCTCAGTGGAAATCAACAGCGGCAGCCTGGTTCGCGCGGGAGAGCAAGGCGAACCCGAACGGGTTTTCCGGTTCATGAGCGCGTACCAAGCAGTATTCCCGATCAAGACCATGGCCCGCGTCTTCAAAGTCTCCGCGTCAGGCTATTATGCTTGGCGCGCGGTCGCTCGTACCGAGCTGCCCTGGACCCGCATGAGCACGATATCCTCTCGCTCGCTCAGGGACAGATACCGGCCAGACAGCGGCTTGGCCCAAAGCATGTACATTGCTGGCGCCATGCCGCCCGCCTTCCGGAACCATCTTGCGCCGACTGCCTGTGGAATACCGGCGGCAGCCGCAGCTTCCTCGCTCGAGGACCCTACGGCAACGGCTGCCCAGAAAGCTCTTCGCTCTCCTCGCCCTGTCACTGGAGGGCGCCCCGGTGAATGCAAAGGAGCTCGTCCTGCACGATCAGATCGACGCTTCGACCTCTGCATCACAACTCCTCCGAAAGGACGTTGCGACGACCGGTTGAATCCGCCCAGTATACCTCGCTGGCCTTCGGCAACCGCTGCAAGGACGCCGGTCAGGCCCTCGACCGGCTCCGTCGGCGACGCCTACGACAATGCCATGTGTGAGAGTTTCTTCGCGACGCTGGAATAGCGAGATACTCGATCGGCATCGCTTCCGCTCGCACAGCAAGGCTCGGATAGCGGCCTTCAGCTTCACGACGCGCCCCGGATCATCGAGCATTTCGCCTATTTCAAAACCGCCGCGGGACGACAAGCCTTCATCAGCGCGGTGGAGAAGCAGGGATTTGCTGTCAGACTCGGCGAGCCGAACCCTCAGGGCGAGTTTCCGCTTCTTTTCAGCCGGGAGGACAAGCCGGCAGCCATCGACAGCATCACCGATGGATTGGTTCCCCTTATCGATGAGAACCAGGGCGTCTATGACGGCTGGGGCTGTGAGGTCGTCAAGTAGCTTTCCGCGCGTACTCGGACACATGAGGCCCTGTAGCCCGGCTCGCTATGGCCTTGGCAGTCTTTTTCTCAGTTGTTACGCTCAGGAATTCTTCTGAGCTGCTTGGCAAATGACGTCTTCGCGCACGCGGGCGAGAAACACTGCATTCTGGCGAGGATCGCTTCAGCCGTCACCGCGGGCTGACGCATGCGGCTTTGTCGCTTCAAGGATGCTCCATACCCGATCCTCATGCCTATGAAGCCGCACACGTCGCCTCGACGAGGCCCTGCGTCGTTTCCTTGTCGGTGGCCGTATCCTATTATCCCTCGGCATCACCTGTCTCAGTGAGAACGCAATCGCGCCCATTGTTAATGCCGTCAGAACCTATGATCGGTTTTTCAACGACAACGCCCCCAAGAACGTCCGCGACTTCGGCATCATCAAAGTCGGCGGGCATACCGGATGTTCAAGATCGATGTCGATCCTGCGCCGTTCCCCGGATGAATCGGACGCGCTTGAGTGCATTCTGACGATCGTGCGCGCGGATAAGTGTTGAGCCGCGTGGTGGTGCTGGAACCGCGGGTTCATCGCCATCAGTGTGAAACTCGGAATCTACACTGAACGGCCGGCGCGCACCCAATCCGGCGCGATTCTTGCTTTTCTTCGCCCCTTTTTGAGCCTTCCACGTCGCTATCCCGATCACGTCAGCCTCACGCGCCATGCAAAGACCATGGGCACAGCCAATGAGGACGCTATCGACCTTTCATCGGCCTAATAGCAAATGCGGGTCCTCAACTGGTCTGCTTCTTTGTCGGCCCGCTCAGGCACCGCGAGAAGAGGGCGGCTTGGCAAAGAGGAAGCGAAACCGCTGCCGGACGTAGTCGCGGGATGTCGGGTTCGACAACCTCCACGTGTAAGCATCGATCAGAAAGTGAGCCATGGTCGCCCCGAGGACGGCTCCGACGGCGAGATCGATGGCGAAGGCCGCCGCATCGCTGCTTCCGTAGAAGACGCTTGTGGCGAGGTGGTTGGGCAGAACGAAGAAGGCGCCAACACCAGCCACGATGAGCACGAAATAGAGGATGTTGACAACGAGCGGAGCGCGTCCGTCCTTTTCCGTGCCGCTCGCGATGATCGCCATGAACACGAGATACTGCAGCGCATGGGCGATCGCATAGCTGAGAAAGGCCCCTTCGAGCGTATCTGTGAAATACATAGGGCCGAAGAAGGCAACGAGTGTGAAAAACATCAAGCCGTTGACCGAGAACAGGGGCATTCTGTTGCGGATGAACAGGATCACGGAATAACCGACGAGGCCGAGATAAAGGACCAGTCCGATCCTGTGCATGGTCTCGAACAACGGAAAGTAGTCCGGAGGCATCACGCTCCGGCCGAGAACCTTCAAGGTCCCGAAGATGCTCACCCAAGCCAGCATAATGAAAAGCTGCTTGCTCTTCGGGTCAGTCGGCTGGCCGGTCGTTGCAAGAGACGTGAAGGAATAGACGCCGATGTTCTGCTTGCCATAGTGGTAGGCCTGCCAGCACCAGAAGGCGCAGAGAAAAATGCCCTGAGCGAGGTCCGAGGAGAAGGCAAAGACCAGGCCGCCGGCGATCGTCAAGATCGCCGGGATGACATAAAAAAGGATCTTGTTGTCGCCGAGCCCCTGCTGAAAGCGCGGATCGCGATAGAAAATCAGTGTGGCCGGCACATGGGCCGCCCCTAGAAATACCAGAACTTCCTTGATGCCCAAGGCGGGCGCAAAATTATCGTAGCGCCAGAACATGAGAAAGAAGAGCATTGGAAAAATCGTCGCGAGCCAGATCGAGACGACGAAGGCAGATCTCGAATTGTCCATTGCCCCAACATCAAAACCCGGCGCTGATCGCCCACCCCGGCGCGCCTAACCTTTCAAACACCCGCGAAAATCGAATGTCAACTCACTGTGTCGACCGCAACGTTGGTGAATGGTATGTCTGCACAATCATTTCGCGGTTGGGAAGCGCTTCGACGTGGGATGGACGACGACGAGCTACAGACGGCTGAAGCCTGCCGAGGATAGTGATGGCGCAGCCCTTCATCCGTACTGCGCGTTCGAAGGCCTTTTTTGCAACGACGCGCCGATCCTAGACTTAAGTCTAATGACCGCGACCGATGCGACGTTTTCCAGGCCAACATAAAAAACGCAATAATCTCCGATCGTTCTCTGACAACCTTGCGATCAAAGAAATTGATTGCCAATCATCGCCAAGCATTTAGGCTTGAACCTAGGCATTGAAAGCTTGGGGAGAAGCAGATGTTGTCTGGCAACGGCACCCGTGCGTCCGCATTTTGCCGGAACTTGCTTGGCCCCCTCAAAGATCTGACCAGACGCGCGGCGATCAGTGTGTTGGCGGCGAGTGTCGCGCTCGGGACGATGCCGGTGCAGGCCCAGACGGCAGGGCCCTCCCCCGCCGCGCCGGCGCCCACGGCACCAGCCACCAATCCGGCCCCGTCGCAGGCGGCACCTGGTGTGCCGCCAATGGGCCCGCAGATCCGGCCGCCGCGGCCTTTGGGACAGCCGGTTTTGCCGAGCCCTGCGCAGCCATCAACGGCACAGCCCGCGTCGAAGTCCTCGCCCGCGGAAATGGCCACCGGTCAAAGAGCCCCGGGAACGCCGGTTCCCTCAGGGGGCGGTGGGGTGACACCCGATCCGGTGAAGACCGAGCCACCGGCGATGGCGGCTCAGAAGCCCGAGGCCAAGCCGGACACAGCCGCTGCGGAGAGTGACAAGGCCAAGACCGACAAGGCGGATGCCGAGAAGACGGACGCGGAGAAGGCAGAGACCGCAAAGACCGAAGGCCCGACGGTCCTTGCAGGGGAGCCGCCCACAGCCATCACGGTCGGCGATTTCGACAAGAAGGCGCCGGAGGATCCGGAAGCGCCCTTCAATGGCAGCTTCACCCAGCGCATTCCGCTGGAGGTGCCGGGGTTCCGCGGCCTCGAACCGAAGCTGAACCTCGTCTATGATTCCAGCCAGGGCCTGCGCGCCGGTGGCATGAATGCTGGCCTCCTCGGCGTTGGCTGGGATCTGGGCGGGCTCTCCGACATCGTGCGCGTGTCCCGCGTCAATGGCGCCCCGCGCTTCGACGCGGCGGATACCTGGCTGCTCGATGGCGCCGAGCTTGTGCCCTGCGGTCAGGTCTCATCCAGCCCGAGCTGCAGCTATGGCGGCACGCATACGACGCGGGTCGAGAGCTACAAGCACATTCTGTTCAACGAAAGTGAGAACTCCTGGACCGTCACCGCCAGGGACGGCACGCGCTATATCTATCGCTCGACGCAGTACTTCCGGGGCGGTGACGACAGCGGCAACGAGGGCCACTACCGCTACATGCTCTGGCGGATCCTCGATTGGCGCAACGACAACAACATCGTCCATTACTACTACAGCTGCCCATCCTTCTCGGTCTGCTACCCCGTGCAGATTGTGTACAACGGCTCGACCGTCGACTTCTACTGGCAGGAGCGCGGCGCCGAGCAGAAGACGCGGCTCGCCAATGGCATCGATCTGAGTTGGGTCTCGGATCAGCTCAAGAGCATCTTTGTCACCACCGGCACGGGGATCGTCCGCGCCTATGCCTTCACCTATGAGGCGAGCCCGGCCACCGGCCTGTCGCGGCTGATTGGGGTGCAGCAATACGGCAAGGATGCAGTCTGGGATAACGGCAATGTCGCGGGCGGCACCGCTCTGCCACCTATCGGCATCAGCTACACCAATACGGGGGCCTCATTTGCGGCGCCGTCAACTCTGCCCTTCCTGCCGGTCTTTCAGACCTTCCCCAGCCAGAAAACAAGCATCGGCGATTTCAACGGCGACGGCCGCAGCGACGTGATCGCTGGGCCCAACAATGACAATTGCCAGAATCCAGGCGGGACCTGTTTGCCGGACCCAGCCTTTATCTACCTGTCGAATGGGGCAGGCTATACGCTGTGGCAATCCCTAAATCTGTCTTTGGGGCCTTTGGACCTCTACGTCAACGTTGAGAATGACAGATGGGTAGTCGGCGACTTCGACGGCGATGGCCGCTCCGATTTCGTGCGGATCTACCAGGTCACTGGCTATCCCAGCAATCCTAACGACCCGAGCGCCCCGTTGCTCAGTGGGCCTGGCGCTATCCTGTATCGGTCCACGAGCTCAGGGCTGGTCGCGTCGACCGTCTTTGGTCCTATTTTGGGGGGGGCCGCCGCTTGAGTATTTCGCCGACATGCTCGCCGCGGATTTCGATGGCGACGGGCATGATGAGCTGGTTGGCCTGCCCGTCTTTGGCGCTATGTCAGCTGCTGTCGGCGTTTTCGTCTGGAACGGCACAACGCTGGTGCTTGACCCGACACGCCAGGTCCCCGATCTCGGTAGCACCAATCCGCTGAACCAGCTGGCACGGATCGCCGACTTCAACGGGGACGGCAAGGCTGACTACATCAAGATGCAGCAGGGGCCAACTGCTGCCGACGTCGCGTACCAGATCTATCTGTCCAATGGCACGACCTTCACATCGCAAGGTATCCAGATCATCAGCGGCTTGCCGTTGTTCACCCTGCAGCAGGGCCTTCAGACCGGCGATTTCAATGGTGACGGCAAGGCCGATATCCTGTTGTTTGCCGCCCGGGGCGATGGCCAGTGGGATGTCAATGTCGGCATCTCGACAGGGCGCTCGCTCGACCGCCAGATCTGGGGCGCTCCCCAATGGGTCTCCACCGGCGGGGGCAATATCGTCATCGGGGATTACGACGGCGATGGCCGCAGCGATGTCGCATTGGCTGCGGGAACCGAGACCCGTTTGTTACTCTCGCGGGGAACCACTTTCGTAGTAGGAAGCGCCCCGCCCCGTGGCATGATCATGGGGATGGGCGACGTCAACGGCGACGGCAAGGCCGATCTTCTCGGCACCGCCCCAGGCATTGTCGGGGACGCCCTGTTCCTCTCGCAAGGCGGCATCCCCGACCTCCTCTACGAATACAAGAACGTCTTCGGTGGCTACACCAGCGTCGGCTACCTGCCATCGACGCACTGGGCCAACGAGCGGATGCACAGCATCCTGCAGACGGTGACCAGCGTCACGCGGATGGACGGCCGCGGCCTCGCTGCTGAGACCAAATTCGAATATGGCGGCGGCGTGTGGGACGGCAAGGAGCGGCGCTTCCTCGGCTTCCGCTGGGCGAAGATGACGCCGCCCTGCGTCGCGGTCGGGGACTGCCCCTATACCGATTATGAGTTCTCGCAGGCCTATGCGGCGGTCGGCAAGGCGGTGCACCGCTATGTCCGCAATGCCGCCGGCACGCTGCTGCGCCAGGTCGACCAGACCTATGCGATCAACAACACGACGCTGCCCTATACGGCGCTGAACACCGCCAGCCAGTTCACCGAGAAGCTCACCGGCGGCGACCGCTCCTCGCAGGTGACCCGGACCTTCGACACCTTCGCCAATATCACCCATCTCGTCGAGCACGGGAACCTGGCCTCGATCGGCGACGAGCGCCACCACGTCCGCGACTACAGCTACAACACCGACCGCTATATCGTCGACAAGCCCTTCGCCCAGCGGCTTTATGGGGAAGGAGGCCCAAGCTCCACCCCGCTCGTCGACACCCGCTATCTCTGGGACAACCAGCCGTTCACCACCGCGCCGACCTTCGGCAATCTGACCCAGGTCGATCGCTGGCGGAACACCGACGACACGCTCGCCGTCACGGCGATGACCTATGACGGCTGGGGCAATCTGACGGCCCAGGTCGATCCGGTCGGCAATCGTTTTGAGTACATCTACGACCCGACCTACCACATCTTCCCCATCGAGACCCGCAACCCGCTCTATTTTGCGCCGGTCATTGATACCCGGCAGAAGACGACCGCCACCTATGACGTCCTCTGCGGGCTACCGGCGACGACCACCGATATCGACGGCCTCGTCACCAACTATGGCTATGACCCGCTCTGCCGGCCGACCTCGGTCGTCAAGCCCGGCGGCGACTATACGCTGACCACCTACAGCAATATCGGCGATCCGCAGACCCAATCCGTCACCACCCTGACCCCGCCCGCCAGCGGCACCCAGCAGGTCTGGACCTCACGTTCCTTCGACGGCATGGGCCGCACCTATGCGACGACCATGGAAGGCCTCGTCGTCGAGGCGCTTGCCTTCAACCCGCGCGGCCTCGTGCGCCAGCGCGAGGCGCCACATTATTCCGGCCAGCCGGCCTATCCCACGAACCTGACCTATGACGCCCTCGATCGCCTGGTGCTGACCACCAATCCCGATAACACCACGGTCACCACGAGCTACCAGGCCTCGCCGGACGCCTTCGACCAGACGACAGTCGTCGACGAGCTTGGCCGCACGACCATCGCCCATAGGGATGCCTACGGCAACACCGTCTTCCTCGACCGCTTCAACTGGGGCCTGCGCAACCGCATGTCGATGCAGTATGACGCGGTCGACCGGCTGTTCCGCGTCACCGACCAGCCCGGCAATCTCTGGGTCTATGGCTACAACTCCCTGTCGAACCGGGTGTCGGCGCTCGATCCCAACCTCGGCCAGTGGTGGTACGCCTATGACCTCGCCGGCAATCTCACCGAGCAGGTCGACGCCAAGACCCAGTACACCACCTTCACCTATGACGGCCTGAGGCGCGTCAAGACGAAAACCCTGCTCGCCTATACGCCGCAGGCCTCGACCACCACCTCGAGCTATGACGAGACCCGTCCGGGCTATGCCAATGGCGGCAAGCTCACCACGGTCACCGATCCCGCCGGCACCATCCGCTACGACTATGACGCCAACGGCCGGCCGGTGAAGACCAGCTGGCAGGTCGACGGCACCACCTATGCCCTCACCGCCACCCTCGATATCGGTGGCTACATCAGGGGAAAAACCTATCCCGACGGCGACCAGATCGGCACCCCGGGCCAGCCCTGGACCTATGACATCTACGGCTCGCTCAAGACCATCCCGAGCCTGATCAGCAATATCGATTACAACGCCCGCCGCCAGACCACCGCCATCACCTATGCCAACGGGGTGTCGACCAGCTTCGTCTACAACGACGCCCGCGGCTGGCTGAACAGCTACACCACCACACGCGGCGCCAGCGTCTATCTCGGCGGGACCTACAGCCGCGCCGCCACCGGCCGCATCAACAGCATCACGGCCCCCGTGGGCTCCCCGGCGGACGGCTGGACCTGGACCTACACCTACGACGACATCGACCAGCTCCTGAGCGCGACCCATCTCGACTTCCCCGGGCTGCTCTCCCAGAGCTTCACCTACGACGCCGCCTTCAACATGACGTCGAACTCGCAGCTCGGCACCTACACCTACCCGGCGCCGGGCCAGCCGCGACCGCATACGCCCACCCAGGTCGGGGCCTCCGCCTATAGCTACGATGCCAACGGCAACCTGCTCGCCGGCTCCAACCGCACCTATACCTGGGACGGCGACAACCGGCCGGCGACAGTGACCATGGTCACCGGCATCACCACCGCCATGACCTATGGGCCAGATAGCGCACGCCTGAAGAAGGTCGCCAATACCGGCCCCAACCGCACGCCCCAGACGACGCTCTATCTCGGGCCGGAGATCGAGCGCGGGTCGGACGGCGTCTGGCAGAAATACCCCTATCCCGACATCAACAAGCGCGGCACGGCGGCGACCTTCCTGCACCGCGACCACCTCGCCACCGTGCGCTCGATCACCGACGCCTCCGGCGCCGAGGTCCTGCACCGGATCTACCGGCCCTATGGCCAGATCCCGATCACCACCTCGACCTTCAAGGAGGCCAAGGCCTTCATCGGCGAGCGCCAGGACACCGAGACCGGGCTCCTCTATCTCAACGCCCGCTTCTATGATCCGGCGCTGGGGCGGTTCATCTCGCCGGACTGGTTCCTGCCAACTGATCCCGGCGTCGGCACCAACCGCTATGCCTATGCCTTCAATGATCCGATCAATAAGTCCGATCCCAATGGGCATTTCGCTATCATCACTAAACGTGACAATGATGTCTACATTCAGTTCCCGACAGAATTTACTGGCCCCCGAGCAACGCCTGAAATTGTCGAACGCGCGGCAAGAGGCATCGAGAGCTACTGGTCGGGTCAGTTTGGAGATTTTACTGTGACTACAGAAGTAACTGCCCCGTCGCCCAACGCAAATGATCGCGAAAAAAATGTAGTAACTATCACAGATACTATAGACGGTCGATCATCCGTCATGGGTTATAAGGGCCAGCCAGCAAACAATGTTGAGCTAGATCCAAAAGCTTCGGGATGGGAAGCCGCTCATGAGTTTGGTCATGTACTGGGCCTTGAAGATAGGTACGATCAACAAACGATGGCCCCCCATCCAGGATATGAGAATAACATCATGGGTGCGCGCGACCGAAGCCCGTCCATGCAGGACATCATTGACGCGATCAGCATCAACAACCGTGGGACAGGCTCGAGGGCGCGTGATAGTGGAAAGTCGGGCGGTGGATCCAAAGCCCGGGACGGTGGAAAGCCGAGCGGTACTCAAGGGAAGTCTCCCGGGGAGGAAAACGCCCAGATATCGGATCAGGGAAATGATCCATTGGGAGAAGACAATGAAGATTAGGCAGTTTGTCATATTTCAAACGTCTATCGCGATCTGCATGGTTACGGCGTCTTCCGCTATGGCACTCTTCTGCGTTGGGCCAAAAAATAGGATCGAGATCCTGACGCGGGAACGAATGGTCGATTTTGATTTGCTGCGCGTCAAAGACAGGGAATCAGGTACTGAATTTAATGTGTACATAGGGAACCGTCCCAGCGCTCCAAAGTGCAAGGATTGTAAAGAGCTGCCCCCGCAGAGTTCAAATTCCGAAGATAAGTGGGGGTACGCTTCTACTTGGGTTGATAGAGAAGGAAGAATCAGAGAATTGATAAAAAGAACAGGAGAAGATGGATTTCCGTATTACATTCATATATACAATATATCGCTTGCCCCTAGAATTAATAAATCTACATCATTTGATGAATTAGTGCAAGAAATGCGCTTTTATGTGTGCTAAGATAATATTGTCTCTTCGTTGGAGATGCCTGCATGCCCGCCCAACCCTTCACCGCGCAGATGTACAATGCCTTCCTCGGGCGGGCGCCGGAGCCGAACGGCTATGCTTGGTGGGTCTCCCTCTATCCCACCATGACCGAGACCGCCTTCATCAATGCCTGGGCGGCCACGGCCGAGGCCAAGGCCCTCAATCCCTGGCTCGACAGCCCGACCCTCACCAACGCCCATATCTTCATCGCCTCCCTCTATGTCCATCTCTACAACCGCATCCCCGATGCGGCCGGCCAGACCTTCTGGGCCAATGAGCTGCAGGCCAATGGCATCGCCCCGGTCCTCCTGACACTGCTCGGGGTCGGCGGAACGGACGGCGCTGTGCTTGCTAACCGCACCACGGTCGGCGTCTATTTCGCCGAGAAGTTCCTGGCCGCCGGCGCCGCCCCCGCCTTCTCCTGGCAGCAGTCGATCCTCAACAGCGTCGACCAGACCTCCGCCTCGGTCACCGCGGCGAAAGCCCAGATCGACGCCTGGGTGGCCGCCGCGCCGCTCGACACCACGCTTGGCACCTATGCGCAGGTCCTCGCCCGGGCGAAGACCTACACCATCACCGGTCTCCCCAGCTTCATGATCTATGAGCTCGCCAGCGAGATGCTGGCGGCCTCCAACCCGACCGGCAACGTGGTTGGCTTCGTCCACAATGGCGCCAAGCTCAGTCTCGTGCCGCTTTATCTCACCGCCACCACGATCACCGAACTCGGCCCCGCCTCCGCCCAGACGGTCGCCAGCGTCTTCGCCGACGGCCCGATCGCCCGCGTCACCCTCGACGGCCAGCCGGTCATCTGCATCAACGTCAACGGCGACGCCACCTTCTCCCTCACATCAGACTTCGTCCTCACCGGCCTCGGTGCCGCCACCTTCACGGATTTCGTGCTGGCGTGAGGCCGAAGCGTCGCCTTCGTCGCCGACGGATCCAGATTGCCGCAAGCCGATTTCGAGCCGGTCGACTGGCATCGAGCTGCGTTGCCGGAGATGGGGGCACGCTACGTGGCGGGCGTCTGCTCTACAGCGCCAATGCCATGTTCAGCCGCCAATCTACCGCATGACTTCACGCGGATCTTCACGTTGTAGTCGACCACTCGCTTCACCGGCACAAGGATCTTCATCTATTTCTCCGGAGAAATCACTTCGCGTGGCGTCGCTGACGGCGAAGGGTCCGCAAGCTTTCCGATCGCCTTTTACTGTGGAGGGATGGAGCGCAGTGGCTACCCCGATTAGCGTCAGCATGATCGTCAGGACCTCGGCCCGGCTCGGAACCTCCCACAGAAACACAAGGGACAGGATAAGCGTGAAGGGCGGCACCAGGCTCTGAAACAACGCGCCGCGAGCGGCACCCAACACGACGACCGCGTAGGCGTGCAGCGCCAGCGCGACGGTTCCGGTCAGGATCCCCTGTCCGATCCCCTGCAGCCATAATTCGCCAGCATCGGCCTGCCAGAGCGCATCGCCGGCGAAATAGAAGTAGGGCGGTAGGAAGAACACGGCCGACAGCATGGCCACGGCACCCGCCGCTTCCATCGCCTTGAGACCGCTGGCCCGGGCCGCGACCCCATAAGCTGCCCAGAGCAGACCACCGCACAGGAAGTAGCCGATCATGATGCTGCCACCGGAAATGAGCGCCAGGACCGCCAAGCCCAGAACCGTAATCACGATGCCGAGCCATTGACGGCGGGAAAGCCTCTCGCCGAGAAGCAGGACCGCGCCGATCAGGCTGAGCAGAACTCCGCATACGGCGGTCATCGCCCCGCCGAAGCTCGCGGGAGCGACCTGGAAGCCCTTCGCCACCACGATACCGAATGCCGGGCCCACGCCGATTGCCATGACAACCGTGTAAGGCAGATTGCGACGGCTGATAGGGATGCGCCGCAACAGCAGCAGGCTGACTGGGGCCGCCACCATAAAACGCAGGGCCGCCAGATCCTCGGGCCGCAACCCGCCGCCGGTCACCCCGTGGCGCGCCAGCACGTACCAGCTGCTCCAGATCAGAGCGGCCAGAACGCCGGCCCCGATGGCCAGTGTCCAGGATTGTCTCAACCTTTCCAAAGCGGGCTTTCAGACCAGCGCAGTCTTGAGCACCTTGCCCGACGGGGCAAGCGGAAGGGTTTCCATGAAGGTAACGATGCGCGGCACCTTGTAGTCCGCCACCCGCCCCCGGCAGAAGTCGATCACCGCCTCGGGGCCAAGGTTCGGATCGGTGGTGACCACCACGGCCTTGACGACCTGTCCAAAGATCGGATCGGGGCTGCCGACGACCGCCACATCGCTGATCGCCGGATGCGCCAGCAACGCCGTTTCGACCTCGATGGGCGCGATCTTGGCTCCGCCCGAGATGATCTGCTCCCTCGAACGCCCAACGATGAAATAATTGCCCTCCGCGTCGCAAACAACCAAGTCCCCGGTGCGGAACCAATCCCCAGCCATCGATGCGGCGGTGCGTTCAGGGTCCCGGAAATAGGCCCCGGAGAAGCTGGGTCCACGCACCCAAAGCTCGCCTGGCTGGCCACACAGGGCATCGGCGCCGCTCTCTTCGACCAGGCGGACCTCGGTCGGGGGGATCAGGCGACCAACCGAGCCCGGGGGCGGCAAGGTTCCGGTCTGCAGGTCAAAGGAGAAGATCGGCCTCACCTCGGTCATCGCATAGTAGGGCAGGACAGTAACCCCGGTCTGCGCGCGGAAGTCGCTGACGATCTTGTCGGTTAAGGCCGCGCCCGACGCCGCCGCAAGGCGCAAGGAGCCAAGGTCATAGGATCGCTCGTCCTTCGTGGCGACATCCGCCATCATCGCGAACATCGTCGGCACACCCAGAAAGATCGTCGGGCACAGGACCTCGATCGCTTCAAGGGTGTCACGCGGATGGAAGCGCGGCAGCAACTGGATTGTCGCCCCGCTGAACAGCGCGACATAAGCTGCAGCGTGGAATCCGAAGCTGAATGTCAGCGGCAGCGCTATGAGCTCGCGATCCTCGGGTTTGATCGCCATCATGTCGCTGTAGGCTTGGGCCGAGACGAGTTCGTTGCGATGGGTCGCCGCCACGCCCTTCGGCAATGACGTCGTTCCGGAGGTGTAGCACAGCAAAGCCAGATCGTCGCCGCTTCCCAAAACGGGTCCCCGATAAACGGGCGCCACGGCAGCCTCGCCAAGCAGCGCCTCGAACTCTGTCACCAGCGGTTGCGCATGTGCTCCCGCACAGGCCTCTCCTGCCGTTCCGGCCTGCGCGGAGCCATGGATGAGCATGCGGATTTCACCGTGGTCGATGATATGGCGCACCTCATGCGCGGAGAATTCCGCATTCACCGGCACGATCGCCGCACCCAGTATCGCCAGAGCGAGATAAGCGGAGAAGATCTCGGGTCGGTTCGGCGAGAAGATCGCAACGCGATCTCCCCCAGCGATGCCCCTGACCTCCAGAACGGTCGCCAGCCGCCGAGCCTCGTCGATCAACGCACCATAGGTGATGGTGCGCCCGCCGAAGACGAATGCGGGATGTTCTGGGTCGCGCGCGGCGTGCTTTGCAACAGGGGTGAAGATATCGGAAAATGTCATAGTATTCCCCTGTCTTCATTCCAGCCCCAGCCGGGCCGGGCCGTCTGATTTCACCATCTCACGGGCGATGATCATCCGCTGGATTTCGTTGCTGCCCTCGGTCAGCATATAGATCGGCGCCTCGCGATACAGCCGCTCGATCGGGAATTCGGCGACATAGCCATAGCCCCCGAGAACCCGCATCGCGTCCTGGGTGATCTGCATGGTCGCTTCGGTCGCGAAAAGCTTGGCCATCGAGGCCAGCATATCAGCCCGGCCATAACGGGCCTTGTGCCGCAGCGCTTCACGGATCAGCGCACGTGCGGCGGTCAACTGGGTCGCCATGTTCGCCAGATGGATCTGGACCGCCTGATGATTGCAGATCGGCTGACCAAAGGTCACGCGATCCTTCGAATATTGCAGCGCAACCGCGAGCGCATTGCGCGCCATTCCCACCGCCGTTCCCGCCATGGCCAGGCGCCCGGTCTCCAGCATCGACAAAACCTGGGGCAGGCCCCTGCCGGCCTCCTCACCCAGGAGCGCATCTGGTCCGAGGCGGAGGTCGTCGAAGCGCAATTCTGCGGTATCGACATGCTTGAAGCCCATCTTGTCGATCAACCGGGAAACCTCGAAGCCCTCAGCCTCGGATTCGACAATGAACAGGCTGATCGTCCCCTTCCCATCCTCAGTGCGCTCGCGCGCCAGCACCATATGTAGCCTTGCGCGCAGGCCGTTCGTGATGAAGGTCTTTTGACCGTTCAGCACGAAGTCGCCATTGGGCTGGCGAGCCGCATCCGTACGGATCTGTTTCAGGTCCGAGCCCGCCGAAGGCTCCGTCAGCACGATCGCGCCCCGACGCGAGCCATCGGCGAGCTGAGGCAGATAGCGCTGCTTCTGCGCCTCGGTGCCGTATTGCGCGATCAGGCGCGCAACCGTGCAATGGCTATTGAGGAAGCTCGGCATCGCCGACCAGCCGGCGCCGAGCTCCTCCATGATCGCCACATAGTCTTCGAGCGGCAATTCCAGGCCACCATAGGCCTCAGGAATGACCATGCCGAATAACCCAAGGCTGGCCATCGCATCCACGACATGTTGCGGGAATTCATTCTGTTCTTCGAGACGCTGCACATGGGGCGCTATTTCGCGCCTTACAAACTGGCGCACGCCCTCGACGATTGCGGAAACTTCCGTGTCAGGCATCATGTTTTATTCCGATCACATTGTCAGATAGGTCCGGCAGATCGCTTCGTTGGCGGATAACTCGGCCATCGTCCCTTCGAAAACGATCTGCCCGCGATCCAGCACATAGGCCCGGTCCGCCAAAGCCGCCGCGAAGGCAAGGTTCTGTTCCGACAGCAGAATGGTCAGGCCCTTGGCCTTCAGATCCAGGATCAGGCGCGCCAGCTTCTCGACAATCACCGGCGCGACGCCTTCGGACGGCTCGTCGAGCAGCACCAGATAGGGGTTGCCCATCAGGGTCCGCGCGATGGTCAACATCTGCTGCTCGCCTCCGCTCATATCGGAGCCGGGCCTGTCAGGCATCGCGGCTAGATTCGGGAAAGTCTCGAACAGTTCTTCCACTGTCCATTGCGCGGCACCCTTGCGAGGCGGCTGGCGGCCGATGTCAAGATTCTCCCGCACCGTCAGTTCCGAGAAGATCCGGCGGTCCTCGGGTACGAAACCGAGGCCCCGGCGGGCGATCTGATAGACCGGCAGCGCTTCGATCGATTCACCGCACAGTTTCACCGAACCGGACCGATGGCGCAGGTGGCCCATGATCGCCTTGAAGGTCGTGGATTTTCCCGCGCCATTGCGGCCCATGACTGCGACGATCTCGTTGGGATGCACCGTGAGATTGAGCCCGAACAGGATCTGCGCCTGGCCATAGGCCGCATTCAGGCCGGTAACTTCGAGAATGGGGGTGCTCATCTGCCGATCTCCGAGGTCTCGAGGAAGGCACCCGAGCCGAGATAGACCTCTTTCACGAGAGCATTGTCGCGGATATCGGCAGGGGAGCCCTGGGCGATCAGTTGTCCGCGCGACATCACGACGACACGGTTGGCGTGTTCGAAGACCACATCGACGCTATGTTCGGTGAACAGAACAGACAGGCCGCGCTCCTTCACCAGCCGCGAGGTCAGGCTCATCAGCTCGTTGCGTTCTTTCGGGGCCATGCCGGCGGTGGGTTCGTCCATAAGCAGCAACTTGGGCCGGTTGGCGAGGGCCATGGCGAGCTCCAGCCGTTTGACATCGCCATAGGCGAGGACGCAACAGGCGCGATCGGCCTGAGCCTTCATCCCGACCGCAGACAGGAGTTCGTCCGCATCTTCCCGGAAACCGCGCATCAGCGGGGTCCAGAGTTGTCCGAGACGCCGATGCAACGAATGCAGCACCATCTGGACGTTTTCGCGCACCGTCATCGAACTGAAGGTCTGGGCGATCTGGAATGTGCGCCCAACTCCCCGCTTCCAAATCTGACTAGGGGTCTCGCGGGTGATGTCATGACCGTCGAAGACGACGGAGCCGACATCCGCACGCAGCTGGCCGTTGAGCATGTTGAAACAGGTCGATTTGCCCGCGCCGTTCGGCCCGATCAGCGCCAGCATTTCGCCGGGCTCGACCTCGAACGAAACATTCTGCACCGCCTTCACACCGAAAAAGGATTTGCTGATGGAGTTGACTTTGAGCGTGCTCATTTTTCGCCCTTTCCAAAGCGGTTCATGAACGCTCCGACGATCCCTTGCGGCAGGCCGAGCACAAAGAGGATGATGAACAAGCCCAGGATAAGCCGCCAGTAATCGGCCAGATTGCGGACGAGTTCGACCGCGACGACGTGGTAGGCAAGCGCGCCGATCAGCGGGCCGCTGACGGATTGTACGCCGCCCACGAGCACCATGACCAACGCATCGACGGTCGTGGCGACTGAGAAGTCATTCGGGAAAACCGAACCGCGGTGATAGGCCATCAACGCGCCAGCAAGACCGGCGACCGCGCCGGCGAGGATGAACGCCCCCCACTGGATGAAGGCCACGTTGACGCCGATGGCAGCGGAGCGCGCTGTTGAATCTCGACCCGCTCGAAAGGCAAAGCCGAACGGCGCATAAAGGGCGCGACGCAGGACCCAGGTTGCAAGGATCGCCGCAACCAGCGACAGGTAGTAGTAGCCCGCGTGCGAATTCAGCCATTCGGGTCTGGTCAGTCCCACGATGCCATTGTCGCCGCCCGTGAATTCGACCATCTGGATCGACAGCGTGAACAGGATCTGCGCGAAAGCCAGTGTCAGCATGGCCAGGTAAGTGCCCTTGAGACGGGTGCAAAACCAACCGAACAGCAGACCGCCACCAGCACCGGCAAGGATGGCCGCAATCACACCGGCGGCCATGGGCATGCCGAGCCGGGTGGCCACCAGCGCCGCGGCATAGGAGCCGAGGCCAAAATAGGCCGCGTGTCCGAAGGACACGATCCCGCCGACGGACAACAGAAAATGCAGGCTGCCGGCAAATATGGCGAGGATGAAGACTTCCGTCAGCACGACCTTGACGTAAAGCGGCACGATCAGCGGCAGCATCGCCAATACGGCCACCGCCACGACAGTGGCGCGTATGACCGCCTTGCCGGGCAGGCGATATGGCTGATCGATCGACAGTTCTCCCGGCCGCTGCGCGATGATACGCCCGCCGAGCAAACCATTCGGGCGGAAAATTAGTACCAGCACCATGACTATGAAAATCAGAACGGAAACGGCCTGTGGGAAGAACAATACCCCAAAAGCATTGATGACGCCCACGAGGATCGCCGCGAGAAACGCCCCCATGATCGAGCCCATACCGCCGATCACCACGATCACGAAAGCCTCGACGACGATATTAATATCCATCTGCAGGTTCGCGGATTCTTTCGGAATCTGTAGTGCGCCGGCAAGGCCCGCCAATGCGGTACCGATGAAGAACACAACCGTGAAGAGGGTTTTTTCGTTGACGCCGAGCGAGGCAACCATCTCGCGGTCTTGGGTCGCGGCCCGAATGAGCCGGCCCCAGCGCGTCTTGTGGGTCAGCCACCACAGTAGGCTGAGGAAAATCGGACCGACCAGGATCAGCACGAGGTTGTATTGTGGGATGCGCTCCCCGAAAATCGGGACCGAATTCGACAGGCCCGGAACCCGTGGGGCCAGCACTTCGTCCGGGCCCCAGATTTCGTAGATCAGATTTTGGAATATCAGCACCAGACCAAAGGTCACCAGGATCTGGAATACCTCCGGTGCACTGTATATGCGGCGCAGCACCGTGAATTCGATCACGCAGCCGACCATCCCCACCACAAGGGCCGTCAATAGAACGCCGCTCCAGAAGCCGAACGGCGTGGCTGGTAATAGGCTGGTGATTGTCAGGGCAATATAGGCACCCAACATATAGAAGGAGCCATGTGCGAAGTTGACGATCTTTGACACGCCGAAGATGAGCGCAAGTCCTGAGGCCACGAGGAACAGCGTGGATGAGTAGGAAAGCCCGTTCAGCAGTTGGGCGAATAGTACTGGTGCATCATACATAACGCTGGGTCCTCTGACTGAAGGCAACCTCGTGCGAACGGGGCTGCTTCGGTCCGACAGCTTTGTCCTGCTTGAGATGTTCGGATGCGCGGTGGTGTTGCCCGGGATCAGGGCCTGGACAGCATCCTCGGATCAGTCGTCCGCGTTGGCGGGGCGGCGGCTACGCACATAGTCGTCGGTTGGCTGATAGTCGGCGCCATCATAGAATTTCCAGTCCACCATCTTGCCCTTGCCGCCTTCGACCGCGAGCTTGCCTATATAGAAGCCGAAGGTGGATTGGTGGTCCTGCGCGCGAAAGCCCAGTTTGCCGACGGGAGTGTCGAACTTTACTTTGACGGCCGCGTCGATCAGGGATTCGGTATCGGTTTTGCCGGCTTTCTCGATGATCGCCTTGATCGCGAGGATTTCCGTATAGCCGATCAGCGAACCGACTTTCGGGGTTTCGCCATACGCCTTCTCGTAGGCACTCAGGAAAGCCTTATGCTCTGGGGTGTCGATCTGTGTGGCCGGATAGCCCGTCACTGTCCAGCCGACCGGCGTCTCTTCGCCCAACGGCTCGAGATACTCCGGCAGTCCCGTGATCACCGAATAGACCTCGCGGCCCTCAAAAAGCCCGCGCATATTACCCTCGCGCACGAATTTGGCGAGATCGGCACCGAATGTGGCGTTGAAGATCGCGTCCGGGCGTGCCGCACGCATGGCCTGGACCGTCGCTCCCGCCTCGAGTTTGCCGAGGGTCGGCCATTGCTCGTTGACGAATTCCACATCGGGACGCAGGCGTTGCAGTTCGCTGCGGAAGCCGTTGACCGCCGACTGGCCGAATTCATAGTTGGGCGCGATCGTCGCCCAGCGTTTTGCCGGCAACGCGGCAGCCATACGCGCGAGCGCACTCACCTGGGAATACTGGCTGTTGAAGAGCCGGAAGGTGTAGCGGTTGCCCTTTTCCCAGATAATGGTATCGCTCTGGGGCTGGCCAACAAGGAAGAACGTCTTGTTGGACTTGGCAAAATCAGAAACCGCAACCGCGACATGCGAAAGATAGGTTCCCGCCAGAAGAACAACCCCTTCCTTGGTGACCATTTCCTGTGCGGCGCGCAATGCAGCATCAGGCTTGCCGGTGTCGTCGCGCGTGACGACCTCCAACGTCTTGCCCATCACGCCGCCCTGTTCGTTGATCTGCTTGACGGCAAGTTCCCAACCCTTGCGATAAGCCGCCGTGGACTGCGGGTTGGACGAATAGGACGACATATTGCCGATTTTGATGGTCTCGCCCAATGCCGCCCCGGCGGCCATCGACACCATCCCCGCTGCGATAAACACTACTCTCAGTATTTTCTTCATTTTCCCCTCCCTAGGTTCATAAGAACTTCTGTTTTCAGGATGAACTCAGCTGAAACGGGCGACACCGTCCTTCAGCACGATGCGATCGGCGACACCAACCTCGAAGGCGATACATTCTCCAGTCGTGGCCGCGCGAATATTCAGGAGATCGCCGGGCAATACCGGCGCGCTCAACCTGGCGCTGGCCGCCGTCAGCATCGCCGGGTGCGTATCGAACGCAGGTCCCAGCGCGCGCAGCGCGATCCCGAGGGTACAAAGCCCGTGCAGAATGGGACGTGCGAAGCCATAGGCCCGGGCAATCTCGAAATCGACGTGTACGGGATGCAGGTCGCCGGTAAGCCGATAGAGCACCGCCTGCTCCGGTGATGTCTGAAACTCGGCGATCGGCGCCAGTTCGGCAGCGGGCCCAACCGACGGCATGGCCGGAGGTTGAGATCCTCCCCAGCCGCCGACCCCCGGCAGAAAAATCGAATAGCCGGCTGTGAAAGCGTCGCAGGCCACCTCGATCTCGACGATCGTTGCCTTGCCCTTGTCCCAGACGGCGATGACGCGCCCGCGTGTCTCGAAATGGCCGGAGGCTGGCAAAGGCTGGCGAATGGTCAGCCCCTGCGAGACATGCAGCGACTTCTTGCGGTCATAGACTCCCAGATCACCGCAGCGTTCGACGGCCCAGAGCCCCAGGGCAGCAACGATGCCGGGCAGCGTGCGCAGGTCACGTTCGTAGATCAGATCGAGGTCATGGGCTTTGGCGCCGCAAGCCAGAGCGTAGAGAATCGCATCGCGTTCGGTCCAGCCGATGGCTCGGCTGCCGAGATCATAGCCGATCAGGTCCTGAAACGTCGTGGGAATGCTCATCGCCTCTATCCTTTCGCCCGTCGCAATGCGGCGCGCCTTTCATCCGAGGACAACAGCTCCATCCGGCGCTGCTGCCAGACATCGGGGGCATAATCCTCCCGTCCCATTGCCTTCAGAAAGGCCTTGGACGCGATCTGAGCCCTTGGCGGCAGATCCGCTGCGGCCTTGGCGAGTTCAAGCGCCCCACGCACGGCCGCGTCGGCCTTCGTCCCCGGATGCGCATGGGTCACGATACCGGCGGCCACGGCCGCATTCCGGTCAAGCCGTTCACCCAGCAGAAGCAGTCGTTGCAGGCTGCCCGGCGACAGCCGTCCAGCCAATGTGGCAAGGCGTGCCGGGTTGTAGAGGATGCCCATTTTTACCGCCGGGAGGCTGAAACTCGCCGCTTCGGTGGCGAGGCGGAAATCGCAGGCCAGCGCGAGATCTAGGCCGGCGCCGACGCAGGGGCCATGGATGGCTGCAACGGAAATCACCGGGCTGGCTTCCAGCGCCGAGGTCAGGCCGGACATGGCCGCGTCATAGGCCTCGTCGGCCCCATCTCCGGTCAGATCACTGAAGTCGGCTCCAGACGAAAAGGCGCTGCCCTCGGCTGCCAAAACCATGGCTCGCAGACCCTCGGCCTCCAGCCGTTCCAGCGCGGCTTGCAACGCGCCGATCAACACCAGGGACAGTGCGTTGCGCTTGTCGGCGCGCGTTAGAACAAGTACCGCGACCTGCCCGTCGCGGATATCGACCTCAAGATCCGCCGTCATGCCGCGACCTTCCTATAACGGGCCGAAAAGGCGAGCGCGCCTTCGAGATCCTCGGCCAGATCGAGCAGCGCTGCATCCTGTCCACATGCGCCGACAAGCTGGGCTGAAACCGGAAGACCGTTCGACAGCCCGGCCGGCAGCGCCGCTGCCGGATTTCCGCCAACGTTGAACGCAGAGGTGAACGGGAACGCCCCCCACAACCGGCCGACCGGCTCGCCTGCGATTTCCTGTGGCCGGGTATCGATGGGGAATGCCGGCGATGCGGTGGTTGGCAACAGCAACGCATCGTAGCGCTCGAACAAGGTCGCGATCCGGGCGCGATAGGCCAGATGCTGGCGACGGGCGCGCTTGATCTTGTCCGTGGTCAGATCACGCGCAGCCTGCAAACTGGCATATTCGTAGTCCGTCAGTTCCCCGGCACAATAATCCAGGAAATGCCCGCGCTCCTGCCATTCCTCGCGCAGAACGAGCGGACCGAAGGCATCGTTCCACCCGTCGAGATCGAGCCGGAGTTCTTCGACCGCGTGACCCAGATCAGTTAGGCACCGCGCGGTTTCCAAAACCGCGGCCTGGATGCCGTGATCCACCGGTCGACCGTCAGGGCGCAGGCAAAAACCTATCCGCTTGTCTTTGGCGACGGCCCTTCCGGCAAAGTCTCGTTCGGCTAATACGGACAGAAACAGCCGCGCATCCGCGACCGAATTCGCGAAAGGACCGGGGCAGCAGAAGTCGCTCATGCCGCGAAAACCGCCTTCATCGGGGCACAGGCCATAGGTTGGCTTGAAGCCAAAGGTGCCTGTCATCGCTGCCGGAATGCGGATCGATCCGCCACCATCGGCACCAAGCGCCAGGGGTACATATCCCGCCGCGACGGACACTGCCGCACCGCCACTCGATCCCCCGGGAGTCAGCGCCGTCTGCCAGGGATTTCGCGTTACCATCCCCAGACAGTTTTCGCTGGTCGCCGACTGACCGAATTCGGCTGTATTGGTTTTGCCGATGAGTATCGCGCCGGCGGCCCGCAGGCGGCGCACGACGCCGCTGTCCTCATAGGCAAGGCTTCTGGCGAAAACGCGCGAGCCACGGGTGCTGACCGAGCCGGCGAGATCGAACGTGTCCTTGATCGTTACCGGCACCCCCTCCAGCGGGCGTGCATTCCCACCGGATTTCCAGGCAAGCTCGGCCTCTCTGCCCTGCTCGCGCGCAAGGTCCTTGAGCACGACCACCATGGCCCCAAGTTCGCCGTCGAGCGAATCGATCCGCGCCAGCGCAGCTTCGGTGACTTCCACCGGTGACAGGAAGCGCTTTCTGTAGCCGCACAGCAATGCCTCCGCCGAGGCCGAGGCCTGCACATAGCCAATAGCCCTGTCACGCATGCGGATGGACCCCGCCGCTGAGGCCATAGGTCTCGCCCGTGATATAACCCGCCTTGTCGCTGAGCAGAAACGACGTCAGATGAGCTACATCGTCCGGCGACCCAAGACGGTCGAGCACAGACTTCTTTTCGAGATAGCTGTCGAAAAACGCGTCGGGATAGATCCGCCGCAGGAAGTCATTGTAGATCAGGCCGGGCGCGATCGCGTTGACGCGGATGCCGGCCCTTCCGTTCTCCGCAGCCGCGACGCGCGTCAGCGCCATCACGCCTGCTTTGGCTGCGGAATAAGCCGCCCCGTGTTCGGTCGTCATCTCCCAGCCCGAAATCGAGGAGATATTCACGATCGCGCCGGACTTCGCCGCGCGCATGTGCGGCAAGGCGAACCGCATGCAGCTGAAAGTGCCGGTCAGGTCGATATCCAGGCACTTCTTCCAGGTTTCCAGCGACATTTCGGCGACCGGCTCAATTTTTGACCAGCCGGCGTTGTTGACCAGAGCGTCGATACGGCCGTATGTGCCGGCCACCTCGTTGAAAACACTTTCAACCGCGGCATGGTCGCTGACATCAAGGCGATACCAGGGGCATTCTGCATCGGCGACCCGGCTCAGCTCCTCTGACAGCTTGATCATGCGCCCTTCGTGGATATCGGTGATGATGACCCGATAGCCGTCGACGGCGAGCTGGCGGGCGATGGCTGCGCCGATGCCGGCTCCCGCCGCTGCGGTGACAATGGCTGTCTTCTTGTCGGCCATAGAAATTCTCCGAGTTCTTTTAGATCTTGAGGATGCGCCGGATCTCCGCCGCGAGAAGATCAGGCTGATCGACCGTTATCAGATGCCCCGCACAGGGGATCTCGCTGTAACCGGCGGCGGGAATCGCCTCACGCAGAATCCCGGCTGCTTTGACCGGACAAAAGACATCGTCGCGGGCCTGGATGATATGAACGGGCACCTTGATTTCACGGAGCCGCTCCGTCATAGGCGCCAGCGCCAGTTCAAGCATCGCCCTCGCGGCATTTACATAGCCCGCCCCCTCACCCACGGCGCGCAGCCGCTTCGCGTTCACGGAATCCAGGCTTTCCTTGCGGCGCACGATCTGGGCGGCGGTGTCAGTGGCCAACGCGATACGGAACGCCTCGGGGTCCCTGGTGAGAAGTTCAATACGTTCGGCAAAAAAACCCGCCGCAGCACGGCCGACTTTGCTCGAGCTTCCTACAACAACGACCATCCGGGCCAGGTCCGGCCGGCGCAGCGCCGCCTCCAGGGTGATGACCCCGCCGAGAGAGAAGCCGACACAGACCGCCGAGCCGGTTACCTTCTCCAGGAAAGCATTAAGATCATCGGCGAGTTGCCCGACGGTTCCGTTGCCGTCACCGAATGTTGTGCCGCCATGACCGCGAAAGTCGACGGCATAGGCAGCGACACCATCGCCAACACCAGCCACGACCTCGTCCCAGCTGCTGCCATCCTCGGCCAGACCGTGGAGAAAAACGACCGGCAGCCCCGCGCCCGTCTTGCGATAGTGAACGACAAGATCATTGATCTCGATAGTCTTTTCCCGAAGATTGCGTTGCCCTCGCCCTTCCACCAAGTCGCCCGACACAGCCCCGCTCCCCAGATCTTGCCACGAATTTCTTTCGTGGTTGCCCTTCTCTGGATGCGAAACTATAATTCGCGCGCAGAAAAAACAATAGTGATGTCGCTTTTTTTAATGAGATGGAGAAATGCTCGAGAGACCGCCGGAACCGCGCCTGCCCCAACCCAACACGCCCAAGGGCCGCGCGACGCTTCAACGTATCTTGGATACCGGAGCCGAGGTCTTCGGAGAGGTCGGCTATGTCCAGATGCGCATGAGCGATTTGGCTGAACGGGCTGGCTTATCGATGGGGGCCCTGTATCGCTACTTCGACAACAAGGATGATGTATTTCTCGCGATCATCCATGATATCCACAACGAACTCTATGCGGCTGGCACACCCGCGGATGAATATCGTTTTAAGACCGCCCCGCTTGAGACGATCTATGAGGCCAATCGCGGATATCTGGCGCATTACGCCAAGCATGGCCGCGTCATGCGTGCATTCATTGAAGCGACGATGGTAGATGGACGCTATACACATATGTGGTGGTATATGCGCGAACGCCATATACGTCGCGTGGCTTCGGCACTGGCCCGTGATCATGGTCTCCGCGAAGTCAACGGGCAGCCAGTCAGGATGGTGCTGGAAACACTCGTCTCTATGACCGAGCAGTCCGCCTTCGTTTGGTTTGCTCGTCCCGTTCCAGAAGCGACGCCTCCCAGGCTGGAAGACGCTGTGAAGATGATTACCATGCTTTGGTATAATAGTTTTTTTGTTTCTTCTCAGACAACCGTCGATCGGCAGAAGACCTAGGGAGGGGATGTGGCTCGGTCGCAAATATCGCAACAGGACAAGAAGAGTGCTGGGGTCGGGGGTCTTATGCCGCGAGGATAGCGAACTGTCCGGCGATCGGCGGGCCGGATTATAGGCATACTTCGCCTGTCGCTTGCGCATCATCTGAACCATCGCGAGGCCAGCCAGCGTGATCGCGGCGGTCGCCTTCGACTTGAAACCGGGTATCGACGCTGATACCGCGCTTGATCCGCCGGTGATCCTGTTCGATCCGGTTGGCGAGGTATCGGCTCTGCCGAACGCGGATCCGCTTCGAGAGTCGTCGCGATCGATCCCGCAGGCGGCTTTCGGCATCGTGGGAAGGGAGCGCCTCGTGATTTGTCTGGCTGCCGGCGGGTCAAGGCTTGCGCTGAAATAGAATTCGACCGTGTCGCCGACGCCGTCGATGGCACGGTAGAGATACATCCATTGGCCGCGGACCTTGATGTCCGTCTCGTCCATGTGCCATCTGCCAGTGACGCTCGGCTTTCGCCGGTCGAAGCGCTCCAGCAACTGCGGCGAGTAACAGACAACTCAGCGGTGCATCGTGGAGTGATCAACACTCTGGCCGCGTTCGGCCATCATCTCTTCCAGACCGCGAAGACTGAGGTTGTATGCCAGGTATCTGTCTCGTATTCACGTGATTGGGCTTGGAGTATACTCAGGCACCGTCCGCGATGCATCAGAAGGCTGCAACAGGCCACAGATCGAGGCGACATAGAATGCCCCATAGGTGGCCAGAAACGGCTATCTGAAGGCGTGTTGATTTGATGAGCATTTACCTAGATTCCCGAGATGAGCGCCAGGCAGCTTTGCTGGGAGTGGCCTTGATGCTCTCACCTTGGCGCTCTACCTTCCGCGCGGCATACCAGGCGGCTATACCCGCTAGAACGACGATTGTGCCAAGCAGTGGCAGGCTGTGGCGCACTGCGATCAACATGTCGGCACCGCTGGAAAAAAGCCATGTGCCCGATGTCTCACCTGGGCCTTTCAGGTTAAGTGCCAGCATGGTCGCGCCGCCGGCAACGCCGAGACTGGTTCCCAGCGCGCGCATCAGGTTCAGAAGCGAACCGGCGGGGCCCGACAGATCTGGCGGCACAGCCGCTATCGCCACCTGGTTATTGGGCGCGATGAAGAGGCCGAGTCCTGCACCGAACAGCGCATAGGCGATGCCATCGAAAAGTCGATGGTTCTCCACCCGCCCAAGCGTGGAAAACAGAAGAGCAACAGCCGTGAAGCTTAGCGCCATGCCCGCCAGGCCAACCCATGGCCCGCCTAGCCTCTCCTTGACCGCGCTGCTGAACGGCGCCGTCAACCCGATGGCCACCGGAATAATGGCCAAGTGCAGGCCGGCCGTACTGGGGGGCTCGCCGAAGCCGTGTCCCTGCGCGAAGGACATAAGAAAGAACATGCCGAACAGCAGCGCATAGCCAAGCGCCACCCCGGCCGCCGCACTGCAGAACGCGGTGCTTTGGAACAGTGCAGGATCGATTAGTGGCTCGCGGAAGGTGCGCTCGCGTCGCACCAGCAACACGAGCAACAGGGCTGCCATGGCGAGACTGCCGAGTGTCAACGGGGAAGTCAGCCCCCAGGTCGAAACATGATTGAGCACTGCCACGATCAGCATCAGAGCGGGACCGATCAGCAGCGCCCCGCTCCAGTCGAAGGCGCGGTCCGGCTGCGTGCCGATGCTTCGGGGCAGCGCCAGCCAGCCAACGACCACAGCCAACGCACCAAACGGGACGGTGAGCCAGAAGATCCATTGCCAGCCCAGTGTCGCGAGAATCAGGCCGCCCAGTACCGGGCCGGCGCTCATGCCCACTGCCTGGGCCGCCGCGAACCAGCCAAGTGCCCGTCCTCGCTGCGCCGATGTGACAGTTTTCACCAGGATCGAAATGCTGTTGGCGCCGAGTAGTGACCCCCCCACGCCCTGCAGGAAGCGGAAGATCACCAGTTGCTCGAAACTGGACGCAAAACCGCACAGCGCGCTGGCGAGGATGAAAATGAGGTATCCAGCGATATACAGCGTTTTGCGGCCGAACATTTCGCACAGACGGCCAAAGATGGGCAGGAATGAAACGAAGGCGGCCAGATAGGAAAGCGCAATCCAACTCACATGTTGAAGCGAAGCGTCGAAATAATGCCCGAGAGTTGGCAAGGCGAGCTGAACGATAGTGGCGTCGAGCTGCCCCACAAACGCGCCCATCGAGACCAGGCCGACGACAAGCCAAGGATGCCATGCCTGACGCTCAAGCCAGGCGAGAGGTGCTGGCTCGGCCGTGAGCCTGCTTATTAGGGGAGACATTCAATGACCACCTCGCAAGGGGACGACATCTTTACTAGCTGAGCGCGTCCGATCCTGTCGGCAGGGTCGGGGCTTTCGGCGTGCACAGCGCAGCTTCCGAGAATGGTGAGCCCGCCTGCATGGCTTGAATACGACAATGGCCCCACTCCCGGAAGGAAAGACTAGGGCCACCGCCGAATGGGAGCAATTAGCGTTTCGTCACGTCATTGCAGGTTACGACCGCCGGCTTGTCATTGGCTTGCCGGGCGCCGGCCTGGATATAGCAATAGGACAGCGTCGCGCCGGACAGATCCCCGACGAAATAGCCGTCCGTGTCGGCCATCATCACCGAGCCGCCACCTTTTGTGACGGTTCCGATGAAAGGTTCTGATGTGACCGCGCCGCCTGAGGCCGCGTCGCCAGCAATGATGCTTTCGCCCCAGAAGCGGCGGTCATCCTGGCCGACAATACGAAGCGTGATGTCCCGTTGCGCCAGCAGCGGCTTGTCCCAGGTGCCCTTGCTATCCGGCCAATGCGGCCCGCCGACGCCAGCAATGATCGTATTGGTCTTGCCGACCCAGTCACCCTTCATATCTGGGGTTTGAGCGGCGGCAACAGAAATCGTCAATACATTGCATAGCAAAATCCAACCCAGGGCCTTCATGGTGTTCCTCGCCAAACTGTTCGACTTTGAGCCGAACCGAGTTGTAGCGCTCCCTCAAGTGTGCCGGAAAGAAAAATCACATGGCCGCGTTGTCCTGATCCCCGTGGCGTATTTCTGATTCGCGCCGGCCGTCCATTGCCGGCCCCGCGGAAAAGCGTTTCATGCAAGAATACGCGTTATCGGGTCGCCGGCTGATCAAGCGCCGTATAAGGCCGGTGATAGGATTCAAATCGTTTAGCTCAGCCGCGATCACGCTGGCTGGCAACGCGATGATCCCAGATGATGCGCAAGCGACGGGGCCGCTTCGCCTTCAATCCGGCTCCGACGCTAAAAGAACAGTTCGAGGCGATCGCCGCCTGAAGACCGTCATCACCAGGCTTCGGTCTGGCCCAAAATAAAACCTGCGACAGAACCGAGCGCCGTCCTGTTCAGCGGGACGGCCTGGTACATCTCACAGCGACCGTAGCTCTCCGTATGTCACCATCCGCTACACCGAGCGCCTGACCGAGGTAGGTATCGAGCCCTCCGTCGGCAGCGTCGTCGACAGTTACGACAACGCTCTCGCCGAGACGATCAACGGATCCTACAACGCCGTGGCGATCCTTCGAGGCCGTGGAGTTTGCGACGCTGACTTGGGGTTGACTGGTTCAACAATCGGCGGCGGCTGGAGCCCATCGGCAACATCCCGCCGGCCAAAGCCGAGGAGCGCTACTACGCAATGCTGGACGAGCAAGCCATGGCAGCGTCGCTCAAAACAAACGGCCTCCGGCGAACCCACGGCGGTTCAGTCCCTTTGTGGATTCGCCAACGTCTCATACGCTTCAATCGAGATATACCATCACTCAAGGAAGACTCTCCTCAAAATCAAATCGACCAGAACGTTTGCAAGCTGGGCTAGCGAAGAGAGAAAGCTAGCTCTAGCTTGAACGCTGTCCAACGAAGACATTCAGACCGACCAGCTTATCAATCAGGTAGATCACGATCACAGAACCGATCATCGTCCATGCTGAGACCGCAGCAATTACTGGCCGGTACTGATAGAGCAGATATTCGTATATCTGGATCGGGAGTGGCTTGAACTCGGCGGGCGATAGAAAGATCGATATCGAAAAGTCATTCCAGGACGTGATTATCGCAAAGAGAAAGCCCGCTAGCAGACCTGGTTTGATGAGCGGCAGGGTTACATTGACGAACGTGTGAAGCGGGCCGGCGCCGACACTGCTTGCTGCGTCCTCTAACGCGGGATCGAGCCCCTCGGCTACGGCGGCGATTGTACGCAATGGAAAAGGCATTGTGATGAGCACATGACCAATAAACAAACTAATTAAGCTCGACGCTCCAAACAGCAGCATTATCGTCTGGTAAAGTGCCAGGGCGAAGATGATGGTGGGGACGAGGAGCGGCCCCAGAAATGCCAAGCTTAGCATCCTGGCCACATTGGGATTGGCCTTTCTGAGGGCGAGCGAGATCGGCAAAGCAAAGAGCGTCGAGGATGTCGCGGCACCTACGGCGAGTGAGAAGCTTACTAAAGCCCCAAGCCTGAAGTTGTGGTCCTGAAGAGCCTCCACGAACCAGCGTAACGTAACGCTGCGGGGTGGAAAGGCCATCGCATCAGCATTCAGGGCTGCACCAATCACGACTATCAAAGGGGCCAATACAAATAGGAAAGCAAACAAAGTCGCTATCCCTAGTCCACTCGGCAGGAACGAGTGACCGGGTCTCCTGCGCCTGCCTGGAGGTAAAACCGTGGATTGGGTCGCGGAAATCACGATCTAAGCGCCTTGAACTTGTGGTTGATGACATAGAGGTAAAGAACAGTAATAATCAGGCTCATCGCAAACAGACAGATTCCCACTGTCGCGGCGAATGGAAAGTTGCCGTTGATTGACGCTTGCTGATAGGCCAACATTCCCATCATGCGCACGCGTCCCCCACCCATCATAACTGGGATGGCAAACGCGGCGGCATTCAATGTGAAAACGATAAGTGAGCCGGCGATTAAGCCAGGAATAGACAATGGAAAGGTAACATTCCAGAATGTGCGCATTCGACTGGCGCCGACGCTGGCCGCCGCTTCTTTGAGAGCTGGATCTATGGCAGCGAGTACGCCGATGAGCGGCAGCACCACATACGGCACTGCGATTTGCACGAGCCCAATCAGTACACCCGTCTCCGTATACATTATGCGCAACGGCCTATCGATTACACCTAGCCAAATCAGGCCGGAATTGAGCAGTCCATTATTCATAAGAAGGACATTCAATCCGAAAATGCGGATGATGATATTGACCGCCAGGGACACCACAACCAGACCTGTTAAAAACCCGCGTCTGTTAGCTGGCAGCTCAGCGATATAGTAAGCGATGACGTAGCCGATCACGAGCGCAGCCAATGTTGAGATCAGCGCCAGCCGCACAGTCGTCCAGATGCTGTTGACGAGATAGAATGGATCCCCGAGGTAGTCTACGTAATTTTGAATCGTGAACGTGAGTTTTGGCAGCGAGCCGATCTGGTAAGTAGATAAGCTGGTAAGCACCAGCCAGATCATGGGCCCGAAGAAGAACATCAACACGAAAAGGAGGGGTGCGGCCACGACTCCGCACGACAGCAGGCGCCACGGCACCATTTTTTCCCGCGCCGCCAGTTCAGCTTTCTGAGACGATAACAGCGTTACTGACATTGAAAGAGACCTCGTCGCCGGGATGGAATCCATTGGCGGTAGCCAACTCCTGTATGAAAATCAAATTCTCGCCTGAGCCCGGAAGGCTTATTCCGTAACGAATAGAAGCGCCTTCAAAGATGACTTCGCGCACTTCCGCTTTAACGCCTTCAGCTGTCGTATCACGATGAATTGACATCCATTCCGGCCTGGCAACGATACGGATAACATCGCCGACACATACGGCCCCGGTGCATGCTGCAACTGTGGTAAGCCCAGCGTCCAGTGCCACACGCGCCATGCCCCGTTCGATCGTCTCTATTCGTCCCCAAAGGAAATTGGCATCACCTAGAAAGCTTGCGACGAACGACGTGGCTGGCCGCTGATATACGGTGCGCGGATCAGCCATCTGCTGAATGCGTCCGCTCTGCATCACGACCACTTGGTCGGACATCGACAACGCCTCCTCCTGATCGTGAGTAACAAATAGCATCGTAACGCCCAGGGAGCGCTGTAACCGCTTCAACTCAAGCCTCATCTCCTCGCGCAAGTTTCGGTCAAGATTGCTAAGCGGCTCGTCGAGAATAATGACCTCAGGATCTATGGCGAGGGCTCGGGCCATGGCAACCCGCTGCTGTTGCCCGCCGGATAATTCACGCGGATAACGATGCTCGAGGCCCTGAAGGCGTACCATGCTAAGCGCTCTACCCACGCGGGAAGCTATTTCCTCTTTGCCAAGCTTTCGGATCCGCAGTCCGAATGAGATATTTTCAAATACCGTCATGTGCGGCCAGAGCGCATAGTTCTGAAAGACGACCCCGATATTACGCAAATACGGTGGCAGGTCGGTAACTCGCCGCCCCCGGATCGTCACTTCGCCGACATCAGGGGTAACAAATCCCCCGATGACGCGCAGCGTGGTCGTCTTCCCGCAACCGGAAGGCCCGAGAACCGTCACGAAATCACCAGTTTTTACCTTCAGAGACACATCGTCGAGGACACAAATGGCCCCATAGGACTTCGAGCAACCGGCAAGCTCTATGTCGATCCCGTTGCTCATCACCGCACGACTTCCCGGTCCCAGCGACGCTGCCATTCGTCATAAACCGTCACAATGTACTTCCAGTCGGCGGTTTGAAGCTTATTGATGTTTTCCTTATTGAGGACCAATTTTGACGCAACTTCCTTTGGAAGTTCAGCCTCCGAATTAGTTGGAAAGTACCCGAGCTTAGTTGCCATAATAATCCCGGATTGTGGCGCTAGCAGATGATTCACCAGCTTCTGCGTGAGCTCACCATTTGGGCGGCCAGCAACAATGCTCATTGTAGAAGAAAGTGGGAAGAATCCCTCCTTCGGAACGGCGCCGGCGACTTTCACCTTTTCGGCGTCATTGGCCCAAGCGATACGACCATCTGTCCAAATGCTCGCGTTAATCTCGCCATTCCGGTAAAGCTGTAGGACCTCGGCGTGGCTATTGACCCAGGCGTGTACGTTCTCGGCAATCTTGGCCATCTGCCGGAAGCCAGCATCGGGATTACGTTCATCGCCGCCGGCAAGTTTGGCGAATAACGTGATGAGATCTATAGACTCGGGCCGAAAATTTCGCAGAGCTAAGCGGCCGGCAAATTCTGGCTTAGCTAAATCAAACCATGACCGCGGCGCGTCTGGTACGCGGTCGGGGCTATAGGCAATGATATAACCACCAAAATTGGCTGCCACTGTGAAGTCAGAATACCTCGCTTGGGGATAGAGATGTTTCAGGTTTGTCACTATATCCGGATTGAGCTTCGTAAAGGCTCCTTCACTCTCGAGTCGAAGTGCAAACAACGGGTCGGAAATCAATACATCGACTTCCTTATTGCGCACTTTGACGATGGTATCAGCGCCCTCCGCTGGTACCAGCCGAACCTTCACATTGTTATCGGCTTCGAACGACTTCAGGCTTTCCGCGAGCGCTTGATCATAAGCGCCGCCAAAACTATTGATCACCAGCTCCGTTTGCTGAGCGACAGCGATATTTAGGGCTAGTGTGGTGGCGAAGACGGCGGAAGCGCCAAGCAACAGACGCTTGAAAATCTTAATCATCGCAACTCCCCTCTGAATCATGATGAGCATTGTTGTTAAATCGCATCACAAATAGAATGCCAATCGGCGCACGCAAATCGCCCCTTCCAGTTGGTCGATAGGCCATGCCGTATTTCTCTATTCGGGCGTCATTGTCGTCGATCTATTGCCGACGCTATAAACGTCTATACATCTTGCACTAGATCTATGCCATCTGCAAGTGCGAATCGCGCTTCAAATACCGCTTGCGATTAGCTGGAGTTCTCATTCCCGTTGGGCTGTTGGAGTGAGAGCAGTTCGTTCGGTCCGGGAGATTGTGATCTATGTGACTTGCCAACTGGTTCGCAGGCTCCCTAAAGGCCTGGCGTCGTATTTGGGAGTGACGTAACGTATTTAGCCTTCGATTGCCGAACGACCGGGTGGGAGCAGATTGGACTGTCTGTAACGCGTCGGCCGGACTCGCGCCCAGGTGCTGGGAGCCCATACCGATACTCGGTGGCGTCGCCGTCGAGGCCCCGGGAGCGCGCCATTTGACCGGTCACGTTTGGTCGGGATTTCTTCAGCGAGCCACCATGTGGTGGGCGGTGGCACTGCTGCAGCGTGCGCAGCCCAAGCTATCCACCATATAGTTCTCCTGCGCTCATTGGTACGGTAAACGTCAGCGGTCGGCCCATCTGGTTGTGCGACATCCGCGTTATCGGGGCTCGAGCTCATACTACTAAAGCAAAAAGCCCACACTTTGGTGATTTGAACGCGGCACAACAGTCGTCCGAGTCAATTGCACCAACGAAGCAAAAGCTTAAGCGTTCGATATCGTTTTGTATTGAGAGCGCGCCGATAGGTCGGCAATTCGAGCTAGCTTCTATAGGCAGCGCGGGGATCTCCAACGGAGGCGTGGGAATGGGAGACGGAAAGATTGCCAGCGCAGGGAAGCAGATCGAACATCTACGGGCGGAATCTGAGTCGGAGATGTGCTTTCCGGGCAATGTTGATCGCCCGGAGCCAAAGTGTGTCGAAAGGCGCGGGCTAGCGCTGCACTTTCCAGTTTGCAGGCAGCTCTAGCACCGAAGCTGGCAGCTCTCCTTCCCGCACAAGGACCTCGACCTCGCGTCGACTCTTGAGAGGAAGTTGATCCCCGAGGTGCCAGGGGAATACCAGAAAAAACCAACGATAAAGCCTTTGGGTATAATTGAACCAACTCCAAAGGAGACTGTCGAGTTCCTCCTTCGTCTTGATGCTTTCGAAAGAGGCAATAACCTTCTCGCCCAGCTCGGAAAGTTTGCCCAGGTTGAGCCATGGCGCTGGACAGTTGGGCTCCGAAACGTCGCCCATAAGCTGATACATATGGCGGCTCATGTATATCCAAAACCGCTTACAGTGCTCGAGAGATATATCCGGATCATCCATTGCTTGCTTCATCGCGGGACCTGCAGTCCACCATCCAATGGCCTGCATATCACCAGTTAGGAAGAACAGGTTGCCCAAATTCTGCCCATCTGTACCCGCTCCACTCGGGAATACCCCCAATCGCGACATCTTCACCTCAAGCGGCTCTTCCCACATGATCCGGTCGAGGTCAGCTTCAATCTCATCCTTCACAACTCGCCAGTCTATTGACATGGGATTACGCTCCCGCTCTAGAGATCATAACAGTAACTAGCTTGGCGTTTTTATGTTGTTTCCAAACATGGCGGCCGGCGCGGTAAAGAACGTCGAGGTTTTTTGCTCGTGCAACGATAGGGCCGGGAGCGGAGACGGGCTCGGTGTTGTCAGGTCCGTAGTTTATTGCGATAAACTTGTTGCCAGCGTAAACGATTGCGCCTTGCCCCAGATTTGAGAGGTGCTTCGTCTTGCTGCCAAGCGGCGAGGCTTGCGTCCCGGTCGGCCGCGGCTCTCGTTCGGGCCGACCTCGCGCGAGGATATAGTCTCCTGTGGATGTCGTATGGGAGCACCACACTTTCAGTGGCTCCTTGAGCTCCTCCCACAAAAGCTGTGAGCATTTCGGCTCTTCGTCTTCGAGCAGAGTCACTACAGCTTCCTCGGGAAATCCTTCAAACTTAAGTATAAGCTCCTTAGGCATTGTTTATTTCCTTGTCATGCAGGCATTTTTCGGTGGTAATTCTGCGAAGCGTGCGATCTCCCCAGGAGACGGCCATATTCCTGCGATCGAATGTTTCCGAACGCGAGCGGTATGTTGATTTAACAGTTCGCTCTGCGCAGCCAAACTAGAGTCGCCACAGGGAAATTTGTTGCACTTCATGGCGAGTGTCACGACCGCTGCGCAGGCAGGATAGGAGCAATCATTTCCTAGCCGCCTAGATGTATACACAACTTCGGAGCGATTGGAAGAGGCTTGTTGATCCATTTTGATTTAGCTGACTTTTTGCCGGTCTGCGTCTGGATGTTCCCTCTTCCCATCAGCCGCTGCTGTCCAATTCTGGTTTCCTTTGCACCGCAAAGGCTCTGCATGCTCAGCGTGCTCGCGGGCCGGACGGCTCGCTCCGTGGAGCGTTAGGTGATCGAGGGCGAGCAGGGCCGGCGTGGATCCGGAGCTTAGTTGTATAGATATTTCGCTTTACGGCCCTGTTATGTATGACAAATTAATGCTACAGTATGCGGCCGGTGAGATTGAGTAGCTCTCCTCCTTCTGAAGCGAGGCTAATATACGGGTTGGGTGGGTGCGGAGCTGGGATATCGGTTAAGCGTACGCAAGCTTAGTGACTTACAGGCATAGCGATGCAAAGTTGGCCCAATTGGCTGGCTCGACAGAGAAGCGCCGGTTCTTGGTTCTTTTGCTGCAGATGAACGAGCGGTGATTGGAGTTAGTTTCGCATGTCAGGAATCGGATCGCAGAACGGTATGGCTGGCGATAGCGACGACGAGGCGCTTCCGATCTATCGGCAGATTCGCCATGACATCGAACGCAAGATCATGTCGGGCGACTGGAGAGAAGGGTATCGAGTCCCATCCGAGAGCGAATTAGCGACACTTTACGACTGCTCCCGAATGACCGCGAACAAGGCGATCTCCAGCCTGTCTTCTGCCGGTCTGATCGTACGGCGGCGGGGAAGCGGTTCGTATGTCGCTCCCCCCCGCACCCAAGAGCCACTGCTCGCGATGCAGGATATCCGCGCGGAGATTCTCTCGATCGACCGAGCATATAGCTGCACGATTCTGAACCGCAGGATCAGTTCTATCGCCGACCCTGTTGAAGCGGTTCAAGTCGGGGCGCCGGTAGGCACGAAGATACTCCTCCTAGACATAGTCCACTATGCCGATAGCTTACCCTTCGCGCTGGAGACACGTCGAATCAATCTCATGGCGGTTCCCGAAGCCGAACGCGAGGCTTTTGAGATGTCCTCACCCGGTTCGTGGCTAATCACTAACGCCACGTGGACAAAAGGCGAGCATTCCGTGCGCGCGGTTTCGGCTGATGGCACGATCGCCAAGCAGCTTCGTGTTCCTCGCGGGACCGCCTGTATCTCGATTGCACGCCGAACATGGCGAGCTGGTGATCTCATTACGTTTGCGCGATTTATATACCCGGGCGATCGCCATCGATTTGTCGTGCAATTCACTCCCACATCATCTTGATCTGATCCCCGAAAACTGGACCGTTTGAAGCTGGAGTTTTCCGCGCGCTGATCCCTGGGCTGGGAGGAGGGGAAGACGATGAAGGCATCGAAGTTTTGGGACGCACAGAAGGCGTTTCATCCTGAAGCAGGCAGCGGTTGGTGTACCGGTGGCGGAGATCTGCCGGCGGGCCGGGATCAGCCCGGCGACCTACTTCAACTGGAAGAAGAAATATGAGGGGCTCGCCCCACTCGAGATGCGGCGGCTGAAGCAGCTCGAGGACGAGAACACGAAGCTGAGAAAGCTCGTCGCCGACCTCTCGCTCGACCGGGAGATGCTGCAGGATATCGTCCGCCGAAAAATCTGAGGCCTGGTCGCAAGCGCGAGCTCGTCGGCATGATGTGTGGTGAGTGGCAGGTTTCGATCCGGCCGGCTTGCGCGGCTCTGGAGTTTGACCGGTCCACCCACCACTACAAGTCCTGCCGACCCGACCCGACCAGGCCGGCCTCGCGGCACGGATCAAGGTGATCTGCGAGACGCGTGTGCGCTACGGCTACCGACGCGTGCGGGTGCTGCTGCGCCCGGAGGGCTGGGTCATCAACCAGAAGCGAACCCGCGGGATCTGCAATGAGTTAGGCCTGCAGCTCAGGAACAAGACGCCGAAGCGTCGGGTGAAGGCGAAGTTGCGGGAGGGTCGGGCGCCTGCCACTCGGCCGAACGATGTCTGGGCGATGGACTTTGTCCACGACCAGCTGGCGACCGGCCGCAAGATCCGGGTGCTGACCGTGGTCGACACCTTCGCGCGGTTCTCGCCGGTGGTCGATCCGCGCTTCAGCTATCGGGCCGAGCACGTGGTTGCAACCCTCGAACGGGTCTGCGCCAAGGTGGGCTATCTGCGGACCATCCGGGTCGACCAGGGCTCGGAATTCGTCTCCCGTGACCTTGATCTGTGGGCCTATGCGAAGGGGATGACGCTGGACTTCTCCCGGCCCGGCAAGCCCACTGACAACGCCTTCATCGCGGCGTTCAACGGCCGCTTCCGGAGCGAATGCCTGAACACTCGCTGGTTCCTAACGCTTGCGGACGCGGCCGAAAAGATGGAGGCTTGGCTCAGATACCATAACGAGGATCGGCCGCACGGGGCCATCGGCCACAGGCCCCCGATCTCGATCGCATGCTTCGTGAAGTCAGGGTGATCGATGGCGGATCCAACAGCGAGACTGGCCCTCTTCGCAGAAGCGGCTAATCCCGTGCGGGGGCGGACGCTTGCTTTCTCGCGAACTCGACGACGGAATCGATCAAGGCTGGCTGCCGCATCACCTTGTCGCTGCCGCGCCGCCAGAACACCACGTGTTCATAGGTTATGGCGGGATGGAGCGGAACGATCTTGAGATCGAACATGCCGCATTGTCTTGCGATGAATTCGTTCATCAGGGTGATACCGGACCCGTGGGCGGCAAATGCGGCGGCAAAGCCGATGGCATCCGTGCGCACTCTGACGTTCGGATAGCGCCCCTTGTGGGTAAAGGCATTCAATCCCAGCAGATTGGATGAGAATTCACGATCGAGAGTGATCAGGCTTTCTGCAGAGACATCCTCAGCCGTGATCAGTTCCTTGCTCGCGAGGGGATGTCCGGCCCGCATCAGGCAGATGGTCTTGCTGATGGATATGGTCCTCCATTCGAAGAACCGTTCGTCGAGCGGCAACCGGGAGATGCCGATATCGGCCTCGCCGGTCAGCACATGCTGGGCAATCTGATCATAGCTTTGGGCCCTGATATAGAATTCCAGCGACGGATGCGTTTGTTCCAACTCGGCCACGAGCTTGGGGAGCATGGAGAGGCAGACGAAATGCGGCGCCGAGATGCTCAAGCTGTTCTGCGCTGAACCGAAGGAGTCGAGGATCTCGCGCTCGATATGGCCGAGCGTCTCGAAATAACGATCTATCCTGTTGTAGATGTCGATGGCGCGGGTCGTCGGGATCAGGCCCCGTCGATCCCTTACAAAGAGTTTTTCTCCAACCAGTTCCTCGAATAGTTTCAACTGCTGACTGACTGCGGACTGGGTGATCTTAAGCGCTTTCGATGCGCGACGGGTTGAACCCGAGCGTACGATTTCCCGGAAGATCTCGGCGCGCCTGAGCCCGATGCCACTATCGTCCTTCGGCTTTTCCATCCGTCGTTTTCCTCCCCTGACATAGGCCCGTGTCGCTCTGCATTTAGGTATCAGCCGAGCTAATAGGGCAGCGAAAAAACTTAATAAATTGACGGATTGCCAGGAATTTTTGAATTGTTGAGGTCAGGTTTCTTGACTCTCAAAGGAAGCGGTTCCGGTTCGAATTCCAGGCGATCCGGAGCGATAAAAAGGGGAACGAGGATGAAGTCCACGACGCGTTTTCGCGCCGGCAGCCTGTCGGTAGCTTCGGTATTAATTGCACTGTTCACTGCGGATCTGGCACCCGTTGCAGCGCAGGACTTGCGCATTGCGACGTCCTACAAGCTGATGACGCTCGATCCGCATTTCTCCACCCTTAACGAAAACTCCTCTCTGCTGTCCCACGTCTTCGAGCGCCTCGTCTATCAAGATGAAAAACTGGTCCTGCAGCCTGGACTTGCCACGTCCTGGAACCGCGTTTCCGATACGCGCTGGGAATTCAAGCTTCGCGACAACGTCCGTTTTCACGATGGCTCGGCCTTCACCGCCGATGATGTCGTCTACACGATCGAACGCATTCGCAGCTTCCTGAAGCCGCCAAGCGGCGGGTTTCAGGCTTATACCAAGGGCATAGCCTCGATCTCCGCCCCGGACCCGACAACCGTCGTCATCGAGACGGTAGGCAGTCAGCCGACACTGCCGCTCGCGCTTTCGGCGATCTTCATCATGCCACGCGGATCGGATGGTTTCGCAACAACCGAGCGGCTCAACGCGGGCACCTCCCTTATCGGCACCGGGCCCTACAAGTTCAAGGCCTGGCGTTCTGGCGAGACCCTGGACCTCACGCGCAACGACGACTATTGGGGCACTCGCCCCACCTGGTCGAACGTTTCCTTTCGGATCGTCGAAAGCCCCGCAGCCCGCGTCGCGGCACTTGCCGCCGGCGATGTCGACATCGCGGACTTCGTCCCCGCTCGGGATGTCGAGACACTGAAACAGAGAGGCGCGAAGGTCGAAAGCGTGCCCGCCGCGCGATTGAACTTCTTCCAGTTCGAACTCGGCAAGAAAGACGTGCCGGGGGTGACCGACAAGTCGGATAAGGCCATCCCGAACCCCTTCCGCGACGCCCGGGTGCGCAGGGCACTTGCGATGGCCGTGGACCGCGGCGTCATTGTCGACAAGATTCTCTCCGGCTACGGCACCGCCGCCGCGCAATTTTTCCCCAACGGGCTGGCGGGCACGTCCGCAAACCTTACGCCGCAGCCGGCACGTTACGAGGAAGCCAAGGCACTGCTTGTGGAAGCAGGATTCCCCAATGGCTTCAAGGTGGCGCTCAACGGGCCAGCGGGCCGCTATCCCGGTGACGGCGAGTCGCTGCAAGCCGTTGCCCAGAGCTGGGCACGTATCGGCGTAACCGCGCGGCCCACCGGCGTTCCCTTTTCCGTGTTCAATACGAAGCGCGCCGCCGGCGAATACAGCATCTGGTATGGAGGATGCTCTGGCGAGGCAGTGGATGTCTGCCTGGAGGCGGTGCTGAAATCGCCCGATAGCGCGACCGGCGCGGGCGCGCTCAATTTCGGGCAATACCGCAATCCGGCCTATGACGAGAGGCTCGACAAGGCCCGGACGGTGGATGCTGGCCCTGAGCGCGACAAGGCGCTGGCGGACCTGACGGATTTCGTGATGAGCGACGAGCCGATCATCCCGCTCTACCATTTTCACCATATCTCCGGTTATGGCCCGCGCGTGAACGCTTATCTCATGCATCCGCGTGGCTGGACGACGGCCATGCAGGCGAAGCCGGCTGCGAACTGAACCATGGCATTGCTCAAGGTCATCGCGGGGAGGCTTTATCAGGCCCTCCTCCTGCTTGCCGTGATGTCCCTGGTCGGGTTCGTCGGCATCCACAGTGTCGGCAACCCGGTCTACAATATTGTCAACATCGACACGGCCACGCCGGAGGACATCAGACGGGCGACCGAAATGCTGGGTTTGGACCAGCCGCTGTGGCGCCAATATTTCGTTTTTATTCAGAATCTTGCCACTGGCAGCTTCGGAATTTCCTACATCTACCATCAGCCTGCCTTCGATCTCGTGCTCAGCAAGCTGCCCGCCACTTTCGAACTTGCCGCCTTCGCGATGATGACTGCGGCAGTGACAGGCACAGGGCTCGGATTGCTCGCGGGGACCCGGCCGGGAACCCGCGTCGATCGCATCATTGTTGCAGCAACCGTCTATGCCTTGAGCGTTCCGTCGTTCTGGCTCAGCATGATGCTCATTCTCATTGGTGCGGTCACGATCGGATGGTTTCCGTCTGGGGGTAGAGGCAGTACCGTCGAACTCCTCGGATGGGACTGGAGTTTCCTGACTGCCGACGGGCTGAGGCATCTGGTCCTGCCCGCCCTTGCCCTCGCCATTCCCAACATAGCGCTGATCGCCCGGCTCGCGCGCGCCGGCACGGTCGAGGTGCAGAGGGCGGACTTCGTGCGCTTTTGCCTCGCCAAGGGCATTTCCGACCGGCGCATCTTGTTCAGGCACACGCTGCCCAATATCAGCCTGCCGATCATCACCATCGTCGGGTTGCAGTTCGGTGGGATGCTGGCATTTGCGGTGGTGGTGGAAAGCATTTTCGCCTGGCCGGGTGTCGGCAAGCTGTTGATCGATTCAATCCAGCTTCTCGACCGGCCCGTCGTGGTGGCGACGCTGACCCTGGTTGCCCTCACCTTTGTCATCCTCAACGCCGTCGTCGACCTGCTTTATGCCGTGCTCGATCCGCGCGTCCGTATCTCAGCCTGATGGGGGAGCGGATATGGAGCTCATCAACGCCATGACACGCGCGCCACGCCGCTTACGGCCGGCATTGACGCTGCCCAATGTAGTCCTCGCGCTGTTCGTGCTGGCGGCGCTTGCCGCGCCCCTCGTGGCGCCGCAGAACCCTTATGACCTTCTCCAGATCCTTGGCTGGGAAGCCTCCTCCCCGCCCGGCACGATGAGCGGCAACGGCTATCGCTATTGGCTCGGCACGGACGGGCTTGGACGCGATATCGCAAGCTGCATCCTCTTCGGGCTGCGCATCAGCCTCGTGGTCTCCGTCGTCAGCGCCGCGGTTGCGGCAGCCGTCGGGCTGACGCTCGGCGTCGCCGCCGCCTATTTCGGCGGTTGGGTCGATGCGGTGATCATGCGGGTCGTCGATCTGCAGCTCAGCCTGCCGACCATGCTGGTGGCGCTCATCGCAATCGTAACCTTGGGTCCCGGCGTCGATCGGATCATCCTGGCGCTGATCATCGTGCAATGGGCAACCTATGCGCGGGTGGTCCGCAGCGTAGCGCTGAGCGAGGCGGGAAAACCCTATATCGATGCGGTGCGCACCATGCCGCTGTCACGTGGGCGGATCATCCTGCGCCACCTCCTGCCGAACAGCATCGCGCCGGCCATCACGCTGCTGCCGATCGAGATCGGGCACGCGGTGGCACTCGAGGCCACATTGTCCTTCCTCGGGCTTGGCGTTCCGATGGATCAGCCTTCGCTCGGCTCCACTGTGGCGAACGGCTTCCAGTACCTGTTGACCGGCCAGTATTGGATCAGCCTATTTCCAGGAATTGCCCTGTTCACGCTGATCGCCGCCATCAATTTCTCCGGCGAGGACATCCGCCGGCTATGGGATCCACGGAGCAGAACGCTATGACGGCGGACAACGACAAGGCACCTCTGCTCGATGTTCGCGACCTATCGCTTGTCTATCGGGGAACATCCCAATCAATGCCGATTGTTCGCGACGTGACCTTCTTGCTGAAACGTGGCGAGGTGCTCGGCATCATCGGCGAATCGGGAGCTGGCAAATCCTCGATCGGGAACGCCGTGATCGGTCTTCTGGCGCCGGGCATCGAGCAGACCGGCGGCACCATCCGGATGAACGGAACCGCACTCGAGGCCATCAATGGCAAGGAAAGACGTGCGCTCAGGGGCCGGGCGATCGCCAGCATCTTCCAGGATCCCTCATCCTCCCTCGACCCTCTTATGACGGTCGGGGCTCAACTTGATGAAACGATTTCCGCCCTGTCGCCCGAACTTTCCCGTTCCGACGTGCGAAAGCGCGCTATCCAACTTCTCGAACGGGTCGGCATCCCGGACCCGTCACGGCGCTACCACAGCTATCCCCATCAATTGTCGGGTGGACAACGGCAGCGCATCGTCATCGCCACGGCGCTGGCCGGCTCTCCCTACCTCATCGTGGCCGATGAGCCCACATCGGCGCTCGATGCCACCGTCCAAAAGCAGATCCTGCAAGTCCTGAAGGGGCTGGTTGCGGAAAATGGCCTTTCCATCCTCCTCATAACCCATGACATGGGCGTCATCGCGGAGATCGCCGACCGGGTGGTGGTCATGAAGGATGGCGCGGTCATCGAACAGGGCGCGACTGCTTCGCTGTTACAGACCCCACGAGACCCTTACACGCGCAAGCTTCTGGCGGCAGTGCCGAAGCTGCGCTCCGTATCTGTCGATACTACGTCTCAAGGCGTGGTCGACCGCGAAGCGATACTTGCCGTCGAAAACCTGTCGAAGACATTCGGCGGAAGGAGCATCCTCGATTTTTTTGGCGCCGAGAAACCCAGCTTTGCGCTGCGGGATATCGGGCTTCGGCTGCCCCGCGCCGGCGTTCTCGGCATCGTGGGCGAAAGCGGCAGCGGCAAATCGACGATCGGCCGCATACTGGCTGGCCTTGAAACGGGCACGGCGGACAGGGTCGAGCTTGACGGAAGGGCATGCGACATAAGCCATCGCAACGGGCCCGGCAGCCTGCTTGGTCAGGTTCAGATGATCTTTCAGGATCCTTCGTCAGCACTGAACCCGCGGCTCACCGTGGCACAGGCGTTGATCGAATGCGGGCGGGCGACCGCGCAAGCGGGGCACGATACCGGCCATTTGCATGTTCGCGCCCGCGTCATCGAGACGATCGAAAGGCTGGGTCTGCAGCGAATCCATCTCGACCGCTACCCACATCAGCTTTCCGGCGGCCAGAAGCAGCGCGTGTGCATTGCCCGTGCGCTGCTGGCCCGGCCGAAGATCGTGATCGCAGACGAACCGACCTCGGCCCTCGACGTATCCGTACAGGCGGAAATCCTGTCGCTGCTCAAGGAGACGGTTTCGGAAAACCGCCTCTCGATGATCTTCATCTCCCACGATCTCGCCGTCGTCCAGGACATTTGCGATGACGTCTGCGTAATGCGGAACGGCAGGATCGAGGATTACGGCTCGTCCGAATTCATCTTCGGCCAATCCGCCAACCCCTACACCCGGCATCTAATCGAGGCGCGCCCGAAAATCCTCGCCCAGTAAATGCCCTCTCCTATCAACGACCCATCATGAAGAAAGTAGTCGCATGAACGACCGTTTTACCTTGGCCGTTACGGGCCAATCCTTGATCAAGCACGATACGAGAGCTATAAAAAGCCCGGAATTCGATCGTATCAAGGCGCTTGTGCAAAGCGCTGATCTCGCCTTCACCAATTTCGAGGGAACCATATACGGTACCCATGGCGGCTGGCCGATGAAGGGTTTCTATTTCGGAAGCAGCAAGCCCGCAGTTCTCGACGCGCTGGAGGATATTGGCTTCAAGGCGCTGTCATTGTCCAACAACCATTCCTTCGACCTCGGACCGCCAGGCATTCTTTCGACGTTGGACGAAGTTGGCGGGCGGGGTTTCCTGCACGCCGGCATCGGGCGCAGCAAAAGCGAAGCGCGAGGCCCGGCAAGCGCTTCATTCGACGGCAAGCCTGTGGCCATGGTCGCAATGGACGGCGGACCGGGACCGGATTTCATGTATGCGGCCGATGCCGCTGGTGAACGAAGTGAGAGACCCGGCGTCAACCGCATCCGCATGTCGCGTATTCTTGAACTGGAAAGCGAGTCGTTCCAACAACTGCAGGTGATCCTCGACAAGGCGGGGTATTCGGCCCTCAACCTGCTGATGGACAATCAGCCGGATGACGAGCCGCCTCTCGAGACGGAAGAGCTCGGTATCGGGCGCGCGATCTTCCGCAATTCGGACCGTTTCAAGCGAACAGTCAGGATCGACAAAGACGATCTCGAAGCCAATTTGAGAGCCGTCCGAATCGCGGCGGACGCGGGAGAATTGGTCATCGCCTATCTGCATCACCATCACTGGTCGAGTGACTGGCTACAATCCCCGGACTGGATCAGCGCATTCGCGCGGCAATTCATCGACGCCGGTGCGGCGATCTTCGTGAGCCACGGCGTTCCCGTCCTCCTGCCGATCGAGGTCTATCGCGGACGCCCGATATTCCACAGTCTTGGCAATTTCATCTTTCACACAAAATCGGAGGTTGCGCTTTGGAAGCATAGGGAGGTCTGGGAGAGTGTCGTTGCGAACTGTACATTCGGCGCGGACAACCGGCTTACTTCGCTCACGCTGCATCCGCTGATTGTCGGCGGCGAAGAGGGACTTCAGGACGAGCGGATCGAGAACCGGCTCGTGCCGCATCCGGCAACCGGAGCTTCCGCGGAACGCATTCTCAGCCGGGTTGCAAGCTCATCCGCAGACTACGGCTCCCGCATCGAGATTGTCGATGGGCTCGGGCAGTTCGATCTGAGATGATATCAGTCGACCGTCGTCTGTGACGCAACAGGGTTGCCCGATGGATATCCGCGACGAACTGAAACAACGCTTCTTTCGCTACCTCGCCGTCGAAAGCCAGAGCGATGCCCGTTCCACCAGCCTGCCCTCGACGCAAGGGCAGCAACGTCTTGCGGCTTTGCTGGCGAGCGAACTGCAAGAGTTGGGGCTGGAGGACATCGTTCTTGACGATCATGCGACCGTGACGGCGGTGAGGCGCGGAAAGCGACCAGGTTCGCCCAAGATCGGGTTCATCGCCCATCTCGATACGGTCGATGTCGGCCTGTCTCCGATCATTCGACCGCAGGTCCTGCGCTTCGAGGGCGGGGATATCTGCCTGAACGCGGATGAGGATATCTGGTTGCGCATCGCTGAGCACCCCGAGATCATGCAATGGAGCGGGCAGGACATCATCTTCAGCGATGGGACCAGCGTGCTCGGCGCTGACAACAAGGCTGCGATCGCGGTGATCATGACGCTGCTGGCCCGGCTTCCGCCTGATCGCGACCACAGCGACATTCATGTCGCCTTCGTGCCGGACGAGGAGATCGGCCTGCGCGGCGCCAAAGCGCTTGATCTGGCGCGCTTCGCTTGCGACTTCGCCTATACGATCGACTGCTGCGAATTGGGTGAAGTCGTTCTCGAGACCTTCAACGCAGCCTCGGCGGAAATCGTCTTCACGGGTGTCAGCGCCCACCCGATGTCCGCGCACGGTGTCCTGGTCAATCCCCTGCTGATGGCCGCTGATTTCATCGCGGGGTTCGATCGAAACGATACGCCCGAGAGAACGAAGGGACGCCAGGGCTTCTTCTGGTTCAAGGACCTGGTGTCCAATGATCAGGAGGCGCGTCTTACGGTGCTGCTCCGGGATTTTGACGAAGACGGATTGACGAAACGCAAGGAAAGGCTCGAGGAGGCTGTAAGCCATACGGCAGCGCAATATCCGTCCGCAAAGGCAAGTTGCACGATAACTGATACCTACTCCAACATCGCGCAATCCATGAAGGCTGATGCGCGCCCGGCCGAATTGTTATTTTCTGTGTTGGAAGCTCTGAACATAGCGCCGAAAATCGCGCCAATGCGCGGCGGAACAGACGGCTCAGTGCTGTCGGAAAAAGGCATCCCCACCCCTAATTTCTTCACTGGCGCGCACAATTTCCACTCGATATTCGAGTTTCTTCCATTCTGTGCATTTGAAAAATCATACGAATTAGCAATATTACTTTGTATATTACAGGAACATGCGACTGATGCGTTAAAGTTGCGTACCTAGAGAGTTTCCGCATTTTCCTGAATCGGACTGGGCTTCTCCCATCATCCGCGAACCTTCGCAAAGCGTCCTGGGTTCGGCGGATAGGCGCGGACACGCTATAATCCACCACATATGCAAGCTGCCGCTCGACTACATCCGGATACCATAAGCCGCTGTGAGCATGGAACTGGCACTTGCCCGAAACCCGTTCGAAGTCATCTCATCCTTGATGAAGCCCGAACGGCGTAGCGCCATCCTGCGTGTGAGTTCACGGATCGAAGTGACGGCGACGCCCGTGATCCCCTCGGCCATAACGGCACAGAAGATCACCGTTGCGGCCCTGGGCGCGGCAGAGTCGGACGGCGCCATCGTGCATCTGCACGCACTGATCCCAAGGATGGCAGGCGACTACCAAACAGTGGTTGCCTACGCGCCGTTCCTCAAGAGTATCAGGCAGCGCTCCGACATTGTGGTGAACACCACAACCGGTGGCTGGCCGAGATGTCGATCGAGGAGCGGGTCGGTCCGCCCGCGTACTACAAGCCCGAAATCGCCTCGCTCAATACGGGCACGGTGAGCGTACGCAATCCCGCCCGCTCAAGAGCCATGATGTGCATAAAACATGTCCGGCCAGCCCTTGTCGGGCTGGATGAACCAAAGCTTTTATCGGTATTGAAGAACTTTACGTTACCAACAGTCGTAGCGTATACCTTGTCGCATGCATAAAAGTACGCGCAGACGCCTGTTCGCACGCTTGTGCATCGATTTGACGAGAAGCCCGCCGATGGCGCCGTTGGCGCAGAACCAAGCTCAGCACAGGATCGATATATCTCCGGTACCACATGAAATGACGGGGATATGCAGATCCTCGCGCGGCACATCCAAGCCCATCTCACAATCTATACTACAAAGCTCAGGAGTAATTGAAATAAAATATTCTCTATATTCCCTCAACAGACCTAAATAGACTATCCAGCATTAGCTTGAAACGCACGATCAACCCTTGCCTGGACGGGCACTGGCGCCTGTGTGGTTTGGAGGTCTCCTCCCACATCGAAGGCTCTCCCCAGGCGCCGGGCCTCGTGGGTCAATTGAGAGAGAATGCCGGAGAAAGGGCCACCCCCAGGATTAAAGTTTCGGAGGCGCCAATTCGGTCCGATATCACTGCGACAGCACTCAATCTTTACAGTCTGCAGCTCCGCACAGTGAGGCGCCTGGCGAACATTACTCAGAAGCATTGCCTCGATCTGCTGCATAGTTCTAATCTCTCTAAACATAAGAATATCCATCCCTTGAAATTTTTAATCCCGCGAAGAAAAACCCTCAACCTGCTCTGTCCATCAGCACCCCCGCACTACGGGCGGCTCGCTCGAAGCTTTTCCGCGCGTACTCGATGTCCTGGCGGGATCCACTCATCGAAGCTACAGCACAGGCGTTGCGCGCGCGTTTGAGCGGCTCTGGTTCCATACCTCTTGTGTCCAGGATATGGATCAATGGCCATTTCGCGTTAAGCAAGATGTTGGCTTGGCGTACGCTCAACACAGGATCGACGGATATATTCACATAGATCGGACTGTCAAATCCCAGATCTTCTTTTGAATTTTTCATTCAAGCATTATACGGCATCCAGCATACAACACAAGGTTTATTATCCAGCCCCTCCGCAACCATCGCGCTTATATCATGCCATAGGCAACAGGCGAGAAGGCGGCTTGGCTGCTGATTCTGCGAACCGAGACTTTTGCTCTCAATTGCATCTGATCGGCGTAGTTGTCGCTCCACCCCTGCCGGTCCTACGCCCCTCATGGTGATCCGCGACTTTATGCCGAGAGCCCAAACGACCAATGGCACCAGCCGCTAGCGAAGGGATAGTCCCGCAGCGCACGAGTTGGGCCGACCGGCGAGCCATCCAACGGGGGATCAGGCGCCCACCGAGGCGTTCAAGATCCAGGTCAATGCTCGTCTTCTTCCCCTCATCGTCGCCTGCCCGGCATTCTGGAATAATGATCTCTCCATAAAGGAGCTTGCGCTTGGAGAGGAGGTCCGCCTCTTCGATGGCCTCGATATCAGGGAGCTCTCTGAGAGTGTCGAAGCCGATATCCGCGAGGAAACCCTTCGTGGTCACGTAGGTGTAGGGTGCTTCGTGCCGGGGTGAACGCGGACCGGCGGCAATGAAGCCAAGGCCACGCAAATGACCGATGGTGTCGCGGCTGACTTCCCTGCCGAATATCCGTCCGAGTTCGGCACGCGAGATCAGCTGGATTTAGGCAATTGCCATCAGTACGAGATTATCGGATCGCGACAGCGGCCTGGGTTCGCCATAGCGCCCGGTGGCAGCGCGGATCGCGTCGGCGGAGCCCTTGCGTGTGCGATGCTGCCAGCCGCCGGCAACGGCAGCAAGTAAAAATGGCGGCCGAACAGATCTTTGCGGATATCGTCGATGATCTGGACAATGTTGCAACCATGCCCGACAAGGCGCGCAAGTATCTCGTGCGTCACCGGCATCGGTGAAGCAAAGATGACCGCCTCCACGCGGCCCACCCACTCGCGCCAGCGCAAATCCGGCGACAGGGCCGCGAGCTCGATGGCCAGGGGATCTTGAAGACGGGGCGCGTCGCCATGGCCCGCCCTAGAGCCCGTAAAGCCTAAAGGTGGTGCGCCCCGTGAGTTCTCGAACCGCACCGGCTATTGCAAGGTGCTGGAACAGCCGATGCGCGCCCCACCGCATCAAATGCGGGGACTGTAGGGGTGCCCGGCACAGCATCTTCATCAAACAGGAGCTGGATCACCTCCCCCGCCCCTTTGGTGCGCGCCTTCGGCGCCACCGCCTCCAATCGCACCGCCTCGCCAGCAATCTCGCCGGCAAGCCGGCAAGCGGCGGCGGAGGCCTGCGCGAGCGCGAGGCACATTGCCCGCTCGAACCCCTCCTCTCCCGGGCGAGCTGCCCCTCTCCCCGGAACGCGCCGGATTGCCTGTCCGACCATCAAGGGGACTGGCAACGCCCAACGCAGGCTGGATGCTAGCACCTGGTCGGCAAGCCACCACAGCCGAGCAGACCAGCGACCGACTACAGGGCCTCCACATCGCAGGTGGATGAACACGAGGCGAGCCGCCTCCAGGCGGCGAGAATGTTACCGGCTGTGCCCAGATCGCCGCCGGCGCCATCGCAAAATGCCAGGCGTCGCGAAGGGTGGCCTCACTCTCGCTCCTTCCAACCAAGGCAGCTGCGCCATCGCGCGGGCTAGCTCGTGGATCAGTGCCCAGTTGGGTACGGCTGGGGGATCGACAGGCGATAGGCGGTGATGTCTGCTGGTTCGAGCACATGACATGAGCCTAGCGGGAGCGTGCGCTTACGGACGGAATTTTCGCTCCAAGCCGCACGCACTGTCTGAGATCAAAAATGACCGAGAGAGTTGCATGAGAGCTATTATTCGTCTGGGGCTTGATCATTGGGAAGCACCGCCCAGGGCGGAATGTCGAGCGCGCTCTCTAGATCTGACCGAGCCTCTGCCGCGCCACGCCACGACATTGACGGCGCACCTCGATTTCCTTATAGCTAGACAGGCTAGCTAGGATCGAGAAACTCATGGAATGGTCACTACAGGACGCCAAGAATCAGTTCTCCCGGGTCGTGCAGCAGGCACGCCACGAAGGCCCGCAATCCGTCACGTTGCGGGGCATTCCAGCCGCCGTCGTGTTGTCGGCAGCTGACTTCGAAGCCTTGCGTGCTGGCCACCCGACCTTGGTCGACGACTTGCTCGGAGGGCCGGCTTGGGATGACGAGCTCGCCATCGCGATCTTGCGGGATGATCCGGCCAGCGACGGAGCGCCTCATGTATCTCCTTGACACCGAGGTCATCGTGGCGGCCCGAAGGGGGGTGCCACAGGCGGTCACATGGCTCCGCTCGGTTGATCCACACAGCATCCATCTTAGTGTCCTCACCCTCGGCGCGATTATGCGCGGCATCAGCCACACACGGGCGAGCAATTCCGATGCGGCCGGGCCGCTCGCCGAATGGCTCCGCAGACTTCGTCACGATCACGCCGATCTCATCCTTCCAGTCACAGACCAGATCGCGGCGGCCTGGGGCCGTATTGCCGTGGGCGGCAACCGCAGTAGCGTTGACGGCCTGATCGCAGCGACCGCCATCGTCCACGACCTCCTGCTTGTTACCCGCCGTGAAGCAGTTTTTGCCGAAACCGGAGCTTCGGTGATCGATCCCTGGGACACCGGACCTCGTGTGTGAAAGGTCCGGGATGGACAACGATTCAGTTGGCCCAGCCCCGCGCGAAATGGGGCTTCGCTTTTGGGGCTGACACTCCCCTATCACCCTCCCCTTCCCTCTGAGACCTCGCCGCCTTGGCCACGGGCTTAACCCGCACAACCGGAGCCGCACGCCCCGCGCGTAAGCCTCCCCAGCGGAGACGGAAGTTCCGCCAACACGAGACCCGCATATGCGGGCGACTGGCGGCACTTCTGCACTTGGCGCGGCGGTAGGCTCTGGAGGCGTGGGCACCCGATCCCCAGACTATCGGCCTCTATATCGCCGCGTGCGCCTAAGGCGCGGTAACCGAAGGCGGCAAGGCGAATTCTGTCTCGACCATCGAGCGGCGGCTTTCCACCCTGGCATGGAACTACGCCCTACGTGGCATCTCGCTTGATCGCAAGACCGCCACATCACCAGCGTCCTTGCAGGCATTCGCAACACCCAGGCCAGCCTCCCCCGGTGAAAGGAAGCTGTCCTGCCGGGCGAACTCATATCCATGTTCGCACCCCCTGATCTTGGCACCCAGCGGGGGCTGCGCGACCGCGCCGTGCTGCTCATTGGTTTTGCGGGAGGCTTTGCGTCGTTCGGAAATCATCGGACTGGAAGCAGGCCCGGCCCAGACAGAGGACGACTGCGGCTGGGTCGACTTTCCAGGCAAGAGCATGACCGTGACCCTACGCGGTGGAGCCGGCTAGCGTAAGGTGGAGATCGGTCGCGGTCTTCCGACCTCACCTGTCCGGCCTTCGTACTAGATGCATGGCTTAAGCTGGCAAGGATCAGCCGAGGGCCCTCCTCCGCCGCGTGACTGGCGCAGGAAAGGAAGTCGCCCTCGCCCGGTCAAGCAGGCAGCACTTTCCGCCGGTGCGCGTAGCGACCTTACCGAGGGAGAGCGGGAACACAGATTTTCCGGTCATTCATTGCGCGCTGGCCTTGCACTATCATGCCGGAGGTGACGATCGGTATGTCCAGGGACTACTCGGGCATACCGCCGCGGAACAGCCCCGCCGCGAGAAGCGCAAGCGCGATCAATGACGCATCAATCGGACAAAAGGTCGCCGGCCTATAAGACACGGGCGGGAAAGCTGCCCTTCCCTCAGAAGCCACAGGGCAACCAGCGCCTGGCGGATCGTCGAAGCCTCACTGGGCCGGGCGAGTACCGGATTGCCGTTGAGCGTCACCGCGCGACCGCGCGCAATCCCTCACCGCCAAAGTCCAGATCGCCACGACGCTTTCGCGAAAGCGCCCTCCCCGCCGTCAGGGCCGGCGGGCTTATGGAGGCTTCATCGTTGGCGGCCACTTAGGCATTCAGCCCCAAAAAAACGATCCCGGCCCGTCCCCGGCTAAATTCGTGCCCTCGGTGAAAGAGGAGTTAGCCGCGGCTAACTGGGACTGTGGATGCCGGTAGAAATAGAACTCGGTCGCCAGCCCAGGCACTCGACTTCGCGTCCTTGTCATACCGACAGCAACCACCCATCAACTGGAAGGCCAGGGATAAGCCCTGGAGGGGAGAGCCTCCCACGAGGGAAGAGGACTGGCCGAGAAACGATGACTGACCCGCCCGAAGGCCGGCCATGACAGCTGACGCCCCCCCATATCTATGTCGAACAATTCGCCCCGGGACTAAGACCCACGCCCGAAATCCGCGGCACGCCCACTGACCAACAACCACGCGCCACACGAGCCCAACAGCATGCGCGGATAACCCGCTCGGCATCGGCATCTTGCAGCGACGCAGTCAGCGGACGCGACCACCCCGGACGCAGCAGCAATCGCCGGTCTCTGATGCCCATCAAAACGCCTGATGATCGGTAAATAGCGGCGCGCGACGGCAAACTAGAGAAGAGTTAGCCGCGGCTAACTCCCACAAAGCCAGAAGCCAGGCTTATCTCTTTTGAATCCGGACCCGCAGATACCATCGATCCGCGCAGCCAGATAGATACAAGCCAAGAACGACCAGATCACGCCCTCTCCGTACTTGGCGTGATATACTGCCTGCCTCCGCGAATCATGCAAACGGCACTTTCAGCGCCACACTTCGATAAGTGTCCGACATCGATTTCTTCAGCCTCAGCCAATGAAACAGCCATCGCGGACTGTTTTAGCCAACTGTCAACTATCGCAGCCGAACTGGGATTTACCTTCGATTAACCCAATATCCCTTGCGGAAACCTCAGAATCGGTTTTACTCATAGGAACTACGGTTTTCTGCGCAATCCGCGTTCAACAGCGCAGTTGTGCATTCAAGGTTGGCATATCGGCAAATGGCACAGACGGCACCCGACAAGGAGCGTGTTTCCCCTGAGGACCTCAAGGGGATTATTCAACGCCATTCTAATGCGCTGACCAGCCAGCTGCAGGTCCACCATGCGACCACGTTTCCGCCCCATGCGCAAAAAACGATACGGCAGTTCAGCCCCTCGGAAACCGCGCGACTGATCGGGATAGGGGAGGGGTACCTTCGACAGGTCGCTGCCGAGACCCCCGGCCTATCTGGGTTGGTCACGAACGGGCGGCGCACTTACTCGGTTGAGGACATCCATAATCTCCGGATTCACCTTGATCGCGGCAGCCGTGGAACGCGGCGCTACCTGCCGTGGCGGCGGGAGGGCGAGGCCCTTCAGGTTGTCTCTGTGATGAATTTCAAGGGTGGATCCGGGAAGACGACCACGACGGCTCATCTCGCCCAGCATCTCGCGTTGCACGGCTACCGCGTCCTTGCGATCGATCTTGATCCGCAGGCCAGCCTTTCCGCCCTTTTCGGTGAGCAGCCAGAGCTCGATGTCGGGCAGAATGAAACGCTCTATGGAGCGATCCGTTACGACGAGGAACAGCGGCCGATCGCTGAGATCGTACGCGCCACATATATCCCGGATCTCCACCTGATACCGGGCAATCTCGAGCTCATGGAGTTCGAGCATGACACACCACGCGCGCTGATGACCCGGAAGGCGGGAGATACGCTCTTTTTCGCGCGGATTGGCCAAGCCATCGCCCAGGTGCAGGACCTGTATGATGTCGTCATAATCGATTGCCCCCCGCAGCTCGGATATCTCACCCTTTCCGCGCTGACGGCCGCAACCTCCGTCCTGATCACGATTCATCCCCAGATGCTCGATGTGATGTCGATGAGCCAATTTCTGGCCATGACGGGTGATCTGCTCGATGAAATATCCCGTGTGGGCGCAACGTCCGATTACAACTGGCTGAGATATCTCGTTACGCGGTTCGAGCCCAGCGACGGCCCGCAGAACCAGATGGTCGCATTTCTCCGCTCGATTTTTAACGATCACGTCCTGATTCACCCGATGCTCAAGAGCACCGCGGTGTCCGACGCTGGTTTGACGAACCAGACGCTGTTTGAGGTCGAACGCAGCCAGTTCACGCGTTCGACCTACGATCGAGCGATTGAAGCAATGCAGAATGTCAATGGTGAGATCGAAGAACTCATCAGCAAGGCTTGGGGACGCTCCGCATGAGCCGAAAGCGCATATTTGCAACCCTCGATTCTACAGTGGGAAGCGCCGCGGATCCCTCTGCCCCGGAGACACCTGCGCGGGTGGAAGGCCGGCCGAGATCGCGGCCCCTGCTGGGCGTTGCGGGCCTTGGAATTGACCCCAATCGCTCGCCGGTGGGAGCCATTGGCCAATCCTTGGGCGAGGTTTCGGAGCGGAATCGACGCGCCGATGAAATCGAGAAAAGGCTCTCCGCTGGCCAGACAATCGTCGAATTGAACCCAGCCGAGATCGATCCGTCCTTTATCACGGATCGGATGCCGGCTGATGACGACGTCCAGCGCCAGTTCGTTGCTTCAATCCGGGAGCAAGGGCAGCAAGTTCCAATCCTGGTAAGGCCTCACCCGCAAGCGCGGGGACGCTATCAGGTCGCCTTCGGGCATCGCCGGCTCAGGGCAGCCATCGAACTCGGCATGCCGGTTCGCGCCGTGGTTCGCGACCTCAGCGACGAAGAGCTGGTTGTCGCGCAAGGCCAGGAGAACAACGAGCGCCGCGACCTCACCTTTATTGAGAAGGCACGGTTCGCGCGTAACCTGCAGCCGCGTTTTACGCGCGATGTGATCATGGCAGCCATGTCGATCTATAAGAGTGACCTGTCCAATATGCTGTCGGTCGTCACCCGGATCCCGGATGAACTCGTGGATGCGATCGGACCGGCGCACGGGATCGGACGTCGCAACTGGATCGAGCTGGCGGACCTGCTTTCGCGATCTGATGCGCTTGATCGTGCCACCGCGCTAGCCCGCGGCGATACCTTCGCGGCGATGCCGTCCGATGCACGCTTCAAAGCCGTATTGGCCGCGTTGAAACCGAAGCCGGGCGAACGGCGCGAGCCCAACGTCTGGACCTCCCGGCATGGATCGCCGCTGGCACGGGTGGAGCAAAGCGAGCGGAAGGTAGCCGTTACAATCGATAGACGCCAGGCGCCCGACTTCGCTGATTTCGTACTGAACGAGCTGCCCAGGCTCTACGCTGAATATGAAAGCCGGAAATAATCAGGCTTTCGCAGGTCTGACTATGTGAGAGGAGAGCGGCAGCAAAAGAAAAAGGCCCCCGAAACACCGTCCCGGAAGCCCTTCTCCTGTGTGAGAACTAGAGAATCGCATTTCCTGGAATCGCAGTCAAGAGTCCCTTGAGGGATAATTGTCGTTTCGGCGAGCAGATTTCTTTTGCCTAGCGATAGGTGAAAGAGAATGCAGACGTATATTGCAACGACGCCCTTTGGGCGGCGAACGATGTCGCTTGCCCAGTTTGCGCAGCAAGCCATCGGACGCAGCGCCCCGAGGGATGCCGTCGTCCACAAATGGCAAGTGTTTCAGCATATTCGCGAGGCACGCGACCGGCTGGGTGCGACCGACAGGGCGCTCACCATCCTCAACGCCCTACTGTCGTTTCACCCGGAAACGACCCTGTCAGGCGGCACGGACATCATCGTCTGGCCCTCCAACGAACAGCTGGCGTCCCGCGCCAATGGCATGCCTGCAACGACCCTGCGGCGGCATCTCTCAATCCTTGTTGATTGTGGCCTGATCATCCGCCGCGACAGTCCCAACGGAAAACGCTTCGCGCGCAAGGGCAGGGGAGGGGATATCGAGCAGGTCTATGGCTTCGATCTCTCTCCCATCGTCGCCCGAGCCGAGATCTTCAAGGACATGGCGGAGGCTGTACAGGCCGACAAACGCGCCAGACAGGTCGCCAGGGAGCAACTGACGCTCCTGCGCAGGGATATCGTCAAGACCATCGCCGCAGCCCGTGAAGAGGGCGCGCCTGGTCCCTGGGATAGCCTGCAGCGCCGCTACGAGGACACGATTAGCCGTCTTCCCCGGCAAGCCTGTGGTGAGGTGATCGAAGCGATCTGCGGTGATCTGCGCCTTCTCTGGCGTGAAATCCGCATATCCTTGGAAATCTTCACACAATCCCAGATTACGGCCGCCAATGAGTCCCATTCTGGCGGGCACATAAAGGAATCAAATCCAGAATCCCATTTAGAATCTTCGAAAAGCTATCCGAAAAAGGAAGAAAACGGCCTCGAGCCCGGAAAGCCAGGCACAGCACACCAGGATCCCAGCCTCGCCACTGTCATCAAAGCCTGCCCCGCCATCGTTGAGCTGGCCCAAGGCCGGGCAATCCAGGATTGGCGCGGCCTTCTGGGGTTAGCCAGCCTTGTCCGTCCGATGTTGGGGATCAGTGTCAAAAGCTGGGAGGGGACCTGCGCAGCATTAGGGCCGCAGCGGGCCGCGACAATGCTTGCTGCGATCTATGAACGGTCGGGTCGGATTGCTAACCCCGGTGGCTACCTGCGCCATCTCACTGAGCGCATGGTCCAGGGACAGTTCTCTACGACGCCGATGATCCTCGCCCTGCTCACAACTAAACTGAAAGAGGGCAGGGGAGGGGAGAGCCTCCTTCATTCGGCTCCGTCCGCGGAGCCCCCGGAAGGCGAGGGCGGCCTCGCGCCCCCTTCAATCCCAATCAGTGCTGCCTTGAGGCAAAGGCTGGGAAGCTGTTCAACTGGACGCGCTGAAATCAAGGACAGAGCGCGCCACGCCTACGGGTCTCCTGTTCCAAGGCGGTAGTTTATCAGCCCGGGGATCAGAGACCGAGATTGGCGCGCAAACGCCAATTCCGCGTAAGCCCTCCCGTCCGGAGCACTCTGTCAATCGCCTAAGCTGAAAAGCACAGTCGGATCGGTAACCACCGGTGGCGCGTGGAAGGTCAGGCGCACAGCTTCCATCAACAGAAGCGGAGGCGCCATATCGGTGGCCAGTTCCTCGATCCGGGCCTTCAGCTCAATGACCTTTTCAGGGTTCTCCGCGGCGAGGTTCTTTGTCTCGGACGTGTCCTCGCGGAGGTTGAACAACTCGAGCCGTTGCGGCAAGGCGGCCTTCCATACGAGCTTCCAGTCGCCCTTGCGTATGGCTGCTCCCATCGGATCTACGTTGTAAATGATCTCATCACGCGGTGATGGTTTGCCGTCGGCAAGCACTCCCCAGACGTCCACCCCGTCGAGCGGCTTGGTCTTACTGATCGTAGCCCCGGCCAGACCGGCCAGCGTTGGATACATATCAACGACGTGGATCATCTCATCGACGACCCCGGGCTTTATCCGATTTGGCCAATTGGCGACAGCCGCTACTCTGGTTCCTCCCTCGTAGAGCGTTCCCTTGCCATCGCGATAAGGGCCGTTACTCGCCGGAAGACTGCCGGCCACCTTCGTGTCGCCGGCAAAGATTGAGCTCGTCACGCCGCCATTGTCGCTATGGAAGACAATCAATGTGTTGTCGCGCATGCCACGCTTTTCGAGTTCTGCGATGACTTTGCCGATTCCATCATCCATAACCGAAATCATGGCAGCGTAAGCACGCCGGTTCTCATCGCTGATGCCCTTGAATCTGTCCAGATAGCCCTGCGGCGCCTGGAAGGGCGTGTGCGGAGCCGTGAAGGCCAGATAGAGAAACAGGGGCTTGGCACCGTTGTGCTCTCGAATGACCCGGGCAGCCTCATCTCCGAACAGGCTATTGTCGAAACCGGGCTCCTCGATGGGCGCATTGTCGCGATACCAATCTGGAACGCCATGGGAGGTATGCTTGAAATGATCGATCTCGCCGACCAGCGAGCCGTAGAACTGATCGAAGCCACGTTGCTTGGGCCAGAACTCAGGCCTCGCATGGCCGAGATGCCATTTCCCGACCAGGGCGGTCGCGTAGCCAACATCCTGTAAGGTCTGGGGGAGAAGATATTCGTCCATTGGAATAGCGTATGTCCCGGCGCCCGGAATCACGCCCGTCTGGAGACCGTAGCGCAGTGGGTAGCGCCCGGTCAGCAGCGCGGCGCGCGTTGGTGTGCACATAGGCTGCGTGTAGAACTGCTCCATCCGCGCGCCGCTCTTCGCCAGCGCGTCCAGATTCGGCGTCGCGATGTCGGAGCCGTGGAAACCGACATCGCCCCACCCCATGTCGTCGGCGACGATGTAAACGATGTTTGGCGGAGCATCCTGCGCCGAAGCTGTGCCGGTGCCTGCCATACCGATCGCCAGGCCGCCCGCCGCAAACCTCAATGCCATGCCAGCCATAAGGGCCCGGCGCGAGATGCCAGATTTGGCGGCAACTGTAGCAGTCATTTGTGTTTCGCCTTGCATGAGCCTTTAGCAGCAGCTGCCCGGCAGCCTTGCCGGCGCCGGAGACCATGGGGCCGCCGACTTTGTATGGTTACATCGTCGTGCTAGCCTCGCTATCCGCTTTGCGCAAAAGAAAGCGGGAGGCTTATGTCCGGACAGTCTCCTTCCAGATGGGATGGGTTCATCGAATTCTCGCCAGACCAGCTATCAAACGCTGCGTCGAACGTCCCGTTGTCCGTGGATATCCTGTCGGCAGGCGGATCACCCTCCTGGATTCGTCAGCTTCAGTCGCCAGAAGGCTGGGCGCTCGACACGTCCTACCTGAACAGTCACGTCCGCGCACGCGGTGGCTTCCAACGCGGCTGCGTCGTTGTGCTGATGGCGACGCGTCCGGCTCAGGCGACGATCTGCAACGTCCCGCTTGAGCCCGGCGTCGTTCTTATCATACCCGATGGGCACGATATTTTTGCCAGCATAAAGCCCGGTGCCGCCTGGACGGCGGCGGTCCTGCCTACAGAGACATGGCTCGACATCGAGGAAACCGCCACGCGCGTGTCTGTCGACAGCATTCGGAGCGCGCCCAAGGCCGTCAGGCTTTCACGTCCCGGCTTGCAGTATGTCGGCAACCGCCTCGCGACTCTCCCCAGCTGCCTGGATGAAGACGATACGCAGCGTGCGTGGCGCATGCCGACCGCTGTCTCCGAGTATCTCGGGGCCATCGCCGAGGCTTCTCTGGACCGGGAGTTAGCGGATCGGCAGCTTGATCGATCCTTGACACGCCGCCTTGCTCAGGCCTGGAAGGCCGACGATTTCATCAGGGCCCACTTGAGCGACAGCCTGTCCGTCATGCGGCTCTGCAAGGAATTGCGGGTAAGTCGTAGACAGCTTGAATATGCATTCCGGACCACTTTCGACATAAGCCCCGCCGACTATATCCAGCGGACTCGGCTCAATGAAAGCCGCCGCAAGCTGCTCTCGGCACGAAAGACTGGCCAGTCGGTGACGGACGTCGCGCTGGAAACCGGCATTACGCATCTGAGCCGCTTCGCGGGGTATTACCAACGCTTATTTGGCGAGACGCCTAGTGACACGGCACGTCGTCGGTGACGACGGACCAATGGCAAATCGTGCAGTGACGGCTTCGCCTTTAATGCATCTTGCCTTCCGGATCTGCCATTGCCCAGGCTGTCGATGCCATCGACACATAATATATTCTACAAGCTGGCTTTCCGAAGATGCTGAACGAGATTATACGATCATTTGTAAACGTCGCTTGTGGCTTGCGAGCCGCATAGTAAGATCCGAAAAGCCCCTGAATTCAGGGCGCTTCGCCAATCTCAGGCTTGGCCTGATGTGCCGCTGCTCAATCCGGGAGATCGAGCGCGAGGAGAGGATATCGATATAACGGAAGCAAAATGCGTATCAGCATCCGTATCGATGCAAATCGCACTTAATTGCAGTCGTTTATAAAATATGCGACTTGGCGCTCCAGCCGCTGCTTCCGACCATCGTACGGTCGGAAGGCCAACTCGCCCGCTTCGACGAGGTCGTGCGCCGACGGATAGGCTGGTGGGGTTGAAGTCGATGCTCATCGGCGGCCTCCACTTCCATCGTTGACACGCTCTGGTCCGATCCGCCTTAAGGTCGCAATCACCACGACCACCGCGCTCAGTGCCGCCCCCGCCACAATGTATGCGGCCGACTCCCAGCCAAACCGATCCAGTGCATTGCCGATTGCAGTCGGACCAAGGATTTGTCCGAGATTGTTGCCCTGGACGATCAGGCCCAGCACGACCGGCACCAGCCCAGCCGCCGGCGCCACGATTGGCGCGGAGGACAGCAGAATCGCCGGGATCATTCCGCCCACGGCGGAGAACAGTAAACAGAGGCCAAAGGCGGCACTGTCCGGCAATATGGGAAGAAAGATACCGAAGCTGGCCAATCCCATGACGAGGCATGCAGCAATCAGCAGTGCCGGCCGTCTGATACCTTTGGACAAAAGCAGGCCCGCCACCAGATTGCCGATGACGTTCATGGCTGATGCCAGAGCACTGAGCAATCCAGCCGTCTGATGCGATACGCCGAGCCTCTCCATCAACAAGACGGGCAGGAAGCTGAACACGGCGAAAAACATTAGGCTATAGAGCGCAAACGTGATCGAAAGTCCGACAGCACCCTGGTCGCTCGACACGGCCAATGTGTCACGGCGCAAGCCGCTCCAGGACAACGACAGCCTTCCGTCGCTGGCGGGAATGACGAACGGAACAGCCAAGCAGATAGCCAGCGTTAGTGCACTGCTCGCCCACCACATCATCCGCCAGTCGTCGAACAGCGGCCCCGCCAGCATTGCAGCCGCCATACCGATCGGCATGAAACAGCTCCAAAGCGCAAAGGCCAGATCACGTTCAGATGGTCGCGCGACACGCTCAAGCAGCGAGGGAGCCGCAACCGTCACCAGAAGAAAGCCCGCCCCCTCGATGACGCGGCCGATGAACAGACTGGGAAGGCCTGTGATCAGCGCGCCGAGTGCGGCACCCGCTGCTGTGACCAGAAGCCCGATTACGAGAATGCGCCTCGCGCCGAAACGCGCAACAAACGCCCCGGTCGGAATGCCGCCAAAGAGCCCGATCACCGCGAATATTCCGGCCAGCCAGCCAATCGCTGTCAGCCCGATACCAAGATCGATCTGCAACAGAGGTGCTGCGATCGCCGCCTTGCCGACCTGCAAGGCGGCCGCAACCCCGCTCCACACAATCACAAGTACGGCAGGCCAATGTGTGGGGGCCGTTCTGGTCCTTTTTGAGATGGCGTCCGTCACGACGCCTTTCCCGCGCGGCCGGCAACGAGGGCGGCGGTGATTTCCGCAACATGCCGCCCCTGGAACCGAGCGCCTGCCAGTTCGTTCTCGCTGGGGTCCCGGTGCCCACCCTTGCCGTCGTCTGCCAGGGTCGATGCGCCATAGGGCGAGCAGCCGGTGATCTCGTCCATCCGCATCTGGCCCTTGAAGCTGTAGGGCAAGCCAACAACGATCATTCCCAGATGAAACAGAACGGTCTGGGTAGACTGGATAGTGGTTTCCTGCCCGCCATGCTGACTTCCCGTGGAGGCAAAGACGCTGCCGACCTTGCCCACCAGCTTGTCCTCGAACCAAAGTCCGCCGGTCTGGTCGAGAAAGTTCTTCATCTGAGACGCCATGTTGCCATAGCGGGTGGGCGTCCCGATGATGATGGCGTCGTAGTCGGCAAGCTCGGCCACCGTGGCCACGGGCGCAGACTGGTCGACTTTATATCCGGACTTTGCGGCAACCGCTTCGGGAGCAAGCTCCGGCACGCGCCTGATCGTCACCGACGCGCCCGCCTCACGGCCACCCTCAGCCACGGCGGCGGCCATCGTCTCGATATGACCATATGAGGAATAGTAAAGCACCAGCACGTTTGTCATATCGTAATCTCGCATCCACTGTTGTTCGCGGCGCAGGTTGCAGCAGGCATTCGAGCTGATTAAGTGATATAAAATGCATTATGATGATCATTAGGAGTGATCATGCTCGATGCTCTTACGCTCGATCAGATCCGCACTTTTGTGACGATTGCGGACAGTGGCAGCTTCCGCTCCGCAGCAAAGAAGCTTTCACGCGTGCAGTCGGGCATCAGCGTTGCCATAGGCAATCTTGAAACTGCTCTTGGCGTCGCCTTGTTTGACCGTTCGGGACACAGGCCGGTCCTGACCGCGCAAGGTCAGGCGTTGTTGGGCAATGCACGCGACATCATTCTTCGCGTGGATGTGCTGCGCGCCCAGGCCCGTGGGTTCGCAGACGGCGTTGAAACGGAACTCGGGATTTCGGTCGACACGCTCTATCCCATGCAGGATGTAGCCCAAGCGATTTCCCAGATGCGGCACCACTTTCCTGCCGTCGCCATCCGGGTCTGGTCGGAGCCGATGGGCGGTCCGCTCGACTCCCTCAGAAAAAAACGCAGCGCCCTCGCCATCATGGTTGGAGAAGATTTCCGCGACCCGCGCATCAAGTTTGAGCCACTAACATCGATCGACCAAGTCGCCGTGGTTGCGGCGACGCACCCGCTGGCCAAACGCTACGCGGACGAGCCGCTCGAATTGATGGATATTGCCGATCATCTCCAGATCGTTTTGTCCGATCCATCGGACCTATCCGCAGGGCGTGACTTCGGCGTCGTGTCTTCCCAGACGTGCCGCGTCAACACGCAGGACACCAAGCACAATCTTATCCTGGGCGGTGCTGGCTGGGGGCGGTTGCCCCACTGGCTCGTCGAGCGGGATTTGGAACACGGCAAGCTGGTGCGCCTCAATGTCAGCGCCATGGGTCGCAATGGCAAGGCCGCGTCCAGCGCCTACGTCGCCCATCGACGGGACGAGGCGCTAGGACCGGCGGCCCAGAAGCTTGCGGATTTGCTGATCGGCTTTGGCGGGGACGCTCGTATTCAGGTCTGATAGGCCTGAAGGCGATATCTGCTCGGAAGAAGCACTTTTCGAACTCTTCTCAGAGGATCGTATCAGGCCTGTACCGCGAGTTTTGGACTATTGGCCAGCTTCAGCCAGACGACACCAGCGATGATGACTGCCAGCCAGAGTGCCTGCGTCAGCATCAATGGCTGATCGAAGACACCAGCCCCGACCGAGCCGATCCCTGTCCAAACCGCGTAATGAAATCCAGAATACGGATTGCCTCCGCGTCATTCGCAAACGGCTGGTTGCGCGCAAGCTCAATAACAAGAGTTGTCAAAGGATACATTAAAGGGATGTTGGCCGGAAAGCTAATGCCAGCACCCAAGAGCCACGTTTGCTTATGCCGCCATCGCGCCAATGGGAGATCCGACCAGGGACAGCGGCTCTGACGGCTTAGACATTCAAGAACCGACAGGCAGGTGCGCATAGAATTGGAGGCGCGCGTGCCGATGCGTGCACAAGCCCTGCGTTCCAGGCCGCGTCGGCGCAGCCCGCCCAAGGACGACGGCCAACGATCGGCTATCGCTCCGAACACGCTCGGCCGGGAGTTCCACGCCGAACGGCCGAACCAGCGCTGGATCGCAGACTTCACCTACATATTGACCGCAGAGGGTTGGCTTTACGTTGCAGCCGTCATCGACCTCTTGTCCCGCCGCGTGGTGGGCTGGTCGATGAAAGCCGAGATGACCGCTCAGCTGGTGACCGACGCGCTGATGATGGCGATCTGGCGACGGGGAAAGCCGGTTGCCCTGCTGCACCATTCGGATCAAGGCAAACTCGATGAGGCGATCATGCAGAAGATCGACGCCACGATCCGCAAGAGCCTCCTGACCAAATGGAAGGTCGTGGATCGAGGTTTCTGGACCCACGGTGTCGGCAATTTGCGAGATTATTTTGTCTCGGCAGAGCTGTTCACCATGACACGGCGGGCCGAGACCATCTCTTGTCCTAGACTGATCACTCAGGCTGAAATGGGAAACCGCTCATTGCACAACCGGTGCGTACTCGATTGGCTCGACGCGCAGTGCGGCTTCGGTCTTTAGCTTTGCTGTTCGGCCGCTCCCGCCCCATTCGGCTACGGTGATGGGTAACGTCCGCTTCAGGGCATGCCGCCAAGGTCTGCCCCGCCATCCTGGTCCGGCCCAATGTCCGAAATGGACCGTTACGCCGCGCCGGATCTCGTTCCCTTAAACTGCCTATAAGAGCTCGGTCAAGGTATTAGAAAATAAGATATATATAACAGAATATTACGCTATTCATACCCAACCTTCTGATATGGATCATATCCGTCGTTGCGACGGTCTTGGACGACGCCTAAGCTCCCTCTATGAAGGGCGAAAAACGCCCCGTACAGGGAGGTGACGATGACGCGTTTACGCGCCTGGCTGCTTGCTGCCGCAATCCCGGCTGCGACGATGTTGCTCTCGCCCGTGCCGGCCACAGCGCAGGGCATTCCTCAGAACATTCCCCGCAATGAGCTCCTTATCCTCGAGAATCCGGAAGGGACGATCAAAAACGCCGGCTGGTTCAACATCTGGGCGATCAACGCCGGCAGCCAGTCGAACGGACTGCAGCAAGCTGCGCTCGACACGCTCTGGTACATCGATCCCGAGAAGGGGCTCGATGGCGCCTGGGACAATTCGCTCGCCGCCGACAAGCCGGTCTACAATGCCGACTTCACCGAGATGCAGGTCAAGCTTCGGCGCGGCCTGTTCTGGAGCGACGGCGTCGAGTTCACCTCCGCCGACGTCAAGGCGACGGTCGACACCCAGATCAAGAACCCCGGCATGCGATTCTCGGCGGTGCTGGCCAACAATGTCGCCTCCGTCGAGACGCCCGATGCCGAGACGGTGATCTTCAAACTGAAGAAGCCGAACTCGCGCTTCCACACCAATTTCACCGTGCGCTGGGGCGCGATCTGGATCCTGCCGAAGCATGTCTTCGAGAAGGTCGAGGACCCCGCCAAGTTCGACTTCAACAAGCCGATCTCGCTCGGCGCCTATACGCTGCACTCCTTCGATCCCGACGGGAAATGGTACATCTGGCAGCTGCGCGATGACTGGCAGCGCACCTCGCTCGGCCGCCATGGCAAGCCGGGACCGAAATACCTCGCCTATATCGACCCCGGCCCGCCCGACAAGCGCGTCATCGCCCAGCTCAACCATGAGCTCGACGTCATCCACGACATCGCGCCGGAGGGCATGTTCACGCTGGCGAAGCAGGACAAGGGCACGCGCGCCTGGTTCAAGGGCTTCCCCTACGGCCATCCCGATCCGACCCTGCCGGCGGTGATCTTCAACACCCAAAACGAGTATCTGAAGAACCGCGACGTGCGCTGGGCGCTGGCGCTGATGATCGACGTCAAGGCGGTGACGATGGCGGCCTATCGCGGCGCCGCGACGATCTCGGCGATCGCCGTGCCGCCGACCGGCATCCATCCCGAGGCCTACCACAAGCCGATGGAGGCCTGGCTCAAGGATTTCGAGATCGACACCGGCAAGAGCAAGTTCAAGCCCTACGATCCGACGGTCGGCAAGCAGATCGCCGACATGTTGCGCCCGTCGATGGGCGACCAGATTCCGTCCGATCCGGCGGTGATCGCCAACTCCTTCGGCCTCGGCTGGTGGAAGCCCAATGTCGCGGCGGCGGGTGAATTGCTGACCCGCGCCGGCTTCCGCAAGCAGGGCAACCAGTGGCTGACGCCGGACGGCAAGCCGTTCACCATCAGGCTGATGGTCGAGGGCGACCTGCGCCCGGTGATGACCCGCGCCGGCACGATGATCGTGCAGCAATGGAAGCAGGCCGGCATCGATGCGCGCATCGACGTGGCGCAGGGGACGCTGCTGACCCGGCGCGCCGCCGGTGATTTCGACGCCTTCATCGGCTGGAGCGTCGAGACCTGGGGCGGGCACCAGGATCTGTCCTATTTTATGGACAGCTGGCACTCGCAGTTCGTCGCCCAGCCCGGGCAGCCGCAGCCCTTGCGCAACTGGCAGCGCTGGTCGCATCCGGAACTCGACAAGATCATCGAGGACACCCGCAAGATCGGCTTCGACGATCCCAAGGGCGTCGAGCTCGGCCGCGACTACGTCAAGCTGATGACCCGTGAGATGCCGATCATCCCGCTGATGGCCTACAACGTCTTCACGGCGATGGATCAGACCTATTGGAAGGGCTACCCGACCGCCGACGACCCCTACGCCAATCCGGTCACGAACTGGGGCAATTCCCGCTACATGTTCGTGCGCCTGAAGCCGGCCAACTGAACGGGTCTGCCGCGTCGCGCGGCAGCTCTCCTCTTTCCCAGGACAAACGCCGGAGGGCGGCCCCGCGCCGCCTTCTGACCGGCGCAGCTTTCGGGATCGCATGAGCGCCTATCCAGCCTATGTCGCCAAACGCCTCGTCCAGTTCGCCCTGGTGGTTTTCATCGGCGTCAATCTGGCCTTCGTGATCACGCATGCCTCGCCGATCGATCCAGTCGAGCAGTCGATCTCGGCGGTGACCTCCTTCGGCAGCACGGCCCCGGAGGCGATCGCGGCGATGCGCACCTCACTGCAGGAGCTCTACGGGCTCAAGGGAACCCTCGGCGAGCAGTACCTCACCTTCTGGAACCGGGTGCTGCGCGGCGATTTCGGGCCGTCGCTCTCCGCCTTCCCGACACCCGTCTCGGCGCTGATCGGCCGGGCTCTGCCCTGGACCGCCGGGCTGCTGATCGTCTCGACGATGATCACCTGGGTGCTGGGCAACCTGCTCGGCGGGCTCGCCGGCTACTACCAGCGCAATCGCATGCTGAAGCTGATGGGCGTGGTCGCGATGGGCGTCCACCCGATCCCCTACTACATCGTCGCCCTGCTGCTGCTGATCGTCTTCGGCTTCCTCTGGCCGGTGCTGCCGATCACCGGCGGCTCGGCGATGAACCTGCAGCAGGGCTGGAACTGGCCCTTCGTCTCGAGCGTCCTGCTGCATTCGATTCTGCCGGCACTGTCGCTCATCCTGATCGGGCTCGGCAGCTGGTTCCTCGGCATGCGCTCGCTGGTCTCGAACGTCGTGACCGAGGACTACGTCGTCTATGCCGAGATCGCCGGGCTCGACAGCCGCCGGGTGCTCGGCTCCTACGTCATGCGCAACGCGCTGGCGCCGCAGGTCACCGGGCTCGCCATGTCGCTCGGCGGCATCTTCAACGGCGCGGTGATCACCGAGAAGGTGTTCGGCTATCCCGGCGTCGGCACGCTCCTGGTCGATGCGGTCTATGCCGGCGATTACGGCCTCGTGCTCGGCGTCACCACCGTCTCGATCATCGCGGTCTCGGTCGGCGTCCTCGTCATCGACCTGCTCTATCCGCTGATCGACCCGCGCGTGGAGCTGCGCTGATGCTGGCGATCCTGCGCGACCTCATTCGCTACAATCTCGAGTTCAGGATCGGGCTCGTCCTCGTCTCGATCGTGGTCGTGATGGCGGGGTTGTCCTTCGTCTCGCCCTATCCGCCGGGTGACGTTTATGTCGTGCCGCCGGACGTGCCGCCCTCCGCCGCCTACTGGCTGGGAACGACCTCGCGCGGGCAGGACGTCTTCTGGCAGCTCACCTTCGCCATCCGCAACACGCTGAGCTTCGGCATCATGGTGGCGGTGCTGTCGCGGATTATCGCGCTCGTGGTCGGCCTGCTCGCCGGCTATAGCGGCGGCTGGATCGACCGGGTGCTGATGTCGATCAACGACACCTTCATCATCATCCCGCTCTTCCCGATCCTGATCCTGTTCTACTTCGTGCTGCGCGACTCGATGTCGACGCCGCTGCTCGCGACGATCATGGCCTTCCTCGGCTGGGCCTATGACGCCCGCCTGATCCGTTCGGTCGCGCTGTCGCTGAAGACCCGTGAATTCACCCAGACCAGCATCTTCTCGGGCATGAAGACGCGCGAGATTCTGGCCCGCGAGCACCTGCCCTATGTGTTGCCGATCGTGTTCTCGACCACGATGAACAACATGAACTGGTCGATCGGCATCGAGGTCACCCTCGCCGTCCTCGGCTTCACCGACATCAACGCGCCGACGATCGGCGGGATGATCTACTGGGCGAACCAGCATACGGCGCTGGTCGCCGGCATCTGGTGGTGGATCGCCTTCCCGATCGCGCTGGTGGTGATGACCTTCATCGGGCTCTTCCTGCTCGCCGTGTCGATGAACGAGTACATCGACCCGCGCAGCCGGCTGGCGCGGATGGGAGGCGGCGGATGAGCGAGGCGGCCGAGCAGGTACCAGTGCTGCAGGTGCGCGATCTGCAAGCCCATTTCCGCACCCGCTACTTCGGAGTGCATCGCGAGGTCAGGGCGGTGGACGGCGTCGATTTCGATGTCCGTCGCAACGAGATCTACGGACTCGCAGGCGAATCCAGCTCCGGCAAGACGACGCTGGTCAAAACCATCGCAGGGCTGCTGAAGCCGCCGTTGGAGATGGTCGGCGGCTCGGCCCGTTTCTCCTTCCTGCCGGACTGGGACGCGATCGGGCGCGCACCGCCCGACGTGGTCCGCCGCATCCGCTGGCGGCACCTGTCCTACATCATGCAGGGCTCGATGAATGTGCTGAACCCGCTTCGGCGGATCAGGCACAGCTTCCGTGATTTCGCCTGGCGCCATCTCGGCGGCAGCAAGAGCGAGTTCGACGCCAGGGCGGCCGCGCATCTGGAACGCGTCAAGCTCGACCCTTCCGTGCTGGCGGCCTATCCGCACGAGCTCTCCGGCGGCATGCGCCAGCGCGTCACCATCGCGCTGGCGACGATTTGCAAGCCGGAATTCGTCATCGCCGACGAGCCGACGACCGCGCTCGACGTGATCGTGCAGAAGGACGTGCTGGGCATGATCCGCTCGATCCAGCAGGAGATGGGATCGAGCGTCCTGTTCATCACGCACGACATGGGCGTCCACGCAGCGCTGACTGACCGGCTCGGCATCATGTATGCGGGCCGCCTGGTCGAGGACGGTGCGACGCCGGAGATCTTCGAGCGGCCGCTGCATCCCTATACGCGGCATCTGATCGCGAGCCTGCCGCGCATCGGCGACGTCAAGCAGCGCGAGGGGCTTGAGGGGACCCCGCCCAATCTCGCGGCCCCGCCACCGGGCTGCCGTTTCCACCCGCGCTGCCCGCTCGCCATGCCGGTCTGCGCTGTAGCCGTGCCGGCGATGATCGAGACGCTAATCGGCCATCGCGTCGCCTGCCATGCGGTCAATCCGGGAGCCGCGGCATGAGCGCGCTCCTCGAACTCGACAAGGTCAGCAAGAGCTTCTCACGGGGCGGGCTGTTCTCGACGCGGCGCGTCGATGCGGTGAAGGAGGTCAGCTTCGCGCTCCAGGACGAGACGCCGGAGATCTTCACGGTGATCGGCGAGTCCGGTTCGGGCAAGTCGACCCTGGCGCGCATGATCCTCGGCATCCATGCGCCGAGCTCCGGCCGGATCGCGTTGGCTGGGCGGGATGTCGCTGCCTATGAGCGGCGCGCCTTCATGGCCAGGGTGCAGCCGATCTTCCAGAACCCGTTCGAAGCGTTCAACCCGCTGAAGCTGCTCGACCGCTACTTGTTCATGACGGCGGAGCGCTTCGGCAAGGCAGCAGACCGCGGAGCCGCCGAGCGCCAGGCCGACGAGGCGCTGAAGCAGGTCGGATTGTCGCTGCCGGAGATCGCCGGGCGGTTTCCTCACGAGCTCTCCGGCGGGCAGCTCCAGCGTGTCGCGATCGCTCGCGCGCTCGTCGCCAGACCCCGGCTGATCGTCGCCGACGAGCCGGTCTCGATGGTCGACGCCTCCCTGCGCATGTCGATCGTCAACCTGTTCGGGCGGCTGCGCGACGAGCTTGGCCTGTCGATCATCTACATCACCCACGACCTCGCCACCGCCTACTACATCAGCGACCGGCTGATCATCATGCAGAAGGGCGTCGTGGTCGAAGAGGGGCCGGCGCGCGCCGTGCTCTCCAATCCGACGCATCCCTATTCCCGCCAGCTCCGCGACGCCGTGCTCACGCCCGACAGCGCAGGCGCCTTCCGCGGCGGGCATGCGCCGAAAGCCGTTTCAGCCTCCGGAGCCACGCGATGAGACAAGCCAGCATCACCTTCGACCGCGCCTTCGCCATCGGCGACACCGATCCCCGGCTCTTCGGCGCCTTCGTCGAGCATCTCGGCCGCTGCGTCTATGGCGGCATCTACGAGCCGGGCCACCCCACTGCCGACAGGCGCGGCTTCCGCAAGGACGTGCTCGATCTCGTCAAGGAGCTCGGTCCGACGATCATGCGCTATCCCGGAGGCAATTTCGTCTCGGGCTACAACTGGGAGGATGGCGTCGGCCCGGTCAAGGATCGCCCCGCCAGGCTCGACCTTGCCTGGTTCACCACCGAGCCGAATACTTTCGGCACCAACGAATTCGTCGACTGGTGCCGGGCGGCGAACATCGAGCCCATGTTCGCCGTCAACCTCGGCACGCGCGACGGCGACGCAGCCCGCAATCTCGTCGAGTACTGCAACCATCCCGGCGGCACCGCCTGGTCGGATCTTCGCATCAGGCACGGCTGGGAGAAACCGCACGACATCAAGTTCTGGTGCCTCGGCAACGAGGTGGACGGGCCTTGGCAGATGGAACACAAGACAGCGACCGAATATGGTCGCGTCGCGCATGAAGCGGCCAAGATGATGCGCTGGATCGATCCGTCGATCGAGCTCGCGGCCTGCGGTTCCTCCGGCCGCAACATGCCGACCTATGGCCGCTGGGAAGACGAGGTGCTGGAGCACACCTTCGACCAGGTCGAGTTCATCTCGCTGCACACCTACTTCAACAATTACGCCGCCGACACCAGGGCCTTCCTGGCCAGCCCGGACCTGATGGACCAATTCATCGAGGAGGTGGTCGCGATCTCCGACGCCGTCGCGGCACGCCGGCGCTCCGACAAGCGGATCATGCTGAGCTTCGACGAATGGAACGTCTGGTACCGGACGCGGCGGGTCAGGGCGGACCGCGTCAAGGAAGGCTGGCCGGTCGCGCCGCCGATCCTGGAGGAGATCTACTCGATGGAGGATGCGCTCGTCTTCGGCGGCGCCTGCATCTCGCTCCTCAACCATGCTGACCGCGTTAAGGCCGCCTGTCTCGCGCAATTGGTCAACGTCATCGCGCCGATCATGACCGAGACCGGCGGGCCGGCCTGGCGGCAGACGATCTTCTGGCCCTTCGCCCAGATGAGCCGGCTCGGCCGCGGCAGCGTGCTGAGGGCGCTGGTCAAGTCCGAGAGCTACCGGGCCGACTATTACGATCCGCGCGGCAAACAGGACCTCTACTATCCGATCGATGCGCCCTATCTGAAGGCCTCGGTGGTCGCCGACGACAAGGGCGTCTCGCTCTTCCTGCTCAACCGCGACTTGGAACAGCCGGTCACCGTGGCGCTCGATGCACGCTGCTTCGGCCAGCTCAAGGTCGCGGAGGCGACGGAGCTGCGCCATGCCGATCTCAAGGCCGTCAACAGCAAGCAGGAACCGCTCAAGGTCGAACCGGTGACGCTGAAGGGTGTATCCACGAAATCGGACAGGATTGCTCTGGAATTGCAGCCGGCTTCGTGGAATGTAATCCGGCTCGAAAGCTGATAGAACGGCAGCCGCAACGATGGACCAGAGCCTGACAGCTTCAACTCGTGGGCGCCGCCGCAACGGCGACGGCGCTGCGTCACGGGCGGAAGGTCAACAGGGCCAGGGTTTCCTCGTCGTCGATGCCGGGCGGCAATATCAGGTGCTGCGCGGACTGGCTTCCCCGGTCAGGCTTCGCATCCTGAAGCTGCTCAACCGGCACGGCCCGAAGAATATCAACCAGATCGCCGAGGCGCTGGACCTGCCGCAGTCGACGATCGCGACCAATATTCAGGTTCTGGAAGAGGCCGAGCTGATCTCGACATCGCTCGGCAAGGCCGCCAAGGGCCAGCAGAAGATCTGTGCCGCGCGCTATTCCGAGATCGTCGTCAATCTCGACCCGGAGGATCCGAGCCGCGAGAACAACATCGTCGAGGTCGAGATGCCGCTCGGGCTCTATACGAGCTCGAATGTCTCGGCGCCTTGCGGCCTCTGCTCGACCCAGCGGATTCTCGGCGTGCTCGACGTGCCCGAGCTCTTCCTCGATCCGCGCCGGGTCCAGGCGGCGCTGATCTGGTTCGGCCGCGGCTATGTCGAGTACAAGTTTCCGAACAACGCGAAGGTGCTGAACCGGACGATCGCTGCGCTCGAACTCGAGATGGAGATGTCGTCGGAGGTGCCGGGAACCAATGCCGACTGGCCGTCCGACATCAGCCTCTGGGTAAACGGGCATAAAGTCGGCACCTGGACCTGCCCGGGCGACTATGGCGATCGGCGCGGGACCTACACGCCGCCCTGGTGGAAGCTCGAAGGGTCCCAGTATGGCATCCTGACGACATGGCGCATTACCTCCGAGGGCACATTCCTCGGTGAGCGCCGACTGGGCGACGTCGTGCTGGGCGATCTGGACCTGGATCGCCACCATTCGATCCGTTTGCGCATCGGTATCGATGAACGGGAAGGGCGGCCGGGAGGCGTCAATATTTTCGGGCGCGGCTTTGGGAACTACAATCAGGACATCAAGATGCGGCTGCATCTGAAGGGCGTGAAGGCCTTGCCGCACGTTACGAGCTAAGCTTCGACGCATCGCCGATACGTCTGGTTTTAGGGAATTAGCCAAAGTCCGCTGTTGGCGCATCGACGGTTTTCAGGTGATCGCCAGCAACCTGCTTTTAGGAAGCTGCGAAATGAACCTCCAAGGCCGAAATGGTGAAGGGTTTCGGGTGCCGGCAGGCGTATGAAAGGTTGTGTCGCAAATTCTGAGATCGTTTAAAGACTGCATTGTCTTAACGGCTTTCAGGCGGCGATTGCCTCGAATTGCGTCTTCAGGGTTGGCCTCGGGTTGAAGGCAAAACGTCCCTGATGCTTGCGCATCATATGAACCATCTCGAGGCCGGCCAATGTAGCCTCAGCTGATGAGAACGCCTTGAACCCCATCATCGGTCTGACCCGGCGCTTGATGCGCCGGTGATCCTGCTCGATCCGGTTGTTGAGATATTGGCTGCCGCGTATTCGGATCGGCTTCAGGGCTCTGGCCGTTCGATCCCGTAACCGGCTTTCGCTGTCACAGGCGATGATAGCTTCCTGATTGGTTTGGCTGCCGTCGATAACAATGCAGTCGGGCCGACCATGCCGGTGCAGTGCTTTGCGCAGAAAGCGCTTGGCCGCCAGCAGATCGCGTTGCTCGCGCAGCAGGAACTCCACCGTATCGCCGACACTGTCGATGGCGCGATAGAGGTACATCCACTGACCGCGGACCTTGATGTAGGTTTCGTCCATATGCCATTTGCCGGATACAGCGCGCTTGCGGCGGTTGAAGCGTTCCAGCAGCATTGGCGAGAAGCGCCTGACCCAGCGATTAATGGTCGCGTGATCCACACAGACGCCGCGCTCAGCCATCATCTCCTCCAGATCGCGCAGGCTCAAATTGTAAGCCAGATACCAGCGCACGCATAGCAGGATGACAGACTGATCGAAGTGGCGACCTTTGAACATCATGCTGATCCCGATTGGATCGCCTCCATGCCACTTTCCCATTGATGAAAAGTTTGCGACACAACCGTATTTCCCGCGACCTCTACGAGCGACTGCGAAACCGCGAAGAATGATGTTGCGGCCGCATAATTCGTGCCCTTCTTGATTGTCCCCGCCGCCATCCGCCCGTTTCGCAGATGGCAGATCGGGGTCTTCGTGGCAGCCCAGCATCGTGACAGGGAAGCGGTATCGCGTGGCGCAAGAATGTTGCGCACCGCGCTTGGCCCGCGTCGGCGGCGCGACCGAGGTCGAAGTCAAGGAGAAGAAGGACCGCGTCGACGATGCGCTGAACGCCACCCGCGCCGCGGTGGAAGAGGGCATCCTGCCGGGCGGCGGCGGCGCTCTGCTGCGCGCGGTCAAGGCACTCCAAGGGCTCGTGCCCGGCAATGATGATCAGCGCACCGGCGTCGAGATCGTCGGCAAGGCGATCACCGCGCCCGCCGGGCAGATCGTCGATAATGCCGGCGATGACGGCGCGGTCGTGATCGAGACTATGGCCGGCCAGCGCATTACGAGCTTGGACCCGATCATGCCGGTCCCGCCTACCACAACGATCTTCATCCGCCCTCTCCTTGATATCCTCGCTCCGCGCCCGGAAGCATGTCACTCGTCGAACGGCGCGCGCTCGACAAAATCGACCGATGACGGCGCGCGGTAGCCCGCGACGAGCCGCTCGCCAAAATCGCGCACGAAATTGTCGTAGCTGGTCTCAGGACGGGTTCGGGCGATGTGGCAGAAGCACTGTGTCATCAGCCGCTTCATCCCGAGCCTCGGATAGGCCCGGAGAATCTGCTGGACCTCGTTCGGCGGGAGCGCGTCATATTGTAGCCCGACGACATCGAGGCAGATGCCCGCCGTGCAGAGCGCAACCTCAGCTTCCTTGTAGAGGCCGATCGACGGCGTCGAGTTGAGGGCAACGCTGTCCCAGATCAACTGGGCGCGGCGCTCATCGAGACCGCTCTGATGGGCGAAGCCTCGCGCGAGATCGGCGCCTTCGACTTCGAACCGGCGCGGCCCGTTGAAGCGCTCATTCAGCGTGACATCGTGCAGGAGCGTCCCGACCGCGACGACTTCCTCGTCGTGATGAATATTTCGAAGCTGCCCCAGCCGAGCCGCGAAAAGCCAGGAACGGACAACGTGGTTGTACAGGTAGGGCTTGCAGGCCCGGCGGGCATAAGCGAGAGCGCTGGCCACAAGTTCGGTGTCCGGCACGGAAACGCCAGCCAGAATTTGACGGCCTTTTTCTATCTCTGACATGTCTTTCAAGGGCCTCGAGTGACAGATTTCAGGAGTTGTCAGCGAACGGTCGGCGCGAAGGCCGCAGCTTCCCTATGCGATGACTGACCAACCAGCGCCCGAGCCATCCAAGCTGATCGGTGGACTGCAAAACGTGACGAGGCGGCCTCATTCGCCGCCTCGTCCGCGAGCTTCACCCTCGGACGAAGGCAAGGATGTCCCTGTTGATCGTATCCGCATGGGTGGTCGCCATGCCGTGCGGGAACTTGTTATAGATCGTCAAGGTCGCCCTTTTTAGGAGCTTGGCCGAAAGCGGAGCGCTGTCGCCGATCGGGACGATCTGATCGTCATCGCCATGCATGACGAGAGCCGGAGCCTCGATGACCTTGAGATCCTCGGTGAAATCGGTCTCGGAGAAAGCCTTTATGCCCTCGTAGTGAGCATTGGCGGCTCCCGTCATGCCCTGGCGCCACCAGTTCTGGACGACGCTGGTATCCGGCGCGACCCCGGCGCGATTGAATCCATAGAATGGCCCCCCCGCGAGATCGGTGTAGAACTTGCTGCGATTGGCAGCGAGACTCTTCCGAAGACCGTCGAAGACTTCGATCGGCAGGCCGCCGGGGTTCCGCTCGGTCTTGACCATGATCGGCGGGACTGCACCGATGAGAACGAGCTTCGCAGTACGGCTCCTGCCATGACGCGCGACATAGCGCGTCGCCTCGCCGCCACCGGTGGAGTGTCCGATATGCACGGCATTGCGCAGGTCGAGATGTTCGACGACCGCCGCGGCGTCGGCCGCGTAGTGGTCCATGTCATGCCCTTCGCTGACCTGACTCGAACGGCCATGCCCACGCCGGTCGTGAGCGACGACTCGGAAGCCCTGCGCCAGAAAGAACAGCATCTGGGCGTCCCAGTCGTCCGAGCTGAGCGGCCAGCCATGGTGAAAGACCAGCGGCTGGGCAGATTTCGGGCCCCAATCCTTGTAGAAAATCTCAACGCCATCCCGCGTCGTGACATAGTTCATGCGTCGGCTCCTTTTGGTATTGCGAGGGGAAACGGTGGCGGGCTGCGCGAAGGACTGGAGCGGAAGCGTGCCAACCGCCGCCATGCCGGCGCCGCCGCAAAGGAGGTCCCGCCGACTGAGGTCGGTGGAACTGGATCGTGCTTTGTTGGGCATTGGCGCCTCCAGGCGCAGATACTGGTTGCGGATCGAAATGCTCAGGGCGCTCGATTCGGCCTCATACCCCGATACTTCGACCTCAAATCTGCGACGATATCGATATGGTCGTCAGATTTTCTGAGGCGCATTGATTTTTCATCTTCCTGAAGGGACGATCAATACGCTCGAAGACAATTCACTCTATTCAAATGTATAGATCATATCGACTTCGGAATATTTTGATTTCGATCAGGAGCGGCCCAATTGTGGATCATCAATGGAGATCCACATGGGAAAATTGTCGAACAAGGTCGCCGTGATCACCGGCGGCAACAGCGGGATCGGCTTCGCGACAGCGCGTCTGTTCATAGCCGCAGGTGCGAAGGTCCTGATCGTCGGTCGTCGAGAAGACGCCGTGACCGAAGCCGTCGCCGCCCTCGGGCCTCATGCGTCCGGCCTCGCAGGTGACGTTGCCGACCTCGCCACGCACGAACGTGTCGCCGCGCTGGTCTTCGATCGTTTCGGACAGGCCGACATCTATGTGGCCAATGCGGGCGGCATCCGCATTCAGCCGAGCTTCAACGTGACGGCCGTCGACTACGACACGCAATTCCTCACCAATGCGCGCGGCACGTTTTTCGGTGTGCAGAAGATCGCTCCGCTATTGCGCGATGGCGGCGCGATCCTGCTGACGAGCTCGATAGCGAGCCGCAAGGTGCTGGATGGTCACGCGGTCTACGCTGGCAGCAAGGCAGCGATCGAAGCGTTCGCGCGCAACTGGGCGCTGGAACTTAAGGACCGGCGCATCCGCGTGAACGTGCTCAGCCCCGGCCCGACCGATACGCCGATTATTGGAAAGCTCGGCGTCGCTCCGGAAACGCAGGCCCAGGTCGAAGAGCAGGCGGCCCGGATGATCCCGTTCGGCAGGATGGGCAAGCCGGAAGAGCTCGCACAGGCGGCTCTCTTTCTCTGCTCCGCCGACGGGGAATTCATCACCGGTGTCAATCTGGCCGTCGATGGCGGCATCACGCTGACCTGATCTCGGGAGAGGTCCCGTCCTGTTTCCTTCGCCAGGCAGGCCCGGCGAATCGGGTCGCATTGTGGCGAGGCACCGCGCCGTGACCATGAGCTCTGGAGCACCGAATCCGGCGCTCCAGCCTCGCCAGAGCTAGGCGGCATTCGCCATACGCATGCCGACCGGTAGAGCCTCCCACGCCCTGATAAGTTCGCCGAGTGAGGCAACCTCCATCTTCCGCATCAAATTGCCCCGGTGCAGCTTAACCGTGACCTCGCTGATGCCGAGATCGAAGGCGATCTGCTTGTTGAGGCGCCCCCGTGCGACCTCGGACATGACTTCACGCTCCCGAGGCGTGAGCGTCCGCAAGCGCTCGATACAGCCCTTGATCTTCGCGGCTTCCATCCTTCGCGCCGCATCCAGCCCGATCGCCGCATTGACGGCGTCCAGAAGCGTCTGGTCGCGAACCGGCTTCGTTAGGAAATCCACAGCGCCTGCTTTCATGGCCTGGACGGTCATGGGGATGTCGCCATGCGCCGTGAGGAAGATGATCGGCTTGGGATTTCCGTTCATCGTCAGATGACGCTGGAGGTCGAGCCCGCTGAAGCCGGGCATACGCACGTCGAGAATGAGACATCCCGGCCGGTCGAGCGTGCTGGTCCCGAGCAGCGCCTGTGTCGAGCTGAACGAAACCGCTGCGAAGCCGGCTGATTCCATCAGCTCGGACAGTGCGTCTCGGACCGAGGCGTCGTCATCGACGATGATGACGAGAGGCTGCTGTTCTTCGGCTGCACCTCGCCTGGAGGAGAGCACCGATTTCAGCGAGAGTGAGCGGTTAATGATCATGTTCACCTTCCACGTCCCTGTTGAGTTAATGCCCTTGCGATCGCCGCGAGTAAGGCTTGGCCATCGAACGGCTTGCAGAAGAAGCTCTCCACGGCTCGCGCCCTGATCTGCTCTGCAATCTCGTGGCGCCCGGTGATGAGAAAGACCGGCAGCTCCGGTCGTTCCCTGTTGACGATGTCGCGCAGCTCGAAGCCGTCCAACCCCGGCATGCCTACATCGGTGATGAGAAGATCCAGTCCGGCGAGGCCAGCCCGGGTCAGCGCTGCCGCGGATGAGAAGCTACGAACCGCATAACCCGCAGACTCGAGAAATTCTTCAAGCGATTCGAGCAACCTCGGGTCGTCATCGACGACGGCAACGACATATTTATGCTTGGTCACACTTAGATTCCTCCCATCCGGCGCGAATGCTGGATCGGGATTTCCAACCGCTCCGCAATTCGCACCAGGTCGGCGAGCGATGACGCCGCCATTTTCTGCATCACGTTCCTTCTGTGAATTTGAAGGGTGACTTCGCTGATGCCGAGCTCGGCCGCAGCTTGCTTGTTGAGGAGTCCGCTCACGACCAGCGGAAACACGTCTCGCTCTCGCGGAGAGAGCTCGTGATAGCGCTGCTTCAGCAGCGTGAGCTCGGCGCGCTTCGTCCTTGTTTCCCGATCCTGCGCTATTGCCGCGCGGATGGCCAAGAGCAGCGCCGTGTCGCTGAACGGCTTGGTCAGGAAATCGACCGCACCATGTTTGATGGCTCGCACCGACGACGGGATGTCGCCATGCCCCGTGATGAAGACGATTGGCGGGTGGTCTCCCTGCGCGATCTGGTGTTGCAGCTCCAGCCCGTTGATATCGGGAAGCTCGACATCGAGAATCAGGCAGGCCGGAAGATCGGGCTTGTTCGAGCCGATATAGTCGCCGGCGGAGCTGAATGGGACTGATCGGATACCGTTCGCCGCCAGCAACTCACCCAGGGCCTCCCGCAGCGCATCGTCGTCGTCGACAATGAACACGATGGTGTCGTCAATGGTCATGATCGGCTTTCGCTTCGACAGGCAGGGTGAAGATGAACACCGCCCCGCCGTCCTCGTTGTTCTCTGCCCACAATCGCCCGCCATGGGTCTCGATGATGGTTCGCGATATCGCCAACCCCATGCCCATCCCATTGGTTTTCGTTGAGAAGAAGGCTTCGAAGACCTTATCGGGCGCGCCAAGACCCATGCCGGTGTCCCGGACTTCGGTCCTGACGAAATCGCCGGCGCGCAATGTTCTGACGCGAAGAACGCCGCGCCGAGCAGGCTCCATCGCCTCGAGGCCGTTGCGGATCAGGTTGACCAGGACCTGCTGGATCTGGATGCGATCCAGCTCCAGCGACGGAAGACCAGCCTCGACCTCGACCTCGATACGCATGCGGCGCCGGGCCGCTTCTTCCATCATCAGATCCCGCGCCTCATAAAGAACGGCGTCGATCCGACAGGGGTTTCGCGCCTGGGCCGTCTGCCTGAACAAGGCACGGACGCGGCCGACGACATCAGCGGCGGAATTGGCATCGCGGATGATGCGCTCGATGACCTTCTGCGCTCGCTCCAGATTGGGCGGATCCGAGACGAGCCAGCGCTGGCATGCGTGCGAGTTGGCGACCACTGCCGCGAGCGGTTGGTTGACCTCATGGGCGATGGAGGCGGAGAGTTCTGCCAGGCTCGCCGCCTGCGCTGCGCGTGCCAGGCGTTCCTGCGTCAATGTCAGCGCTTCCTGCGCGCGCACCTGATCTTCGATCTCGAAGCAGATGCCGTTCCATTGAACGATCTCCCCCTCGGCATTTCGCATCGCCGCGGTTCGCGTCTCGACCCAGCGATACTCGCCATCCGCCCGTCGGAGGCGGTGCTTCATCGCATAAGGCGCCCCCGTCGCCAGTGAACGCCCATATTTCTCTTTGACGTCGGGAAGGTCGTCGGGATGGATGATCGCATCGAGGGTGCCGGTCAGGCGTGTCTGGCCATCCTCGTCCTTGTCAAAGAGCCCGAAGCCAAGAAATTCCCGTAGCTTCTCGCTTCGATAGATGGGCTCCCCGTTCGGCGTAGCGCAGTAGATGAGCGCAGGCAGCGTTTCGACCAATTGTCGCAGCGAACGCTCGCTCTCCCGCAGCGCCTCCTCCACGCGAAGCTGGTCGTCGATGTCGTGGGATAGGCCATGCCACTGAATAATGCTGCCATCGTCACCCAGCAGCGGCTCGGCACGCCCGTCCATCCAGCGATACACACCATCGTGGCGTCGCAAGCGATAGCGCATCGCGTAGGGCCGGCCGCTGCTGAGACAGTCCTTGATTTCGGCCCAAACGCGACTGGCGTCGTCCGGATGGATTGCAGCCTTCAGGGCGGCCGCGTATCGCTCCGTCTGGGATTGCTCAAGGTCGCTTTCGTCAATGCCCAGGAAGTCGATGAAGCGTCGGTTGAAGAAGTTTGGTGCGCCGGTCGGGGTCAGTCGCCAGAGAAAGCTAGGAACCAGATCGATCAGCCGCGTCAATTCCTGCTTTCGGAGATTGAGTTCGGTCTGGGTGGTGATCAGATCGTGGATATCGACGGATACGCCGTACCATCTGAGGATCTTGCCGGCTTCGTCGCGCAGAGGTTCAGCGCGCGTTTGCGTCCATCGATAGATGCCGCCAGCCCGATGCTGGAGGTACTTGATGTTGTACGGCGCGCCCGTCGCGACCGATCTCGTGAAGGTTTGCTCCGCCAGCTCCCAGAAATTCGGATGAATCATCTTCTTCAAAGAAAGAGACCCATCCGGCGCCTTGACGGTATCTAGCGTGGCGCCGGTGACCTCCATCATCCGCCTGTTGAGATAGATGGGGCGCCCCTCCGATGACATGCTCCAGATCATGGCAGGCACCGTGTCGATGAGCTGTTCGAGATGCTTTTCTCGCTCGCGCAGCGCAGCCTCGGTTTTCTTGTAGACGTCGATATCGATCGAGGTGCCGAACCAGCCGGTGATGCGCCCCTCGCCATCCCGTGTCGGCCGCGCTGAAATGCGGTGCCAGACATAGTGGCCCGTCGCGCGCAGCATGCGGTATTCGATGTTCCACGGCTCGCCCGTCTTCAGGCAATGGCGCAGGGTCGCGGCGGCGCCGTCGACATCGTCCGGGTGAACACCGCGCATCCAGCCGACCTCACCGCCATCGATGAATTCCCGCTCGCCGAGACGGCGATTGAGATCCTCCAGAGCCATGTCGATGGCAATCTGGGCAGCAGGGGTCACATAGGTGAACTTCCCCGCCGCATCGAAAGCCCAGGCCTTGCCGTGTAGGCTCTCGATCACCTTGGCGGCCTGCACCGCCTGCACGGTCTCGCCAAGCGATTCCGCGACAGACCAGCGATCATCCGGTCTCGAAACCATGGCGTCGACATCGACGCTGATGCCATAGCCCGGCTCGGCACGGAGCTCGGTGCAGCGATAGCTGCCGTCCGGCTGGCGCAACCGATAGCTCGTCACCTGCGGCACGCCCGTCCAGAACGCATAGGCCGCCGCCTGTGCGATCGCAGCCCTGTCATCCGGGTGGATCGCACCCTCGGCCACGTCATCTGGAATGGCACCGAGACCACCCGGATGCCCCGGCGCTTGTCGGTGCGCGGCCGCGTCCCGGGCGCCTCGTTTGGACGGATCGCGCACGATGAGCGCGCCGATGCACGCTGCCACCGCCACGGATGCGCCAAGGGAAAGCGCGGCTTCCCGTACGGCGCCAGGATATAAAACGGCGGTGACTGCCGCACCGGCAAAGGCGGCGAGCAGCCCGAACCAGAGCGATCGAAGCAGATTTCCGCGCGCATAGAGGAAGAGCGCAGCGAGCGGCGCCAGTATGCCTATGGTGGCCCCGGCCAGCCAGTATGCCAGGAGCCCAACAGCCAGAGTCAGGGACACCAGGATCGGTGGCGTTCGATGGAGCGCTGCAATCATGGTCGGGTGCCCTTCCGGAGACGGATTACCTGGAGACCGTCACAGTTTAATCTAGCACCAGCCTTCGAGCATCCGGCTGGCAAACCCAGTGGAAATTAGCGCCAGGACGCCTCGGCCGCATTTATGGAAATCCATGACTTGCAGGGAGATCGCCCAGTGGTCCGTTGCTGTGCGCGACGGCATGCGGAAGAGCGCCGCAATCCACCCCACCTTGGCACCAGATGGAGACTTCTAGGCAGGCCCGGCCAGCGAGAGACCGCTCGCGCTGCATTGGTCATGGATGAGGTCGATGATCTCGTTCTTGGCAGATGTCCCCGTCGCGAGACTCGCGACACGGAACTGCAACTCGACCTCGATGGCCGCCGCATCGATGGCCTTCAGGGCAACGGCTGGCGGGGGATCCTTTACGATGCGGGTACTGGATTCCAGCACGGTCCGCATCGCGTTCTCCACGATGCGAGGTCTTTGCCCCGCGGCGAAGCGCACATCTAGTGTAATGAGGTGTGACTCGTCGGGGCGGCTCAAGCTGGTCAGGCTTTGCTTTGCCAGCATGCTGTTCGGCAGCACGACGATATTGTTCAATCCGGTCAGCAGGTTGGTCGAACGCCAGTTGATTTCCGTGACGCGGCCCGCCGTGCCGTCGCTCAACTGCACCCAGTCGCCGATCACATAGGCCTTGCCGAGAGTGAGCGCGATGCCGGAAAAGACATCACCGAGCGTGTTCTGCAATGCGAGGCCCAGGATCAAGGCGACGACGCCGGAGGTCGTGACCAGGGTGGCGATCGGCAGGCCGAAGACGAAACCCATGACCGACAGCGCCACACCGAGATAGATGCCGGCGACGGCCATATCCAGGATCAGGTGTGCTTCTCGCGGCTTGCGATTGAGCCTGACATAAATGTGGATGAAGCCGATGATCGTCCAAGCGAGATGGGTCCACCAGAGAATTCTGGCGGATTTGGAAAGTACTCCGGTCAACGCTTCTACATCGACGTCGTCGGCCTGATGCGGGGCAATGCCTCCCATGTAGAGCACGAGGCTCATGCCGGCGAAGAACAGGATCTGGACGATCAGGCGATCCGTCGGGCGGTCGCGGCCCTGAACGTGCCAGACGACGATGCCGGTCATTCCGAGGAGGTTGATCAGAACAAGCGGGAGGGTATGGTCATCGCCGAATATGGATAGAGGCACCGATCACGATCCCCAGGCAGGAGGATGGATGTGCCGGGCCGAAGCCCGGCTTGCTCATCTACTTCTTGAGCGGGAACGTCAGTTCCTGCTGTGCGGTATCGACGACGAACACGGCGAGCAGTTTTGCCGGGGAGGTCTTGCTCGCGTTTTCGCTGATACCGTGACGGTCTCCCGGGAATTCCGAGAAGCTCTCGCCGGCCTTGTAGACAGTGGCGGGACCGTCATTGACCTGGCTGCGGATCGCTCCTTCGAGCACGGTCGCATAGATGAAGGCCGAGACGGGGTGCGTGTGGCCCTCCGAGAAGCCACCCGGAGCATACTCGACGAGAACGCCTCTCATGCTCTTGCCTGGCACGTTCGGCAGCTCATGGTCGTAGACCAGCGTAACCTTGGCGCCTTCCGGGCGTGTCGTGCGCGAGAGCCGAGGCCGACAAAAGAGCCGTCAGCACGACGGCGCAGGTCCATGATTTGGCCATGTCTGTTGTCCTTTCACGATTGAGGCGAATGAACCGCTTCGAATTGGTCTCGTCCGCGAGCCGTTATTTCCGGGGAGCCGTTGCGAACCAGTGCTCGAAGTCGATCCGGCCGATGCGGGGATTGTTGTCGGGGACGAGAGAACCGGTCTCCAGTCTGGTTCCGAAATAGCGGGCATCCGGATCGGCGATGACGGTACGGGTATCGCCGATCGCCTTGAGGTAGCGCGCGACGAAATCGCAAAGACGCGCGCGTTCAGGACCGCAGATTTCGATGATGCCGTTGACCGGCGCGGCCAGCGCCGCCTCGGCTACGAAATCGGCGACATCGTCGGAGGCGATCGGCTGGAGATCGCCCGTCGATAGCCGGGCGGTGTCGCCGGATGTGCCGGCCTGGGCAATGCCGCCCAGGAATTCCATGAACTGCGTGGACCGCACGACCGTATAGGGAATGCCGGATTTCCGGATGATCTCTTCCTGCGCGACCTTGGCGCGAAGATAGCCGCTGTCAGGCAGACGGTCCGTGCCGACGATCGAGAGCGCGACGTGACGCTTGACGCCGGCCGCCTTCTCCGCCGCCGTCAGGTTCTTGCCGGACGTCCGGAAAAAATCGAGCACGGCCTTGTCCTCGAAGGACGGCGAGTTCGCGAGGTCGATCACCACCGCGGCATTATCGAGTACCTCGGCCAGGCCTTCCCCGGTGATCGTATTGACGCCGGTATTCGGGGCGGCGGCAACGACCTCATGCCCCTGCTTGCGCAGGCGCTCCGCGGTCTTTGAGCCGATCAGTCCGGTGCCGCCGATAATGACGATTTTCATGAGATGCCTCCTGGACAGCCGCCTATGCGGCGCGTCGTCCGATCAATGTGATGTGGCGACCTCGTCGAGGTCGGGTTATCGGCCGAACCGGCATGGCTTTGAAACCTGCGCAGCCAAGCTCGGCCGAGGGCTAGACAAGTATTCAATAATCCCAGAAGACGGGAACCCAGCGGAAGGCGGTGCCCTCGACCGCGACCCGGCCGACCGATGGGAATGGGAGGTGGGTGGCCACGAGCTGTTCGCCGGTCCCCGCCAGCTCCGTCAGAAGACGTTGGCGAACGCGGGCCGCTTCCTCGGGATCGTGCTCGAAGCCGTTATACCAGTCAGGGTGTTCGAACCCCACAGCGAAAACGGCATCACCGGCGAACGTCAGGCGGTCGCCGCCGGAGGACAGACGGACCACGCTGTGTCCCGGCGTGTGGCCGCCCGTGCGGCGGACGATGACACCCGGCGCGACCTCGTGTTCCTCGTCGAACAGCCGCAGGTGACTGCGATACTCTTGCGCGAACCGCTTGGCGGCCGACCGAAGCGCATCCGGGAAACCCGCTGGCATGTTGACGTGCGTGAAGTCGGGCGCCTCCCAAAATTTCACCTCGGCGGCCGCCACATGGATCCGCAGGTCCGGCCGCAGTCGGTCCTTCACCCCCTCGACGAGGAGACCGCCGACATGGTCCATATGCATGTGGGTCAACACCACGTCGGTGACGGAACCGAGATCGATGCCGGCGGCCTCCAGGCGCTTAACCAGTTGTCCGGCCCGCGGTAGGTTCAGTTCCGGATCAAGACCCAGCCCGGCGTCGATAAGTATGACCTGCTCGCCACTGCGCACCAGGACGACGTTCAGCGCCCAGTCGAAAGCGTCGGGCGGCAGGAACATCTCGTTCAGCCAACTGGCCCGCTCGGTCTCGGCGACGTTATGCCCCAGCATCTTGGTCGGGAGCGGCAGCACCCCGTCGCTGACCACCAGAACATCAATCTCGCCGATCCGCACCGCGTAGCGCGACGGGACCAGCTCTTCGGGCCCCGGTCGTCCGGAGCGTGAAGCGACGTCTAGGCTCATGGTTCTCTCCTCATCGATACCGTTCAGATCACGGCTTGGAGGACGCTAGATTGAGAGAGCCGGGCAGTCGATTAGATGCAAGTATAAATTCATATATACTATATGCTAGGTAAGTTTATTTTATGTTAGAAAACCCGTAATTTCGTTACCTTGCGCTAAGACGTGACAGAATCGCCATAAAAGAGGAGTTGTCTGATGTCTTTGATTGCCGCGAGATGCATCGGCCCGGAGGGGGGCGAGTGACAGCCAATACTGCCGCCAATCGCCGAACTACTACGCTAGAGCATTTCCTGTTTAATCCGGGTCATATCCAGCTGCCTTGAAGTAGTTTGCGCATTCGGTCGGTTCGAAGAGGTCACTTCACAATCGATTCAACGATCAACGGAAGCGCTCTAGTTGATCTAAATGCGCATTAAAAGCCTCGACCAACACTAAGGCTGTTCTGTCGGCTACATCTGATCGACTCTTCATGCGCCCCCCCTCAAGCAATGTGTGACGTGAATGCGATTTCGGACAGATCGTCCGGCGCCGCGCCGGACGGGGTCATCCGCCAGGGCTTGGCGGGATCGAAAATCGCGATGGTGACGCTATTGGCCTTGGTGGCCTTCAGGAGATCGAGCACTTGCCTGGGGTAGACCTTGAAGGCCTGCGCGCCCTCGCGCTCGCCATCTGTCGCCACCGACGCCGCGACCTCTTCCGCCCCGTCGCCGCCGATGGAATCGCGCACGGATAGCGACAGCGTCTCGCTCGCCGTGAAATCAATGGCGACGGCGCGGCTGCTCGCTTCCTTCGCGACAAGCACGCCGGAGAGGCGATCGAGCGCCGCCGCCAGCGGCGCCCGCTCCACGGTGATGACATGCCAGGGCTCACGCGGGAACTGGCCATCAAAGTCCGGCCATTGCGCCTCCACCACCTTCGTGGTGAGGGTGACGCCGTTGCCTTCCACCCGAATGAGATTGGCCGCGAGGTGCAGCGTGATGCTGGCGCTGTCGGCCGCGATCTTGATGAGGCTGGGCGCAACCTCGCGCGGCACGATGGCGCTCGCGCTGCCCTCCGCATCCTCCACCAGGGGCGCGGTGCGGCGCGTGTACATCCTGCGGCAATAGGCATCGACCCTGAGATCACCGCCACACAGGGACAACCGCGTGCCGGCGTTCTGCCAGTCCTTGTCATCAGCCTGGGCATGGGCCACGGCCGCCATGGCCTCCGCCAGCTCGGCCCCGGCGATAATGAGGCGCGTGGCGTCGTCCGGCGCGATGAGGCGCGGGAAGTCCTCCGCCAGCAACGACGGCATCTTGTAGCGCGACCGTCCGCATTGCACGGTGACGTCGGCGCCCTGGGGGGTGAGGCGGATGACGCTGCCGGCGGGCATGCCGCGCACCAGGTCCACCAGCTGCTTCGCCGGCAAGGCGACGGCGAAATTCTCATCCCACTCGGCGCGGGTGATATCCGCCCGCACCTCGCAATCAAGATTGCTGCCCATGGCATGGGCACCCTCGCCATTGCCGGCCGCCAGGAGGAGATGCGCGGCGATCGGGGATGGGTGACTTGGTTGGGGTGATGCGCGACGCGGCCTCAAGGGCGGGCAAGAGGTGGTCGCGCTCGACGGTGAGGCTCACGGGCGGGTTGTGTCGCAAACTTTTCATCAATGGGAAAGTGGCATGGAGGCGATCCAATCGGGATCAGCATGATGTTCAAAGGTCGCCACTTCGATCAGTCTGTCATCCTGCTATGCGTGCGCTGGTATCTGGCTTACAATTTGAGCCTGCGCGATCTGGAGGAGATGATGGCTGAGCGCGGCGTCTGTGTGGATCACGCGACCATTAATCGCTGGGTCAGGCGCTTCTCGCCAATGCTGCTGGAACGCTTCAACCGCCGCAAGCGCGCTGTATCCGGCAAATGGCATATGGACGAAACCTACATCAAGGTCCGCGGTCAGTGGATGTACCTCTATCGCGCCATCGACAGTGTCGGCGATACGGTGGAGTTCCTGCTGCGCGAGCAACGCGATCTGCTGGCGGCCAAGCGCTTTCTGCGCAAAGCACTGCACCGGCATGGTCGGCCCGACTGCATTGTTATCGACGGCAGCCAAACCAATCAGGAAGCTATCATCGCCTGTGACAGCGAAAGCCGGTTACGGGATCGAACGGCCAGAGCCCTGAAGCCGATCCGAATACGCGGCAGCCAATATCTCAACAACCGGATCGAGCAGGATCACCGGCGCATCAAGCGCCGGGTCAGACCGATGATGGGGTTCAAGGCGTTCTCATCAGCTGAGGCTACATTGGCCGGCCTCGAGATGGTTCATATGATGCGCAAGCATCAGGGACGTTTTGCCTTCAACCCGAGGCCAACCCTGAAGACGCAATTCGAGGCAATCGCCGCCTGAAAGCCGTTAAGACAATGCAGTCTTTAAACGATCTCAGAATTTGCGACACAACCTTTCATACGCCTGCCGAACCGGTATATAGACATGCAATGCGGCACGCATGTATTACCCTGCTTAAGAAAGCCCGTCATCATCGATGACCAGAACCGCAGCATCTGTGGCAAGGTGTTCAACGACATACTCTCGCACGACGTCGCGAAGGGTGTTCGCGTCCCAAAGGGCCTGTTGCCGCCACGGGCCGGGATCACCGGCCGCCTCAGCGCGCATCCACCTGTCTTATGCCGCTCGTCACCCAGCAAGCCGTCCGGGAAAAGGTTCGCCGAGGCTGCACGCATTCCTGCGTAAATAGTCCGCGCAGGCGAGCCCTCACGTCGCGCAACGATGATGCCCAAAGCTCAAGCGTGGTCTCGATTGATGCACCCGCCATCCATGACCTCCGAAGCATGGAGACCCATCGCTTCAGATCAAAGATAAATATGCAACTGTAATGCTAGCGAAGTGCAGTCGCTTTCTGGCTCGCATAGGATTTGATAGTTAGTTTCAGCCGATCAAGCCGACCTCGTTCGACAACAGAGATTTGCTGTACAAACTGCAGTAAAATCCGATATTTATCGAAATTTGGCAATGTGTCATTTGTCCGAATACTGTCAAGATCAGTCTGTCGCGCAAGGCAAGGATCTGCAGATCGCCTAAGCTCGGACGGTGATCAAACCCATCTGCCTCCAATCCCTGATTCCGAAAGCAGGCATACCGCACCCATTGACATGCCAACTGATATATTACACGATATTCCTGAACTCGTGGAGCCGCCCTTCCAGCGGTCACCGGTGACCAAAAAAGGGGAACTATCGTGTCTATTAGATCCATATCTTCCGCCATTTTCATGACCATTTTCTCGATGGCTCCGGCCTCTGCCGACGACCTGCCGAAGGGCGCTCTGCTACAGGCGGGCGAGATCGCCATGGCTGCCGACTTTGCCGCCGCACCGAACCAGTTCATCAACAAGGACGGTAAGATGGACGGTCTCAACTACGACCTTTGCGGCGGCCTTGCCCAAAAGATGGGCCTGAAGATCCAATGGACCAACTTGGCGTTTCCGGGCCTGGTTCCCGGTCTGCAGGCGCGTCGTTTCGATGGTCTCTGCACTGCGATCTTCATCAATCCCGACCGCCTAAAGATCATGAACATGGTGCCCTACGTGCAGTGGGGCGAAGGCCTGATGGTCGCTAAGGACAGCGACCTCGGCAAGTGCGCTTACAAGAGCGGCGAAGACGCTTCCTACGATGCCTGCTTCGATACGCTTGCCGGCAAATCCGTCTCCGTAGCCGCAAGCGGAACCACCAATAGAAATCTAAGGGGACACAGCCAGCGGATGGTCGGCAAGGGCCTCGCCCCCATCGATATCCGCGCCTTCGACAGCAACTCGGAAGCGATTCAGGCGATTGCTGCCGGCCAGGCCGTCGCTGCTTATCTCAACGATCCGCAGGCGGCGTACTACATCAACAACACCAACCCAAATTTCAAGCTGTCCTTCACCGGCTATGCCTCCAACCAGCTGGCACTGGCCGTCATGAAGGACAACACGGCGCTCGCCGATGCGCTCGTCAAGGGTCTCGAAGCTTTGAAAGCCGATGGCAGCTATGCCAAAATCCTTGCCAAGTGGGGCGTGGCGGAAGTTCCTTCCTTCACCTACTCCAAGTAAATTCGCCTGAGCAGAAGCAATTGCCCGCAAGGGCGACGGCGGTATCGTATTTGCGGTTCGCCGTCTTGACCGGTGAATATTAGTGATCTGGGACTTCGATACCTTCTGGACCTACCTCTTCAACCGCGAGATTGCGATGGCAGCGCTGGTGACTCTTGTCGTCGCCACCGTCGCCCAGGTGCTTGCGACGGTCGTCGGTTTCTTCGTCGCGCTCATGCTCCGCGGGCGCGTGGCCTTCAAGCGTTTCGCGCAGACTTATGTGTGGGCGTTTCGCGGCATTCCGCCGCTCGTGCTGCTTCTCCTGTTCTATTTCGGCCTCCCTCAGCTCGGGTTGCGCCTTTCGGTGCTGCAGGCGGGCGTCGCGGGGCTTTCCTTATATGCTTCCGCCTATATGGCCGAAATCTTCCGGGCGGCTTTCGATACAATCGATCGCGGCCAGCACGAGGCGGCATGGTCGCTCGGATACTCGCGCCTCGAGACCATGCGGTCCGTGCTTCTGCCGCAAGCTCTGAGAATCATCCTGCCGCCGTTCGGCAACGAGTTCACCTCGATGATGCGCACCACGTCGCTGCTGTCGGTGATCTCGTTCCAGGAACTCGTCCGCGTCACGACGATGGCGATCAACGAGACCTTCCGTCCCTTCGAACTCTATTCCGTCGCCGCGCTTTATTACCTCGCGATGACGACCGGTTGGATGCTGATCCAGCACCTCCTTGAACGCGCTGCGCTGCATGGCAACCGGCGCGACGCCACCCCCTTGTCCTTAACAGAGCACTGAGCAGGAAAATGACTGGTACCACCACGAGGACGGCAAACATCGTTCTCTATGGCGTCGGCGCACTGGGAGGCCTTGTAATGAAGGCACTGCAGGCGGATTACCCGATGATCCGGGTCGTCGGCGCGATCGATCACGATCCGGCGAAGACCGGCAAGCGGCTTCAGGAGCTGTTTCCGATGAACGAGGGTATCGACGGGATCGTCGTCGCCCCGGACCTCAAGTCCTGCCTCGAGGCGGTCGGCGAAAAGGTTGACGTGGTACTGCACATGACGGAATCGAAGCCGGCGGCGATCGAGGCGCAACTTGGCGAAATCCTCGAAGCCGGCATCAACGTGGTTTCGGCCGCCGAATCCATGTTCTATCCCGGCCTGCGCTATTCCGGCTTCACCGAGCGACTGCATGCGCTCGCTGTTTCCAAGGGTGTGACGATCACCGGCGCGGGCATCAATCCCGGCTACATCTTCGATGCCATTCCGTTGACACTCGCGCGTGCGACCAGCGACGTCAAATCGGTGACGCTGACGCGTGCTATCGACGTTACCGGCACTGGCCCGGGCGATATCGAACATGTCGGCTATGGTCTGTGGCCGGACGAGTTCAAGCAGAAGATCGCCGCCGGGCAAATCGAGGGGCATATGGGCATGCCGGAGTCGATCGTGCTGATCGCCGAGCGGCTGAACATGGATATCGACAGGATCGAGGAGCGGTGGGAGACGGAAACGGCTTCCTTCCCGGTCGATTCCGGCGATGCCAGCCTCGGCATCCTGGAAGCCGGCCGCGTGATCGGTATCAGCCAGTATGCCGAAGGCAAGCGCGGCGACGAGACGGTGATCTCGATGAGCCTCATCATGTATTACCAGCCGGAAAAGTTCGGGCTGGAGATCGCGGACCGGATCGAGATCGTCGGCGCCCATCATATCCGGGCAAGCCTCGTGCCAGCGGCGCTGTCGCTGTTCGGCGCGGCCAACACCGTCGTCAACTGTGTGCAGGATGTCCTGTCAGCAGCGCCCGGCGTGGCGAACATCCTCGATTTCGGCATGGGCGGCGCAAACCGCAGCGGCTTCACCTATGCGGTCGATCCGGACCAGCCGCCCCGCCCCGGCCGGATGTCCCTCGTCAAGAAGGCAATCTGACCGATGCCCTGGGACTCGGCGTTGTTTTCCGGAATGCTGTTTTCGCCGACCATGGCCTGGGCGGCGTGGACGACGCTCTGGATCGCGACGCTCTGCCAGACGCTTGGAACCCTGATCGGGTTCCTCGTTGCGCCGATGATGTTGGGGAAACCGCGTCTACCGCGGCTGTTCGCCTTCGTTTATCTCTGGATCTTCCGCGGCACGCCGCTTCTGGTGCAGATCCTGTTCTTCTATGCGGTGCTGCCGCTGCTCGGCATGCGGCTGTCGGTGCTGACGACCGGCATCCTTGCGCTGTCCCTCAACGAGGGGCCGCGCATGGCGGAAATCATCCGCGCCGGGCTGATTTCGGTTTCCCCGGATCAGCGGGAGGCGGCGGCATCGCTTGGCCTCAAGCGGCTGCAGACGTTTTTCCTGGTCGTGCTGCCGCAGGCACTGCGCGCCATCATCCCGCCGCTCGGCAACAATTACAGCTACATGATCAAGGCGACGTCGCTGCTGTCGGCGATCTCGGTCAGCGAGCTTCTCAGAAACTCGCAGCAGTTGGCCCAGGCGACTGGCCATCCGCTGGAAATCTACGCGGCGGCGGCCTGCTGGTACATGGGCATGATCAGCCTCATCATGATCGCCCAGTCGTTCATCGAAAAGCGCCTGCATCGCGCGGACCGGCAAAGGCGCGAAGTCGTGCATGTCGAGCGGCCCGTCGATGTCCAGTCCGCCGTGCTGCATCCCTTCGATCTGTCGATCGGTGCGCCGCTGCTGCAGGCGAGCAATATCAGGAAGCGGCTGGGCAGCACGCTCGCGGTTGACGACGTCAGCCTCAGTATTCATCCCGGCGAAGTGATCGTGGTGATCGGTCCCTCGGGGTCCGGCAAATCGACGCTGCTGCGCTGCCTGAACTATCTGGAATCGCCGGATAGCGGCGCGCTTCTTCTGGAAGGGGAGGCATTCGGTCCGAGCCGCCTGAAAGAAGGGTCGGCCGCTGCCTTCGATCGCAAGGCGTTCGAGCGGCAGAGACGGCGGATCGGCATGGTCTTCCAGCGCTTCAACCTCTTCAGCCACATGACGGCGCAGGAAAACATCGCGCGTGGCCTTGTCCGGGTTCTCGGCAGGCCGCGGTTCGACGCGCGAAAGCGGGCCGTCGACCTGTTGCGCGAATTCGGCCTGTCCGGGCTCGAACATAAATATCCGTCCGAACTCTCCGGCGGCCAGAAGCAGCGCGTCGCCATCGCCCGTTCGATCTCGATGGAGCCGGCGCTGATGCTGTTCGACGAGCCGACATCCGCGCTCGATCCGGAGACGGTCGGCGACGTGCTCGGCGCCATGCAGAAGCTCGCCCGCCAGGGCATGACTATGGTGATCGTCACGCATGAAATGGGATTTGCGCGCTCGGTGGCGGACCGGATCGTCGTGATGGATCACGGTCGCATCATCGAACACGGCACAGCGGATCAGGTCTTCGGAAATCCGCTTCACGAGCGGACGCGGACGTTCCTGGCACAATTGGCGGACGTTGCTCCCCGCAGGCAGGCCATACCTGCGGAATAGAGTGCAGGCCTAACACTAAGGGCTTGTTTCCGCGCCAGCAGTCGGTCCCGCCGGACGCCTTTTTGCGTCGCGGAATACTTCGCTGCAATGCGGCAAAATATCTCGAGAATTAATATTTTTCATTGGACAATTGTGAAATATCTAAAGATATTTCTAGTCGTAAAGTCCCTGGATGGAAGGGTCTCCGCCATGTCTCTCAATCATACAGGAAGTGCATTTACCGCAGCGTTCGTCTCACTTTTCATTGGTTGTGCGACGGCGGAGGCTGCCGTCGACTGCCCGATCAAGGTTGCCGATTCCAGCCTTCTCACCCCCGGCGAGGCGGTCGTCTCGATCAACCCGGTTTCGCCGCCGATGCAATATGTCGATCCCAGGTCCGGCGAGCTGAAGGGTATGCGCGTCGAGGTGGGTGATGCCATTCTCGAGCGGCTCTGCCTGAAGCAGAAGAAGATCCGCGTCGACGATTTCGGCACGATGATTCCGGGCCTGCAGGCCGGCCGCTGGGACATGATCAACACCGGCGTCTTCTTCACCGACGCTCGCATCAAGATCATCTACATGGTTCGCTACGAGAACCAGGCGATCGCCGTCTCTACACGTCCGGGCGATGCCGGCAAGTTCAAGGCCGTCGAGGATCTGGCGGGCAAGACGATCGGCGTCGATATCGGCGGCTATGAGGAAAACAAACTCAAGCAGCTCGATCAGGAACTTCAGGCGAAGGGCCTGCCGGCGATCAAGATCGCCATCTTCAACGACACCAATATTGACTATCAGGCGCTGAAGGCCGGCCAGGTGGATGCGAACTTCACCATCGAGGCCGTCGCCAAGGAATATGCCGACCGTGGCATTTCTCAAGTTGCGCTAAAGGGACTTTATCCCTCGCCGGTGGCGCTTGCCTTCCGCAACAAGGATTTCGCGCTGGCGGTAGCCGACACGCTGACCAAGATGAAGGCGGACGGCAGCTACCAGGCGATCTTCGACAAATACGGCAAGAGCATCTGGGAAGGCCCGTTCGACGTGAAGGGTCCGGGTATCTGATGAAAACGGAGCGCGGGTCACGAGCTCGCCGCTCGTTCTGTTGCGGGGAGTTTTCCGATGACGGTCTGGAGCTGGTCCGCCTTCTTCGAATACCTGTTCAGCCCCTTCCTGCTTTACGGGGCTTGGACGACAATCTGGCTGACGATCGTTTCGGCGATCTTGGGCCTCCTGCTGGGGGGGGTGGTCGCAGCCGTCCGCATGAGCGGCGTAGGCTGGCTGCAGAAGATCGCCTTCTTTTACGTCTGGCTGATGCGCGGCACGCCGCTGCTCGTGCAGCTCGTCATCATCTATACCGGCCTGCCGCAAATCGGCATCAAGTTCGATGTGGTGACCTGCGCGCTGCTCGGTCTGGCTCTCAACGAAGCGGCCTATCTATCGGAGATCATCCGCGGGGCGGTGCAATCCGTCGGGGTCGGCCAGCGGAACGCGGCCATGGCGCTCGGGCTGACGAGATTCCAGGCGATGCGCGACGTCATCCTGCCGCAGGCGACCCGCGTCATGCTGCCGATGCTCGGCAACAGCGTTAACGGGCTTCTGAAGACGACGTCACTGACCTCCGCGATCTCGATGGAAGAGCTGTTGCGCCGGACCAACCTTCTCATCCAGGAGCGCTTCCTGACGCTGGAACTCTTCGTCGTCGCGTCGATCTATTATCTCGTCATGACCTCCGCTTGGTCGCTCGTCCAGACATGGCTGGAACGGCGCTTCGGGCGCGGATTCGAGGAAGAAGCGAGGTTGGAAAATGCCGAACAGCGCTGATCCGGTCATCTGCGCCGAGAAAGTCGGCAAGCACTACGGTCATTTCCGGGTTCTGCGGGACTGCAGTTTCGAAGTGAACAACGGTGAGGTCGTGGTCATCTGCGGCCCGTCCGGTTCCGGCAAGTCGACGCTCGTGAAGTGCCTGAACGGGCTCGAAGCGTTCGACGAGGGCAAAATCGTCATGGACGGTGTATCCGTCGGCGATCCCAGGGTGAACCTGACCAAGCTGCGCTCACGGGTCGGCATGGTGTTCCAGCAGTTCGAACTCTTCCCGCACCTGACCGTCGAGGGCAACGTGATGCTTGCGCAGCAGCGGGTGCTCGGCCGGAGAGCTGCCGAGGCAAGGGAGCGGGCGCGGATACTGCTCGACCGGGTCGGTCTGCTGGGGCATTCGGCGAAATATCCGAAAATGCTGTCCGGCGGGCAGCAGCAGCGTGTTGCGATCGCGCGCGGGCTGGCTATGGACCCCAAGGTCATGCTGTTCGACGAGCCTACATCGGCGCTCGATCCGGAAATGATCGGCGAGGTTCTCGAAGTCATGGTGAACCTCGCCAAGGAGGGCATGACCATGGTCTGCGTCACGCATGAAATGGGATTTGCGCGCCATGTCGGCCACAAGATCCTGTTCATGGACCAAGGCGAGATCGTCGAGCGGGGCACGCCCGAGAACTTCTTCAAGAACACGCAGTCCGAACGGGCGCAGAAGTTCCTGAAGAACATCCTTCACCCGATGGGGATCTGAGCGGAGAGGAATTCATGCAGAAGATTCAATGGGTCCGTCACGAGGACGTGGAAAAGGTCTGGCTTTATCCGGACAAGGAATACAGCTATCGGATGATCACGGAAGCGAAGAACGGTGCGCCGCTCTCCTTCCATTTGACGACCTACCTGCCTGATCTCGATTCGATCGTCGAGGGCGACGGCCTGCACGACACTGTGCTGTTTTGCCTGACCGGCTGGGCGCGGCATGTCGACCTGCTCGAAGAGCGTGAATGGGAGTTCCGACCGGGGCAGGCCGTCTATCTGCCGAGGGTCTACAAGTATCGCCGCATCGTCGGTTCGGCGGGATGCACGGTTGCGGTCGCCTGCACGCCGTCCCGCTGAGGAAAATGTCCGGCGCAGGGCATGCTCTGCTGCGATGAAATACTAAGTAATATATTATAATCAGGCGGCCGGACCGGCCGCTTCCCGAATGGATGAGCCAAGGCAGCTGGAATGATTGCTGGAATTGAAATGGATGTCGATGCGTGTTTCTCCGAGGACTACAAGGGGGCACGCACCCTTTTCCTGGAGCGTGTCGCTGCAGCGGGCGGCAAGATTTCTTCCTACGAAAACCCGAACTCCGGCCCTTCTGGCGAAGCTCTGGCGACGGATTGCGCCTGGTTCGGTCCGGAAGACGCTGAAAAGGTGATGGTGCTGGTCTCCGCCACCCATGGCGTCGAAGGTTTCTGCGGTTCCGGCGCCCAAATGGACTGGATGGCGACCGGCCGGTCGGGTCTGAGCCAGTCCGGCACTGCAGTTCTCCTCGTCCATGCGATCAATCCCTATGGTTTCGCCTGGCTCCGCCGCACAACAGAGGAGGGCGTCGACCTCAACCGCAACTGCATCCCGTTCGAAAACGGTCTGCCGGCGAATGAGGGATATTCCGAGCTTGCCGAGGCCTTCCTGCCGCGCACCCGCGACGAGGGGACGCTGAAGGCCGCCAAGGATACGCTGGAAGCCTACCGCACGAAACACGGCGCCAAGGCCTTTTCGGTCGCACGCAGCAGCGGCCAGTACACCCATCCGGAAGGTTATTTCTATGGCGGCACAGGCCCGACCTGGGCTCTGAAGACGCTCAACCGGATCTGCGACGATTTCCGCCTGTCCGAGCGTAAGAGCGTCGCAGTGATCGATTACCATACCGGCCTCGGCTCGTTTGGTTACGGCGAGCCGATCGTCGGCCACTCGCCGGGAACCAGTGGGCAGGCTCGCTGTCGTGCCTGGTATGGTACGAGCCTCGGCGAGCCGATGCTCGGCAACTCCTCCTCCGTGGTCATCGCCGGCCTGACGCAATATGCCTGGGCACGCAAGATCGGCGACAAGAAGCTGACCTTCATCGCGCTGGAATACGGCACGTTCGACCCGGAAACGGGCGCCGAAGCATTGCGCGACGAACACTGGCTGCATGCCTATGGCACGGTCGACTGGTCGTCGGATGAAACCCTGAAGATCAAGAACGCGCTGCGCCGCTTCTACCATCCCGACACGCAAGACTGGAAGGAACTGGTCTTGATGCGCAGCCGGCAGGTGATCTCCCAGACGCTGGGCGGGCTGGCGAAGCTTTAAACTACAGCATGTTCTCACTGACTTCGTGAGAGCTACGGCAAGTCTTTCGATCTGAAAAAGGCCCGAAAATCGTTCAGATTTTGGGCCCGTACGTTGATCAGCTGAGCTGCAATCCCTTGAAACCGGTTTCCGCGGCGGCTTCGAGAACCAGGGAGGCGGCTGCAAGATCCTCGATCGAACGGCCGTCCGAGAGGAAGACGCGGATGCCTTTCGCAGAAGGGGAGATGTCACCGGTGATCGCGGGCTGCATGTCGATCACGTCGTCGAACTGGCGGCCAAGTTCCGATCGGGATTTCGACCAGTGGTTCTGCAGCCTTGAGGGCATGTCCGACATGACGATTGCCGCGGAGCCGACCAGCGCGGGATCGATCTCGGTGCTGCCTGGAAGGAATGGGCCAACCGAGGCGATCACCGCATCGGGTTTCGTATCGCCGGGACTGATGAGGGGCGTGTCCGACATGCTCGTCAGCACGATCGTGTCGGACCGGCGGAGCAGTTTGGCTCGCGGTGCTGCCTGAACCCGACTGCCCAGGAGTTCTGAAATCGACGCAGCTGCGCTGGCTGCGCGGTCCATGTCGTCATTGGCCGAGGCGACTAGGATGGTTTCCCATTCGGCGATGCAGGACATCGTCTCGGCATGCGCCCGCATCTGCACGCCGGTTCCGATCAGGCCCAGCACGCCGGTCGGCCTGATCCCAAGCGCCCGGCACGCGAGTGCCGTGGTCGCGGCGGTGCGCAACGCGGTGATGCGCCTTCCGTCCATCATCGCGCGGATGGTGCCTGTCACGGCATCCATGACGACGATCACGGCGTCGATCTTGGGGAGTCCCTTGGAGGGGTTGCCGAGGACGCCGGACAGGACCTTGGTCGTCGCGATGCCCGCCGCCGGCCAGTAGGACGGGAAGGCGACATAGTTCGCGCCGTGCTCGTAGGCATCGATGCGCAAAGGCCGTGGTTCCGTCAGAAGGCCGGCGGCCGCATCCTTGAATGCGGCCTCCAGGCGGGCGATGAGCGCCGCGGGCTGCAGCAGCCGGGTCACGTCCTGCTCGCTGAACCAGACAGGAGCGGTCATTTGGGCCGTCATCGGTGATCTCCTCGGCTGGATCGGCGAGGTTACATGTCGCCGGCTTCCTTGCTCGGATTGGCGCAGACAGCGATCACCAGGCCGGCTTCGCCGATGATGTGGCGGTAGCGGTAGTTGACGGGCAGGTACATGGCATCGCCCGGCTTGAAGATGTGTTCCTCGCCGGTCGCCTCGACGATCTGTTTCGACCAGCCGTGCAGGCAGTAGAGGATCACTTCATGGACGCCGTCGCCTTCGACCATCACGTCGAAATGCGGCATGTAGGTGGTGATGTGGAAGGAGATCGAGGAGCCGTGCAGCTTCTTGGTGATCAGCCGGTGGCTGAATTCCTGTCCGGGATGGACCCATGTCAGTTTCACGTCTTCCTGTCTCGACCAGCGGATTGCGTCACCCATGACAGTTCCTTTCGGTTGTTTCTCAGTGAGATTTCAGGCGGCCGCCCCGGTTTCGAAACCGTCGAGGATCGCCGCCTCTATGTCACGCGCCGCATAGGCGTCGCCGATCACTGTGGTCCTGATCGACAAAGCCTTGAGCGCATCCGCCAGTCCCGCCTGCGGGACGCCGGGTGCGGCGATGACGATGGTGTCGTAGCGCTCAGTGCGACAGTCCATGCGGGTAAAGACGTTGTGGAAGGTGACAGTGCCGCCATCGAAGCGGCGCGGGACCACGGTCGGCGTGAAGACGATCCCGGCCGCGAGCGCCTTGGCGTAGAAATAGGTGATGTTCTGGATCTCGAGCTTCTGGCCGACATGGAAGGATGCGGTGCTCATCTCCACATCGTGCCCCATCTCCGCCAGCATGATGGCCGTCACCATGGCCGGCTGGCGATCGAGATAGTCGACGACCAGCACTTTCTCGCCGGCCTTAGAAGGATCGGCCACGACTTCGTCAACTGTTAGGATGGGCGCAGAGGCCGCGCCTTCGACGTCCAAGGGCACGAAGGACGTTCCGGTGGCCAGCACGACTTCGTCGGGCAGCAAGGCCTTGATGATATCCGGCGTCGCTTCGGTGCCGGTGCGGACATCTACGCCGAAGCGTTTCAGGAGGTCCAGCTTGTGGGCCAAGAGCTTCGACCACTCGTCGCGGCCGTTCGGCTTCATCGCGAGTTTCATGCGTCCGCCGAGATCATCGGACTGTTCGATTAGCGTGACGCGGTGGCAGCGGCGCGCGGAGACGACGGCCGTCTCTATCCCGCTCGGGCCGCCGCCGACGATGACGATATGTTTGGGTGTCTGTGCAGGCTGCAGTTCGGCATAGGCCAGTTCGCGACCTGTCACCGGATTGCCGATGCAGCTGATGTGGCGGCCACGGTAGAGCCGGCCGAAACACGCCTGTTCGCAGCCGATGCAGGGTGTGATGTCCTGCGCCCGGCCGGTGCGGGCTTTCTTCGGCAGGAAGGGATCGGCGATCAGGGCGCGGCACATGCCGGCCATGTCGGCATCGCCCGCGGCGATCATCTCATCCGCCAGCAACGGGGTGTGGATGCGGGTCCCGTGGATGACGGGTACGTCAATCTCGTCCTTGATGCGTCTGGCGACCGACTTGAAGGGAGCCGGTTCCAGTCCCATCGGCGGTTCGTGCAGCATGTTGCTGACCAGATCACCGTCCGTACCGGCGCTGACATCGATGTAATCGAGCGTTCCTGCCGTGATCAGCAGCGGCACGATTTTGGCCATGTCGGCTGCCGTCAACCCGCCGTCGACCAGTTCGTCGCCAGAGCAACGGATGCCGACCGGGATGTCGGGGCCGACGCGCTTGCGGACAGCAGCAAGCACGGCCTGCGGGAAGCGGACGCGGTTCTCGATGGAACCGCCATAAAGATCGGTGCGCTTGTTGGTGAGCGGCGACAGGAACTGCTGGATGAGCAGGCCATGGCCGCAATGCACCTCGATCCCGTCCATGCCTGCCTCGATGCATCGGGCAGCGGCATCGGCATGCGCCTCGACCAGTTCCTCGATTTCATCGACCGTCATCGGGTGGGCGACTTCGCCGTATTTTTGCTCATAAGTGGCGGAGGCGGACCAGAGGGCGGTCGGGCGTGCGGAGGTCGCGAGGCCCATATGAGACAGATAACCGAAGATCTTCGTGCCATGCCGGTGGACAGCATCGGACACGGCCTTCAGGCCGGGAATGATCGTGTCGTCGTAGTTGCAGAGCAGGCCGGTAATGCCGGGCGAAGAAGCGTGAACCTGCTGCGAGCCCAGCATGATCAGGCCGACCTCGCCCTTCGCACGCTGTTCGTAGTAGGCGATCATCTGCTCGTTTGGCCGACCGTCCTTCGGCATGCCGGTGCCGTGACCCGTGAGCACGATCCGGTTGTGGATCTCGACATTTCCGAGCCTGATGGGTGATAGCAGATGATTAAACCCGGTCAACGGTGGGAGCCTCAGCATGCGATCGGTTCGGCAATGAAGGCCGCGACCTTTGCGGGGTCGATGCCGTCATGGCGGTGCGGTTCGAAAGGTGCCAGCAGCGGCTCATGGCCGTTGAGGATGTCGCTCGCGACACAGGCGCCGATCTGCGGCGAAATCTGGAAGCCGTGGTTGGAGAAGCCTGTTGCCAAATTGAGCCCGCCGATGCGGGTGCGGCCGATGAAGGGCAGGCTGTCGATTGACTGCGCCTCGATGCCAGACCAGGCCTGGGCGAGCCTGCGGCTGCGCAGTGCCGGCAGGATCGCCGCCGCGCTGCTCCATTGCCGCGCCACATGGGCGTCGACGCAAGTGCTGCCGAAGCCCGATGCCACTGGCGCGGCAATCCAGCGGCCGCCGATCATGAATTCGCCGGATGGCGTCTGCTTGAGAGAGAGGTTGCGTCCGACCGCGGTCACCGTCGGCGCCAGCATCTTTTCCGCGATGTCCGACAGCAGCATCTGCAGGCCCCGCCAGCGCAGCGGAAGCAATATGCCGAGCTTCGACAGGAGTTCGATGCTCCACGCGCCGGTCGCGAGAACCACCTGGCCGCCGGAGAGGATGCTGCCATCGGCAAGCGTTGCGCCGGTCGCAATCCCGCCTTCCATTCGGATCGTGGCGGCCTGGCCGAAGATAAGTTTTGCGCCGAGCCGTTCTGCGGCGCAGGCGAAGGCGCGGGCGGTGCGGCCGGGATGGGCCTGTCCGTCACCGGCGGTGTACGCGCCGATGATGGCGTTTTCGGTGAGTGCCGGTGCTATGCCGCGCAGGCGGCTTCCCTCGACCCTTTCGATGGGCAGGCCTGCGGCCGTGTCGGCGGCGAGGCGCTGTTCGATGACCGGGATTTCCGCTTCGGTTTCGGCGATATGCAGATGCCCGCCGAACGAGGCTTCAAGCTCGGCATCCAGCTCTTCCGACAGGGTTTTCCAGCGCTGGGCGGCAAGCCTGGTGATCGGCTGGTCTTCCGCGTGGCGTCCCTGCGAACGCAGGCCGCCGGCGCTGGCCCAGGTGGCGGCCGGCTTGGTGGCCGCATCGAAGGCTTTGTCGACAAGGGTCACCTTCGCCCCCTCGCGGGCCAGATGGTAGGCGATCGAGGTGCCGATCACGCCGCTGCCGATGACGATGACGTCGCTCATGCTTGTACTCCCGCGCCAGCCGCTTCGTACCGGCCGATGATGTGATCCGCGGCCCGTAGGGCCAACGCGAGAATTGTGAGCGCCGGGTTGACCGGCGGCAGGGAAACGAAGCTCGATCCACCGAGCACGACGAGGCCGGGCGTGTCATGCACCTCGCCAAAACCGTTGGTGACGGAGGTGGCCGGGTCGTTGCCCATGCGGGTGCCGCCCACGTCATGCGTGCTGATCGGCCCGGTCAGGAACTGCCGCCGCCACGTGCGGGTGGCGCCCATGCCTAGCGCGATCTTCTCGGCCTGGTCCTGTAGGTATTGCATCAGCCTGCGTTCGTTGTCGCCAATATCGAAGGTGATACGGATTACCGGCCGGCCGAACTTGTCCTTGACGTCCGGGTCGAGATCGAGCCGGTTGTTTTCATAGGGCAGGATTTCCGGGTCGATGAACAGCATCGCGGTGCTGTTGTAGGACGACAGGAAAAAGTCGCGCCACGCCTCGCCCCAGCGCGGCACGTCCGGCGGGAGTACGCCGGATGCCTCGATGGGAAGATACTGGTTGAAGGCTGCGATACGGCCGCCGCGGATGAAATCGAGATCACTGTGATCGAAATGGTCGCCGGAGAGGTCGGCGATCGCCATGGCCTGCGCAGTCGGGCCAATGAAGCGGTTCAGCCGCTTGCCTTCAAAGATCGCATAGACGGACGGCTGCTGCCGCGTCATGTAGTGGCGGCCAACCTGGTCCGTCTCGTTGCCGATGCCGCGGCCGTGACGCTTGCTGCGGGAGAGCAGGAGCAGGCGGCTGTTTTCGAAGGCATAGGCCGCGATCACGACGGTGCCGCCGGCCTGGAAACAGGTCTTGCCGTCAAGGTCCAGATAGTTGACGCCGACCGCGCGGCCGCTCTCATCGGTCACGATTTCCATCGCGCTTGCACCGGACACGATATGAAGCCGGCTGCTTTCGAGCGCTTCCGGCAACACGGTGTTCTGAGCGGAAGCCTTGGCATCGACGTGACAGCCAAAGCGCGAGCAGAAACTGCAGTAGGTGCAGGCGTGCCGGCCATTCCACGACGTGGTGGCGATGGCTGCGGGCAGCGGGAAGGGGTGATAGCCCTGCGCCTTCGCGCTGTCGGCGAAGAGTTGTCCGAGACCGCTCGTTCTCAACGCCGGCATCTTGTAGGGGTTGGCACGGGGGGCTTCGAAAGGATTGCCGCGTGATTGCTCGGGGTTTTTCTGATTGCCGGCATGGCCGGAGACCCCCAACAGATCCTCGGCTTCCTTGTAGAACGGTTCGAGTTCGGCATAGCTCATCGGCCAGTCGGCGAGCGTCGAGCCTTCCGGAATACGATGATCTCCGTATTTTTCGGCCGTTGTGGAGCGGATGCGGAAATCATCTTCGTAGAAGCGCATCGCGACCGCGCCCCATGCGATCGAGTTGCCACCCAGTGCCGTCTCCAGGCCTTGGGACATGACGGCGCGCTTGGCCTTTTCGCCGGGTCGCGTGCGCCATGTCGGCACTTCGTCATTGAATTTCGACGCGCCGCCCTCGTTGCGGAAAGCGGTCGCCAGCAATTCGTCCATTGAGCGCTCGCGGCCCGTGCGCGGAGGGCCTGCTTCGAGAATGACGACCTGAAGGCCGGCACGGACGAATTTCAGGGCCATAAAGCTGCCCACCGCCCCCCCGCCGATGATCAGCACATCCGGATTTGCAGGAACGTCTGCGGCAGTGGAGATCGTTCTTGGCAAGCCGGGTAGGCGGGCATCTTGCGAAACCTGCGTCAGGCTCTGCGGCTGCCGATCGACCTTGTGGTCCAGCGTCTGTTCGTCTTCCCGGAAGCCGAACTGCGCACCTGGGAAACCGACGGCCTTCCAGCCGGCAAAATCCTTGTTGCCGCCGTGGACCGGGTCGCAGAACAGGCCTTCGCGCAGGTGACGGATGACGAGATCGAAGGTCGTGCGGTCCGGGTTGTGCAGAAGGCCGGGCAGTTCGTCGCGCTCGAGGGCGGCGATTATGGCGAGTTTGTCCGCCGTGCCGACGAAGGAGCCACCTGCGGCCTCGTCAAGGCTGCCGAGCATGGCTCGGTATTCACCGATGAAGGCAGTGTAGGGGCCTGCAAGGGCATGGTCGATATAATCCGAAGCACCAATGGCCACAGCGCCGGGCGTTGCCGCACCGGGCGGGAAAAGACAGTCGCAGAGTGCATCCAGCGTCGCACGCTCGCCGACGGTTAGCACCTTGGTCTTCGGCTCAATTCTCACGTTCATTATCCACGTCTCAAAAGTCTTTGCATGAAGGCCTTGGTCCGCGGCTGCGCGGGGTTGCGCAACACGTCTGCAGGCTTGCCTTCCTCGATGATCTTGCCCTTGTCGAAAAACACCAGCCGGTCGGCCACATCCTCGGCGAAGCCCATTTCATGGGTGACGACCAGCATCGTCATGGATTCGCTCGCGAGCTGGCGCATCACGCGCAGCACCTCGTCGACCAGTTCCGGATCGAGCGCCGAGGTCGGCTCGTCGAAAAGCATAACCCGCGGTTTCATCGCCAGGGCCCGGGCGATGGCGACACGCTGCTGCTGCCCGCCCGAGAGCTCGGCTGGGAACGCCTCCACCTTGTCTGCAAGTCCTACGGAAGTGAGAAGCTCCTTCGCCATCTCGACGGCCTCCGCGCGCGCCATTCCGCGAACTGCCATCGGCGCTTCGATCAGGTTCTGCAGAACGGTGAAATGCGGAAACAGGTTGAAGTGCTGGAAGACCATGCCGATATCGGCGCGGTGCCGGCGGATTTCGCGTTCGGTCGCCTTACGGGCTCCACTGACGTTCTCGACCGCGCCCATCAGATGGCCGTTGACCCAGACATCTCCCGCATCCGGAGGATCGAGATAGTTGATGCAGCGAAGCAGCGTGCTCTTGCCGGAGCCGGAGGCGCCGACGATCGCCACGACCTCGCCGCCCGCCACCGTGATCCCCACGTTGTCCAGTGCCCTGACCGAGCCGTATGACTTGACCAGGCCCTTTGCTTCGACCATCGCTTTGGTCTTGTTCTGGTTCTCTTGTTCGGAAGCGGCCATGGTGATCCTTATCGGAGTGCCAGCCGGTAGGCGCGGGCGATCTTCGCCTCCGCCCATGCCTGAAGCAATGCCAGCAGACCGCTGATCAGCAGATAGCCGATGCCTGCCAGCATGATGAAGAGGAACGGTTCGTAGGTGATCGACGTCGCCCGCGAGGCTGACGCGGTGAGATCGCTGACAGCGACCATGGAGGCCAGCGACGTGGCCTTCACCATGATGATGGCGCGGGTGATATAAGGCGGTATCGCCAGCGGAACCGCCTGCGGAAGGATGATGCGCCTCAGCGTATGCAGGTGCGACAGGCCCAGCGCCTTGGCAGCCTTGTACTGGCCCGGATCGATGGCCGCAATGCTGCCACGGAAATCCTCGCTCATATAGGCGGCTCCCATGATCGACAGGCCGATCATCGCAGCGGTCAGCGGTTGCAGCCGATAGCCGAACTGGGGGGACGCATAGAAAATGAAAAACAACACGAGCAGGGCCGGCAGAAGCCGCACGGTATTCACGAGGATGGCGAGCGGGATCGAGATCATGCGACCGCAATTCTCGCGGGCGAGCGCAATCACAAGCGCGAGCGGTGTGGCGATTAGCAGCGTCACGGCAGACAGGAGGAGCGTCGTCCACAGACCTCTGAGCATCGAAGGATAATATTGAAGGAAGAGATCCTGGTAGCTCATGGGGTTACCTCGCCGCCCTTCGCCTTGCCGCCCAGCGTTCGCCATAGACTTGGAGAACCAGCAAGGCTGCATCGAGCACGGCATAGATCGCCCCCGCGGCAAGCAGGATTTCGAACGGGCGATAGGTCACGACGAAGACCTGCTTCGCCGCGTTCGTGAGTTCCGGAACTGCGACGGCCGCCGCCAGCGCCGTGCCTTTCAAGATTTCCGTCGAGTGCGAGATGTACGGCGGTAGCGATGCAGGGATCGTCTGTGGCAGGATGACCCGAAACAGGGTTCTGGCCGGCGACAGGCCGAGCGCCTTGCTGGCCTGCCATTGGCCGCGCGGTACGCTTTGCAGGCCAGAGTAGAACACTTCGCCGAAGTAGAAGGACATATAGGCGCTCATGGCGATCACCGCCGATGCCATCGGCGGCAGGACCACGCCGATTGCCGGCAGGCCGAAGAAAGCGAGGAAAAGCAGGAGCAGCGGCGGTATCCCGCGACAGATCCAGCTCATCGTTCTGAGGACGATCCGCACGGTGCGGGACGGCGCGGATCTCAATAGTGCAACGGCGATACCACCCGGCGTCGCGCAGAGGAGCACGATGGCAGTCAATTCGACCGTGACCGTGGTCCCGCGCATAAGCGCGGGCCAGACGGTTCCCAGGATGCTGAAGTCCAGTGCCATCTGCGCGTCCCGTCCCGGTTCGGTTCAGTAGCCGATACGGGCGAGGGCTTCGACTTCCGCGGCAGAACCGCCGTATTTGATAACGAAGTTCTTCAGTGTGCCGTCGGCGCGGTAGTTGCCGAGCAGGGTGTTGACGGCGACCAGCAGATCCGGCTGCTTCGGGTTGACGCATAGGCTTTGTGGGAAGACCTGAAGGGCGGGGCCGACGAGCTGCAGTTCCGCCTTGTTGGGTGCGGTGTTGAGCACGTTCAGCGCGTTGGAGAGGTTCAGTGCGATCAGTTTGACCTGGCCGTTCTGCAGGCCCATCAGGGATTCCTGCATGCCGGGAAACTCGGTCGCGGCAGCGCCCGGAAGAGCCTTCTTGGCGCCTTCGAAATAGACTTCGCCGCGGACCCCGCCGAGATCGGCCGACTTTGCATCCGCGAAGGTCTTGATGCCGCTGTCCTTGCGCGTCAGGCCGATCGTGGCATTGACAGCCGTCGGCGAGGTCATCAGGAACTGGTCGGAGCCGAGGCGTTCGGCGGTCCAGGATGCGCCGTCGCAGGCAATGTCGAAGCGGTTGGTGGCGAGGCCGGGAAGAATGCCGGCCCATTCGATCTGCACAAACTCCGCCTTCAGGCCAAGGTCCTCGGCAAGCTTGGTGAACAGGTCCACATAGCTGCCGGTCAGCTTGGATGTCGCAGGATCGACGAAGGTGCGTGGCGGAGAGGCGCCCGTCGTGCCGATCGTCAGCGAACCCTGCTTGACCAGAGCCTTGAATTTCCAAGGCTTCGGAAGCGTCTGGAAGCCCTTGGTTTCGCCCATCACGGTGTTGAAGGTCGCTGCGTCCTGCGCAACGCTCTGTCCCTGGAATACGGCCAGCGTCAGAACGGCGGCGGCAACGGTCGTCTGCAGAAATCGTTTCATCATGTTTTTCCCCTTTTTAGTTTGCTGAATACTTGTAGATTTGCCGAAACTGCCCTGAAGCGTTACTTCGGCAACAGGCCGGCCATTCCAAGATGCTTTTCGTACCAGTCCCATTCCTTATCGAGAAAATCCCGAAACGCCTGGCCCGGCAGGAAGGCGTCAGCCTGTCCGTTGCGGGCGAGATAGGCTTTCCACGCATCAGATGTGCGCATCTTCTCGATAATCGCATGCCAGCGCTTCTGGTCGGCTTCCGGCAGGTCCGGTGGCGCCATCAGCCCGCGCCAGAGATGGAAGGTCACGGGAACGCCCGCTTCGGCCAGCGTCGGAACGTCTGGAAACGCCTCCGAGCGCTCCGCGCTCAAAACGGCGATCACGCGCAGCACGCCGGATTCGACATGCGGCAGGATTTCGGCCGCGACGCCGCAACCCCAGTCGATCCGTCCCTCGATCATCGCTGTCCAGACGGCAGGCTCGCTCGGCACGACGACGAACTCCACATCCGCCTTGGCGCCCTCGGCAATCGAGAGTCCGAGCAGATGATTGATGCCGCCCTTGAAGTAACCGCCGGTGCGGGTCGTCCGGCCGGCGATCCCGGCGAGGAATTCCCTGGCGTCCTTCCAGGGGCTGTCGGTTCGCACGACAAGGAAGAAGCTGTCGGCGACAAGCCGAGCGACCGGTGTCAGCTGGCGATGCGTCAGCGTCATTCCACGCAACAGAGGAGCCTGGATGAAGACGGGCGTACAGGTGGAAATGCTGTTCGGATCACCACAGCGCGTGATCAGCAGGTTCATCGCATCGACGCCCGGATCATCGCCCTTCGGGATCATAAACCAAGTCCGATCATCGGCGCCGACTTCGCGTACGCCTTTATGCAGGGCTTCTGCCAGAACCGGTGGGGCGCTTCCCGGGGGGCCGTGGATAATGAAATCTACCTTGTCCATGGTCTGCAAAAGACGCGCTCCGCTCAGAGATTTCTGTGATATTATTTTTGATATCTTAGTTGTCAATCGGACGCATGTAAGTACTTGTAAGTTTTTGCAGTTTTACGGAAATCGACATGTGATTTTTTTGGGCACAAGGGTGCCTATTGGATCGGCACTTCGTCGTGTCAATCCGCCCTAAGGATCATCTTGCCGCATGCAACACACTGGACCGCTTTATCAAACGGCCCAGCCATCCTCCGTCAGAGATTCACGCATATGCCTATTTTTGCGGCGCGACTTCACGCTGATGCTCTGCTTTCCTGTGCGTCCCGGAATTCGCTCAGCGGCAGCCAGAAGCTCGGGCCAAGTTTTGCAAACCGCCGCATGGGAATGGCCTTCGGCTTTTCCCGCGGGAGGATGAAGCCGTCCTTGCTCTCGTTCGTATAATGGCGTGCAAGCTCGCGTCCGAGCGCGGTCGTCAATGCCACGCCGCGGCCATTGCAGCCGATCACTGCGTCCATGTTCGGAGCGACATCGAAATAGCGCGGATAGGAATCCATCGTCACCGCGACCGTGCCCGTCCAGGAGAACTCCGCTTCCGGCTTCTGGATATCCGGAAAGAACCTCTGCAGCCTGGTGCTGAATTTGCGCTTGGCTCGCTCCAACGCGCGCGGACCGAGTATGACGATCCCGCCCGTTAGCAGACGGCCGTCCGGAGACCAGCGTACTGCAAATGTGTGGCGGCGCGTATCGGCGACCGGCGAGCGTCCCGGCAGAATGCGCTTCTGCACCTCGGCATCGTAACGCTGAGTGGCGATCTGGAAGACGCGCGCTGGGATGATGCCTGCATTCACCTCCGGCACCAGCTTGCCGACAAGCCCGTTAGTCGCAAGTACGACGCGCTCGGCGCGGACGCTGCCGGCCGCCGTGCGGGCAAGCCACCGGTTGTTACGCTCGAAGCCAAGAACGCGGGTCTTCTCGTGGATTTTGACTCCGGCTGCAATGCAGGCATCGGCGAGCGCACGCGCATAGGCGAGGGGGTTGATCTGCCCGCCGGACGGGACGAGAAACGCGCCGTGATAGACATCCGTGCCGACCTGGGCTGCCGTCTTCTCGCGATCCAGCATCTCGACGATCTTGCCAAGTCGGCGCCATTCCGAGGTCCTGCGCTCAAGTACGGCGAGCATGGCTTTCGAATGAGCCGGTTGCAGCCAGCCGGTCTGCTCGGCGCTGCAGTCGAGCGAAAGCTCCCGGATGAGGTCGAAGAGAATATTGCCGGAGTCACCTACAAGTGAAACGAGACGCTTCGCGTAGGTCTCGCCGAGGCGCGAGCTTACGTCATCTGGCCCGATGATCGTCTTGAGGCTCGGAACGACGAAGCCGGTATTGCGTCCCGATGCGCCGAAGCCGATCAGTTCTGCCTCGACAAGCACGACCCTCACCCCGTTTTTTGCCAGATGCAGGGCGGTCGAGAGGCCCATGAACCCGCCGCCACACACCAGCACATCAGCATCCACATCCGCGGCAAGTGCCGCCGAAGGTTCGCGTGGCCTGCTCAAGGACGACCAAACTGACTGGTGGAAGGTATCCATGCGTACTCCGATCGGGTTTCGAGCTGCCTGCAGCATGCCCAACCGAAGCCTGCGCCTTGTCGAGGCGCGATGGGCTCAGAGCGCGATGCTGCTGATGTTTCGAGACGAGGCGAGGGCTTGGAAAAGCCCCTGCCGTGTAAGCTCGTTGTGCCGGATCATGACAGCGCGCGCCGCATCCGGATCGCGCCTGCTCAGGATATCGACGATGGCGTGATGGTCGCTCTGAGTTTCGCCGCTGACGTCGCGCAGGCGGGCGCCGAGGTAGAAGAAGCGCTCAAGCTCGTCGATCTGCCGGGTCAGAAGCTGGTGAAGGCGCTCGTTGCCGGAAGCCTTTGCGATGGCCACGTGGAAATCTCGATTGGCCTGGACAAAGCGCTTGAGGCTCGGCTGTTCCGAACGGTCGTAGACGACGTCCGCCAGCTTGTTGAGATTGTCGATTTCGGGATCGGTGATGCGCTTGCAGGCGAGTTCAGCCGCGCCTGCTTCCAGGATCGTGCGCAGATCGAATAGCTCGTTCATGTCGCCGAAGGTTACGGGAACGATCTGGTATCCGCGCCGCGGGAATGTCCGCACCAGCCCTTCTGAGCGCAAGGTTGCGAGCGCCTCGCGCACCGGCGTCTTGCTGACGTCAAAACGCTCCGCCAGCTCCGCTTCGGAAACTTCCTTGCCGGGTTCCAGGACGCAGGTCAGGATCTCGGTGCGCAGCATCGCATAGACTTTTTCGGTCAGTGAACCGGACTTCTTTCGGCGCGCCGCAGCGTCGGCCTTTGCGCCGGACCGCGCCGGTTTGCTCGTATTTTTTGCGACTGCTGTGGCCATCTGCTCTGCTTCCCCGATATTGAACCGCTACAGTTTCTCTCCAGAACTGCCGCATGCCTCAGCTTTTTTACATATCTTACGGAGTTTGATTCGCATATCTGCTGATATTCCAGATGGTGACACGAGGGCGGAGCGAGCGTTGTTTCAGGCGCCTGCCATAATGGCCTGCAAATGCCATTGAAATATCACGTGATATATGGTTGGCGTGTTTCTGGCAATCGGATTTTCAAACGCAGTGGATAATTTTCCATATCACCTTCGGAATATGGCATTGCTTTGACAATTATATTTTAGTGGTATATCACAAAGAATATCTTTAAATCTTTGCTTTCGGGTGGCGCGTCCGCCGGGGAGGCCCTTTGGCTCGAATTCTCATCATCAATCCAAACAGTTCGGTTTCCGTCACGCGGTCGATGGAGGCCTGCCTCGGTCCTGTATTCGAGGCGACCCGACATGATATAGAATGCATGGAACTCGCCAAGTCGCCGCCGGGGATCGAAACCGACGCGCATGTTGCCGAAGTCATCCCGCATCTCATCGAGCGGGTCGACGAGGTTGATGCCGATGCGATCGTCGTCGCCTGTTTTTCCGATCCGGGCATCCGGCAGGTCCGCGAGGCTGCGAAAGTCCCCGTAGTCGGTATCGCCGAGGCCGCCTATCTTGCGGCGCTCGGCCTCGGCGAGAAATTCGGGATCGTTTCCCTCGGTCAGTCGTCGATCGACCGGCATCTGCGCTATCTCAAAGTGCTCAAGATTGAAGAACGGCTGGCGGGCGACAGGTCCATCGACATGACGGTCGTTGAACTGATGGCCGGCAACGTGGTCGATACGATCGTAAAGACTGGCAGGCTGCTACGCGACGAGGACGGTGCCGACGTCATCATTCTCGGATGTGCCGGGCTCGGCGGATATCGCGAAGCGCTCGAGGCGGAGCTCGGTGTTCCGGTGGTAGATCCCGTTCAGGCGGGTGCGGCTCTCGCCTGCACCAATGTCGATCTCAAGTATCGAAAGAAGGCGTCATGACTGCTGAACTTGTCATCCGGGGAACGATCGTCGCCCCTGACGGGCCAATCGAGCGTGGCTGGGTGGCCGTCAAGGACGGCAGGATCAGCTCGATTGGAACGGGCGAAGCCCCGGATGCGGCCGAAAGTTTCGATAGCGGCGACAGCCTCGTCATCCCCGGCGTCGTCGACGGGCAGACCCATGCCGCAAGCTATGGCGGCCTGCCGGGCATCCGTTCGACGACGGCATCCGCCGTTGCCGGCGGCGTGACCACCATCGTTGACATGCCCTATGACAATCCCGCACCGCTGAACACCGTGGAAAGACTGGCAGACAAGGTCGCCGCCATCGAGGAATATGCCCACGCGGATGTCGCGTTGTACGGGACCGTCATGCCCGGACAGACCATGTCCGAGGTGGAGCCGCTGATAGACGGTGGCGTGGTCGCCTTCAAGATCTCGACGTTCGAAAACAGCCCCACCCGTTTCCCGCGCATCGCCTCCGACCAGATCCTCGCCGTCTTCTCCGCCCTGGCGGAAAGCGTCATCCCACTCGGCGTCCACAATGAGGATCAGGAAATCGTCCATGCATATATCGAGGCCGCAAAGGCGGCCGGCAAGGACGGCATCGAAGCGCATTCCGAGAGCCGCCCGCCCTCGGCGGAAATGGCGGCCACCGCACAGTTTCTCGAAATCGGCGCTGCGGCCGGTGCGCATGCGCATATCGTCCACCTGACGACAGCGCGGGGCTTCCAATTCGTCGACAACTATCGCGCTGACGGCTTTCGTGCCACGGGCGAGCTCTGTGTCCACTATCTCTGGTTCGACCCGAGCAAAGACGGCGCCGAGCTCGGCGCCAAGATGAAGGTCAACCCGCCGATCCGGCCCGGCCAGATCGATGCATTGTGGGAAGAAATCCTCGCCGGCCGGGTAGCCTTCGTCAGTTCCGACCACTCGTCATGGCCGATCGACAACAAATTCACTCCCTCCATATTCGACGCCGGGGCGGGCGTTCCGGGCCTCGAAACCCTGCTGCCTGCCTTCTACACGGCCGCCGAGAAACGGGGAATGAATGCCGCAGCGATCACTGTCGAGCAGCTTTGCGAACGGCCGGCCAAGTTCTTCGGTCTCTGGCCGCAAAAAGGCGCGATCCGAATAGGCGCCGACGCTGACTTTGTAATTCTCGCGCCCGAGACCTATGCTTGGGATTCCTCAAAGGCACATGACGAATTGAACTGGAGCCCGTTCGACGGCCGGGAGTTCTCGATCCGAGTCAAGAGGACCTATCTCGCGGGCAAGCTCGCCTTCGACGGCAAGGATGTCGTCAACCAGCCGGGCTCGGGACGTTATGTCCGCCGGGGCACTTCCCACTGGTTTGAATAGAAAGCCCTCCCGATGCCGCTGATCCATTCGCAAACCAAAGGCGTCTTCGTCATCGCCTGCACGCCCTTCAACGAAGACGGCTCCCTTGATGCGCCGAGCGTCGGCCGCATGGTCGACTTCTATTACGACAAGGGTGCCGATGGTCTCACCATTCTCGGCATGATGGGCGAGGCGCCGAAGCTGACCCAGGCGGAATCGATCGAGGTCACGAAACTGACCCTAAAGCATTCCGGGGATCGGCCGGTTGTGGTCGGTGTTTCGGCACCGGGCCTGGCCGCGATTGGAGAACTGACCAAGGCCGTCATGGATCTTGGGGCCGCGGGCGTCATGGTCGCACCGATCTCCTCGCTGAGAACCGACGACCAGATCGTGACTTACTATCGCAATGTGGTTGAGACTGTCGGTACCGATGTCCCCGTCGTGCTGCAGGATTTTCCCCTTTCGACCGGAGTCCAGATCACCTCGAAGACATTGGGCGCCATTTTCGAAGCGCATCCGAGTATCGTCATGCTCAAGCATGAAGATTGGCCGGGTCTGCAGAAGATCACCGAGCTGCGCGAGGCCGAAGCTGGCGGGCAGCGCCGCACATCAATTCTATGCGGGAATGCGGGCGTTTTCCTGACGGAAGAGATGCAGCGTGGAGCTGACGGCGCGATGACCGGTTTCGCCTATGTGGAAATGATGATCGACGTTGTTCGTATGAGCAACGCCGGCAAGTTGGACGCGGCGCAGGATTTGTTCGATGCCTACTTGCCGCTGATGCGCTACGAACAGCAACCGGGCCTCGGGCTTGCGGTGCGCAAATACGTGCTGGCCAAGCGTGGCGCGATTGCCAGCGCCGCACAGCGTCGTCCCGGCATGGCCCTCAACGCCGCGGCGGTCAGGGAGGTCGAAAGACTTATCGAACGTCAGGAGCGCAGGCTGGAGGAGCTGAAGTAGCGGACACGCGTCTTCAACGTCCGGGCAGGTGGATGGCTACACCGCCCCACAATGGACCAGGCCACCAACGCCATCGACCCAATCGAGAGGGTTGACCGCTTCATCCGTGGGACGGACACGAAGATACGCGAGGGCGGAGACCAAACCTATTACAGCCCTTTGATCGACACGATCACCATGCCAGACCGTTTCCGCTTCGTCGGCACCAAGGCCAGCACGGCCTGCCAATACCTCGCAGCCCTCCAAGGCAAGGAACCGGCGGCCTCATAGGCCACCTCCATCACTGGTCTGTTGCTTTCAGTACCGAAACCCAATCCTGCCGCCCGCCTAGCAGGCGCAGGATTGCGACGTGGTCTTCGGCGATCGTGTAAACGATCAGATGGCTTTCGTGGACATGGATGCGGACCGGCGGCTCAAATTCGCCGCGTTCGGGCGCCAGCGTCGGAATAGCCGCGATCGTGTCGAACATCCGTACCAGATCGTCGATGTAGCCATCAGCTCGCGCGATCGACCATGTTTCCGCCGAATACCGCCAAATATCGTCGAGATCAGCCAGCGCGAGGGGCGTCAGTCGATATGGCTGCGTGTCACCGGATGACATGCTTGTCCCGCATACGCAGCTTGAACGCGGCCGCATCGAACGGTTGCGGCTTTCCGCTTTCGACGCCTTTGGTTATGGCCGCCTGCAACGCCGCGATCGCTTCCTTCCGGGCCTGATCCTTACGGATAAGATCGCGGATATAGTCACTTGCATTGCCATAATGGCCGCTTTCAGCCTGCCGTTCGACCCAAGCCTTCATAGGTTCAGGAAGCGATACATTCATCGTCGCCACAGCTGTCTCCTTTTCAGAAAAGCCTACCACGTGTGAACAGTCCTTGCCAATGAGTTTGGCAATTATTGCCATGGCTCATGGCAGCCAGAGGTGGACTGCCTTGGTTGGCTGCCACGCGAAGAAGGTGGCAGCGGGGGCGATAGACGAGGCCACGTTGCATTCCTTATCGCCCATCCTGGCGGCGACGGATGAGTTGGATCATACGACATTCATCCCGTCCGTTTGTCGCTTCCTTTCGCTCGCTGCTCCGCCCCTCATTGACGTCCGCGTTCTGCCGGACGGCGCCTTGCGTCAAGGGCCGGCCCGCACCACCCCCGCTGCGCGGGGCCGTGTTGGCCGTGACGCCGGCGGCCGATGCCACCCGGCCTCTCGATCGCGTCCTTCGAGACGATACAGCGAGCGGAAGGAAACGACGATGGGACTGGACATGTACGCCTGCACGATGATCACGATGCCGTCGACGGCGGTCGATTTCGCGCCTGAGGACGAGACACCCCTGCACTACTGGCGCAAGCACCCGAACCTGCACGGATGGATGCACCGGCTCTATCGCCACAAGGGCGGCACCGACAACGAGTTCAACTGCGTCAACCTGCAGCTAACCGAAGCTGATCTCAAGGCCCTCAAGACGGCCATTCGGATCAGGGGAGCCAGTTCACCAGCATGGAGTGGGCTTCGTTCCTGAAACACCACGACCTGTAGCCCTCGATGAGCCGTCGCGGCAACTGTCATGACAACGCCGTGGCCGAGAGCTTCTTCAACCTGCTCAAGCGCGAGCGCATCCGCCGAAAGGTCTACCGCACGCGCGACGAGGCACGCCGGGACGTGTTCGATTACATCGAGATGTTCTACAACCCCACCCGCAAGCACGCACGCAACGGGATGCTGTCGCCAATCAAGTTCGAACGGCGGCACAAAGCGAAAGCCGAAGGCGTCTAGAAAACGCGGGGCGGTTCAGAGCGAAGTGCATGAAGATGGCTATCAGTGTGCGAGCTGTTAGCAATCTGCTCCGCTGCCAGGCCGGCTTATACCGACTCTTAGCGGACCTTCATTTTAAATATGACCGCCTTCATCGTGATATCAGCTCGCTATCTGATAACACTTTGATAGCCGTTTACACACTGTGTCGGTCGATCCGATGAAACCCAGGCATTCCCGGCTTAAGGGTAAAGGAGGCCTACTCGGGAAATCCGGCAAAGATCAAGCGATGGTCCGGGAGGGCCCTCTCAATTCCTGGCGTCATCCCATTCCTCGATCTCAAGCGGCATAAGTCTGGCGCAAGGGTGATGGCAGAGAATGGATTCTTTGGGCCCTTGCAATCAAACCAGCCTTACACCATCTTCAGACCATCCAACTGGATGGAGGGGAATGGATGGCGACCAGCATTCACGAACTGCGCCCCAAAACGGCCGACAGCGAAAAGATTACAGTGAACCTTGGCTTCGTCGACCTCGGCCGCATCGATTTGATGGTGCGCGATGGCTTCTACGCCAACCGGGCCGACTTCATCCGCACCGCCGTGCGCAATCAACTTGATCGTCAAGGCGATGCTGTGCGCCAATCCGTGGAACGCCACCAACTAACGCTCGGGCTATCCCATTACACACAGCAAGATCTGCAAGCAGCCGTGGATGCCGGCTTACAGCTCCATATCCACGTGCTCGGTCTCGCTTCGATCGCCAATGACGTCACGCCGGAGCTTGCACGCGCCGCCATTGCCTCTGTCCAGGTTCTCGGGGCCTTCCACGCCAGCGCAGCGGTCAGGGCCGCTCTGTCAGATCGAACTGGATGAACTCTTCCACCTTTCAGGCAAGCAGCGTTTTGTCTGCTCCCGATCACAAGGACGAATCCATGAACGTCTTCTCGCGGATCAACATGGCTGAGGTGACCCGTCTCACCAGAGCTGGCAAGCTCTCCGAAGCCGTTGCACTTCTTCAAGGCAAGACAACTCCATCGCATGCCGACCTCCTTCGCTCAACGCCAGCTCAAGGAAGAGAGCGGCAGAGCCTGCCGCCTCAAGACAGATCCGCCCCACTTGGCCGTTTTCAACGCCGGTTGCACGCCTTCGGCACTGCACAACCAACAGACCAACGCTTCACGAGCAGTGGCCTCTTACCTGGTACGAAACTGCCGGGAGATTCCCCGCTATCCGCGCCAGCCCCCATACCCGCAGGCGCGCGGTTTGAAGAGCGCTCGTTTGCCGACGCGGCTGGCCAGCGAACCTACAAGGTGTTCGTCCCCAGCGGCTATCGCGGACAATCTTTGCCGCTGGTGATCATGCTGCACGGATGCACCCAGAACCCCGATGACTTCGCGGTCGGCACTGGCATGAATGCGCTAGCAGAGGAGCAGACCTTTCTTGTTGCTTATCCGCGCCAGCCTAAGTCCGCGAATATGCAAAAGTGTTGGAATTGGTTCAATGTTTCCGACCAAAGACGAGAGAGCGGCGAACCAGCGCTCATCGCTGGGATAGCGCTTGCAGTGCTGGACGAATTTTCAGCCGATAGGAACAGAGTGTATGTCGCAGGACTATCGGCGGGCGGAGCCGCAGCGGCAATCATGGCGGCAACATATCCGGACATCTTTGCAGCTGTGGGGGTGCATTCGGGGCTAGCCTGTGGGGTCGCAAAGGACCTCCCAACAGCCTTGGCCGCTATGAGTACAGGCGGGGCAGGGCGGGGGCGCGCACGGATCGACATCCCCACTATTGTCTTCCACGGTGATAACGATCGGACAGTGAACCCAACGAACGCCGACCAGGTGATCGCCCAAGCGAGCGAAACCCAAAGACTGGCCGTCACCGTGACCGAGGGGAAAAACGATGCTGACGTGACCTATACGCGGTCCGTCCATTCCGACTCCGCAGGACGAGAGATCATCGAAAAATGGGTTGTGCATGGAGGCGGCCATGCGTGGTCAGGGGGAAGTCCCGCAGGTTCTTATACCGCTTCGCAAGGGCCGGATGCCAGCCGGGAGATGATGCGGTTTTTTCTATCACACCGAAAAAACCAATGATCGGAATCCGCCTCCACGGCGACAAGCAGAAGATAGCTGTTCACTGACTGCTATTATGGTGTGCACATCCCGCGTCGGCGCCGTAATGTGGATGCGCGCTCACGTCAATGGGCGCGCAAGCCGCTATTGCAAGGTGCGGTCAGTTACCACCCGCTTGAGAGCTAATGCCTGGTCTACGTCGATGCAGGGGATCGCGCTGAAAGCCATCAGTTGGCCTGCTGCCGGTTCTGTGGACGGTCGGTTAGGCTAATCCCACCTTTTTTTTCGAACTCGACCGGGCTGATGTAGTCGATCGTCGAGTGCCTGCGAACGGCGTTGTAGAACCGCTCGATGTAATCGAACACGTCGGCACGAGCATCGTCGCGTGTCCGGTAAACCCTGCCTCCGATCCGCTCGGTTTTGAGCGAGGAGAAGAAGCTCTCCATCGCGGCGTTGTCCCAGACATTGCCAGAGCGGCTCATTGAGCAGGTGACGCCGTTGTCGGTCATGAGCTTCTGGAACGGCTCGCTGGCATACTGGCTGCCCTGGTCAGAATGGTGCAGCAGGGCATCCGGTTTTCCCCGGCGCCAGATCGCCATCATCAGCGCATCGGTCACGAGCCCGGCGGTCATCTCGGCCTTCATCGACCAACCCACCACACGCCGGGAGAAGAGGTCGATGACGGCTGCAACGTAAAGCCAACCTTCTGCGGTCCAGATGTAGGTAAAGTCGGCGATCCAGCGTTGGTTGGGCCGTTCGGCGTGGAACTCCCGGTCGAGCGTATTCGGGGCGATGGCCGATCGCCGGCCCTCATCCTTGGGCAGGTTGCGCCGACGCGGTCTGGCACGCAAAGCCTGGGCGCGCATCAGCCGCTCGATGCGATGCAGGCCGCAATCGATCCCTTCCGCCAGCACGTCCCGCCAGACGCGCCTGGCACCATAGGTCCGATCCGAACGAAGGAAGCTTGTCCGGACCCTGTTGCCGATCTCCTCGTCGTCGCGTGCTCGACGGCTCGGTGACCGGTTGAGCCAGGCATGGAAGCCCGAGCGCGACACATCCAGCGCTTCGCAAAGCCATGCCACCGGCCAGATCCCCCGGTGCTTCGCAATGAACGTGAACCTCATGTCACGTCCTTCGCGAAGTAGGCTGCGGCCTTTTTTAGGATATCGCGCTCCGCCTTGAGCTTGGCCACCTCGCGCCGCAGCTTCTCGATCTCAACCTGCTCCGGCTTCATCTGGCCGTGGCCGGGAAAGGCCTGCGCTGGATCGGCAGCAAAGAGCTTCACCCATTTGCGCAATTGGTTCTCATGGACATCCAGATCCCGAGACGCCTGCGCCACACTCACTCCGCGGTCCTTGATCAGGCGGACCGCCTCGATCTTGAACTCACGCCCAAATTATCTTCGCTGCATATCCCACCTCCGGGTTCATCAAACACCCTATCTCGGTGTCCACGAAACCGGCAGCAGGCCAAAGAGCCCCGCCGGCACGGGGTCAAACCAGGGAAAGGGCAGATAGGCTTCAGCGCTGTAGCCGGTCATCAAGCTCTGGCAGAAGAACGGGTCGGCTGCCATGGCCAATTGACGCCGCTCGGCCATGAATTCCATGTCCGTTTCATAGCCGCGCATCAGCACGATCGTGTTGAGCGCCCCGATTTCGGTTGCCCAACATCCGAGCATGCGCCCCCCTGCAGCCCCCTTCGCGATGTACTCTGCCAATCGTTCGGATGCTGCAGCATGATGTCGGGAGGGAACACTCAGATGGACATACTCATGGATCATCGCGACCTGCCCAGTACCAGGATCAAAAGCAGCGGCTATGTGCCACCGTCATTTGGATGCGTCAATGTACACGTGCAAGTAAACCGCATAGGCGGTGAGTTCTCTCGCCATTCGACGCCTTCTTGTCCACGTAAATCTCCACGAAAGTAGTCTTGATGTCGAAACCGGATGAGTTGCGTCGGCAGTTCCCGCGAGTTTTTCCATCGATCATTTTACCGATGTCCATCACTATTTCGGACAAGACGCGCTGACCATGGGCGTTGGCTTTCGCAAGCATGCAGATACCGATGCTCCAATTTGCCATCTCCCGCTCCATCGGCACGGTCATGGGTCTGCGGATGACAGTGCCGTATGTAGCCGGACAGGATGGATAATCGGGAAAGTGCTTGCATCAGCCTTTCGAGCAGCAATGCCCGCTGGGGAATGGTCGAGATGACGAGACGCTCGCTGTGGCTGCTGCCCTGGCCATCGACGCCGAGACCATCTAAGGTCGGTTCATAGCTGGCCGTGAAGTTGCCGTCGCTGCAGCCGCCAGTCTGCATGTCCTCGAGCTGGAATCCGTAAGTTGCAGCGAGCGCGCGCAGTCTCGTACAGGTCCGCGATCCCGGCAAGCTTCTCATAGGGCGGCCGGTTGAGCCCACCCGTGACCGTGATGGTGCAATCCGGATCGTAAGGCTTGAGGCTCAGCACGTTGGCCACGGCCACCTCGGCAATCGCCGGATTCGGCACGCGCATATCCACCTCTGCCTTGCATTCATAGGCAACGACGTTGGGCCGTGTGCCGCCGCTGACGACACCGACATTCACGGTGAGGCCGCTTTCGTAGTCGGTCATACCTTCTAGATCGAGGATCTGGCGTGCCATTTCCTTGATCGCGCTGCGCCCATAAACATGGCGGGAGCCGGAAGCCTTTCTCCGCGCAGGCTGCGGCCGCCGAGCCTGACCATCTTGGTGTTGATTGCGGTCTCGTCGATGAAGACGAGCCGATGAGGCTCGAGCCGCATCAGAGGCTGGCGGCGCGTGATCCAGTGGGTGCTCTGCTCGGCAATGTCAGCGCGTGCGCACTCCGACGCCATCAGCGCTTTTTTATATGTGAAGCCCAACCGGCACAGGAACCGCGACAGGACCGCCGGGGCGGCGCTCACCCCTGTCGCTTCCATGAGCCGAGCGGCGAGTTCCGGGCTCCAGCTTGTTGATTTCCGCGGAGAAGTGACCCGGGCTGATGGTGGTCTTGGGGTCAGGTGGCGGCCAAGTTTCGCGGCTTCTCCCTGGTGGGTTTGAGTGTAAGCGGTTTTGTAGGGGCAGCTTCATCGCTACGCGCTGCGGGTCCATTCTGACGATCCTGATTTGGAGGATCGTTTTGTGTTTAGGCTGGGCGATGATATGAGGCGGAAAGCGGTGGTTCTTGTAACTGATTGTGGGCGTGCTCATCTCAGCCCAATGCTCCACTAACCGTTAAGCTGCAGACAACGTGATAAAGCTGATATCCCGCCTACGAGAGGATACCCTATTGCAGAGTGGGATGCCTCCGCCATCTGTCCTGCTTTTCGACGATATCTCCAGCGCGCAGTGCCAAATGATCCTCGAACGGCCGAGCTACGATCTGGACCGCCAAAGGTAGCCCTTTGTCAGTAAAGCCTACACGCGCAGTGTGCGCCGGGAAGCCCGTCACACTAAAAGGTCGCGTAAAATACGCGGAATAGGTGGTAGCGCCGCCGTGGATGGGGGCCGTATCGGCGATGATCGGCGACAATAGCAAATCCACATCGCGCATAACCTCCTGCATGTCGCGAATGAGCTCGCTCCGCTCACGCTGGGCATTCAGATAGTCGCCTGCGGCAACAAGCCCCCCTGCAAAGAGACGGGGGCGCGATTGCGACCCGTAGAGCTGAGGGCTTGTCCGCAAATAGTGCTGATGAATGGAGTAGGATTCGGCGCGCGCAATCAGATTGCAAACATCGTCGTAATGCCGAAGTGGCTTTATCTGCGCCTCAACGATCTCCGCCCCAGCAGAAGCCAATATATCGCGCGCCGTGTTGACAGCCTGCGCGACAAGCGGATCGATGGGATGATCATCCGCAAACTGCGGAAGAAGGCCAACGCGCAGCCCCTTTAGACTTTGGCCGATTGAGCTGCTGAATCGCCCGACGCCAGAGGCGTTGGGAGCGCTCCTCTTGCCGCCGCTGTGCGCCATGATGTCCATAAGCAGGGCGCAGTCTTCACTGGTGCGCGCCATGGGGCCGGCGTGGTCGCAGGTGAATGAGAGCGGCATAATCCCATGAACGGGCAGCAATCCGAATGTTGGCTTCAGGCCCGCCACGCCACACCAGGCCGCGGGAATACGGATCGAACCGCTCGTATCTGTTCCTATCGCGCCGTAAGTCAGGCCGGATGCCAACGCGACGGCGGAGCCCGAAGACGAGCCGCCGGTATCCCGGGACAGATCCCAGGGGTTGCGCGCCGGCGGCCAGGGCAGATCATACGCCGTCCCCCCCAGAGCGAATTCCCAGGTTCCGGTCTTTCCCAGGAGCAGAGCCCCCGCCTCGGACAAACGATGCCAGACATCCGCGCTGCCGGAAGGAATACGGTCCGCAAAGAGCGCTGAGTTACCGGTGGTGCGAACACCTGCTGTGTCAACGATATCCTTTACCGCGAACGGGATACCGTGCAGAGGTCCCTTCCAGAGACCACGCTGTATTTCAGCTTCGGCGCGCTTCGCCTCCGACAGGACATCGCCAGCGCGTACGAGAATGAATGCAGCCAGCGCGGGATTATGACGCTCTATACGTTGCAGGATCGCGTTTACCAGATCAACCGGCGAAAGCCTCTTGGACTGGACAGCCCGGGAGGCCTCGCTCAAGGACAGAAAACAGATTTCGTCAGACATCGGGGCGTGCCTTGCCGTCAGATGGTATGGGGCCGATCGTCGGAGCTTGGTCGAAGGAGCGCGCTACGCGAAGTCGTGCGGCAGCGGCGTCGAGATCGATGGTGAACGGCAACATTTTTTCCAGATCCGCCTCTGTAGGCTGGAGACCAAGCAAGGAGAACCGCGCGCGCAAGGCGGAGTGCAGAGCTTCATCCTGAGACATTCATCGATATCCTACGGCCTTCGATCGCTATCGACCATTTAGCTGCGGTAATTTCGCTGCATACGTGCGTGAATATATTATATCGGCAGCTATATTACTGCCTAACCATAAGAGAAGCGCCAAAGACGACGCTTGCAATGTCTTTAACTATGCTTTCGCCTTGATATTACGAGAATTCCAACTTGCCGCTTTACCGCTTCCGGCGCGCACCCTTTGTCGTTCCAGGGGCGCCGTCCAGAGTCATACGGGCCTCTTCGGCGACCTCGGACGGAGCCTGTCCACCCTGGTCGATGATGATGCGCTCCAGGAGATCCTCGAGCGTGCGGCGCTCGCGCGGGGTGAGACTCGATAGCATGATGTCCTCCTGACGCCGCAGAACCGGAAGCACATTCTCGATAATCGCCTTACCCTTGCGTGTGATACGGAGCAACAGCCGGCGGTTGTCATCGGGATCGGGGGCGCTTTCCAGCAATTCCTCACGGATTACGTGGAGGACGGCTCGGCTGATCGTATTTTTTGGAAACACCGACGAAACGCAAATATCGTGTGCCGTTGATTCATTGCGCAGATACACGGAGAACAAAACGACAAACTGAGGCCGCGTCAGGCCGAATTCACTCTCGATCCAGCCGTAGATAGGAACGTTAAAGAACGAAGCGGCTGTATTCAGTCTATGTGAGAATCGAAGCGGGTTATTCCAGAGCTTTACTTCGCTAAGGGGGTTCAGGAGAATATCGTCGGTTGCCGTACCTCCTGCCCCGTCCGATCCGCCCTTCTCACCCGCAGCCCCTCTTATGTGCGAGCCAATCATTCGCTTTGCCTTAGCTGTCATGGGGTCGAATTAGTCCCTACTGGCACGATTTGTCAAGCCAAACCACTTGGCAAACCGGCATTGCTTATCCGCTTGACGCGCCCGGTTCCGGGCTTATAGATAGTACCGAATGGGACGGTTTGTGACGGTCGTCGTTCCATTGAAATGAAGTGCCGCGCGGCTGACCGAAGAAGAAGGCGCGGCCGGCAGAGGGAAATCCGAAAATGAAGAAATCCGTGGCCGCCCTGGCTATCGCCACATCGCTCATGATGGGGGGTGTCGCGAAGGCCGACACCAGCCTGGTGATCGCCATCGCTGCCGATCCGACGGGCCTCGACCCGATGGCGGTGGCGAATATCACCTCGAACTACATTGCCGCCACGATGTTCAACTCCCTGCTCGCCTTCAAGCCGGGCACGGTGGAGATCGAGCCCGGCATCGCCGAGAGCTGGGAGATTTCGCCGGACGGCAAGACCTACACCTTCAAGATCCGCAAGGGTGTGACCTATCATGATGGCACCGCGCTCGATGCCAAGACCGTGTTCTGGGCCTTCGATCGGCTTCTGAACAAGGCCAATCCGCAGTATATTTTCGACATGGGCCGGGTCGAGCGCAACGTCAAGCGCTACGAGGATGCGATCAAGAGCTACCGTGTTGTCGACGACTATACGCTGGAAGTTGTGCTGAACGCGCCGCGTGGTGACTTTCTGGCGTCGCTGACGGAGGTTGGCTTCGGGTTGATCAGTCCGACGGCGGCGGCCAAGCACGGCAAGGAGATCCGCAATCATCCGGTTGGCACGGGCCCGTTCAAGTTCAAGGAATTCCGTTCGCATGACCAGGTGATCCTGGAGGCGAACAAGGACTACTGGCGGGGTGCGCCGAAGGTCAACAACCTGATCTTCAAGATCTATCCGTCGCAGCAGAGTGCCATTCTGGCGTTGAAGAACCGCGATGTGCATATCCTCGCGGACTTCTCGGTGCAGGCGCTCAGCGCCGTCAAGGGCGACGCCGGTGTCAACGTGGTCGACACGCCTGGCCTCGTTGTTCAAGGCGTCGTCATTCCGGTGAACAAGCCGCCCTTCGACGACAAGCGTGTGCGCCAGGCCTTGAATTACGCCATCGACAAGGAGGGCATGAACAAGGGCCTGTTCCAGGGCTATGCGGAGACGATGTTCTCACCGCTGCCGCGTGCGCAATGGGGTGCCAACACCGCCCTGCAGCCTTACCCCTATGACCCCGAGAAGGCCATGGTGCTGCTGCAGGAAGCGGGCGTGAAGCCCGGCACGAAGCTGGAGATCCTGACCTTCAATGCGCCGCGCCCCTATAACCCGGCCGGGCCTTCGACGGCAGTCGCGGTACAGAGCTATCTGAAGCGGGTTGGCATCGAGGCCGATGTCCGCCAGATGGAGACCGGCGCCCTTCTTTCCACCGCGCGCTCCGGAAAGTACGAAGGCTTTGTGCTCGGCGGCTGGCAAGGTACCAACGGTGATCCGCAGGACTTCCTCAGCAAGTACACCCGCGATGGTATTCCGGTCTTCAACTATCTCGGATACATGAATGACGATGTGAACACATTCGCGGAAGCCGCCATGGCGGAAACCGACATCGAGAAGCGCAAGGAACTCTATGCCAAGGTGCAATCCGCCATATGGGACGATGCGCCGTGGATCTTCCTCAATTCGGCGTCGCAGATGGTGCCTGTCCGGGCCGAGGTCAAGGGCTATACGCCCAGTCCGTTCCGTATCTTTTTCGATCTGGAGAAAGTATCTGTCGATGGCAAGAAGTAGTCGCCGGCTCTGACTATCGGACTAAGTTTATCGAACGCCCGTTCAATCGCAGCGGTTACAGCGCGCGATTGAGCGATTTTCCGGGTGAGCAGATGAAGAAATTTTCGCGTCTTCCAGCCATCGATCCGGCCGAATTTCCGGATATTACTTCGGCTCTCGCGCGAACTGAGGAGAGCCGTGGCTTCGTCTCGAATCTCATGCGCATGACATCGCACGCACCCGGCGCCCAGAAGGCCCGTGTGCCCTACGGACATTTTCTGCGGTTCGAAACGGATCTGACCGAGTTGCAACGTGAACTGGTGATCTGTGCTACGGTACGGGAGGTGCCTTATGGCTGGGCCCATCACGTTGGGTTGATCCTGCAACTTGGCTTTTCCGAGGAGCAGGCAGCTGTGCTCAAAACCGGTGCGGTTTCGACGGGATTGTCCGAGGCAGACAGGGCACTGTGCGAGTTCACGTTCGCCTATGCTGCATGCCGGGGCGTCTCTGATAGCATTCTCAAGGATCTTCAGGGCCATTTCTCCGCCCGTCAAATCATCGAGATCGCCCTCTTGAGCGGATCCTATCTGGGGGCTGGCGCCATGTTGACGGCATTCGAGCCCGAGCTCGAGCCGCCGGAAGTCCTCCAGCTTGAACTGGACTGGCAGACGAGGAGGCTTGAAGGCGAGAAGGCAAAGCAGCCATCGAGCTAAGAAGACCTTGTGTGATATTCTCGTGCATGGCTTCCCGTCCGGACAGGTGCACCGGATGTGCTGATAATGGTATCTAAGGCGCGCAGCGATGAACCGTCAGGCCATGGCTTTGCGTGGTGTGCGTTGATCGGATTCAATGTTGCTGTCCTGCTTAACACGATGATTTTCATTGCACTTTCCTGGATGATATTCTCCTGCCTGTTGCGGTGTCTCCAGTCAGATTCGTCCTTGACGCGTTTGATTCTGGGCTTATAGATAGTACCGAATGGGACGGTCTATGGACGGTTGCTGTTCCATTGAAATGAAGTGCCGCGCGGCTGACTGAAGAAGAAGGCGCGGCCGACAGAGGGATATTCCGCAATGAAGAAGTATATGGCCGCCCTGGCTATCGCCACATCGCTCATGATGGGGGGCGTTGCGAAGGCAGACACCAGCCTGGTGATCGCGATCGCTGCCGATCCGACGGGGCTGGACCCGATGGCGGTGGCGAATATCACCTCGAACTACATTGCCGCCACGATGTTCAACTCCCTGCTCGCCTTCAAGCCGGGCACGGTGGAGATCGAGCCCGGCATCGCCGAGAGCTGGGAGATTTCGCCGGACGGCAAGACCTATACCTTCAAGATCCGCAAGGGCGTGACCTATCATGATGGCACCCCGCTCGATGCCAAGACGGTATTCTGGGCCTTCGACCGGCTTTTGAACAAGGCCAATCCGCAGTATATTTTCGACATGGGCCGGGTCGAGCGCAACGTCAAGCGCTATGAGGACGCGATCAAGAGCTATCGGGCCATTGACGACTATACGCTGGAAGTGGTGCTGAACGCGCCGCGCGGCGACTTTCTGGCGTCGCTGACGGAGGTGGGCTTCGGGCTGATCAGCCCGACCGCGGCGGCCAAGCACGGCAAGGAGATCCGCAATCATCCGGTTGGCACGGGCCCGTTCAAGTTCAAGGAATTCCGGTCGCATGACCAGGTGATCCTGGAAGCGAACAAGGATTACTGGCGGGGTGCACCGAAGGTCGACAACCTGATCTTCAAGATCTATCCGTCGCAGCAGAGCGCCATTCTGGCGCTGAAGAGCGGAGATGTGCATATCCTCGCGGACTTCTCCGTGCAGGCCCTCAGCGCCGTCAAGGGCGACGCCGGGGTCAATGTCATTGACGTTCCCGGCCTGGTGGTTCAGGGGGTTTATATCCCCGTCAAAAAGCCTCCGTACGACGACAAGCGGGTGCGCCAGGCCCTGAACTATGCGATCGACAAGGATGCGTTGAACAAGGGCCTGTTCCAGGGCTATGCGGAGGCGATGTTCGCGCCGCTGCCGCGTGCGCAGTGGGGCGCCAATACCGCGCTGCAGCCTTACCCTTATGATCCCGAGAAGGCCAAGGTGCTGCTTCAGGAAGCGGGCGTGAAGCCCGGTACGAAGCTCGAGATCCTGACCTTCAACGCGCCGCGCCCCTATAACCCGGCCGGGCCTTCGACGGCGGTGGCGGTACAGAGCTATCTGAAGCGGGTCGGCATCGAGGCCGACGTCCGCCAGATGGAGACCGGCGCCCTTCTTTCCACCGCTCGCTCCGGGACCTATGATGGCTTCGTGCTTGCCGGATGGCAGGGCACCAATGGCGATCCGCAGGATTTCGTCGGCAACCTCTGGACGAGTGCGGGCTATCCGATGTTCAACTTCACCGGTTACGCCAATCCCAAGGTCGACAAGCTGGCCCAGGATGCCCTTCTCCTGACGGATCAGAACCAACGCGCCGCGCTTTACAAAGATGCGCAGGCGGCGATCTGGGACGATGCCCCCTGGATCTTCATCAATTCGCCCGCGCAGCTTGTGCCCGTCCGTAATGAAGTCAAGGGCTATACGCCGAGCCCTCTGCGCATTTTCTTCGACCTGGAGAAGGTGTCCGTCGAGAGCAAGAAGTAAGGTTGTCGTCTTTTCGTCGAAAAGGCCAATTGGGCATATGAAAAGCTATCTGTTGGATAAAATACTGCAGTTGGCCTTTGTCTTGGTCGGCATCAGCCTTATCGTCTTCGTGGCGATGCGTCTGGTGCCGGGAGATGTCGCGCAGCTTCTGGCGGGTGAGCAGGCGACACCCGCGGATATCGAGCGTATACGCACGCAACTCGGCCTGAACGAGCCGATATGGGTACAATATTATCGCTTTGCCACAAGCGCGGTGGTGGGAGATTTTGCACCCTCTATCCGTTCGGGCAAGCCCGCCCTTCAGGATGTTCTTCACGCGTTTCCCGTGACGCTGCAGCTTGCTCTGTGCGCGCTTATCGTCACCATCTGCATAGGCATCCCGCTCGGCATTCTGGCTTCGTTGAAGCCCGGCAGCGTCTTCGATGAATTCGTCCTGGCCATCACGCTGTTCGGCGGTTCAGTCCCGGTGTTTTGGCTCGGGCTCATGCTTCTGTTGGCCTTCGGCTCCTATCTCGGCTGGCTGCCACTCGGAGGGCTGCTGCCCATCGGCGTGAATGTTCCGCGTGTCACGGGCATGACGATCGTCGACAGCTTCATTGCGGGCCGGCCCGATCTCGCGTGGATCAGTTTCAAATATATCATTCTGCCGGCCATCACATTGGGAACCGTTCCCGTCGCTCTCGTCGCGCGCATAACCCGGGCGGAGATGATCAGCATCGCCCGTCTGGATCACGTGCGGACGGCGCGTGCCAAGGGGCTCGCGGAGCGCAAGATTACTCTGCACCATGTTCTTCACAACGCGATGATCCCGGTCGTCACGGTCATCGGGCTTCAGGCTGGCGTTCTTCTGTCAGGCGCGGTTCTGACCGAGACGATCTATTCCATACCGGGCCTCGGCCGGCTGATGGTGGACGCGATACTCAGTCGTGACTATCCGATTGTGGAAGCGGGAGCGATCTTCATCGCGTTTATATTTGTGATCGTGAACTTGCTCACCGACCTTTGCTACGGCTTTCTCGATCCGAGGATTAGGCGGCTATGACGGCGCAGTTGGAACCCCTCGCAGGCGGCCGCCGTCCGTCGCAGTTCGCGCGGATCTTCAAGCGGATATCGGCGCGTATCGGACTTTTCGTCATCTTCGTCTTTCTTCTGGCGGTGATCTTCGGGCCTTGGATCGCGCCGTTCGACCCGTTTGAACAGGATTTCGCGAGCGTCCTGCTGCCGCCGTCCTGGACCCATCTTTTCGGCACGGACCAGTTTGGACGCGATATATTCTCCCGTGTCATTTACGGCACTCGCTATGCGTTCGCCGCCGTGGTCATAGCCGACGGTCTGGCGCTGATCCTCGGCTGCGGGTTGGGCTTGATAGCGGGCATCCTCGGCGGGCGTGTCGACGGGTTCGTGATGCGCGTCATCGACATGTTCCTGGCGTTTCCGTTCCTGCTGCTCGCCCTCATCATCGTGGCCGCGTTGGGACCGGGCTTCGGCAACACCCTGATCGCGCTCGGTATCGTCAACATGCCGCGCTATGCGCGCCTGATGCGCGGGCAGGTTTTGCGCGTGCGGACAGCCGAATATATCGAGGCGGCCCGCGCCGCCGGCGTCGGCTTCTGGGCCATCCTGTTCCGCCATGTCCTGCCGAACAGCTACAGCCCGATCCTCGTTCTCGTGACGTTGCAGGCGGGGGTGATCATCATCGAGACGGCCGGCCTCTCGTTCCTCGGCCTCGGCGCTCAGCCGCCCGCGCCGGACTGGGGTGCGCTGCTGGCCGACGGCCAAAGCTACTTTCTCAGCGCGTGGTGGATGGCGACTTTTCCGGGTCTTGCCATCGTTGCAGTCGTCTTCGGCTTCAATCTCGTGGGGGACGCCCTGCGGGACTACTCGGATCCGCGAGCCCGGACATGAGCGCCGCGCATCACCATCAGGATTTGTTGTCTCCGGTCAACGCCGTATGGGCCGAGCCTATCGCGGCGCTGCCCATACGCCCCGGAGTTGGGAGGCTTAATTGGGTCGACTAAGACTTGGATTGATCGGCTGTGGCAATATCGCGAAGAGTTCGCATCTGCCGGCGATTGCCTATCTCGCTGATGAGGCCGAACTCGTCGCGACGGCCGATATCAATGTAGCGGATGCCGAAGCGGCCGCGCAGCCGTGGGGGGCCACGGCCTACACCGATTATCGCCAACTGATCGACCGCAAGGATATCGACGCGGTCATCATTGCGACACCTGAGTTCCTCCACAAGGAACAGGTCGTCGCGGCGGCTGAGGCCGGGCTTCATGTGTTGTGCGAGAAGCCGATGTGCCGCTCAGTCGACGAGGCCGACGCCATGATCGAGGCCTGCGCGCGCAATGACGTGAGGCTGCTGATCGGACACAGCCGCCGCTACACCCGCCGCTACGCCGAGGTGCGCCGGGAACTCGATGAAGGACTTGTCGGCGATATCCGACTCGCCCGTGAAAACGAGCGGCGCGCGACGACGCATATGAGCCGCATGGGGCAGAAAGGAACACGGTGGACGCCGCGTCACTGGACCGGCAACCCCGAGGTTGGCATGGGCGTTACGCTCTCCCATGGCGTGCACGAGATCGATCTCTTGCGCTGGTTCACCGGCTCGCAAGTCACGTCAGCTTTTGCCGAGCAGGCCGTTGTCACGCCAGGCAATGTCGGTGTGCCGGATTTCGTGTCCTTCGTCCTGACCTTCGCCAACGGCGCCATCGGCTCTGCCGAGATTAGCTATAGCCTGCCTGCAGCTTATCCCGCGAACCACAACCTGGAACTCTACGGTTCCGATGGCATGATCCGCGCGAAGGATCATGACCTCGTCGGTCTCACAACCTACCGGGACGATATCGCGCGGCATCCTGGCGTCTACGACAGGATCATGCATGAACGGTCTGCCTATGTGCGACAGCTCGCTGATCTGCTTGGCGCCGTCAGGGGTGACCATGAGCTCAGCATGCAGCCCTCCGAGGCGCGGGCGGCGCTGGAAGTGGCGCTCGCGCTGATCGCATCGGCGCGCTCCGGCAAAGTTATTTCATTGGGAGCAGTCGCATGAGTGCCTCGGACCGGCTGGCGATATGCCTGGTGGGTGAGGGGGCGCTCGCCACCTCGATCCGCGAACACGACACGCCGCTGCGCGGCTTCACGTTCCACCGTGCCGCGGACATGGCGCACGAAGTCGGCACGTCCGTTGTCGTAGTCGACGGTGAACCCGCTCGCAGACATGCCGATATTGCGTCGGCGCTGCACCAAGGAAAGCTCGTTGTTTCCGCATTTCCGCCGGCAACAGAGACTGACGGGCTGCGTCAAATCGAGGAGCTCGTCGCTGCCGGTGGGCGGCTTGTCACGACGCGCGACCTGACGGCCTACGCCACATGCCGCGACGCCCTGGCGCAGATCCAGGACGGGCTCGTGGGCCGGTTGCAGTCGGTCTACATCGCCCACCGCTTGCCGCGTTCGAGCGACAACATCCCGATCCTGCGGCAGGCGGGGTGGAGCGTCCTTGATCTTCTGCTTGAACTGACGGGCGCCATGCCGCTCCGCGTCTATGCGACCAGCGGCAGCCTGTTCGGCGCGCCTACGGCGGCCGCGGATACCGTCACGGCGATCCTGCGTTTCCCCGATGACGTCATAGCCACGATCGAATTGTCGCGCTGCCTGCCCGCACAAGTGTCGGGTCGGGCAACATCCGAGATCGAGGTCGAGATCATCGGCGCGGATGGCGCGATCAAGGTCGAGCCCAGGGGCGGGCGGCTGGACGTCGTAACCGCGACAGGCCGGGTTGAGCGGCCCTGGCGTGACGAACGCGTCATTCCGATGTTGGCGCATGTTCTGTCCGTGGCGCTCGGCGAGAGCGTGGCGGATGCTCGCCTGCAACGCGTCGCGGAAGTCATTGAGGTCATGCAGGCCATCGATGCGTCGCTGGCAACAGCCGGCACGGTCGATCTGGCGGCCTGATCGCTTGAACACACTTACTGATCCTGATCGCGCGAGATGCGCAGAGGAGGTCCTATGTCACGTCTTCCCGATATCGATCCGGCCGAATATCCGGATATCGCTCTGGCTCTCGCAAAAACAGAAGAGAGCCGTGGCTTCGTTTCGAATCTCATGCGCCTGATTTCAAACGCCCCCGGCGCCCAGAAGGCGAACGTCGCCTATGGTCATTTCCTGCGCTTCGAGACGGATCTCACTGAGCTGCAGCGCGAGCTCGTCATCTGCGCCACAGTCCGCGACGTGCCCTATGGATGGGCGCACCATGTCGGCCTGATCCTGCAACTCGGCTTTTCCAAGGAGCAGGCTGAAATACTCAAGACCGGGCAGGTTCCTCCCGGACTTTCGGAGGCCGACGCAGCGCTCTGCGCCTTCACCTTCGCCTATGCGGCCTGCAAGGGGGTGTCCGAGCCGATCCTCCAGGCGCTCCAGAAGCACTTCAACACACGCCAGATTATCGAGATCTCCCTGCTCAGTGGCTACTATATCGGCGCCGGAGCGCTGCTGATTGCTTTTGAGCCGGAGCTGGAGCCCCCGGAAGTTCTGCAACTGGAGCTCGATTGGCAGACCAAGCGCCTGCAAGGCGATCTCCCAGCCAAGGCGCGAGGCTGACATGCGATTTCTTATCATCGGTGGTGGTGCCGTTGGCGGCAGCTTCGCGGCGGGGCTCATCCGCGCGGGCTACGAGGTCCTCATCGTCGAGGCAGATGCCACCCATGTCGCCGCCATGTGCGAAGGCGGGTTGCACATGGAAGGGCGCGAGGTCTTCAGTGTGAAGCCACGGGCGGTAACGCCCGATGGGCTTGGTGAGGCGATGGCAGGCGAGACGGCCGATGTCGTTGTGCTGGCGGTCAAGTCGCAGCATACGGAAAGCGCCTTGCGGCCGGCTCTGCCCTATCTTGCCGACGATGGCGTTGTCCTGACCATGCAGAATGGTCTCAATCCCTATGACGTCGCGAAGATGGTCGGGGCGGAGCGCACGCTGGCGGCCGCAATCAACCAGATGAACACGGATTATCTGGAGCCGGGCCGGATCATGTTCGGCGGCCCTGGAACAATCCATGTCGGTGAACTCGACGGGAGCGTGAGCCCTCGTCTAGAGGCGCTGACGGGGATTATACGCGATACTTATGTAACCAATGCTCACGCGACCTCGGATATGCCCGGCTATTTATGGGGCAAGGTGGCGTTGAGCGTCATTCTCTTTGCATCCGCTTTGACGGATGATCTCGTCGCCGACACCCTTGCCGACCCGCGCAACATGGCACTCCTCGCCAATGTGACAGCTGAGGTGATCGCGGTCGGCGAGGCGGAGGGTATACATTTCCATGCCTTCGACGGTTACGAGCCGGAGGTGATGCGCTTCGCCACGCCGCGCGACTGGACAGGTATTCGGCGGAGTCTCGATGCGGTCGCGGCGAAATATCGCGTCTCTCCGAAGCCTCGCACCGGCATTTGGCGTGACCTGAAGATCAGGAAGCGGAAGACCGAGGCGGATGGACAGCTCCTGCCGTTGCTCGCTATCGCCGATCGTATCGGTGCCTCGCTGCCGATGACAAGGGCTCTTCTTGATCTTGTCCACGAGCTGGAAGATGGAAAGCGTGAAATGGGGCCGGAAAATCTTGAAATACTCCGGGGTATCAGTGATCGCGTCTATGGAAAGCCCTGAATAGCCCGCTGTAGCCATTCGGCTTCGTCTTCTTCGATGACCGTGCCGGTGACGCGCAGATGGCGTGCCACCGCCTCGCTTGTGTGGCTTGGACCATCGCAAGCTTATCAATGCTTTGGATTTGAACGATCATGAATGAAGCGCGTGAGGCAGCCTGCGGCGCCGTGAATATCGATACGATGATGGCGCATGTGCGTGAGTTCGCCAAGCGTATAAAGCACGCAGGTACACCGGAAGAACTTGAAAGTTTTCGATACATCCACCGCTGCCTTGAGGACTACGGATGGTCGGCTGAGCTGATACGGCATGATGCCTATATCAGCTTGCCGGGCGATGCGTCCCTCAAGGTCGCGGGACGACCCATCCCGACGATCACGCATTCATTCTCGCGGAGCACGCCCGGAGAAGGACTGGCGGCGGATATCGTTTATGCGGGCAACGGCAGCCCGGCAGAACTCGCGGCGGCTGGTGCTCAAGGAAAAATTGTCCTCCTGGAGCGCATTGCCAACCCCGCAGCCGCCGTGAACGCATCCAAAGCGGGGGCCTTAGGGCAGATCCATATCAGCCCCGACGAGCACCTGCATGAGATGTGCGTGTCCCCGGTCTGGGGAAGTCCAAGTGACGAAACAGTCCATAACCTTCCCAGCACCGTCATCTTGAGCATTGCCAACGCCGACGGCATCGCGCTCAAGGATAACTTGGCGCGTGGTGAGCGGATCACCGCGACGATGCACGCTAATGTCCAGACCGGGTGGACACAGATCCCGCTTCTGACGGCGGAGTTGCTGCCGCAGGGAGCTGGGGAGGACACGCCATTCGTACTCTTCAGCGGACACCATGATACGTGGCACTACGGTGTCATGGACAACGGCACGGCGAATGCCACTATGCTGGAGATTGCCCGTTTATTTGCCGGCTACAGGTCGCATCTGACACGCGGACTGCGCATCTGCTTCTGGTCTGGGCATTCACAGGGCCGCTACGCCGGCTCGGCCTGGTATGCAGATACGCATTGGCATGAGCTGGCGAAGCGTTGTGTCGGGCATATCAATGTCGATTCGACGGGCGGCCGCGGCAACACGATCCTTGAGGATGCCATTTCTTCGGCGGAGCTGTTCGGACTCGCGGCGGGCGCCGTGGCGCGGCAGGGTGAGCAGACCATGCGCGGCCAGCGCATGGCGCGAGCCGGAGACCAGTCCTTCTGGGGTATCGGCATTCCCTCTGTCTTCATGGGAATGGGCGAGCAGCCCATCGGCGCGGCCAATGTGATGGGTGCGCTGCACGGGGAATCGAATAGAACCTCGTCGGGCTTCGGCTGGTGGTGGCACACACCGGGAGATACAATCGACAAGATCGATCCGGATCTCCTCGTCCGCGATACGCGCGTCTATGTGGACGCGATCTGGGGTCTCGTCACGGACAGGATCGTGCCGGTTGACTATAAGCCGTATTTCGATGCGCTGTCTTCCGAGCTTGTGATGTTGCGCAATGCGCTTGGCGGCAGGCTTGATCTTGAGCCTCTCGACGCAATGGTTCAGACGCTGCGCAGGCGTGCCGAAGGTATCATCGAGGCCCGCCGGCGCGTCGTCCCGGAAGCGGCAACCAAAGCCATCAACGGCGCCATCATCGCGCTGCAGCGCGCCCTTGTTCCGATGGATTACACCGAAGGCGATCGGTTCCGGCATGATCCGGCTCTCACGCAGACGCCCTTTCCCGTGCTGGACCCCATCCGCCGTCTGGCGGCAGCCGATGGAGAAGCCTTCAAGTTCACGATTGTGGCGGCACGCCGGGCTTATAATCGCCTGAATCATGCTCTGGAAAATGCAGGGCAGCAGCTTTCCGTTATTGAAGACCTCCTCGCCAATACGCCCTGAGTAGCATCGGCGCGTGTTTCGGACCCGCCAACCCATGATTTTCTAGTGGGCGCGGCATTCTTATGTCCTTGCGATCTCGCCGTTGCAGGGAAACATCTGGAGCATGACCATGTCAATGGACGGTGAACTCGCAACCCTGCTGCAATGGGTGCGCACGGAAAGCCCCACGCACAATTGCGCGGCTGTCAACATGATGATGGACTTGGTGGTCGCGGACGTCGCCGGCCTGCCGATCTCGGTGGAGCGGCTTCCCGGGCGCGATGGCCTCGGAGACGCGCTCATCCTACGCGCGGGCGCCAAGACCACAGCGCCGCCGACACTGTTGCTCGCACATCTCGATACCGTGCACCCGGTTGGGACGGCCGCGAATGGCCTCCCCATCAGGATAGAGGGTGATCGTCTCTACGGCCCGGGCGTTTACGACATGAAGGGTGGTGCCTACCTTGCCCTTCAGGCGTTCAAGGAAGTCGCGCAGTCTAACAGCCGTGCGCAACCGCTCACATTCCTCTTCACGCCCGACGAGGAGATCGGGAGCCCGACATCGCGGGCGGTGATCGAGGACTTGGCCAGGAGCGCACGTGCGGCCCTCGTCGTTGAGCCGGCCCGGGATGGCGGCAAGATCGTCACGTCGCGCAAGGGTGTCGGCCGGTTCGATGTCGAAGTCATCGGAAAGGCCGCGCACGCCGGATTGCGGCATCGCGAGGGGCGCAATGCCATTCATGAGGCGGCGCGTCTGATCACGATCATCGCGGGCATGACCGACTATCGGCGCGGTGTGACGACAACGGTCGGAATGATAAACAGCGGGACCGCCGTCAACACAATCCCACCGATTTGTCGTTTTCCCGTGGACCTGCGCATCGAGAGCATCGAAGATGCTGATGCGGTGACCGCGGCGGTCCGCGCCCTCACGCCCAGCGATCCCGGATTTGAATTGGAGGTGAGCGGTGGTCTCAATCGCCCGCCGTTCGAAAGGACGCCGGGCACGGAGCACTTGTTCGCGCTCGCCAGAAGCATCGCGTCGGACCTCGGAATTGAGCTCGGCTCCGTCGATCAAGTCGGCGGAGGCTCTGACGGAAACTTTACTGCGGCGTTAGGCATCCCTACCCTCGATGGCCTCGGTATTGATGGTGACGGAGCTCACACTTTTGATGAATATGCCCTCATATCGTCAATACATCCGAGACAAAATTTGCTGATGAGGTTGCTTGAAACGCTCTAGCACTACTTTGGCAGATTTTTGTAGTTTAGCTCAATTTGAGGATTCTCACGAGTCTTTTTTAGCTCCGCCTAGCCGAGGACATAGCCAGCCTGGATGTGCTGTCGGACGGCCGGGTGGATTTCGGTATCTCGCGCGGCGCAAACCCTCGTTATCTCTCGGCCTTTGGCATTCCGGAGGCGGCAGGTTCGCAGGATAACTTTATCGCTGGTATCGATCTCCTGCGGGAAGCCTGGAAGGAAAATCCCCTGACCGTGCCCGGGCAATCGCGGCCGAGCTGGTAGAGCAGCGCGTAGTCGTCGGTGGCATCGACCTGCAGGTAGCGCGCCAGAGCCCCTCGCGTCTGCTGGGAGTCCGGCAGCAGCCCAACGAAAACCGGACCGGCGCGGTCATGGTCGTAGGGATCTGCCGACAGAGGAAGCGCCAAGGAAAGCGGATGATGCGGCAATTGCGTGCGCTCAAGCCAGCCCTGCTCGTAGCAAAAGGACAAGTCGCCATCCTTGGCAACATCGAGCACACCAACGGGAAGACCGTAGAGTCGGATGGGCGGGCATCAGAATTCGGATCCTGCGTCTGACGGGTCGATCGGTGAGATTGTCGCCGGCAAGAACGCGATCGTCACGCCCAGCAACACCAGCACCTTGAGTACGATCGACATTGGCGGATCGACGCGGCCGCGCTCGAAATCGCTGACCCATTTCTGCGAGGTCGCCGTAAGGTCTGCGAGCTGGCCCTGCGTCAGCCCCCGACGTTTGCGCTCCTCCCGCAAAAAGCGGCGAACGTCGTCGACACTGCGAATGTGCATGTTTGACATCCTATGACCGCTCAGTGATAAGACTGTTCATAGCCGACAAATATCACCGACTGGTGAAATTTTAAGCTGCGGTGCGGAAAAATAACCCTCCAGTGGTAAAAGCCGCACCGGTCCGGCTATGAAGATTCCAGCGTCGCCCGGGACATTGGGGGTATCGTGTGGAAGATTGGCGACATTGATATTGAGGGTAACGAGACGCTCTGGAAGTATTTTCGCCTCGAGCGCTTCCTTTCAACGCTGGCGGAGAGCCGGCTCTATTTGCATCGGCCAACCAGTTCATCGATCCGTTCGAAGGCGCCGTCGCCGTCCAGTTGAACGTGCCGCCGCCTGATCGCGCTACGCCGAAATGGAGAGCGTGGAGCACGCCTTCTTCCAACTGAAGCGGCTGACCAAAATAAGCTGCTGGCACCGCGCCGCCTAAGAGAACGACGCGATGTGGAAGCTCTACGCCGGCGAGCTCAAGGGCGTCGCGATCTGCACCACGCCCGATCGCGTGCGCGCCGCCTTCAGGCCCTTCCGTCTCAAACCGGATTATGGCGTCGAAGACCTCTGGGGTGGTCCGGTCCAATATGTCGACCTGATCCAGATTCGGATGCCCGGCGTCGCCTTACTCGACCGGTTTTTCTTCAAGCAAAGGGCCTTTGAATGGGAGCCGGAATATCGGCTCGCAATCTCGGTTCGCATGGTCGAGGATTTTGTGTCCGGGTTACCGAGCGGCGCACCCACTGGATCACGCGCCGCCAGCCTCTGATGCGGCTCGAGCCTCATCGGCTCGTCTTCATAGACGAGACCGCAATCAGCACCAAGATGGTCGGTTCTGTCGCGAACTCTTCGGTAATGACGGCGAGGGCATGAAGGCTCCTTGGTTTCGGGGAGTTCGCCATGTTCAAGGGTCGTCATTTCGACCGGTCCGTGATCCTGCTCTGTGTACGCTGGTACCTCGCCTACAATCTCAGCCTGCGTGATCTGGAAGAGATGATGGCGGAACGTGGCCTGAGCGTCGATCACTCCACTGTGCATCGCTGGGTCGTCCGCTTCGCGCCGCAGCTCCTTGAGCGCTTCAACCGGCGCAAGCGGGCCGTCACCGGCAAGTGGCACCTGGACGAGACCTACATCAAGGTCCGCGGTCAATGGATGTATCTCTACCGGGCCATCGACAGTGCAGGTGACACCGTGGAGTTTTTCTTCAGCGAACGCCGCGATCTGATGGCTGCCAAGCGCTTCCTGCGCAGGGCGTTTCAGCGCCATGGCCGCCCCGAGCGCATCGTCATCGACGGTAGCCAGACCAATCGCGAGGCGATCCTTGCCTGCGATGGCGAAAGCCGGCTGCGTGATCATTCACGACGAAATCTGACGCCGATCCGCATTCGGCAGAGCCAGTACCTGAACAACCGCGTCGAGCAGGATCATCGGCGTATCAAGCGCCGCATCCAATCAATGCTCGGCTTCAAGTCGCAGGCGAGCGCCACCATCATCCTGTCCGGCATCGAGATGATCCACATGATGCGCAAACGTCAGGCGAGATATGCCTACAATTCCCATCCCTCGATCGTCGAGCAGTTCGGAATCCTCGCCGACTGACGAACGGGCCAAAGCAGACGTTCATTATCTCATTTCCTCGTTTGCGACAGAACCCGCCGAAATCCCCATGCGCTTCATCAGCGTCGCCACGTGACGGCGGCCGACCGAAACGCCTTTTCGCCGCAGCCGCGAACCCCGCCGGCCTTCAGACTGCAAGCGTGGAGCCCAAGAATGAGGCTGATCGCGCCCAAAGCCAGCCACCTCCCCGAATGCACCAGGGACATCGGGCCTGCATACCGATTCCCTAAAGCCCTCGATACATGCTCCTCCAGTATTCAAGCTGCTGGCTTTCATCCATGGGCCGCGGATTGAAGGGGCGAGGATAAAGTAACGCCATTTCCTTGGCCAGGTCGGGGAGGCTGTCCTCCTTGATACCAATTTCCTTAAGCGACGTTGGCAGGGCTATGTCGGCCATTAGCCTCTGGACCTGGACTGCAGCATCACCACCCCCAAGCATTCCAGCAAAGACGTTCAGAGTATCGGCGCATTCGGCCTCATTGAACCGTATCAACGCGGGCAGCCCCAGTGCGCAGCCAAGCCCATGGGGAATAGCGAAATGATGCCCGAGAACATAGGATACGCTGTGCGCCCACAAGCCGCCTGACTGGCTGAAGCTCATCATGGCCATGGCCGAGCCGAGCAGCATCTCGAAACGGGCCTGGTAATTCTCCGGCTCGGCACATCCCTGTCGAAGAGAATTCGCGATCAGATGGACAGCGCCGATGGACAGTGCCGTGCACATCGGCGTCGCAGCCTTGTGCATCAAAGCCTCGATAGCGTGCGCCAAGGCGTCCATTCCCGTCATCGCGGTGACCCGCTTCGGCATCGAAAAGGTCAACAGGGGATCGAGAATCGCGCCTCCCGGCACGAGAGCGGCATTTGCAAGGGCCCGCTTGGTCGTGCCCGATGTCAGAACGGCATAGATCGAAGTCTCGCTGCCCGTTCCGGCGGTAGTAGGCAGCAGGAGAAGCGGAGCCATCGACATGCCGGGCCGCAATCCGCCGGGAAGCGTAAGTGCGTCCACGCTTTCACCCGTTTGGAGGCTCAGCGCGACGATCTTGGAGACGTCGAGCACGCTTCCACCACCTACTCCGACCACCGCTCTTATCCCGCTCGTGCGTGCGAGCTCGACCGCAGCCTCTGCTGTACCAACATGGGGCTCGGGGTCGACGTCGCAAAACTGCGTGACACGAAAACCCGAAGCCTGCAGCCATTCGCTGAGCAACGCGACCAGACCCAGCTCAGACAGCACTCTGTCGCTGATCAGCAGCACGTCTGCGTCGTCGGTCAACGCCTTCACGCGAGTTCCGACACTGCGTGCCGACCCGTAGCCATAGGTGAAGCTTCCCGGTACGCCGTTGCCCGGTACGCAAAGGTGGCGTTCGACCGCCAGTACGGCGGGCGCGGCATCCAGCAACTCCCGATATCGTGCTTGGTCCATGGGTACTCTCCTGTAGTTGGTTCTGTCGCAAACGAGGAAATGAGATAATGAACGTCTGCTTTGGCCCGTTCGTCAGTCGGCGAGGATTCCGAACTGCTCGACGATCGAGGGATGGGAATTGTAGGCATATCTCGCCTGACGTTTGCGCATCATGTGGATCATCTCGATGCCGGACAGGATGATGGTGGCGCTCGCCTGCGACTTGAAGCCGAGCATTGATTGGATGCGGCGCTTGATACGCCGATGATCCTGCTCGACGCGGTTGTTCAGGTACTGGCTCTGCCGAATGCGGATCGGCGTCAGATTTCGTCGTGAATGATCACGCAGCCGGCTTTCGCCATCGCAGGCAAGGATCGCCTCGCGATTGGTCTGGCTACCGTCGATGACGATGCGCTCGGGGCGGCCATGGCGCTGAAACGCCCTGCGCAGGAAGCGCTTGGCAGCCATCAGATCGCGGCGTTCGCTGAAGAAAAACTCCACGGTGTCACCTGCACTGTCGATGGCCCGGTAGAGATACATCCATTGACCGCGGACCTTGATGTAGGTCTCGTCCAGGTGCCACTTGCCGGTGACGGCCCGCTTGCGCCGGTTGAAGCGCTCAAGGAGCTGCGGCGCGAAGCGGACGACCCAGCGATGCACAGTGGAGTGATCGACGCTCAGGCCACGTTCCGCCATCATCTCTTCCAGATCACGCAGGCTGAGATTGTAGGCGAGGTACCAGCGTACACAGAGCAGGATCACGGACCGGTCGAAATGACGACCCTTGAACATGGCGAACTCCCCGAAACCAAGGAGCCTTCATGCCCTCGCCGTCATTACCGAAGAGTTTGCGACAGAACCGATGTACTCCCCGATGCACTATCAGTTCCGGTGTTGACGTGATGGCCCATAATCGCAATAGGACGCGACACAGCGGGGTGTGTCCCTCGCCCCCTAAATCAAGTAACGTCGCGCCCTATTTGCCCTCGGTACTAAACTGGACTCTCTTCTCGCTGCGGTTCTCGCCTGACCGGTTTGGAGGCTGGTCCGGGGTGAGGCGGCTAAGGTTCCTAGGCCGTGGTGGGCCTTATAGTCCGTTCTCCATTCCTCGATCATCCAGCGAACGCTCGGTAGATGGCGAAATATGTGCTCGTTTAGGCGTTCGTCCCGGAAGCGACCGTTCAGGCTCTCGAGAGGCCGTTATGCAGCTGGCCTGCTGCCGGTTCTGTGGACGGTCGGTTAGGCTAATCCCACCTTTTTTTCGAACTCGACCGGGCTGATGTAGCCGATCGTCGAGTGCCTGCGAACGGCGTTGTAGAACCGCTCGATGTAATCGAACACGTCGGCACGAGCATCGTCGCGTGCCCGGTAAACCCTGCCTCCGATCCGCTCGGTTTTGAGCGAGGAGAAGAAGCTCTCCATCGCGGCGTTGTCCCAGACATTGCCAGAGCGGCTCATTGAGCAGGTGACGCCGTTGTCGGTCATGAGCTTCTGGAACGGCTCGCTGGCATACTGGCTGCCCTGGTCAGAATGGTGCAGCAGGGCATCCGGTTTTCCCCGGCGCCAGATCGCCATCATCAGCGCATCGGTCACGAGCCCGGCGGTCATCTCGGCCTTCATCGACCAACCCACCACACGCCGGGAGAAGAGGTCGATGACGGCTGCAACGTAAAGCCAACCTTCTGCGGTCCAGATGTAGGTAAAGTCGGCGATCCAGCGTTGGTTGGGCCGTTCGGCGTGGAACTCCCGGTCGAGCGTATTCGGGGCGATGGCCGATCGCCGGCCCTCATCCTTGGGCAGGTTGCGCCGACGCGGTCTGGCACGCAAAGCCTGGGCGCGCATCAGCCGCTCGATGCGATGCAGGCCGCAATCGATCCCTTCCGCCAGCACGTCCCGCCAGACGCGCCTGGCACCATAGGTCCGATCCGAACGAAGGAAGCTTGTCCGGACCCTGTTGCCGATCTCCTCGTCGTCGCGTGCTCGACGGCTCGGTGACCGGTTGAGCCAGGCATGGAAGCCCGAGCGCGACACATCCAGCGCTTCGCAAAGCCACGCCACCGGCCAGATCCCCCGGTGCTTCGCAATGAACGTGAACCTCATGTCACGTCCTTCGCGAAGTAGGCTGCGGCCTTTTTTAGGATATCGCGCTCCGCCTTGAGCTTGGCCACCTCGCGCCGCAGCTTCTCGATCTCAAGCTGCTCCGGCTTCATCTGGCCGTGGCCGGGAAAGGCCTGCGCTGGATCGGCAGCAAAGAGCTTCACCCATTTGCGCAATTGGTTCTCATGGACATCCAGATCCCGAGACGCCTGCGCCACACTCACTCCGCGGTCCTTGATCAGGCGGACCGCCTCGATCTTGAACTCACGCCCAAATTGTCTTCGCCGCATATCCCACCTCCGGGTTCATCAAACACCCAATCTCGGTGTCCACGAAACAGGCAGCAGGCCACCATGGCCGGCCCCTCCAAAAAGCCGGCCTCCTATGAATCACCGAAAAAGCCTCGTGGGAATCCTCAAACTGCGCCCATCTATAAAAGTATGCCAAAGTAATGCTAAAGCCTTGCGCATAAGTCTGATCCCGCAAATCGCGCTTCTTGCTATGGTTGTGTATTATTTTGGGGCAAGTCTTGGATAAGTGGGGTGGTGCCGCTCATCGCGGCGACGCGGCTCCTCACGCGGGCAATGAGGTCGTGGATCGCAGGGGTCAGGGACCGTCCCCGCCGTGTAACTACGAATACCGTCCGCCAGATGATCGGGTCCTTGATCTGCCGGAACATTAGGTCGCGACCAGCGCCTCCGAACACGGCAAGTGCCGGCACCGTCGTGACGCCTATCCCGGCCTCGAGCAACGCCCACATGGTCGAATTCATCGACACCTGGAAGCGTGGCGCTGCCATTAACTTTGCAAGCGCTGGTGATTGCCCGAGAAGCGAGGCGGTTGCTGTGTCATGGGTCAGGCCGATGAAATCCGTTCCCTCCAGTTCCGCCCAGCGCAGTGGCGGCCTGACCTTGGCCATCGGGTGATCGCGCCGCAGAAATAATCCCATCTGGTCGCGAAATAGCGGCTTGAACTCCAGCTCCGGATCCTCCTCGCCCTTACTGCAGAAGCCCACATCGACCTCGTTTCGCCGCACGCGCCGCCGGACCTCCGAAGAATTGCCATCGCGCAGATACATGCGAATACCAGGATGATCGACGATGAACGACTTCAGGACGTCGGGCATGACCTTGGTCGCCACGGCATGCACGAGGGCTAGGCCGATCCGCCCGCTCCGCCGCGTGGCGGTCGCCTGGATGTCCTGCATCGCCAGGTCGAAGTCATAGACCAGCCGCTCGGCCGTCGGCACGAAGTCGCTGCCCTCAGGGGTCAGGACGATCGTCCGCGTGGTGCGTTCGAACAGGCTGGCGCCAACGATGTCCTCCAACTGCCGGACGATCATGGTCAGCGAGGGTTGCGACAGATGCAGCTCGATGGCCGCACGCGTGAAGCTCCTGTTGCGCGCTACGCTAAGGAAGGCGCGCAGGTGCTTGATCGTCGCATTCAGTGACGGTGACTGCTGCCCCTTGGGTGGCGCTGCAGGATCGGGATGGCGCATGGTTCGGATCCAATTTATCAGTTAATCCGATTAATAAGCCAATTAAAAAAATTTGCATAGGCAAAGGGCCTGTCACACAGTCCGCCCAGAGCAAAAACAAGCCTGCCGTCGCAAGGCCTCTCAGGGGAATGGAGAACTGACATGGAATATCGCTGGCACTGTGTGATTGGTGCAGGTTTGCTGGGACTTGTGAGCGTCGCGGCGCCCTTGCCCGCCGCCGCCCAGAGCACATCCACGGTGGTTATCGGGTCCGAAGGCGCCATCCCGCCACTCGATCCCCAGCGCACCACCGGCACCGTCGGCCTGCGAGTGATCGACGCCATCTTCGATCCCCTGATCCGCGAGGACCTGAGCAAGGAGACGGAGACCGCGCCGCCGTTGAAGCCGGCTCTGGCCGAGGCCTGGGAGGTGTCGCCCGATGGCCTCACCTACACATTCAAACTGCGTCGCGGCGTAACGTTCCACGACGGCCAGCCCTTCGACGCGGCCGCTGTCCAGCTCAATTTCGCGCGCATGATGGACAAGGAATCTCCAGTCTTCGATAGCCGCGCCAGCGGGAACATGACGTTCCTGACGCGCTGGATCAGCGGCACGACGGCGAAGGATCCGCACACCTTCGAGATCAAGCTCAAGGAGGCGTTCTCCGGATTCCCGAGACTCCTCAGCGACCGCCGCGTCGGCATGATCAGCCCTGCCGCTCTCAACGAATTCAAGGGCGATCAGCTCGGCCTGAAGCCGGTCGGCACCGGCTCCTTCGCCCTGCCATCCTTCCAGCAAGGCCAGCAGCTCACGCTCACGCGCTTCGACGGATACTGGGGTGACAAGGCCAAGGCGGGGCGGCTAGTCTTCAGGCCGATCACCGACCCGACGGCGCTCGCCATCGCCGCCCAGACCGGCCAGATCGACATCATTCCCAGCGCCAGCCCGCAGCAGATCGCCCAGCTCAAGGGTGTTCCCGGCATCACAGTGCAGTATCCCGAGCCCGCCAACCAGTATTTCGTGCGCCTGAACACCCGCGCTGCCGGAACCAACGAGGTCAAGGTCCGCGAGGCTCTCAACTATGCGGTCAATCGCGAAGGTCTGACAGCCTTGTTCGACGGCCAGACGCGCCCCGCCCTCGGTCCCGTGCCGGTCGGCAACGAGCTGCCGCCGGTCGCAGCCTCACAGGGCTATCGCTTCGACCAGGCCAAGGCCCGCCAGCTGCTGACCGAGGCCGGCGTCAAGACCCCACTGACCATCAAGCTGCTGGCGCCCAACAGCGGCCCCGGCTTCGCGCTTGCCCCCCAGGTCATCGCGCTGCTGCAACAGGATCTGAAGGCGGTCGGTATCGATCTGCAGGTGCAGTTCCTTGAATTCGCGACGCTCGTAACGACCGAGGGGCCGGGCTACAAGGACGATGTCCAGGGCTCCTTCAACGGCTGGGCTACCGGCGCCGACAGCGCCTATTGGCTGGAGCGCATGTTCAGCGGCGCGCAGCAGCCTCCGCAGGGCGTCAACCGCGGCTGGTATCGCAACGCCGAGGTCGATAAGCTGTTCGACGCGGCCCGCGGCGAGACCGACGAGGCAAAGCGCAATGCGCTCTATCGTCAGGCGGCCGATCTGATCGCCAAGGACGCGCCATGGATCTTCCTCTATCAGGATCGCCTGCCGCGCATCATCCGCAACCGCGTGACGGGCATCATGCCGGCCCGCTCGGTCTTCCTCGACTACCCGAGCATCGCCGTCCGCTGAGACCCTTCACCTTCGACCCCAGAGACAATGGAGACTTCCCATGATGCTAGGTTGGCGCGCACGTATCGGCCAGATGCGCCCCGCTACGGCCATTGAGGGCGCCGAGGAGTGGCGCACCGTCGCCCCCGTCGGCGTGGCCTTCGCCGATGCGCGGACCATCGTTCCGCAGGTCAACGAGGCCGGCCTCAAGGTCATGATGAGCCAGGTGCTGGAAGCAGCCCGGCAACTCGCCACCGCCAAGGTCGACCTCATCGTGCAATGCGGCGCCCCCGGCACCTTCCTGCGCGGCAAGGGGCACGACGAGGAAGTCTGCGCCCAGATCCAGGAAACCACCGGCATTCCCGCCATCACCATGATGGCGGCGCAGATGGATGCGCTGAAGGCCCTCGGCGCCAAGAACATCGCCGTCGCCACCGTGTATTCGGATGAAGTCAACGCCAAGATGGCGACCTACATGGAGGCCTGCGGCTTCACCGTGGCCGCGATGAAGGGCCTGCAGATCCTCGATCCGTTCGATGCCAGCGTTCACGATGCCGACAGCGCCTATCGCCTTGGCCGTGATGCCTTCCGCGCCGCGGACAAGGCAGACGCCATCCTGATCTCCTGCGGCACCTATCGCACCTTCGAGATCCTGCCCTACCTGGAGATGGACACCGGCGTGCCGGTGGTGAGCAGCAACCAGGCCACGCTGTGGCGGGCCCTGCGTTCCCTTGGCCTGCCGGACGTCATTCCGAACCTCGGCAAGCTCTGGAGCGTCGCTTAGGGCGTATTCCCGGGCGATGGTCACGTCGCCCGGACAAAGGACCGCTCCGGATCACTCACGTGGGACGCATGTTCCGGCCGAACGTCCCGATCTGTACTTTCGGGACATGCGCCATCCCCCTGATCGGCATGACAGACGACGATGATCACAATTGCCTCGCCAGACTCACCGAAGAGAAGCATGAACCCGGTGCTTCGTCGCGCGATGAAGAATGTCGCGCTCGTGACCGGTGTGGCGATCGTCCTCTGCATCGTCGTCATGGCCCTGTTTGCGCAGTGGATCGCGCCCTTCGATCCCCTGTTCGCCAATCCGCTGCAACGCTACCTGCCACCCCTGTCCGGCGCACATCTGCTCGGCACCGATGAACTGGGGCGGGACATTCTGAGCCGGCTTATCTACGGCGCCCGCTATGCGCTGCTGGTGGCGCTGGTGCCGACCATCCTCGCCCTCGGCCTCGGTGCGGTGATCGGCCTATTCTCCGGCTATTTCGGGGGCATCGTCGACGCGGTCACCATGCGCATCTTCGATGTGATGTTCGCGTTTCCCGGCGTGCTCTTGGCGTTGGGCATCAGCGCCGCCCTCGGGCCGGGGCTCAATTCGATGATCATCGCCATGATCGTCGTGACCATCCCCGCTTTCGGTCGGCTGGTGCGCGGCGTGGTCCTCGGCGTGAAACAGGAACTTTTCGTCGACGCCGCCCGCTCCCTCGGCTTCCGTGATGCGCGCATCGTTTTCCGCCATATCCTGCCGAACGTTCTCGGCCCCGCGATCGTCTACGGCACGCTGCAGACCGGGCGCAATGTCATCCTCTCCGCGAGCCTCAGCTTCCTTGGCCTCGGGCCGCAGCCGCCGGCGCCGGAATGGGGCCAGATGCTGTCGAGCGGCCGCACCGCCATCGCCACCGCCGCCCATGTTGCGACCATCCCCGGGCTTGCCATCGTGGTGCTGGCCATTGGTTTCAATCTGATCGGCGATGCGGCGCGGGATATCTTCGATCCCCGCTCGAAGCGCCGGGGCGAGTGACGCGCATGCTCAACTTTGTCATCAACCGCGCCCTGCAGCTGATCCCGGTGATCATCGGCGTCACGCTCGCGACCTTCTTGCTGGCGCAGATCATTCCCGGCGATCCGGCGGACGTGCTGCTCGGCAGCGGCGCGTCAGAGGAGGCGCGGCAGCAGCTGCGCGTCGCGCTCGGCCTCGATCGTCCGATCTGGGTGCAATATTTCCAGTACCTGGGCAATCTGCTCCAGGGCAATCTCGGGCAGTCCTTCACCTTCGCCCAGCCGGTGAGCGAAGTCATAGCCGAGCGGCTGGTCAACACCGCCATGCTATCGATCGCCGCGATCATCCTGTCCACCACCATCGGCATCCTCGCCGGCACATGGGTGGCGCTTCGGCCAGGCGGGCTGCGCGACCAGAGCCTGTCCATCGTCGTCCTGTTCTTCAACAGCATGCCCTCGTTCTGGCTCGGGCTGGTGCTGATCATCATCTTCGGCCTCGACCTGCAGATCCTGCCCGTTGGCGGCATGTCCGATCCGACCGGCGAGGGGGGTATTCTCGACGTGGCGGCGCATATGGTCCTGCCCACGCTCACGCTGGCAGCATGGTCGCTGGCCGTCATTGCTCGCATGACGCGCGCCTCGATGCTCGATGTCCTCAACAGCGATTTCATCAGGACGGCGCGCAGCCGCGGCGTCGGCGAGATGAAGATCGTCATGCGCCACGCCCTGCCCAATGCCCTGCCGGCCGTCATCACCGTCGTCGGCCTGCAGATGGGTTTCCTGCTCAGTGGCGCGGTGTTGACCGAGACCGTCTTCTCCTGGCCAGGCCTTGGCCTTGCCATGTACCAGGCCATATCGACACGCGACATTCCGTTGATCCAAGGCGGCATCCTGGTTCTCGCCGTCGCGTTTGTTCTGATCAATTTCGCGGTCGATATTCTCTACGCGTACTTCAATCCCAAGATTTCGCTGTCTTGATGCCAATATAACGCACTTAAAAACCATGAATTATGAGGACCGCGATCGTCTCATCGCGCGGCCCCGGATGAAGCTGTGAGCATGACAGAGAAAAGCAGAGATCTATTCACCTCTTTCGTTACGGGCGTGGCGCTGCCGCCCGCCGGTCAGCGCCAGAGCCTGATCGACCCGGCCATCGGGCGCGCATGGGCCGAGGTGTGCATCGATCCGGCGGCCGTATCGCAAGCCGTCGCCTCGGCCAAGGCGGCCTTCGCGGCGCCGTCCTGGTCATCGCTCACCGGTGTCGAGCGCGGCGTCCTGCTGCGTCGCCTCGGCGAACTCATATTCGCCCATGCCGCCGAGCTTGGCCGGTTGGAAAGCCTCGCCAATGGCAAGAGCCACGCGGCGACGACGGCCGAGATCCGCGCCACGTCGCAGTGGTACAGCTACTACGCCAATGCCGTCGATATGCACGACGACATCCACCGGTCGGTGTCGCGCACCGTCGATGCCACTATCCTGCGTGAGCCGCTTGGCGTCGTGCTGGCGATCACGCCGTTCAACGGCGCGCTGTCGCTCGGGTCGTGGAAGCTGGCGCCGGCGCTGGCCATGGGCAATGCCGTCATCCTGAAGCCACCGGCTGAGGCGCCGGGTTCGAGCATCAGGCTGGCCGAACTCGCGGTCGAGGCAGGTTTCCCGGCCGGCATCGTCAATGTCGTCATCGGCGATGCGGTGCTTGGCGAACAGCTGGCGACCCACCCGGATGTGGCCATGGTGACTTTCACCGGCAGCACCGCCACGGCGCGCGTGCTCGGCGCCAAGGTGACTGGCCAGTTGAAGCGCTTCGTCTGCGAGGCCGGCGGCAAGTCGGCGCATATCGTCTTCGAGGACGGCGATCTCGACTCGGCCGTCATCGCCGCCACCCAGGGCGCGTTCTCGGCCGCCGGCCAGACCTGCGTCGCCGGTTCGCGGGTGCTGGTTCAGGCCTCGATCTACGAGGCCTTCCTGGTGAAATACATCGCATCGGCCCGGCGCATCCGCGTCGGCCCGCCCACCTCGGCCACCAGCCACATCGGTCCGCTGGCGTCACGCCGGCAGTTCGAGCGCGTGCGCGGCTTCATCGACGAGACGGTGGCGGCCGGCGGCCGCATCGCCCTCGGCGGCGACAAACCGGCGGTCGATGCCGACCATGCCGACGGCTACTGGCTGGCGCCGACCATCATCACCGACGTCACCAGCGACATGCGCATCTGCCGCGAGGAGGTCTTCGGGCCGGTCGTCACCGTCCAGCCCTTTGCGGACGAGGACGAAGCCATCGCGCTGGCCAATGGTGTCGAATACGGGTTGGCGGCCGGCTTCTGGACGCGGGATGCGGCGCGCATGCGCCGTGTGTCACGCCGCCTGCAGGCGGGCACGATCTGGATCAACACCTATCGCGCCATCAACCTGCGCGTGCCCTTCGGCGGCTACAAGCAATCCGGCCTCGGACGCGAGAATGGCATCGAGGCCCTGGAAGAATTCTCGCAGATCAAGGCCGTCGTGACCGACTACGGCACGGCAGCCGATCCCTTCGCAAACTGACTCATCAAGCGGCAATATTCGGAGGTATTCGACATGACTGGTGCGGCTGCCCGCGGCTCTCTCATCATCGACGCATTGCAGTACAACAAGCCGGAACGCGCCCGGTTCGAGGAATGGCGGGCCGGCGGCGTCGGCTGCGTCCACGTCACCGTCGCCATCTGGGAATCGGCGCGCGAGACGCTCTCGGCGCTGGGCGAATGGAACCGCCTGTTCGAAAAGAACGCCGACCTGATCGCCGTGGCGACCTCCGCCGAGGACATCGAGCGGATCGCGGCATCAGGACGGACCGCCGTCGTCCTCGGCTTCCAGGATACCTCGCCGTTCGAAGATGACATCGAGCTCGTCGAGACCTTCCACAAACTCGGCGTGCGCATCGCGCAGCTCACCTACAATGTCCAGAATCGCGTGGCCTCCGGCTGCTGGGAGCCCGACGAGAATGGCGTGTCGAAGTTCTTCGGCCGCAACGTCATCGCCGAGATGAATCGCCTCGGCATGCTGGTCGACGTCTCGCATTGCACAGAACGGTCGTGCTTCGACGCCGTCGAATATTCGTCGCGGCCGATCGCCGTCACCCACGCCAATCCGCAGGAATTCGTCGGCACCGACATCGAGCTCAACCGCCGCAATAAGTCGACGGCGCTGATCCGCCGCCTGTCCGAACGCGGCGGCGTCATCGGTCTCAGCATGTATCCGAAGATCATGAAGGACGGCTCGAACTGCACCCTCGACACCTTCCTCGACATGGTCGCCTGGACCGTCGATCTTGTCGGCGTCGACAGCGTCGGCTTCGGCACCGATTACTACGACGGCTGGCCGGAAAGCGAGATCATGTGGTGGCGCGCCGGCCGCTGGTCGCGCGAGAGCGCCGTGCCGATCAAGGGCTTCTCCGATTGGCCGGCCTGGTTCAAATCGTCGGTCGACTTCCCCAACATCCTCGATGGCCTTGAGCGCCGTGGCTTCCAGCTCGAGGAAATCCGCAAGATCGCCGGTGGTAACTGGCTGCGGCTGTTCCGCGAGAGCTTCGTGCCGCTCGCCTGATCGCCAACAGCGGCGGCGCGCCAACCCGCGCCGCCATCTCCCTCCCGCCAGCGAAAGTTCCGACGTGACCGACCGCGCAAGTGCATTCGACGTTCTCATCGTAGGCGGTGGACACAACGGCCTGGTGGCGGCCGCCTATCTCGGCCGCGCCGGGCTGAAGGTCGCGCTCATCGAGGGGCGGCATTCGCTGGGTGGTCCCTGCGGCACCTACGAGTTCATGCCCGGCTACCGCGCTGCCTTCACCAATTCCGCCGGCAGCTTCGAGCCGCGCTTCGTCGAGGAATTGAGGCTCGCGGAGTTCGGGCTGCGCTTCATGCCGACCAATCCGACCGTCGTCCATCCCTTTGCCAGCGGCACTTTCGTCGGCTGGCGGGACAGGAGCCGCATCGCCAGCCAGCTCGATGCCTGCGCCAGCGGCGAGTCCCAGCGGTACTTCCACTTGCTGGCACGCCTGGAGGAACTCGGGCGCCATCTCGGCGCCTCGGTCTATGCGCCTTCACCCAGCCTGTCGACCATGGCGAAGGTGGTGCCAGCCGGCCTGGAGCGGCTGTTCGAGCGGGTGTTCTTCGGCAGCCTGCGCCAGTTTCTGGACGAAGAACTCGCCTCCGAGGAGGCCAAGGCGCTGCTGGCGATCGTCGCCCTGAACGCCACGATGGCGCCACCGTCGGCGCCAGGCACGGCCGTTGGCCTGATGATGCGGCCTCTGTCGCTCGCCTCGTCGCCGGCCATGGCGGCCGACGACCCGCGCCAGGTGCCGTTGCGCGGTTCGACCGGCCTTCCGCTCGGCGGCATGGGCGCCGTCATCGATGCTCTGGCAGCCTGCTGCAGCAGCTTCGGCGTCACCGTGGTGACCGACGCTCCGGTGGCCCGCATTCTGCACCGCGGCGGACGGGTTACCGGCGTCGTAACAGCCGTCGGCGATACCTACGAAGCACCGCGCGTCATCTCCGCTATCAACCCCAAGACCCTGTTCGCCGACCTGCTCGACGACGAGGCGGTCGGCGCCGACCTGCGCCACGACATCGCCGCCGTCCCCATGCGCGGCTCCGCCTTCAAGATCGTGCTTGCCCTCGATGGCCTGCCCCGCTACGCCGGCCTGCCCGAGGGCGTGGACGCCACCCAGGTTGCCGGTGTCCAGTTCCGCATCGCACCCTCGCTCGATGCCATCGAGCAGGCGGTGAGCGAGGGGCTGAGCGGCGTGCCGTCGCAGGAGCCGATCATGTGGGGGCTCATTCCGACCGTCACCTCGCCGGACCTCGCGCCGCCGGGACGCCATCTCCTCAGTATCAACGCTTGGCATGCGCCCTACGCCCTGGCGGAAGGCAACTGGACGGCGATGCGCGACGTGTTCGGCTGGCGCTGCGTCGACGTGCTGTCGCGCCTCATGCCCGATCTGAAGGACCGCATCGTTGGACACAGCTTCCTGGCACCGACCGATATCGAAACGGAGCTCGGCCTCGTCAACTCCAACATCACTCACGGAGACATGCTACCCGCCAATCTCTTCGGTGCGCGCCCCCATGCCGCCGTCCACGACTACCGGACCCCGCTTCAGGGTCTGTTCCTCTCGGGATCCGGCGTCTGGCCCGGGGGCTATGTCACGGGCATTCCCGGATACAACGCCAGCACCGCCGTTCTCGCCGACATTCGGGGGAATTCTCCCGTCACCGTCAACAACGAATAAGGACGTACAATGGAATTTCTGGTTAACATCAAGCTGCGCTGGTCGGACAACATGGATCCGGAGCTGCGCGACAGGATCATCCGCGAAGAGCGCGCCCATGCCGCGGAACTCGCACGCCAGGGTCATCTGGTGAGAATGTGGCGCGTGCCCTGCCGTTTCGAGAACTGGGGCGTCTGGCGCGCCAAGGACGCCACCGAACTGCACGAGATCATCACCAGCCTGCCCGCCAATCCCTGGATGTACGACATCGACGTCCATCCCTTGGCACGGCACGCCGTCGATCCAGGTGCGGCCGCCTGACCACACTGCCCGCGCACCAAAGTGTCGAAATAGATGCAGGGCGCACTGGTCGGGGTTGCGTGGTTGAGGCGCACATTGCCGTTGCCAGGGCGCTCGTCCGTGGTCTCGGTGGAGAAATCTCACGATCCCGCGATGACAGGGCCAGCCGGGCCGATTTCGCCTTGTGGCAGCGCGAAATTGAAAACGGCCCCATTCGCCGTCCTAACATTGATGGCGGCCGGAGGAGAGCCAGTTGGAACGGCTGTCACGTCGCCGATCGCGATCGCGGCGGCATCGCCGTCATCGCCATCTGTACCAGCCGCGAGATCTCGAAATCGAGGATCGCGGACTGCGGCGCGCCCCCTGTTGGTCACGGTCGCTGGCGTATCGGCATCATCGCCCGGCTCGCCCTTGCCCGCGGGACCAGAGAGATAGATCAACCAGTCAGCCGCAGTGCCTGAGCCGACAGCTATCGTGACATGGACCGTCAGCGAGGTCCCGGGATAGGCCATGACCATGCCTGACATCTGGCGCCCGGCGCGGTTGGCGGCTGAGACGATCTGCACATAGCGGTCAACGGCGAAGGAGCGCCCGTCCTGCGTCGTGAAAACCTTGCTGCCGGTCCCGATGGCCGTGGAGGTGGTTGGAGGCTGCACAGGCCGATTGACACACGCGAGGCCACGTCGAGGCCGGCGCCGATGCGGCGGAGCGCAAGCTACAGCACCAAGAAGACGCAATCGCGAAGATGGGGAAGCTGGTTACCCGCGCGGCTGATGGCGCCGGGCGCCGTCTTGCGCGTGAAAGCGTAAAGCTTATCGTGCACGATGACGTAATCTCGGAACAATCACGGCCGCGGAATTCTGCCACGGCCGTGTCGAGGATAAGACCTACTTGGAATAAATACATTAAAAAAGAGAGATGCGGAATGAAATATCTATATTATCAGATATTCTTACTGCGCCCACGAAGATACTGAAGAGGCAGATATCCGACGACGATCACGATGGCACCTCCGATGGCGGTGTCGATGAGCCGCTGCACTCCGTAATCTATATCGCTAGTACCGGGCACAATCACGTCAACGAGAATAAGGACTAACGGCGTCAGAAACACTGCCTGAAAAGTATAGGAGCGTTGCATCGCCCAAGGTAGAACCCCGGCCAAAGCAGACATGACCGCGATTAATGGGAGGCCCTTTGGCAATAATGCCAGCGCCAGTGCACCAATCAGTACGCCTACGAGAGTGCCAATGATCCGTTGCAGCGCGCGATCGCGAATTGAGCCAAAGTCTGGTTTCATCACAAGACCTACCGTCAGTGGCACCCAGAACCAGTGCGCGGTATCATTGACCCAGTGCGTGCTGTAAGCCGCCCCCAGGCAGATTGCGAAGGCGAAAGCCGGAGCCACCATCGCAGCAAGCAATCCGTCTGCTTTTTCAGAGCGGGTCTCTGCGGCCGAATGCTCAGATAGATTATCCTGAGCATGCCAACCGCGAATTAGAACTTCGATGCCAAGGACTAAAGCGTAAAGCAATGCGCCGACCAAGTATAGAACAGCAGGCTGCCAAAAAGTCGCAATAGCGGGAACGCCCAATGCAATTGAAGCAAGAAGCAGAGTCTGCAACGTACCGATGGACAGCACTCTATTTTTACTGCTCAGCAAGGCTGATATGAACCCAACGGCTACCATGCTGGCGACAACCACACCCCACGGCAATGAACCAAGGTAGCCCAAGATATAGCCAAGCGCACCTATCGGTGCGGAGATCAGCATCTTCGTATAGATGGAGCGGTAACTGCCCGAACTCTCGCCCGTAATCATCATCAGACATCCCATGGCGATCCACATGCCCGTCATGGTGTCGTCGATAATCAAGCCAAACGTGAATGGGATCCCGATGCATAAGGCAGATCGTATTGCGCGGCTCCACCGCCACGTCGCAGGCTTCAATCGCAAAATGCCCGAGAGTGGATCGCCATTTGCGCTCGATGAAGACATTTACCCTCCGCTTGAGGTACTCGAAGACCATGGAGAATTGCCACTACCCTTTACGGTCATGTCAACTACTTTATCAGCGGGCGAAGCTATCGTCGGACATCAATGGCGCCATGCTTCATTTCGAGGTTGTCGCAGGTGAGAGATTCTCGTTTTCGAGCTCGGCCGCCGCGCCGCCCTCAAGGGAGAGTGAGATGGTAACAGTCCCTTTGCTGCCGAGTGCTGCCGTAGATAGGATCCGCCCCGATGAGCAGATGGTCATCTGGAGTGGGATGTTGTCGGCGCGGGGTTTCGGGGCGTTCCTGCGCGACGACCTTAGCTACGATGAAATCGCAGACCATGCGACGTACCCGCCCTTTCAGCCTGCGGCCCGATCATGAACCGGGCTGGTCGACCAAATAAATGATAGGAATGTGGAACGTATCGCACAGCTGGATGAAGCGTGTCTGCTTTCTCGCGGCCGTGTGATCCATCGCGCCGGCATAGATCAACGGGTTGGTGGCCACGATGCCGACTGCGAACCCGTCGATGCGAGCGGGCATGGTGATGATCGAGCGACCGAATTCCTTCTGGATCTCGAAGCCGCTTTCCCGATCAATCACCAGGCCGATCAATTGGCGCATATCGTACGGCTTGCGGTGGTCCCTTGGGATCAGCGAGTTTAGAGCGTGCCTCGCGCCCTTCGATCGGGTCGTCGTTCTCAATGTGCTAAGGGGGCCTCCCAAACGTTCTGAGGCATGAATCTCAGGAAACGCAGTGCAATCGCGATGGCTTCTGCTTCGCTGTCTGCAACGTTGTCGATCGTGCCGGCCGCATTGACCGCGATTTCGGACCCCCCCAATTTTTCTCTTGTTAGCTCTTTCTTCATCGCTCGCGCGACGATCGGCGGACCGGCTGCGAAAAGCTGACTCGTTCGGCGCACCATGGTTGAGAAATGCGACAGCACGGCTCGACCTGCCGGGCCGCCGGCCGCAACTCCCAACACCACGCTCACAACAGGCATGATTCCGAGCAGCTGCACAGAGCGTTCGAAACCATGAAGCCCCGGAAACACCCCGTGTCCGCCCTTGCGGATAGAAGCGACGCTTCCGCCAGAGGCGTCGATCAGATTGATCAGGGGTATCCGGTACTCGAACGCCAAGTCCTCAATGAGGCTGCGTTGTCCCGCCCTTTCGACGCCACACGATGGACACGGCCTGTGGTTCTTCATCGCTGTTGCCGCCCCAAGGCGCCCGAGCAAAGCAGCTTATAATGCTACCTTATGGCTTCTCGCTCCAAACGCGGCTGGACGGCGCTGGATAGCATAGACCATCGTGACCCTACGAGGTGCGCTTATTGCATCTTTGAGCGATGAAGGGTCTCAAATGGGTTTCCGCATCGGAGTCGATATCGGTGGCTCCTTCACAGATTTCGCGGTGTTCGATGAACTCACTGGGCAGCTTGAGGCGCTCAAGGTGTTGTCGCGTCCCGATCTGCCGGGCGAGGAGATGCTGACAGGACTCCGCGAGCTTGAGCGGCGCTATGGTATTAACGCGGACGCGATAACTTACTTCGATCATGGAACAACTGTCGGCGTCAACACCGTTATTCAACGTAAAGACCTTCAGCTTGCGTTGTTCACTACCGACGGCGTTGTGGATGTACTTGAATTGGCGCGCCTCAAAAGCCCTGACATGTATGACCTGTTTTCCAGCCGCCCCGCGCCGCTTGTGCCACGCAGTCACGTCTTTGGAATCCACGAGCGTCTGAACGCGAACGGCGCTGTCGTGGAGCCGGTGGATCGTGCCTCCATTATGGAGGCCCATCGGGCGGCGCGCGCGGCTGGTTGTGAAGGTATTGTCGTCAGTTTCCTGCACAGCAACAAGAGCAGGGAGAATGAGCGGAAGGCGCCGCCGCTGCTGGTGGAAGATGGATGCACTGTGCCCATCTTCTTGTCCCACGAGGTCTGGCCGATCATCCGCGAATTCGAGCGCACGACCACTGCCGTCGTCAACGGCTATGTGCAGCCGCAGGTCGCGCGATACCTTGCCTCGATGCAGGAGGCATTGTGGCAAGCCGGCGTGCGCCCTGAACTCCTTAGCGCGCCGAAGGCGACGGTGCATGCAGCGGCTGATGAAAGAAGGACTTTGCGCAGCATTTTCAAAGAACTCTTGCCGGATCTATCGCGGATGCCCAAGGACAGGAGGGGGCGGCGCGATCCGACATGTCGCGCCGCATCACACGCCCGGGGCGGCATCTTCCTGCGCGCCAGGGCTTAGGGTTCAGCTTAGTTGACGGTCTGGATCTTCGGCGGCTGCCAGGAACCGTCGAGGATCGCTTCTTTGGGGGGCGCCCCCCCCCCCCCCGGAGCCAGCGGCTTGCACGACATCTACGGATCCGCGCTCGCAGCGCATCTGGGCTAGTCGCAGGGGCGGCCAGATAACGACCTCGAACTCGCGGTTCATGGTGAGGACGGCCTGCCACCGTTTCGTGCTCCCGACACCCCCATCCCGGCCAGAAGAGACCAACCCGGAAGGGTCAGGCCCCACCACGAAGCCGGAGCGCCAAAAGCATCATGCTCTTAACAATGCCGCAGAACGGGCACTACGCGGCTTCGCTCTCGGACGGAAGTCGTGGCTATTTGCCGGCTCCGAGCGTGGTGCTGATCGTGCCGCCTTGATGGCAACAATGATCATGACAGCGAAGCTTAATTGCATTGGCCCCCAGGCTTGGCTTGACGACGCTCTCGATCGTATCGCCAATTCGCCCATCATCAAGTTGGGCAATTGCTTCCCTGGAATTGGCAGCCCTCCAAGTCATTCCCATAACCTGGGGCCCACGCCGGATGGTTAAGGCGCTGCAACAATGCTGATTATGCGCCAAAGCTGATCAATCGAAGGAAACGTCAGCAGGGGTTCGAGCAAGTTGTGTATGATATATCCCAGCCGCCTCAGATGGACTCTTCCAAAAATGATAAGTGGCGTTGGCACATAAGCGAAGAGCGCCGTGCGAACGTCGACGGTCCGAACAACGCTGTAACATGGTGGAGAGTGTATATCTGGTGCGGCAGCTCCTTCGTCATAGGGGGGCCGGGGACTGGCGTGTCACTCCTTCGCGCCTCTACAACACATCAATGTCATCATGGCTGTAAGATCTCCAACTATCGGCCTTTCGGATCGGTTGGCTATCGCTTATCACTTTAGGATGAGGAGGCTATGATGTTGAAAGCGGTCTCACTACCGCTGCCATATAGGAATTGTGTTGATGATCATACCAGTGGTCGCTGAGGGACTGCTCATCCTTAGCGGCATGGGGACCGACAGTGATTGTCTGCCCCGATGGATTGGAAACTCTTCAGGGCAGGACGGCCGAATCCTGGCGTGTGTCGTAAAATGGCAAGAGCGGTCGCCATCATCGATGTAAGGGCGGCGTTCTAAGTGAATGTTTGGAAGGGCCGTGCGCAGCCCGATGCAATGAGGAGATGTCAATGAAAGCTGTTCTCTACGTTTGCGGTGTGCTTTTCGCGGGTTCCATGCTCGCGGGGTGCCAGACGTCGGAAGCACGATCGGCGCAGCTTGCGAAGATATGTGCAGATCCAGGCAATCGACAGCCCGGATCCTTTTACTTTGCGGAATGCCAGGCGGTAGATCCGTCGTCGGACAAGGCCCTGCAGAAAGACTATATGCTCGGTTCGCCCACGGGGGATTAATCAAAAACGGGATTTTCAATGCCCGAAGTTATCGGCCTTTTTGCGAGAGCGAATACGCTCAAGCGAACCCACTGTTACACAAGAATGGGCTTATCCTTCTCTGCTCGCTCATACCATGCCAGCATCGCGAGCAGCCGGCCGCGATCCATCTTCCGCATCTCCTGTTGACGTTCTTCTTGCTCCAGCCGTGCCATCACGTCAGTCGCGCCAATGCCCGAGAAGATCAACAGTGAGGCCAGTTCGTGCAGCCGCGCGATACGGTGCTCGCCACTGTGAATGTGACGTTCAGCCAAGGTTAGTTGCTGTCGGATGGCCTCCGGATTCATGCGACCCCCATCGCAAGCTAGTCCTGATGTCCTCATAACCGGTCAGGCCACTATGGCCAAGCTTGCGGTCAGTGGCGGTTTTCGGACCAGGACGTGCGCACGCGAGATAAGTCATTTCACAGTTTTGTAGCGAGAAATAACGGCAGCGCGGCTCGCCCTGTTTTAGCAGGGGCAATACAGGGGAAAAGGTAGCTCGCGCGCGGGCGCGTACTGGCCACAAAACGCGCCGCCCAACTGCAACGACAGCAAGCAAACAGTTCGGGGCAATGTGCCTCCCGATTGCCCTGCGGCTACCGGGGGGGGATCGGTGTCGTCGGGAGGCTGCCCACGGGGGAGTATGGGCATCTCGAACCAATCACATCAGGCCGGGTGGAAGCAAGCGTACCCGTTTTTACGGGATGGATACGGGGCGACGCGACGTATTTTGTCATCCCGTAAAAACGGGTTCGCGCCACCGTGGCGCAATCTCCCCCTTGAAAGACAATGAGGTGGAAATTAACGACCAGCCCGCCTCCGCTCCCATTTGTCCTGGCGGAATGTTCTGAGGACCTCTGCCCGTTGTTGCCTCTGCAAGGGGGTTAAATTCCGCTGGTGAGAGGGCCTCTGCTCTCCGCCAGCCACCTTCGGCCCACGACAAATCTTTAGGCGAGGCGTCGTTGCTCGATGACGGTCTGGAGTATACCCCGGCACCGCTTTGCACGCCATCGGAAGGCAGCGACAGGGATAGAACGCCCGCATATGACCAGAAAAAGGCCATCAGGACGCGGGTCGCTTTTGTGGCTCGATGGCACCCAGCTCTCGCGGGGCCTGAACTGCTCTATCAAGAGACCGGTGAGAGGGGCGATAGTCTGATACGCAGGTAGCTGCTGCGTTTGCCCGGCCCCATCGTCCCGGTTGACTATGGTTTCGCCTTCGCCCCCGGCGTCGTCGCAAATATCGCCCAAGTCACCATCAGTTCGCGGCGCTTGTCGAAAAGATCACCACGGCGGTAGGCGGCTTCGACCTTGTTCTCGATCGTGTGGGCAAGCGCCATCTCGCAGACATCGCGGGGGAAATGTGTGGTCTCGGCCGCCCAGTCCCGGAAGGACGAACGGAAACCATGGGCCGTCGCATCGACCTTCATCCGGCGCAGCATCATGAGCAAAGCCATGTTCGACAGCGGCCGGTCAAGGAACTGGCCCGGAAAGATGAAGGGATTGCCGTTCAGGGTCTTCGCGGTATCGAGAATGTCCACACACCGATCGGGGAGGGGGATGCGGTGCTCGCGACCAGCCTTCATGCGTGCCTTCGGAATGGCCCAGACCGCCTGATCGGTATCGATCTCATCCCACCGGGCATCCAAGACCTCACTGGTCCGGGTGGCGGTGAGGATCAAAAACTCGAAGGCAAGCTTGGCTGATAAGCTGCTGTCGGTGGCGCGCATGGCCTGGATGAACGCTGATACCTTGTCATAGGGCAGTGCCGCATGGTGCGCGTCGCGATCCCGCTGTTTGGGAAGACCCTTGGTCACACCCGCGACCGGATTGCCCTCGCTTCGCAAGCCGGAGGCCTTGGCCCAATCCAGGACGGTACCGATCCGCTGGCGGACACGACGGACCGTTTCGGGTTTGGACAGTCAGATCGGGGTGAGGACCTTAAGGACATCACCGCTGCCGATCTGGTCTACCCGTTGCGAACCGATGACGGGAAAGGCGTAGTTCTTGAGTGTGGTGAGCCATTGTGCCGCATGCTTGGCGTTCTTCCACCCCGCAGCGTGTTCGCGATGAACGGTTTCGGCGGCTGACTGGAAGGTTGGGACGGCTTATTGCTGGCGCCCGTCCGCGAGGGGATCACCACCCGCACGCGCGATCTTACGATAGGTCAGGGCTTTTTCGCGTGCTTCGGCGAGCGTGACCAAACTCGCCCCACCCAGGCCGATGTCGCGACGCCTACCTTGCACGACCACACGCAAGACCCAGCGCCGGGCTCCCGAGGGATCGACGACGAGATAGAGCCCATTGCCGTCTGCATAGCGTCCCGGCTGGCTGAGGGTGCGCACCCGCAAGGCGGAGAGCGCTTTCTCGGGATGTCGACCTTTTGCTTTCATGTTACCCCACAATCCATACCACATTATAACTCGAATTGTGCTGGATCGCAATGGACGATCTCGGACGGGGATGAATGTTAATTGATTGATTCCAAATCGTAATTCGTACTGCATTGGTCTGGGGTAGATTTGGGTCTGGCGGTCACCCTCGCCGCCTACTATCCGGAGTGTAACGCCCTCATCCCCCTGTGGCAGTTCGCCGAGGAGAGCAAGACACCGGCCGCCAAATCGGTGCCGGTAAGAATTGCTCCGGAGTAAACGCGATGGCCGATGAAACCGCACTTCCAGCATCGCCAGAACTCACAGACGCCGTCTTTGCCGCTCTTGAGGACAAGGCGAAACTGCCGGCAGGCTCCATGATCGTGCTCGGCATCCTCGCCGGCGTCTATATCGGGCTGGGCGGCCTGTTTGCCACTGTCGCGCTGGCCGGCGCCAACGATCTTCCTTTCGGCGTGGCTCAGGTGCTGGCCGGGCTCGTGTTTACGGTCGGCCTCGCCCTCGTGCTCATCGCGGGCGCGGAACTGTTCACGGGCAACACCCTGATGGCGGGCCCATTGGCGGCAGGGCGGCTGAAAGCGTCTTCAGCATCGCGTGCGCTCGGCATCGTGTACATCTCGGATTTCGTCGGTTCGCTTCTTCTCGCCGGGGTTGTCTTGCTCGCCGGAGTTCACGAGGCCGGGTTGGACGTGCCGCGCTCGATCTCGGCGCGACGAAGCTTGACAAATCGTTCAGCGCGACGTTCGCGAGCGGCATCCTTGCCAACATTCTCGTCTGTCTTGCTGTGTGGATGGCCTACGCCGGCAGGACGGTGACACAGAAATTCGTAGGGCTGCTGTTGCCCATTGCCGCCTTCGTAGCTGCGGGACTGGAGCACTCCGTCGCCAATATGTATCTTCTGCCTTATGCCTTCCTCGTGCAGGGTGCCGAGGCTGGCATTTCGATTTCGGCCGGCGGCATAGCCGCCAATCTCATGGCAGCGACGCTTGGGAACATGATCGGCGGATCTCTGGTGGCGCTTGCCTACGGTCATGTCTGTGCAGGGCAATAGATGGTGAACCCAAATTGAACGTCAGCTACCTCGCGTCGATCCGTTCGACGATGAGGTTTCGTACCGGAAGCCTGAAGATGATAAAATCGGAGATAGGGCGGCGATCTCCAAGCGGAAAAGGCCACGGCCACCACCCGCTTGCGTGGACAGAGCTGACATATGATAAAAGTCTACGCCGTTATCGAACCTATCTGGCCAAGGAACATGTTGAAGGTGCATCAAAGTACGAAGCAAACACCGATTATCATTGGTAAAGGGAAACCCACGATGCGCGCCCCAACTACAACCCGGCCATAAGGATGTCGTCGCCTGCTGTTGAAAGAAGCAGCTTCCTCGCGGTAATCGTTCTGACGACTGCCGCATTCGCGTGGCTTTTGTGGCCGTTATCCGGCGCGCTCCTATGGGCGATCATACTCGCGATTCTCTTCAACCCGTTATACCGGCGGCTCTTGCGGCACTTCGGCGGACGCGCAAACCTCGCCGCGGCAATCAGCTTGTTAGCATGCGTCTTCATCGTGATCATTCCGGGTGCGGTGGTCGTCGCAGCGTTGGCGCAGGAAGCAGCTGCGCTTTACGAGCGCGTAAGCCGAAGCAACTTCGACATTTCAAACGGTCTCGAAGGCATCCGCGCCTATTTGCCGAGGTTCGTCCTCGACGCGCTATCGACCTTCGACATCGGGAGCCTTGAGGAGTTGCAGCAACGCTTGACGGCTTTCCTCGCGCAAGCCGCGCAATTCATTGCAAGCCGGGCTCTCTCCATAGGCCAGGGCACGGCCCAGTTCTTCGTCAGTATCGGCGTGATGCTCTATGTGCTGTTTTTTCTCTTTCGGGACGGGTCGAAGCTTGCCGTCACCATACGCCGCGCGAGCCCGCTCAACGCTCATCAGACCGATCACATTCTGGGCAAGTTCAGTGCGGTGGTGAAAGCTACCGTGAAGGGCAATGTGATCATCGCGCTGATCCAAGGTGCGATCGGCGGGATAGCGTTCTGGGCGCTTGGTATCGAGGCGGCTCTGCTGTGGGGTGTGCTCATGGCGATCCTCTCGCTGCTGCCTGCCGTGGGAGCTTTTCTCGTTTGGGGACCGGCGTCCGCATATCTCATGCTGTCCGGCCAATACACTCAAGGATTTGTCCTCCTTGCGGTCGGCATCCTCGTGATCAGTATGATCGACAATCTGCTGAGGCCCCCGCTAGTCGGGGCCGGAACCAAGCTGCCGGACTACCTCATTCTTGTCTCGACACTGGGAGGCCTGTCCCTTTTCGGCCTCAACGGCTTTGTGATCGGCCCCCTCATCGCCGCCTTGTTCGTAGCCGTTTGGTCCCTTTTCATTGAGGATCGGTCGCGCGCGACAATCGCAGAGAAGCGGTCCGCCGAAAGATCAACGCTGAGTATCCATGACGACGACCGTTGACGGCGGCTGCGTGGCCCATGCACGGGTGCCAAGTGCGGGCACCGCCGATAGCAGATCATCTCGCGGAAGTCCCAATTGTACCATTTGAAAACGCGGGTGTCGTTGCCCTGCGCTTTTTGCTTTTGTGGAAGGTGAGGCGATCTGGGGGGAACTACTTCTTCCGTCGGCGAGTTCCGCTCAAAGTGCGACAAGCGGAGACAGTGCATGACGGAGGTATACTGCGGACCTGCCGCCGCGCCCGAGGCGCTGGGTTCCGCGTGGAATCTTGATTTCGCTGCGCTCCTCCTGTCCCTTGTGCTGGTTGCCGCGTATGTCCGCACGGGAACTCCTCGTCGAGATAGGGCATTTTGGGTGGCGACCTCCATCTTCGTGCTCCTCTTCATATCGCCGTTCTGCGCGCTGACGGTGTCGCTTTTTTCCGCCCGCGCCGCGCATCATGTCGTGTTGGTAAGCGTGGTGGCCCCGCTGCTGGCATTGAGCTTTCCCGAGGACGGACGGGTACGGCGGCGCTTGCCTTTGGCGCTGCTCGTCACGCTCCATGGCGCCATCCTGTGGCTGTGGCATGCTCCGGCGGTCTACGAATTCGCGGTACGCGGCGCGTTACCCTACTGGGTGATGCAGTTGAGCCTTCTTGGCAGCGCCTTTGTGATGTGGCGGCGTATTCTCGCCCCGCAGACCGAAATTGGGCCGGCATTGCTCGCGCTTCTGGCGACCGTTGTGCAGATGGGCATGCTCGGTGCGCTACTGACTTTCGCGCGCGAGGCACTTTACGCGCCTCATTTCACCACCACGCTGCCGTTCGGTCTGACGCCGCTTGCCGACCAGCAGCTGGCCGGACTGATCATGTGGGTGCCGGCAGCCCTGCCCTATGGCATCGCCGCCGCACTGCTGCTTGCCGGAAACCTGGATCGCGGCACGGCCCAGCGCGTGGGGCAGCGATGATCTGGCTGAAGATGCTGCACCTTGCCACGATTGCGATCTGGAGCGCCGGACTGGTCAGCCTTCCCGGTCTCTACGTGCAGCGCGCGCATGTGCCGGACGACGAGACGAAGCACCGGCTGCAGGCGCTGGTCCGCTTCCTCTATGTTGGAATCATCTCCCCTGCCGCCTTTGTCGCGGTGGGTAGCGGCACGGCGCTGATCTTCATCCGCCAGTCCTTCGAACCCTGGTTTTCGCTGAAGCTCGGATTCGTCGGTGCGCTGGTGATGATTCACATCCTGACCGGTCTTGTCCTCATCCGTCTGTTCGAGGCTGGCAACGTCTACCCGGTATGGCGTTTCGTAGCGGTGACGCTGGTGACGCTCATGGCCATCGGCGCGATCCTTATTATCGTTCTCGCCAAACCGGACGTACCGGACTTTCTTCCCGACACCGTGATGGAACCCGGCGCGCTGCGCCGGATCGCCGAAGACCTCAATCCTTTTCGGAGATGATAAGGCCGATGCCGTGATCGAACACCAGCTTGCCGCCATGCCAGCCTGCCAGACCGGTGAAGATGCTCGCCAGTACCGACAGCATCAACCCCTGCGGCAGCACCGCAGCCTCGTCGGTGAGGCGCAAGCCCCAGTTCGTGCCAGCGATCGAGATCAGCATCATCGCCGCGACGGCATGGGTCCAGCTCGCCGCTCGCATGCGGATGCCGCGCACGAGCAGCAGTTCCGCGGTGCCGACCAGACCCGCCCCGACGCCCGACACAAAGGCGAAACCTGCCGCCCACAACCCAGCGCGCAACCAGAAGGGATCTGCGCTCCACCAATAGATCACGTCGCAGCCCAGCGTGGCGATGACGAAGGCGATGGGAAAATGCACGCTCATCGCATGCAGGGGATGGCCGGCAACCGCCACCGCCGACTCCACCGGTTGCTTGGCGACTTCGCTGATCACCGGGTTGTGGGCGCTGGCATCGGTTTCACTCATGGTGAGAAATCTCCCTTTGACGCCACAAGCCCGCAAAAGGCCGCTTGGTTCCGTCCACTTGCCGCGATCGCCTTCCCGCTCGTCGTTGCGGGCGGCTGTGGCGGCCCGCTTTCGGCATTGGAGCCGGAAGGCCCGTCAGCGCGCGGCGCGGCCGTCTTGTGGTGGTTCATGCTCGCCGGCAGCGCCGTCATCTTCCTCGCCGTCTCAATGATGCTGGCGCTGGCACTTTTGCGGCCGCAGGCGCTACGCGCCTTCGGCGCTAGCCGCACCATCCTGTGGGCCGGGCTGGTGGTTCCTTCCCTGATCCTCGCCGCGCTGGTCGGTGCGGCACTGGCTCTTGGCGAGCGGCTTCTGGCCACCACGCGCGAAGAGATGCCCCTGCGCATCGAGGTCGTCGCGCGGCAATGGTCATGGGAATTCCACTATCCCGACGGATCCAGCAGCTCCGGTCGGCTGCATTTACCGGCCGGCGAGGACGTCGATTTCGCCGTCACCAGCGAGGATGTGATCCATTCGTTCTGGATACCGCGCCTCGGCGGCAAGATCGACGCCATTCCCGGCCACGAGAACGTCGTGAGGCTGCGCGCCGACAAGCCGGGCGTCTTCGGCGGCGTCTGCGCGGAGTATTGCGGCACCGGCCACGCGGTGATGCCGTTTACCGTCGAAGCGCATGACAAGGCGGGCTTCGATGCTGCGCTGGTCGCGCTTTCCGGGAAGGCGCTGCCATGAGCGACAAGGCGGGCAAGACCAACCCGATTCGGCTGCATCGGGAACTAGCCGCGATCTGGGACACTCCACCGGGTATAGGCCACCTGTCGGCCGTCAACCACTCCATCCTCGGCAAGCGCTTCATCATCGCGGCCTTCGTCTTCTTCGCCATCGGCGGCCTTTTGGCGATGCTGATCCGCGTCCAGCTCGCGACCTCCTCCACCGCCTTCGTCGGGCCGGAACTCTATGGCCAGATCTTCACCATGCATGGCACGGTGATGATGTTCCTATTCGCCATCCCGATGTTCGAGGGCCTGGCGATGTACCTGCTGCCAAAGCTGCTCGGCGCGCGCGACCTCGCGTTTCCACGCCTCTCGGCCTACGGCTTCTGGTGCTACGTCTTCGGCGGATCAATCTTGATCGTCGCCATGCTGGCCGGAGTCGCGCCCGCCGGCGGCTGGTTCATGTATACGCCGCTGTCCTCGTCCACCTACACGCCCGGCATCAACGCCGATGTCTGGCTGCTCGGCATCACCTTCGTCGAGATCTCGGCCCTGTCGGCGGCGATCGAGATTGTCGTGTCGATCCTCAAGCTGCGCGCGCCGGGCATGAGCCTCGAGCGCATGCCGATCATGGCCTGGTATCTGCTCATTACGGCGCTGATGATGCTGTTCGGCTTTCCGCCATTGATCCTCGGCTCGATCCTGCTCGAGCTGGAGCGCGCCTTCGACCTGCCCTTCTTCGACCCGACGCGCGGCGGCGACCCGTTGTTGTGGCAGCATCTTTTCTGGCTGTTCGGCCATCCGGAAGTCTACATCATCTTCCTGCCAGCGGCGGGTGCGGTGTCGATGATGATCCCGACCTTCGCGCGTCATGAACTCGTCGGCTACCGCGCCGTCGTCGTCGCGGTGGTGGCGGTGGCATTCCTCTCCTTCGGCTTGTGGGTGCATCACATGTTCACGGTGGGCATCCCACATCTGGCGCTTGCCTTCTTCTCGGCGGCGAGCGGGCTGGTGGCGGTACCGACGGTGGTACAGATCTTCGCCTGGATCGCGACGCTGGCGCAGGGCCGCAGGGTGCGCCTCGGCGTGCCCATGCTTTATCTCGGCGGCTTCCTGTTCGTCTTCGTCCTTGGCGGGCTCACCGGCGTGATGCTGGCGATGGTGCCATTCAACTGGCAGGCGCATGACACGCATTTCGTCGTCGCGCATATGCATTATGTGCTGGTGGGCGGATTCATTTTTCCGATGATGGCGGCCGCCTATTACTGGCTGCCGCATTTCACCGGCAGGGTCAGCGACCATCGCCTGTCGGTGCCGGCCTTCTGGCTGATCTTCGCCGGCTTCAACCTGACCTTCTTTCTGATGCACCTGACGGGGCTGCGCGGCATGCCGCGCCGCATCGATGTCTATCCGGCCGGGATCGGCTGGGACTGGCTCAACCTGCTGTCCTCGGTCGGCGGCTTCGTCATGACAGCTGGTTTTGCACTGTTCGTGGTCGATCTGTTCGTCCAGGTGCGGTTCGGCAAGCGATTTCGCCGCAACCCGTGGGGCGCTCGCACCGCTGAATGGGCGATGCCAACGCCGGCGCCGTCCTACGCCTTCGCTTCGCTGCCGGAAATATCCGCCCGGGCAGACCGGCTCGACCCTGATGCGCTCGGAGCGGAGCTTGCCGGCGGGCGCGGCTATCTCGGCTTCGCGCGCAATGGCTGGATGGAGACGCTCGGTGTCGACATGACGACCGGCCGGCCTGAGCAGGTGGTCGTCCTGCCGCGCCAGACCTACAAGCCGCTCGCCAGCGGTCTTGCCACCGGCGGCTTCGTGCTGTGCCTGTTGTTCAAGCTCTACTGGCTGGCGCTTCTGTTGCTGGCGTTGACCGTCGTCTCGCTGCTGGCGTGGACACGCGGCATGGGCGCCAAATGGGACACCGGCACGCTTGCGATCGGCAATGGCCTCTCCCTGCAGCCGCATTGGGAGACCGAGCGGCCGCCATCTTGGTGGGCGATGGTGTTTGTTTGCGCCGGTGATGCCACCTTGTTCTCTTCCCTGCTGTTCGGCGCGCTGTTTCTGTCGCTGATCGCGCCTGGCTGGCCGCCGGCGATCGTTGCCGCACCCGGCACCCTCCCCACCTTGGTGGCGGTGGCGCTTATTGTCGCCGCCGCCTTCTCGTCCCGCCGCGCGGTCTCCGCGCTGCATGCCGGGCAGCCGCCGCAGGCATGGCTTGCCGTCAACGGCGCGGCGCAACTGCTGGCGCTGGGAACCTTCTTTGTCATGGCGGCCCAGGTTCCCGCGCCGACCGCGCATGCGCATCAGGCGACGGTATTCGTGCTGCTTGTCTATGCCGGCATTCGCGCGGGAATAGGCGCGATATTCGCGCTGCACGGCCTTCTGCGCTGGCATGGCGGCTACCTGTCGGCGCGGCGCAGCCTCGATCTGCGCATAGCCCGCATCTGGCACGATTACGCCGCCGCCGCCGGCATCGTTGCGCTCGGGATGGCCGCGCTGACGGCGCAGTTTGCCTGCTGCCTCAAGGCCACATCATGAGCGGGCGCGCGCTACTGATGCTTGGGGCTTGCTTCACCGTGTGGGCGGTGGCGTTCGTCCTGCTCTATGCGATGTTGTCGGTCGGCTGCCGTTTCGGCTGGGAGAGCGTCGAGATCGTCGCCGGCATTTCGCTTCAGCGCGCGCAGCTCGTTGCCATTTTTCTCCTTCATCTTGCCGCCTGCGTCGCCCTCACGCTGGGGATCTGTGAACCGAAGCGGAGTTCCTTCTTGCGCACCACCGCGCGATGGGGGGCAATGGCCGCGACGGGCGCCATCGCTTTCGTGTTTCTGCCCGTCTTTGCCCTCTCGACATGCGATTGAGGTACTGGCTCTGCTGGAGGCGGATTGGTTTCAGCCCGTCGCGAACGATCATGTAACCCGCGTTCGCCGTCGTAGTTGTTGATCGCCTCGCTGGCGCTGATCGCGTATAGCCCGATCGCTCCAGACTACTGGCAGGATCAGGCCTTGATAACTGTGAGCCGAGTGATGCGAGCCCAAAAATTGTTCGACACAGTTCTGATCGCCAATCGCGGGGAGATCGCCCTTCGCATTCAGCGCACCTGACGGGCGTTGGGGCTGAAGACCGTTGTGATCCACTCCGAGGCGGACAGGGACGCGCGCTATGTGCGACTGGCGGATCAGGCGCTCTGCATCGGCCCGGCACCGGCCGGCAGGACCTATCTCAATCCTGCAGCGATCCTGCTCGCCGCCGAGGTCAGCGGCGCCGGGGCCTTCCATCCCGGATACGGTTTCCTGTCGGAGAATGCCACCTTCGCGGACAAGGTGGCTGCGGCGGGGCTGACATTCATCGGCCCAACAGCCGAGTTTCTTTATGAGGACAATGCGTTCTTCTTCATCGAGATGAACACACGCGTGCAGGTTGAGCACCCCGTGGACTATTACGAATTCCGGCAGCTCATCGACCAGTCATTCACCGCAGATGAGCGCCGGGCTGCGCTCGACTTCGACCCGTCGTCAGAAACCGACATCTTCACCCTTGTCGCGGGCGCGCAAGTGCTCTGGCGGTGGCTGATCGATCAGCCGGAAGATGCCGATGTGGTGGAGGTGCTGACGCGGTTCGACATCGCCATTGATCGGATCTACGCAGCTCCGTTGCGCTATTCGTGGGATCTCCCCTTGAAGCTATCTTTTCTCGCCTTCAAGGGGCTCCTTATCCCGGAGGTGGAGGCGCGGGACATTGCCATGGTGCGCGGCCTCGCTTCGGAGATCATCAACACCAACATCGGCGTCAATATCGGTGAGGTGATGTCGCCCACGCTTCACTGACGTTTGTCACATATCACCCCCGGAACCAGTCACTCTTGATCGGCAAGCCAGCCGCATCAATCTCTTTGGCGAGCTTCGTCTTCCATCCACCGCCCATATCCATTTCCGTGTAGAGAACGCCAGCCAGATCGGATGGGATTTCGACATCGCCCTTCCGGACCAGGCAGACCTTGCCCTTACCTAGGCATCCACGAAAATAGCCGAGTTCGAACAGCACATTTTGTCGAGCTCGCCTGGACTGCTCGTCATTGCTGACGCTGCCACCGATATCATCCGGCGTTATGAGCACGACTGCAAAGCCCACTTCGCTAGCGTTGTCCTCAAATTTCTGGATAACGGTGCGGCCTTGATCTACTTGCTCCGCCAGAATAACGGCCTCCAGTCCAAGCTTATCAATGAAGCGCGCAACGCTCTCGCGGGCGCCTTCATCATGCCCGTTCACGACAAAAACCTTGTTGGATCCGGGTAAAACTAGGCCTCGGACGGGCTGTCCATTTCTCACCACGTAACGTTGGTAGTCTTTGACAAATGGGATCATCAAATCGCTGGTCATAGAATAAATATGACTCATCTGGTCGCCTGAGCTCGAATAGAAGAACTCACGGGCAAATTCGATTGTGTATCTCTCACTCTCCGAGAGCTTATCGACTATTTTTATAAACAATCCTAGCTGCTCGGCATCATCATCTGGCCAATCTAGTCTGCCATCGGCGATGTGACTTCCTGTTCTAGCGTCGCGGCTTTTTTTAATAAACGCATCGAAATCCACCTTCTCGGATAGCGCCTTGGTCGTAGGCTCAAGGTCTGGGTGATGAATCGGGTTCGATAATTTTTTAATCGGTCGATGAAACCCCCTAATTCTCGCGCCTTGTAGCTCAAAAAGAGCTTCAGTCATCTGCTCAAGGACGCCCGGATCATTCATTGTCGACTGCCTTTCCCAACCGAGCAGCTGCGGCCTGAGCGACGATGCCATCGCGATAGCGTTGCTTCATTTGATTGCCGAGTGAAACCGCAAAGTCGTTGGCCGTAAATGGGGCCAAGCGTTCATCGATTGTCGCCTCGACTGAGCGGATCGCCTGCTCGATGCTCGCTGGATCGCTGGGATCGAAGCTCACCACTCCTCGATCGCCGTCAAGCGCCTCGAACACCTTGGGGAGATCATCCAATCCCCCTGTGATCGTCGTTTTCACTTTTATCATGCTGTCCATCCCCACAATGAGACGCGCGGGCTCTACCCGCCCCAGCAGCAGCCACGCTTAAGATAGGCCTTTTTCTCGCTGGTAACACCCGAAACGGCGAAAAGATGCCCCCCTGAACGGCATCGAAAGCGGACGATCCCGACCATAGGCCCTTACTGGTCAGCTAGACCTGGATACCTCTGGATGCGCCTGGAATCAGATATAGCGGCGATACGTGTGGAAGAACACACGAAGCAGAATGCGGCGATACCATATTAATGGGCGTCGGAACGTGGGTGGCAAAGACCGGTTCTTCGTTTCGACCACGGAGGGAAAGATGTTCACGCCGAAGGTCGCCCCGATCGCGGTGTCAGCAGACCACGTAAAACAAGCCGAGACGCGCTGTGCCCGGCAACGTGATTTCATCAGGGAATTGCGGGCCAGTGGTCAGCCGACCGCGACGGCCGAGGCCATCCTGGACAACATGCAAAGCTGCCTTGCCCGCGTGCGTGAAGCCGTGGCTTGCCAAGGCGGTCAGAAACCCGCCTGAGTCAGCGAAAAAGGTCTCCGGTCGCGGCACGTCCAGGTCGTGACTATTTGACGACCTCACAGCCCCAGCCGTCATAGACGCCCTGGTTCTCATCGATAAGGGGAACCAATCCATCGGTGATGCTGTCGATGGCTGCCGGCTTGTCTTCTCGTCTGAAAACCAGCGGGAACTCGCCCCGACGCTCCGGATCGATATCCCTGACAGCAAACCCCCGCTTTTCCACGGCGCTGATGAAGGCTTGTCGTCCTGCGGCGGTTTTGAAATAGGCGAAATGCTCGATGGTCCGGGGCGCGTCGTGGTCGTCTCCGCGTTCCGCCAAGGCCCGCAGGACATCACGATTGCTCATGCGCTGTTGAGCGGCAGCCGAGGGATAGAGCACGCGCCAATATGTAGCGGCCCCATCGTCCTCGACCGCCGCCACGGTAGCGTCGCCAATCTGCTTGATATCCTGGAATTCCTCGTTGCTCGAGAGGTCGTACGGCGTCGGCATTCGCATTGCAACCTGTAGCCAGGCAACGCTGTCGTATCCCTTATAACGGGGGTAGACTGCGCGATGCCAAGGTCAAGCTGCACGGAGGCCGGCTTCGTTGTCATCGACGTAAAAATCCCAGTCATCACTCACCGCGGTGCTCCCAAGCCTCGTTTGCCACCGTGTCATAGGGCGGAAGATCGGTGGAGAGAAATACAACAGTCTGAAAGCGAAGCGATAACGCCGGCGTCTGCTGGCTCACGCCAGCACGAAATCCGTGAAGGTGGCGGCGCCAAGCCCGGTGAGGACGAAGTCTGATGTGAGGGAGAAGGTGGCGTCGCCGTTGACGTTGATGCAGATGACCGGCTGTCCGTCGAGGGTGACGCGGGCGATCGGGCCGTCGGCGAAGACGCTGGCGACCGTCTGGGCGGAGGCGGGGCCGAGTTCGGTGATCGCGGTGGCGGTGAAATAGAGCGGCACGAGGCTGAGCTTGGCGCCGTTGTGGACGAAGCCGACGACATTGCCGGTCGGGTTGGAGGCCGCCAGCATCTCGCCGGCGAGGTCATAGATCATGAAGCTGGGGAGACCGGTGATGGTGTAGGTCTTCGCCCGGGCGAGGACCTGCGCAAAAGTGCCAAGCGTCGTTTCGAGCGGCGCGGCCGCCACCCAGGTGTCGATCTGGGCCTTGGCGGCGGTGACCGAGGCGGAGGTCTGGTCGACGCTGTTGAGGATCGACTGCTGCCAGGAGAAGGCGGGGGCGGCGCCGGCGGCCAGGAACTTCTCGGCGAAATAGACGCCGACCGTGGTGCGGTTAGCAAGCACAGCGCCATCCGTTCCGCCGACCCCAAGGAGCGTCAGGAGGACCGGGGCGATGCCATTGGCCTGCAGCTCATTGGCCCAGAAGGTCTGGCCGGCCGCATCGGGGATGCGGTTGTAGAGATGGACATAGAGGGAGGCGATGAAGATATGGGCGTTGGTGAGGGTCGGGCTGTCGAGCCAGGGATTGAGGGCCTTGGCCTCGGCCGTGGCCGCCCAGGCATTGATGAAGGCGGTTTCGGTCATGGTGGGATAGAGGGAGACCCACCAGGCATGGCCGTTCGGCTCCGGCGCCCGCCCGAGGAAGGCCCGCCTGCGCGTCAGTGTGTCCTGAACTCGGTCATGAACCCACCTTGGCGAGCACATCGGCGCGCAGGAAGCGCTCGATGAACAGCATGAAAAGCACGGACGGCACTAGGAGGATCAGCGCCGTGATCGAGGCGACCTGATAGTTGCCGCCCATGGCCGCGTTGTAGAGCAGCAGGGGCAGCGTGATAACCTGCGGCACACCGACGAAGAACGTGCCGGTGAATTCGTCGAGCGATTCCAGGAAGACGAAGATGCCGCTGGCGATAATGCCAGGCGCCGCGAGCGGAAGCGTGATTGTGAAGAAGGTCCGCAGGGCGGAGGCGCCGATGTTGCGGGCGGCGAGTTCCAGATCCTTGTCGACGGCAGCGAAGGCGGCCGCCGCGATCCACACGGAATAGACGAGACCGTGTGCGGTATGCACCAGCACGACACCGAGCACCGTGCCGTTGATCCCGAGATCGTAGAAGATGCGCGCCACGTTGATGTAGATCGCGACCGACGGAAACGCCTGGGGCAGGAGGAAGATGATCATGAACAGGGCGCGCATCGGCAGCTTCAGACGCCCCAAGGCGTAGCCGGCCGGCACCGACAACGCCAGCGCGATCAGGACCGTCAGGACTGCAATCCAGATCGACGTCCCGAGCGACGCCATGGCATCCCCCGTCGGGCGAAAGACCTGCTCCCAATAGCGGGTGCCGTAGACGACCGGCAGCTTATAGGGCGTGTACCAGCGCTCAGCCACCGACCACAGCGCCAGATTGGCCAGAGGACCGAACAGCAGGAAGGCGAAGACGACGAGGAGCGCGCTGGCCAGGGACGCGCGCAGCAAGGATGCGGCGCGGATCACGGCGCGTTCTCCTTCGTCATGCCGTGCCTGAGATAGAGGATCGCGGCGCCGGCGCTGATGAGATAGGTGATGACGCCCAGCGCATTGGCGGTGGCATAGTCGCCATAGGCGTTGATCCGGAAAGCCATGTCGACCGTCAGCATGGTGGGTTGCGAGCCCGCCACCATCATCGGGACGGAGAGCACCGAGAGCATGGTGACGAAAGACAGGACGAGCGCGACGAGCAGCGTCGGCAGGACCTGAGGCAGGGCGAGTTCGACCAGCACCCGGAGCCGCGAGGCGCCGAGATTGCGTCCGGCCTCCAGGGTTGCCCGGTCGAGCGCAGCCAGCGCCCCGGCCAGAAGCAGCGCGACGAACGGCGTCTGCTTCCACACGAAGGTCGCGATGATGCCGCGCCAGTCGAGAAAGCTGACGGCTTGCAGGGGCTCCATCAGGCCCAAAGAGACGAACGTGTTGTTCATCAGCCCGTTCTTCGCAAGGAAGGTGCGCATGCATTGCGCGGCGACGATGAACGGGATGAACAGTGGCCAGCGGTAGAGGGCCCGGAGCGTGCCGACGATCCAGGGATTCTCGCCGAGCGTGAGCGTGCCCGCGATGGCGACCGCCGCAAGCGCCGTCAGGACACAGGACGAGACCACGATGACGATCGTGAAGAGGATGTCGCTGGAATAGAGTTCATAAGCTTTTGCGAAAGCCTGCAGCGAAAAGCCGCCATCCGGGCCGCTGAATGCCGAGATGAGGGAGAAGCACAGCGGATAGAGAAAAAGTGCGGCCACGAGTGCAAGACCGGGCGCGATCAGCAGCAAGGCAAGCTGACGTTGGGACAGGCTCATGACGGCGATTCTCGGCAGGGGAGGGCGACGTCCCGGATGGGCGTGCCGGCAATGGCAATCCGAGGTCCATGCCTTCAGTCATTCAGGCGTGGAACCCGGCTCTTCAGTGTGTGGAGCAGGATGCTGGCGCGAGCGCCTGGCATCCCGCACGGCGACGCTCAGTTCGCGACCTTCTTCTCGTAGCCTTCCAGAATGTCGTTGAAGTAGGGCGCGATCGGGAAGGGCTTGGCGTTCGTCGAGAGATCAGCCGGGGTGATATCGGTGAAAAGCTTGTCCCAGGCGGCCTTGTCGAGCTTGCCCTCAAGGTTCTTGGCGTCGATGCCCGGGTACCAGTTGAACTTCTTGACGATACCGTCCGCCTGGACCTGTGGGCTCGTGGCGAGCGCGATGAACTCGCTGGCGAGCTTCTGCTGCGCCGACTTCTCGGGGACCGCGTAATACATCGGCTGGCCGGGCATGCCGGGCGCTGCCAGCTTGAGCTTCATGTTCGGCGGCAGCTTGCCGTCAGCCTGCCAGGAATAGAACATGTCGACCCACACCGGACCCATGGCGATTTCGCCGCGGTTGAGCATGTCGAGCGTGCCGGCGTTGCCGGGGGTGATAACGACGTTCTTGTTGAAGTCCTTGAGTTCAGTGAAGGCCTTGTCCCACTTGGCCTTTTCGGCCGGGTCATAGGGCCCCGTCATCAATTTTCCGGCATCGCCGCCGAAGGCATAGACCCAGCCGGCCACGAAGGCGACGCCCGACATGCCGCCCTTGATGCCATTGTAGCCGAACTGCTTGGGGTTCTTCGTCACCCACTCCCTAAGCTCAACGAAATTGTTCGGCGGTGTCTTGAGCATATCGGCATTGTAGGCGAGCGCCGTCTGGGACTGGAACATCGGCATGACATAGCCCGACACATCCGAACCAAGCGCGTTCTTGGCGGTCTCGCTGGACACCAGCTTGGCGGTATCCACCTTGTCCGTGTATTTCGCGAGGAGCCCCTCCTTCACCATGGCGCCCGCCGCCTTCTGGTGAATCACGACCACGTCGAAGTCACTGGCGCTGGCTCCCTTCTGGGCATCCAGCTTCTCGTAGATCTTCTGCGAGCCGGCATCGCCTGGACCAGTGCCGACGGAAACGACTTTCACGCCGGGATGGCTCTTCTCGAACAGGGGTCCGAGATAGTCCTTCACGTAGTCGACCATGTTCTGGTCGCCCGCGGAGGCGACGTTGAGGGTCTGCGCGTGGACGGGGGATGCTGCGGCAAGCGCCGCCAGTGAACAGGCGATGGTGAGGATGCGCATGGGCTTGGCTCCTGGTTAGGCAGCAATGGCGGCCTCCGCCGCCGGGAAGATGTGAAGTCGCTCGGTGGGAATGCGAAGGCTGACCGCGCCGCCGGGTTCATGGCGCGCGGCGTCGTCGACGGTGATCTGCCGGCCGACCGCCTCGACGCGATAGCGGTAGAGCCCGCCGGGATAGCTGCGCGCGACGATCTGGCCTGGTACGAGGAGATCCCCGCGCGGATCGGCATCCGGCGCGTCCAGACTGGCGATATCGTCACGGAAATAGGCGACAGCCTCCCCTGCCGGGTGTGCCGGCGCATCCCTGTTCGTAAGGTGGACGACGGCGCCGCCGGCCTTCAGAACCGTCCCGCTCCCGGTGTGCTCGACATGCACGGGCAGGACGTTCTCCGCGCCCATGAAATTGGCGACGAAGGCGCTCGCAGGCTGGTCGTAAACCTCCTCGGGGCTTCCCACCTGGGCGACCCGGCCGGCCTGCATGATGACGAGCCGATCCGCCATCGTCATGGCTTCCTCGCGATCATGGGTGACATGGATGGCGGTGACGCCGAGCCGCTGCTGGATCGCGCGGATCTCGTGGCGCATGGTCATACGGATCTTGGCATCGAGATTCGACAGGGGTTCATCGAGCAGCAGGATGCCCGGATCGATGGCGAGCGCCCGCCCCAGCGCAACGCGCTGGCGTTGCCCGCCCGACAGCGCCGTAACCTTGCGCTCCTCGTAGCCGGACAGGCCGAGCATCGCGAGCAGGGAGGCCACCTTGGCCGTGATGTCCGCCTTCGGCTTGCCGCGCAGCCTCAGCCCGTAACCCATGTTCTGCAGCACGGTCATGTGCGGCCACAGGGCGTAGGACTGGAACACCATCGCCATGCCGCGCTTTTCCGGCGGCAACGGCGCGACATCGCGGTTCCCGACGAGGATCGCCCCCGACGTGACCGGCACGAATCCGCACAGGGATCGCAGCAGGGTCGTCTTGCCGCAGCCCGACGAACCCAGAAGCGCCGTGAACGTGCCGGGAGCGAAATCGAGGCTGACGCCGTGTAGGACCGGCGTGCCACCATAGGCAACACGCAGATCACGAACCGCGATGGCCGCACCTGCGCACGACATGGCTTGCGTTTCCGCCTGCACGATTTACTCCCCCCTTTCTTTGCGGCCCTCGTCACAAAAATGGAATTAATCTTCCATTACAAGACAGCCTTGGAATAAACATAACGATCCAAAGCCTCCTCATGCAACGGATTTATGATGGCATGCCCCCCTCCGTCCGATCGATCTGGCTGATGCCAAGCCATGACGATGAGGCGTTGCTCTCGTCGCTGATCCGCGATCTCGCGGATCGTTTCGGGACGCCTCATTTCCAGCCGCATGTGACGCTGCGCGGCGACACGACGACGCGGACCGACCAGCTCGCCGAGGCCATTGCCGTGGCCGCGCGCCAGGTGGCGATTTTCGCGGAGCCGATCAGCACTGTCGAAATCACCGAGGCGTTCTTCAGGGCGTTCTATGCGCGCTTCGCTGTCTCGCTTGCTCTGGAGACGCTGAAGCGCAGCCTGGACCCGGCGGAAGCCGGTTCATTTCTGCCCCACATCTCGCTGCTTTACGGAACGCTCCCTGCGGAACGGAAAGCGCACGCCGCAGCCGAATTGGGCCGCAGTCTCAGCGGCCGCTGGATCACTTTCGACCGGATCTGCGTGGTCAGCTCTGGACAGGACATCCCCATATCCGAGTGGTCCATCCTCGCGACAGAGCCCCTGAGGATGGGCTGAGACTAAGCTGCGAAGTCAGGATGCGCTTTTTGGGGCAGGGGCACGGAGCCGCTGATACGGAAGGCACTGTGATATCCGCGGACGATGCCGATCTACGCAAACTGTCGCGACGAGCGACCGCGTATGAAGCCCGGCACAGACGTCACGATCCCAGCATCCACTCATGCGCCGGGTCGTTGTGAAACTTCCAGATACGCTTCGGTCCCGCCATGACATTGAGATAATACAGGTCGTAGCCATGGGGCGCGCCGACAGGATGGTAGCCGCGCGGCACAAGGACGACGTCGCCGTCCGCGAAGGCGAAGGTCTCATCGAGCGACCGGTCATCGGTGTAGACGCGCTGGAAGCCGAAGCCCTGCGGCGGGTGCAGCCGGTGATAGTAGGTTTCCTCGAGCTGCGACTCGGCGGGCAGCCTGTCCGCGTCGTGCTTGTGCGGCGGATAGCTCGACCAGCAGCCCGCGGGCGTAATGACCTCCACCACCAGCAAACCGTCGGCAGGCTCCGTCTCCGGCAGAATATTGCGCACGTGGCGGGTATTGCTGCCCTCGCCCCGCGTCTGGCAACCGACATCCCGTGGCGTGATGAGCCGCGCCGGACGTGCACCGACGACACCCGGCGCGGAGCATACCGCAACCTCGCAGGGACCCTCAGCCGTGATCGACCACTGCGATCCCGCTGGCACGTAAAGCGACCACGGGTCGGCCTCGAAGGGCGAGGCACGGCCGCCGATGACGCCGAAATCGGTCTCGCCGGCCGTCGCGGTGACCTTGCCGGACAACAGCACGAGGCAGTGCTCGCGGTCGCCGGTGGCGCGGGTGAGCGTCTGGCCGTCCGCCAGCCGATGAACGGCGAAGCCCACATGGCTCCAGCCGGCGCTCTCCGGTGTTATGGTCTGCACGCATCCCTCGGCGTCGGCCGCCTGCGGCTTGACGAGTAACTTGGACATCGCAGTTCGAAGCTCAGGCGAGCCCCGCCTCCTTGAGACTTTGCTTGAGATGGGCAACGCCCTTTTTCGCATAGGTGAGCGGATGCGCCTTTTCCGGATCCTGCTCGGCCTCGACGACGACCCAGCCGGAATAGCCCGGCAACGCCTTGAACACGGCAGCATAGTCGACCATGCCGTCGCCCGGCACCGTATAGACGCCGAGTTCGCCTCCCTTGCCCAGCACCGCATCGAGGAAGCTCCAGTCCTCGGCACGCGCCTGTTCCATCACGGGGCGGCGCACATCCTTGGCATGCACATGGCTGATGCGCGGGCGATAGCGCCGCGCGAGCGCGGCCGGATCGGCCCCGCCCCAGGTGGCATGGCCGGTGTCGAGCAGGAGATGCACGACCTCGCCGGTCGCTGCCATGAAGGCGTTGATATCGGCCTCGCTCTCGACGATCGTGCCCATGTGGTGGTGGTAGACCAGCCGCACACCCTCCGCGTAGGTCCGCTCGGCGACCTCCGTGATGCACCGGCCGAACTCCGCCCAGTCGCCGGCCTTCATCACCGGCCGTTGCGACAGGGGCCGCGACCGGTCGCCATGGATGGCGTTCGAGGTTTCGGCGAAGACGAGCACGGTTGAGCCCATCGCCTTCAGGAGGTCGAGATGCGGCCTGAGATGCTGCATCTCGACCTCGGCGTCGCGGCGCAACAGTTCGGCCGAATACCAGCCGGAGATACAGGCCATGCCGAAGGGCGCGAGCGCGGCCTTCAGCGCCTCCGGTTCGCGCGGGAACTTGTGGCCGAGCTCCATGCCCTCGAATCCGGCCTCGCGCGCCTCAGCGAGGCAGGTCTCCAGCGTGGTGGCGCCGCCGATATCCTGCAGGTCGTCGTTCGACCAACCGATGGGGTTGGCGCCGATGCGAATTGCCATGTCGTCCTCGTCTCAGTTGTCGCGCCGCGCGAGCGCCTCGTCGTAGTGGCGGCGCGCCGCCTTGACCTCGTCACGCACGGACATTTCGGGCACCGCGACATCCCACCAATGGCCGCCGGCATCGGTGGAGGCCAGAGGGTCCGTGTCGATCACGATGACGCTGGTGCGGTCATGGCCGCGCGCCTCCGCGAGCGCACTCTCGAGCTCGGCGAGGCCGCCCACCTTGCGCGAGAGGGCCCCCAGCGACGCCGCATGCGCGGCGAAATCGATCTCCGGCAGCGTCTCATGGCGGGTGTCACGCAACAGATTGTTGAAGGGCGCGCCGCCGGTGGCATTCTGCAGGCGGTTGATGCAGCCGAAGCCGTGGTTGTCGAGCACGACGATAGTCAGCTTCGCGCCCAGCATCACCGAGGTGGCGATCTCTGAATTCATCATGAGGTAGGAGCCATCGCCGACCATGACGATGACGTCGCGCGCCGGATCGGCGAGCTTGGCGCCTAGCCCGCCGGCGATCTCGTAGCCCATGCAGGAATAGCCGTATTCCATGTGGTAGCCGCCGGGCGCCCCGGGCTGCCAGAGCTTGTGCAACTCGCCGGGTAGGCCCCCGGCCGCGCACAGCACGATATCGCTCGGTGCGCTCTGGCGCTGGACGGCGCCGATCACCTGGGCATCGCTCGGCAGGTCAGCGTTCCCCGCCGCCGTGTAGCGCGCCGCGGTCTCGAGCCAGTCCGCGCGGGCGGCCTCGGCGCCGGCGCGCCACGCCGCCGGCGCCGTCCAGCCCGCCAGCGCCGCGGTAATTCCCGCAAGGCCTGCCTTCGCATCGGCGACTAGCGGCCGCGCGCGGTGCTTGCCGGCATCGAAGGCCTGCGTGTTCAGGCCGATGATCTGAACGGCGGGATCATCGAACAGCGTCCAGGAGCCGGTGGTGAAATCCTGCAGCCGCGTCCCGACAGCCAGCACGACATCGGCGCGCCGTGCCGCCTCGTTGGCGGCGGCCGTACCGGTGACGCCGATGGCGCCCAGATTCAGCGGATGTCCGTGTGGCAAGCTGCTCTTGCCGCCCTGGGTCTCCGCCGCCGGGATGCCGTGTGCGGTGCAGAATTCCGCGAGCGCCTGTTCCGCCTCGCTGTAGAGCACGCCACCGCCGGCCACCACCAGTGGGCGCCTCGCATCCCGGAGGAGCGCGATCGCCTGTTCAAGTTCCGCCTCGTCCGGCCGCAGGCGCCGAGGCCGCCAGAGGCGCTCGGCGAAAAAGCTCTCGGGATAATCATAGGCCTCGGTCTGCACGTCCTGGCAGAGCGCGAGCGTCACCGGCCCGCAATCGGCCGTGTCGGTCAGCACCTGCATCGCCCGGTCGAAGGCCGGAATGAGCTGCTCGGGTCGCGTGATGCGATCGAAATAGCGCGAAACCGGGCGAAAACAGTCGTTCGCGGAGACGGTGCCGTCCCCGAAATCCTCGATCTGCTGCAAGACCGGGTCCGGCCGGCGTCCGGCGAAAACGTCGCCGGGAAGCAGCAGCAGCGGCAGGCGGTTGACATGGGCGACGGCAGCCGCCGTGACCATGTTGGTCGCGCCCGGTCCGATCGAGCTCGTCACCGCCATCATCCGCCGCCGCCGCGCGGTCTTGGCGAAGGCGATGGCCGCATGCGCCATGGCTTGCTCGTTGTGGGCGCGAAGCGTGGGCAGGCGGTCGCGCGCACCATGGAGCGCCTCGCCGAGCCCGGCGACATTGCCATGTCCGAAGATCGCCCAGACGGCCGCGAAGATCGGTTCCACCCGTCCCCCGACCATCGTCTTCTGTGCCGCCATGGCTGCGACCAGCGCCTGCGCCATGGTGAGCCTTACTGTTGCCATCGCCCCCTCCTCACGGCCGCCGCGGCTCAAGCCCTCGTCAGGCCTGTTGCCCGGATTGTTGCCATGACTGGACCAGCCGGCCGAAGCGCTCCGCCATCGCGGCGATTGCGGCCTCGTCATCGATCCGCCCGGCAAACCAGTCGCGCGCCGCCGCGCCGAAGATGGAGCGCCCGACGGCGAAACCCTTGACGCTGGCCGCCCCGCGCGCCAGACGGAACGCGTCTTCGAGCTCCGCCAGCGGCGCATCGAGCCCAAGCAGCACGACGCCGCGGCACAGGGGATCCTTCTCGGCGATCGCGGCATCGATCGCGGACCAGGCTGCCGCACTCGGCTGGCTCTCGAGTTTCCACCAATCCGGTTTGATGCCGCACTCGTAGAGCCGGCGCATCATCCGGGCGGTGGTGTCATCGCCGAGCGGGCCATGCTTCGAGGCGATGATCTCAACGAGAAGCTCACGCCCGACCTGCCTGCACGCCAGCGCAACGCGGCTGAGTGTCGCCTCCTGCGCGGCTTTCAGCGCTTCGTCGTCGTCGGGGTGATAGAAGCAAAGACATTTGGCGACATGGTCCACCGGCCATTCATTGAGCGCCGCGCCAAGCGAACCGTCCGCATCGGTCTCCAGCGCGAGGGGCCGCGAAGCCGGCACCTCGAGCGGCCGTGCGACCCAGAAGCCGTGATCGGCGGCGCGGAACAAGGCCTCGCGGCCATGGCGGCCGTCGATCAACATGCCGAAACCCGGCACGTTCTTCAAACCCGGCATGCCCTTGGATCCAGGCCTATCCTTGGCCACGCGGGCCGCCGCCTCGACCGCGAGCTGCTTGAAGGCAGCGATGCGGCCACGCGGAACGCCCGCCTCGTCGGCAATGGCCTCGATCTGTGCGCGGTGGTCGATGGCAAGAGCCATCAGCGTTTCGGGCTGCGGGCGTCGCGTGGTCGCCCAGTGGATGTGATTGAGATCGGCATCTTCGCGCAGGGCGCGGTGCGGCGAGCCGTGCTTCAGGAAAAAGTCCAATTCCCGGAAGGTTGGGCTTTCGGGCGAGCACAAGAGCCGCGACACCGCGAAGGCGCCGCAGGCATTGGCCCAGGCGCAACAGGTCTCGATCGGCTCGTCGCGCAGGAACCCGCGCAGGAAACCCGCCATGAAGGCGTCCCCGGCGCCGAGCACATTATAGACCTCAACCGGGAAGCCAGGCCCCTTGATGCCCATCTCCAGCGAATCCGGGATGGCGCCCGGAAAGACCACGCAGCCCATCGGGCCGCGCTTGCAGACGATGATCGCCCCGCTCAGCGCGCGGATGGCGCGGATGGCCGTCAGCGTGTCCTCGCTGCCGCCGGCCGCGTGCAGTTCCTCCTCCGTGCCGACGACGAGGTCGCAATCCGGCAGGATGCTCTGGAGATGGCTCGTCACGTTTTCGGAGCGGATATAGCGCTCTTCCCCAGCCCCATGGCCGGCAAGACCCCAGAGATTCGGGCGATAGTCGACATCGAACACGACCTTGCGCCCGTGCTTGCGGGCGAGGGCTATTGCCTTGCGCTGTGCCTTGGCTGCGCCGGGAATGGCGAAATGCGTGCCCGTGACGACGATGGCACGGGCGGAGGCGATGAACTCCTCGCCGATTTCGCTTTCGTCGAGCGCCGCATCGGCACAGTCCGTCCGGTAGAAAATCAGCGGGAAGGTGTGCTCGTCGCGGACACCGAGGACGACGAGGGACGTCAGGCGCCTGGGATCAACGATCACGCCCGACGTGTCGACCCCCTCCCGGCGAAGCTGCTCCAGGATGAAGCGGCCCATCTGCTCGTCGCCGACGCGCGTGATGACCGCCGTCTTGAGGCCAAGCCGCGCGCCGCCGATGGCGATGTTTGTGGGACATCCCCCGACCGCCTTGGAAAAGCTCGCCATGTCCTCCAGCCGGCCGCCGATCTGCTGGCCGTAGAGATCCACCGACGAGCGGCCGATCGCAATCAGATCAAGTTCTGGTTCAGTCATCTGCCTGTGCTTTCTCGGCAGTGCCCACCGCCAGCGTCATGGCGAGGGCGAAGGTGGCGGCCATGGAGCGGAAGGCACCGTAATCGGCCTCCTGCACTTCCAGCCACAAATGGCAATTCCGTGCCAGCGGGCTGAGCGGGCCGTCGGTGAGGGCAATCACGGGGACACCGCGGTTATGGGCATCCGCCGCAATGTCGATGATCTCGGGTGTATAAGGAGCACAGCTTACCGCGAGCAGGACGTCGTCGGCGCGTGCCACGAAGGCCTGCGCCGCACCGAGCCCGGCGATCTGGTCGACCAGGATAGCGCGGATGCCGAGCTTGCCGAACGCGTAGGCGAGATAGGACACGACCGGGAACATACGCCGCGCGCCCACCAGGACGATGCTTTGAGCCCCGGCGAGTAGATCGGTCGCGCGGTCGATATCCGCATGGATCAC